>NZ_JBYFCK010000002.1:393695-644635 GCF_057652155.1 Runella sp. R0.1_18
TATTTTTATTTGTGCTAAGGGTTGCTCACAAATCGAATGTCGAGGGCAGAGTGCAGAATGTCGAATTTTTATTTGTGCTGAGGGTTGCTCACAAATCGAATGTCGAGGGCAGAGTGCAGAATGTCCAATGCCGTATTTTTATTTGTGCTAAGGGTTGCTCACAAATCGAATGTCGAGGGCAGAGTGCAGAATGTCGAATTTTTATTTGTGTTGAGGGTTGCTCACAACCCGACTGTAATCGTCGAATAAAAAATGCTCCTCATTCGACATTCTGCACTCGCCCCTCGACATTCCTATTTATTGCCTTTCCAACCAATCAAAAAAACGCCCAATAACACCAGCAACGTTCCGACAATTTGTAAGGCCGAAATTTGTTCTCCCAAAACGACTGTTGCCACAAAAATGGTAAAAACAGGGCCAATACTAGCAATGATGGAGGCATTGCCTGAGCCTATTCGTTTGATTCCCTCCGTCAAAGCGAATGAAGGCAACACCGTAATAAACAGCGCCATTACCAGCCCAATCCAATAAACTTCCGACGGGTAATGACCTATGTGTAGCCCATTTTCCACAAAACAATGGATAATCGTCGGTACGGTAGCGGCTATCATGGCGTAGGCCGTGAATTTTTGGGCACCGATTTGGGAAATAATCTTATCACTTCCCACCAAATAGACTGCATACACCAACCCACTGATAATCACCCAAAAAGAACCCCAAAACAAATCTTTTTGCTGGGATGAATCTACGTTTTGGGCAAACGCCAGCACGATACCCGTATAAGTCAGCGCCACCGCTCCTATTTGAAGTTTGGTAACCGCCTTTTTCCGAAAAAAAGCATTGATTAACAGCACAAACGTTGGATAAATAAACAATAAAATGCGCTCCAAGCTCGCTGTAATGTAATGGAAAGCCAAAAAGTTGAAATAGCTCGCAAAATAGTAGCCCGTAATCCCCATCGAAACCACCCACAGCCATTGCTTGGGTGTAAAACGAACGTTGTCTTTTTGGGAAGAAAGCCGCCAAGCGATGAGTCCATAAAAAGGAACAGAAAGCCCCATGCGCAGTGTTAAAAGTGAAATCGCATCAATGTCATGACGAAAGGCTAACTTGATAAAAACGCCTTTCATAGCAAAACAAAAAGCAGCAAAGAATACAAAAAAGGCACCAAGCCAGTAATACGGTCGAGTCATATTGAACAAACCGAAAAACCTTTACCTTTGGTTCTTTATATCTTAAACCTATTTATTTTCATTATCGACATGCAATCGGTTTATATAGTATCCACGGCCCGCACTCCCATCGGAAGTTTTGGGGGTTCTTTGTCAACGGTTTCGGCTACGCAATTAGGAGCGGCCGCCATCCGTGGGGCACTTACCAAAGCCAACATAGACCCCAACTTGGTTCAAGCGGTATATATGGGCAATGTCGTTTCGGCCAATCTCGGCCAAGCGCCTGCGCGCCAAGCAGCTATCTTTTCAGGACTTAGCAAAAACGCTACTTGCACGACCGTCAACAAAGTGTGTGCTTCGGGCATGAAAGCCATAATGATGGCCGCCCAAGACATTATGCTCGGTGATGCCGATGTAGTGGTTGCGGGAGGAATGGAGAACATGTCTCAAATTCCGTTTTACCTCGACAAAGCCCGTTTTGGTGGCTATGGCTACGGCAACGGAACTTTCATCGACGGCCTTGCCAAAGACGGCCTTACCGATGTCTATGGCGGCATGGCCATGGGCGTATGCGCCGATGCGACGGCCAGCAAGTACGGTTTCAGTCGCGAAGAACAAGATGCGTTTGCCATTGCATCTTACCAACGAAGTGCCGCTGCTTGGAGCGAGGGGAGTTTTCAGCAAGAAGTCGTTCCCGTTCAAATTCCGCAGAAAAAAGGCGACCCTATTACGTTTGGTCAAGACGAAGAATATAAAAATGTAAAGTTTGACAAAATCCCGTCGTTGCGGGCTGCTTTTACCAAAGAGGGCACCGTGACTGCGGCCAATGCTTCAACCATCAACGACGGAGCGGCGGCAACGATTTTGATGAGCGAAGCCAAGGTGAAAGAACTTGGGATTACTCCCTTAGCCCGCATCGTATCATTTGCAGATGCCGAGCATGAGCCCGAATGGTTCACCACCGCCCCTACTGTTGCCGCACCGAAAGCCCTAAAAAAAGCGGGGTTAAGCGTCAGTGATATCGACTTTTTTGAAGTAAACGAAGCGTTTTCGGTCGTGACGATGGCCTTTATGAAAGAAATGGGCATTTCGCACCAACAAACCAACGTGTTTGGCGGAGCAGTATCATTAGGCCACCCACTTGGCTGCTCGGGAGCGCGTATCGTTGTCACGCTTCAAAACGTACTCACGCAAAAAGGAGGCAAATACGGCCTCGCTGCTATTTGTAACGGCGGAGGTGGCGCTTCGGCCATGATTATTGAGAAGGTTTAAAAGCTCATTGGAGTTCTCAGGAACAAAAGTGTGCCAAATTGCAGTTATATTTGTGTCAAATAACAAAGGCATGATTACACAACCTAAACAATCGTCTTTTCTGTTGTTGACCTTCGATGACCCTTTTTTACTCATCGAAAAAACGCGAGAAGGTCTTACAAAAAACGACGCCGATGCGTTGGCCAATGTCTATGAACTTAATGACCGTGAAATGGCCCGAATTTTAAACCTGTCAGAACGTACTTACCATCGCTACAAAGAAGACGCCCGTCTTGATGCCAGCGCCTCTGATCGGTTATTGCAACTAAAAAAAATTCTTCAATACGGAGAAACAGTTTTTGAGAGCCGAGATAAGTTTCAGCGCTGGCTACGACGCCCTTTGCGAACGATGAATGGGGAAGCCCCGATTCAGCTATTGGCCACAATCACGGGTCTAAACGTAGTAGAAACTGCCCTAGGCCGTATTGAGTACGGCGTTTATATTTAGATGATGCACGTTTTTCGCCTTCAAAAAGCCAAGTTTTCTTCGGCCGAGAATATCCTTTCTGGCTACGGAGCCGAATTGTTTGGAGGGCGTTGGAACAGTATCGGGAATGCCCTAATTTATACTTCAGCAACCCCCGAACTGGCTTTGCTAGAAACCCTGGTTCATCTCGAAGAATTTTATTTTGATGAACTCCCCGCACACGTGTTGGCGACCATTGAAGTTCCAGAAAGTGCAATCATCCGAGTCGAAGTAGCAGAGTTACC
Organism: Runella sp. R0.1_18; assembly: GCF_057652155.1. Classification (NCBI taxonomy): domain Bacteria; kingdom Pseudomonadati; phylum Bacteroidota; class Cytophagia; order Cytophagales; family Spirosomataceae; genus Runella; species Runella sp. R0.1_18. The sequence goes on from NZ_JBYFCK010000002.1 coordinate 396,890, forward strand.
CAACGGTTGGAATAGCATTTATACTTCCCCTACTACGCAACAATTTACTAACGACTGGTTTAAACAGCAATCTTCGTTGGTCATGGCCATTCCGTCGGTGATTGTACCTATGTCATTCAATTACCTCATCAATCCGAACCACCCAAGGATGAAAGAAATAAAGGTGGTGGAAAGTGTTCCCTTTTCGTTCGATAGCCGTTTTTTTAAATGAAACACCGTTACTTCCTGATTTATAAGCCCTACGGAATGATGTCGCAGTTCTCGAAGGAAGGCAACAAAACGACGTTGGCCGATTTACCCTTTGATTTTCCGAAGGACATATACCCCGTTGGTCGCCTCGATGCTGATAGCGAGGGGCTTCTCCTTTTGACCAACGACACTTTTCTGAACAACCGTCTTCTCAACCCTAAGTTTAAGCACCAACGCACTTATTTTGTGCAAGTGGATGGGCAAATTTCGGACGAAGCTTGTCGTAAACTTCAAACGGGCGTAACGATTTCAATTGATGGAAAACCCCACGCGACCTTGCCCGCTAAAGTGCAACAACTGGTCAATGAACCGCTTTTGCCCGAACGTAATCCCCCCGTACGATTTCGCCAAAATATCCCAACGAGCTGGGTAGCCCTCACGCTTCACGAAGGAAAAAACCGCCAAGTACGCCGCATGACCGCCGCCGTGGGTTATCCCACGTTGCGGTTGGTACGTTGGTCGATTGAGGATGTCAAATTGGGTTCACTTCAACCCTCAGAAGTAAAAGAAGTAGAAAAAGAGTGGCTTTTTAAAAAATTACGGTGCTGAGGGATGCTTACATCCCGAAAAAAAGGTTTCTCAAAACCTTGTGACACTCGGTTTTAAGAAACCTCGTTGGTGGTTTTGAGAAACCACCAGCACACTCATTTTGAGAAACCACCAGCACTACATTCTTCTATCGAATACTAATGCTAAGTACAGGAATATCCGAGTGATTTACGGTATCTTCCGTGATACTTCCCATGAACATGTGGGCGAGTCCGCGACGTTGGTGCGTAGCCATCACAATCAAATCGGCTTTTTGTTGGTGCGCAAAATCTAAAATTGCTTCTTCTTCATTAAAAACGTCCGCATCCGACACAAACAATGTTGCTTTTCCTAGCGCCGTTGCTTTCAACAGTTCATTTTTACGCGCCTCAATCGCTGCGTTATCTTTCAAATGACTGGGATTGTTGAGGTACAAAAGCGTAATTTCCCCGTGAAAAATATCTTGTAATTCGGCCAAAGCACTGAATGCTCCTTTTTGGTCTTCTTTCAAGGTTGTGGGGAACACAATTTTACTGAACGACGTCACCGCTTTAGGCAAGGCCAACACAGGGCATGGAGCACGACGAATTACTTTTTCGGTATTTGAACCAATAAAAAACTCTTCCATACCCGAAGCACCGCGCGTTCCCATCACAATCAAGTCAATGGCGTGGTCTTTCACCACTTCTTCAATCACGCTGACCATAGGGCCACCAATCACGGCTGTTTCTATTTTTACCCGTGCAAACTTATCGTTATCTGCTATCTCAGCGAGGGTCTTTTTCAAACTTTCATTCACCATATCAAGGTACTCATCCTCAATGGCTTTGTCGTACAGATAGTACTCAGCCAACGGCGTAGCTGTGACCATTTTTTCGTTGGCGTGAAGCAACATAATCGAGGCGTTTGTTTTCAAAGCTATATCGGCAGCCACTTCGAGGGCGTTATTGGCAAAACCAGAAAAATCGGTTGGGACTAATATCTTTTTCATTGTGATAAGTGTTTATTGGTTTGAACTGATGGCTCAAGGTAGCTTTGTCGTCTTGCTTTAAGTATGATGAATATCACGCTAACTAACTGACTTACATCAACTAACATCGAGCACCAATAAAATATCGACGATGAATATCTTCTATCACCGCATCTATCCGTAACTTTGGTAACTCATTTTCTTTATCCGTTTATACACCGATGAACCTTTTCAAGATTAGCTGGGCCAATCTCAAAGACAAAAAGCTCAATAGTTTCCTGAGTGCCTTACTCATGACCCTCGGAATTGGTATCATTTCGTTGTTGTTACTTCTCAACAAACAACTTGACGAGCAATTTCGCCGTAACATCAAAGGTATCGACATGGTCGTAGGGGCTAAAGGTAGTCCTCTTCAGCTCATTTTATCGAGTATTTATCAAATCGACTCTCCTACGGGGAACATCTCGCTCAACGAAGCGCAAAAAATAATGCGCAACCCGCTGGTCAAAACGGCGATTCCGCTTTCGATGGGTGACAATTATCTATCGTTTCGTATCGTAGGAACCAGTGCCAAATACCCAAAACACTTTGAAGCAAAAGTGGCGGAAGGTCGCCTTTTTGAAAAATCAATGGAAGCAACCGTGGGAGCAAAAGCAGCACGGGTGGCAGGTTTAAAAGTGGGGGATGTATTTGCAGGAGGCCATGGGTTCGACAACATGGACGACGTACACGGCGACAAAAAATACAAGGTAGTGGGGGTTTTTGAAACCAACAATTCGGTGATTGACCAGTTAATTTTGACCGATATTTCGAGTGTTTGGGCCATTCACGAACATGCCGAAACGCCAGGCCAGGGTGCCAATGTAACCAATTTGCTCATGGGCGATTCTACCCAAACCGACGACCCAAGCCAAGAAATCACGAGCATGTTGATTAAATTTCGCAACCCGATGGGGATGGTTGCCTTGCCTCGTTTTATCAACGAAAATACCAAAATGCAGGCCGCTTCGGTCGCATTTGAAATCAATCGTTTGTTTTCAATGCTCGGTGTGGGAATCGACACTTTGCGCGCTATCGCCCTGATTATCATCTTAATTGCGGGCGTGAGTGTATTTATTTCGCTCTACAATTCATTGAAAGAACGTAAATATGAAATGGCCTTGATGCTTTCTATGGGTGCTACCCGCACCAAGCTTTTTGTGATGCTTTTGCTCGAAGGAATCATGCTTGGCGTAGCGGGATACGTAGCAGGTGTGCTGTTGAGTCGCGTAGGTTTATGGTTATTCAGCCGTGCCGCCGAGTCAGATTACCACTATTCTTTCTCTGACTTCAGCCTTCTTACCGAAGAAATTTGGTTGTTCGTTGGTGCTATTCTGATTGGTATTTTAGCCGCTGCGATTCCTTCCATTGGCATTTATAGAATCAATCTGTCACGTACGCTAGCAGAAGAATAGGTTAGAATTTCGAGTTCACTATTTATCAAGCTGCACAAAAAATCAAGACACCTTCGTCACTCATTACATTGTGAGGTAAAAATGAAACTATTTACCTCACAGTGTACCCATTCGTAATTCCTAATTTTTCCTATTTCCCCAAATCCAGGTGAAGGCTCTTCACTTCTTGCCCAAAAAACACCGCCGATTGACGGTCAAATGCCTCCGTTGAATCAGTTGTATAAAAGGTACGTCGCGAATTTTTAGCACATTTTGCTTCCATTTCAGGGTGGCGATAGAGATAGTCTGCTAAACTCGCTGCCACAATTTCTGCTTGGTTAACAATGCGAATATGAGCAGGCAAAAATTGACGTATCTTTTTGATTAACAAGGGATAATGCGTACATCCCAGCAAAACTGCATCTATGTTTGGTGCTTGGTCGAGCAAGTGTTCGATGTGTTTTTTGACAAAATAATCTGCACCGTCACTGTCAAATTCTCCATTTTCTATCAACGGCACCCACATAGGGCACGCTTCTTGGTGTACGTTCGCTTTTGGGAAAAACTTCTCTATTTCAACCAAATACGACTCCGAAGCAACCGTTCCTGCGGTGGCAAAAATACCGATGTGCTGACTCTCCGTAAACGTCCCTATTACTTCGGTCGTTGGACGAATGACGCCTAATACGCGTTTGTCGGGCGCAATGTGTGGTAAATCCAATTGTTGGATGTTGCGTAACGCTTTGGCGGAGGCCGTATTACAGGCCAAAACCACCAAGTGGCATCCCTTGGAAAACAATGCTTCTACGCACTCCAAAGTGTAATGATAAACTGTATCAAACGAGCGCGTGCCGTAAGGAGCACGCGCGTTATCTCCCAAATACAAATAATCGTATTGCGGTAATTGCTTGACCAATTCTTTTAAAATTGTCAACCCTCCGTACCCCGAATCAAATACGCCAATTGGCCCCTGCATTGTCATGTTATTTCATCTGAACAATCGTCACTCCCGCTCCACCGCGATCAGGGTGTTCATCGGTCATTTTTCCTACTTGCTTAAACGTTTTGAGGTGGTTACGTACCAACTGACGCAGAATACCATCACCCTTTCCGTGAACAATCCGCAATTCGTCGTAGCCCAACATGATGGCGTTGTTGATAAGTTCATCAAGCTCAATCATCGCCTCTTCACCCCGTTTTCCTCGAATATCAAGGTTAAAACTAAAATTGAGCATTTTTTCATTCATGTCAATTCCTCCGAGGCGGATTCCTGCACTTTTTTCGCCCGTAGCTTCTTTAAACGCTTTTTTTGACACCTTTTCCAAACGGTTTAACTTCACGTTTGATTTTAAGTCGCCAATGCGAATTTCGGCATCTTTCCCTTTCATCGCCAACACCTCTCCTACCGTAGTTTGGCCTTTGATTCGGACAAAGCTACCAACGGCAATTTCTCCTTTTTCGGGCAAAAACTCCTCTTTTTCGGGTTCATTTACGGGTTGAAGCACGAGTTCTTTTTCCTCAAATTTCTCCAACTCTTGGCGGACCTGCTTGGTGGGTTCACGCTCGGCTTTGTTCTCCTTGATTTCCCGAATGGTATTCTCAATACGCTGATTAGTATCGGCCAACAACTGTTTCGCTTTTTGCTTGGCGTCGTTCAAAATTTTCTTTTGGTCGTTGTCCAATCGCAACTGCAATGCCGTCGTCTCGACCAATTGCTGGGCCAATTTCCGCTCCTTAATACCCACCTCAATATTTTTCTCCGAGAACACTTTTTTCTCAATTTCCAGTTCTTTAATCAACTTTTCAAAATTGACCTGCTGAGAACCTAATTTCCCTTTTGCCCGCTGCACTACAGCCTTTGGCAATCCAATTTTTGAGGCAATTTCAAAGGCAAACGAACTCCCTGGTTTTCCTATTTCGAGTTCGTAAAGTGGCTCCAAATGCTCCCCGTCGTAACGCATCGCACCATTGACCAATCCCTGCGTTTTATCGGCGTAGGTTTTGAGGTTGGTATAGTGGGTATTAATGACTCCGTACGCGCCTGATTTGGTCAAATCTTCTAGAATCGCTTCGGCAATCGCTCCCCCCAAACTTGGCTCCGTTCCTGTTCCAAACTCGTCAATCAAAAACAAGGTTTTCTTCTGACTAAAGTTCAAGAAGTACTTCATGTTGGTAAGGTGACTACTGTACGTACTCAAGTCATTATCAAGACTTTGCTCATCCCCAATATCAATAAACAAGTTTTGAAAAAGTCCTATTTTAGAATCCTCTCGCATGGGCACCAACAGCCCACATTGGAACATATACTGCACCAAACCAATGGTCTTGAGCGAGACGGATTTACCACCTGCGTTGGGGCCAGAAACGACCAAAATCCGCTGTTGCTGCGACAATTGAATGGTCAACGGCACCACCTTTCGGCCTTGTTGTTGGAAAGACAAATACAACAACGGGTGCCGCGCTTGCCGCCAATCAATCATAGGTTGATTCACAAACGTAGGCTGCGAAGCATCTAGTAGCGAAGCTAGTTTAGCCTTGGCACGGATGAAATCAACCATCCCCAAAAACTGATACGCCCGCTGCAAATCGCTCAAGTGCGGACGAATTTGGTTGGCCAACTGAATCAAAATACGATTCACTTCGCGGCGTTCGGCATATTCCAACTCACGAATCTCGTTATTAGCATCTAGTACTTCGGCTGGCTCCATAAAGAGCGTTTGCCCCGTCGCTGATTCGTCGTGGACAAAACCTTTTAATTTGCGCTTATGCTCGGCCGAAATCGGAATCACCATGCGGCCGTTACGAACCGTAAACGACACGTCATCGTTGACCCAACCGCTATTTTTGGCGTGTTTGAGGATAGATTCCAATTTTTTACGCACCGTCGCCGCCTCCGAAATCAGCCGTCGCCGAATATCCGCTAACTCAGGCGAAGCATTGTCGCGTACCAAACCACGGTCATCAATAATGCGGTCGATGGAATCACTGACCGATTTCTCCACCTTCACATTGCCTGCCAACTCGCGCAGAAACGGGAAGCGGTCATCTTCTTGGTCGGCCAAAAATTTCAGCACCTGACGAATCGTACGAAGCGATAGTTTCAGGTCGTAAAACTCCTCCAACGAGAGCAACATACCTTCGATACGAATTTTTTCGAGGGCAGACGTCACGTCCAAGTAATTTTGGGCAGGAAACTCGCCCGAGGTTTCTTCCATAATCGCCTTCATTTCAGCGGTTTGGCGGGTGAGTTTATCAATGACGGCAAAGTTGTCCGAAAAGCGAATTTTCTGCACAAATGCCTGCCCAAGTGGGCTCAAGCAAAGCTCTCTCAGGTGCTCGCGGATTCGGTCAAAGCCTAATTTTTGTTCTATATCTTGAGGGTATAACATCTTTATTTTATCATGCAGATACTCGCCTATGCGGCTTACCCATTATAATAAAGCGGTGCCAGTCGCGGGTATCTAAATCCAACTATCAATACGTAATCTTCAGCGAAAAGTTCCTACAAAGGTAGGTTCTAAAATGCTTAAATCATTTTTTACCTATCTTTGTTGTGCCTAAAACACAGAAATACGGAAGCAATTACCCTTTTGCTTAATTACTGATTATCCATTACCCACTACCAAACACATGTTTCATATCATTCCTGCCATAGATCTTATCGAGGGCAAGTGCGTCCGCCTCACACAAGGCGATTACGGTCAAAAAACCATTTACAACGAAAACCCACTCGAAGTTGCCAAACAATTTGAAGATGCGGGCCTTACTCGCCTACACTTAGTGGACTTGGACGGTGCCAAAGCAAAAAAAGTCATCAACTGGAAAGTATTGGAGCGAATCGCCACCCAAACTCAGCTTCACATCGACTTTGGCGGTGGAGTACAATCTGACGATGACCTCCGCATTGTTTTCGATTCGGGAGCAAAGCAGGTAACAGGCGGTAGCATCGCCGTAAAAAATCCCGACTTATTTGAAACGTGGCTTAACCAACACGGCGGCGAAAAAATGATTTTAGGGGCCGATGCCCGCAACGAACGAGTAGCAGTCAGCGGTTGGGAGGAAGGCACGGGTTTATGGGTATATGATTTTGTGCAACAATGGGTAGAAAAAGGAGCCAAATACACCATCAGTACCGACGTCGCCAAAGATGGGTTACTTCAAGGCCCTTCCTTTGATTTGTACAAAAACCTTCAAGAGCATTGCCCTGAGCTGAATATCATTGCCAGCGGTGGTGTAAGCAATATTGGCGACATTGAGCGTTTGGCCGAAATGAAACTTTTTGGCGTCATTGTCGGCAAAGCAATTTATGAAGGAAGGGTGACGCTGTCCGAATTAACACGCTGGGTAGCTTAGTCTAAAAACCACTTGCTTCTACTTAGAAGAAATACGGTGTTTAGAGATTAAAAAAATTAAAATTTAAACACCTATCCTATTTTTTCTTTGATTAGTGTAATACCGACATTTATTCTGACTTCTTCTGAATAGTCGAAATTAAATTTGGTGTTACGATTACACTTTAAAAAAAATTTGGCAAACGCTTGCACAATATTTTTTTTATCATTTATCTTTGGCACAAGAATAAGACGCAAAATAAATTTCTTCATTAAAATTAAAAGGGGGACATACTATCGAAACAACGCTTTACGTTAACTAATTGTACATAAAAAAATGGAAAAGTACCAAGTTAGCGACAGTGAGCTTGTTTCATTGTACATCCAAGGCAGCGAGAAAGCCTTCGAAAAACTTGTTCAGCGTCACAAGTCAAAGATTTACACCACTATTTATTTGATTGTTAAAGATCAGTACGTAGCTGAGGATTTGATGCAAGATAGCTTCGTTAAAGCTGTGGATACCATCAAGTCTGGTAAGTATAACGATGAGGGCAAGTTTTTGCCGTGGATATTGAGAATTGCTCACAATTTGGCTATTGACCATTTTCGGCGTGATAAACGTTACCCGGAAGTAGTGTTTGAAGATGGAAGCAGTGTGTTCAATACCTTAGACTTTTCGGAAGACTCAATCGAGTCGCTCCAAATTCGTCAAGAAACACATGAACACCTCCGCGAACTGATTCAACGGTTACCCGATCCTCAGCGTCAGGTGCTTATTATGCGCCATTACGAAGACATGAGTTTTCAGGAAATTGCCGATGCCACAGGAGTGAGTATCAACACGGCTTTGGGGAGAATGCGTTACGCGCTGATTAATTTGCGAAAGCAACTCAGCAACCGCGTTCCTATATATGATACAACTGTTTACCCCAGATGATGTAATTCGGTATGTTTACGAAGAAACCACCGAAGACGAAAATGTGCTCATAGAAGATGCCCTTATCGGGGATCAAGAGTTATTAGAATTTTATCTCGATGCCCTTGAGATGAAAAGTCTAATGAATAAAATTGAGCGGACGCCTTCAAACAGCGTAGTTTCAAACATTCTGGCGTATTCACAAAATTATAAGAGCAATCAATCGGTCGCCTAAAGCTTCGGTTGATTGCTTTTTTTATAGTTTGTGAGCGCCACGTAAGGCTCTATCAATGACCTCAAAGCAATTGTTTTTGAGCGTCATAACGTCTTCTTGTCCCAACCCAACTGTCACGAGTGGCTCGTGTACAATGGCTTTCATTGGATAACGAGATAGCCGAATGGGTGTCTCGTCAGGCAAGATTTTATAGTTGGTCAGTAAGGTGACAGGTACTACTGGCACTTGCTGCTGGATTGCCATCTTAAATGCCCCGTCCACAAACGAGTGCATCTGAGGTGGCTTTTTTGTTTTTATTCCCCCTTCTGGATAAATAACGATACTTCGCCCTTTTGCCAGTGTCTTTAGTGCTCGGCTCAACGACCCTACTCGGCTTTGGCTGTTTTCGCGGTTGACCTGAATGTGAAGTTTTTGAAACATATAGCCAAACAACGGAATATTTTTAACCCCGTGTTTACCCACGAAGGCAAAGTAGTTATCCAGAATCACCCCCATTACCGCAATGTCAAGGTACGAAAAGTGATTGGCACAAAACACGTATGCTTGCGCAGGGTCGGGACGAAATTGATACTCTATTTCAATTTTAATCCCCGCCAAGGGAAAAAACAGTTTACCCCATAGTCGGTTTAACCAATGGGCATACGGTTTCCACGCTTCCCGTTGAAGGCAGATAAACATAAAAGGGAACAGCAACAAAAAAATCAGCATCAGCCAGAAAACACACCAAACGGTATAGAGTAGCTTCATAAAAATAAATTGTCGAATATTGAACCGTAAAATTAGATTTTATTCTGTACCCATTAACCTAAAAACTCTTATGAAACGAGTCGTATTCCAACATTTTGGAAAACCTGCCGACATTCTTCACGTAGAAGAAGTAAACCCACTCACGCCTGGCCCTGACGAGGTACTGATTCGGGTATTGGCAAGCCCCATCAATCCTTCCGATATTATGTTTGTCCAAAACCTATACGGGATTCGGCCTCAGTTACCCTCTGGCGCAGGATTTGAGGGAGTTGGGGTGATTGAACAAGCAGGAACAAACGTAAAACTTAGCACTGGTACGCGCGTAAGTTTTACGGCCATAGGAGCATGGAGCGAATATGTTTTGACCAACTATCGAACGCTTATCCCTGTGCCCGAAGCCATGTCGGACGAGGTAGCTGCCCAACTTTTTGTTAACCCATTTACGGCCGTTGCGATGGTGGAAGAATCGGGGGTAAAAACGGGCGAATGGTTGATGATTACGGCCTGTGCTTCGGCTCTAGGCAAAATGGTGATTCAAATTTGTAAAATGAGAGGCATCAAAACGATTGGAACGGTACGCCGCAATGACCTCAACGAAGAATTAAAAGCCCTTGGGATTGACGAAATTATCAATACTGAAGAAGAAAACGTTCCGAAAAAAGTCCAGCAAATTACCAACCACGAAGGCGTACGCGCCGTGTTGGAGTGCGTCGGTGGGCATACCGCCAGCGAAGCCCTCAAGTGTATGGGCCGAGGGGGTATTATGCTCGTGTATGGGTTGATGAGTTTGCAAGACCCAAGCATTAATTTTGGACTAATGATTTTCCGCGAGCTGGTGGTCAAAGGTTTTTGGCTGACCGACTGGATGAAACGCACCGACGCCGCCACTCGCCACCGCGTTGCTGGGGAAGTGATTGAGTTGCTTGCCACGGGGAAAGTGCAGATGCCGATTGAAGCCGCTTATTCATTGGACGAGGTAGCCAAAGCCGTTACCCACGCCGAAGCGCATGGACGTTGGGGGAAAGTGTTGATCAAGCCTTAGTTCTTGTTACGAAGGAATTCTCGTGCATCCTTGCGTAGGTACGGGAATTTCTTCCATAGGTACGTGCTCCGCATTTTGATATACTATAATCCAATGTATTTTCCCCAGGTTTTCATTTTTAGGAAAAACGATTTTTATCAATACAAATCAATTTTTTAACAATATAATACTATTTTTGTTAAAATACCTAAATCAATTGACCCACGATGAAAGCCACCAATTCGCCAACGCAAGTAACTACCTTTGTTGATAATTTATACCATTGGGAAAAAGAACGTCCTCATCAGGTTTATCTTCGTCAGCCTTTTGGGGATAATTTCAGAGATTATACATGGCAAGAAGTCGGCGATCAAGTGCGGCGGCTCGCTGCCTACTTGCGCTCGCTCAACCTACCGCCTCAAAGCAATATCGGGCTGGTTTCCAAAAATTGTGCCGAATGGATTATTGCCGATTTGGCCATTATGATGACAGGCCACGTTTCCGTACCTTTTTATGCCACCCTTACCGCCGACCAGCTTCAGCAAGTGCTCACCCACAGTGGTTGTTCGGTTTTGTTTGTAGGTAAGCTCGACGATTGGTCAGGAATGAATAAAGGAGTTTCTTCTACTGTCAAATGTATATCGTTTCCCACTTATAATCCTGACCCTGAACACATTCAGTGGAATGATATTTTGGCCAACTACGCCCCTATTTCCGACAACCCCACGCCTCAACCTGATGAGTTGTTTTCAATCATTTATACTTCGGGGACTACTGGAAACCCCAAAGGAGTGATGGTGACGCACCGAGCTGTATCAGAGGCCGTTGGCAGAACCAAACACATTCTCCGCTACGACGTACCCAACCCGCGCTTTTTTTCTTACTTACCCCTCTGCCACATTGCTGAACGCAACATTGTCGAAGCGACCAGCCTTGGCACGGGCGGAACGGTTTATTTTGCCGAATCGCTTGATTCATTTGCCAAAAACTTAACAGCGGCAAGCCCAACCCATTTTTTGGCTGTACCCCGTATTTGGACCAAATTTCAGTTGGGTATTTTGGCCAAAATGCCGCAGAAAAAGCTAGAAATATTGCTCAAAATTCCAGTATTGAGCGGCATTGTCAAGAAAAAAATTAGGAAAGGGCTTGGGCTCAATGAAGCCCAGTTAGTCCTTACAGGCGCAGCACCGATGCCGATTTCCTTGATTCGTTGGTTTAGGCGTTTGGGAATTACCATTCAGGAAGCCTACGGGATGACCGAAAACTTAGGTGCAGTGTGCATGATGCCCCACGACAACCCCAAAGATGGTAGTGTGGGAAAAATTTACCCAGGCATGGAGGTCGTCATTGCGGAAGGTACGGGTGAAATTCTAACTCGTTCACCTTGGAATATGCTGGGTTATTACCGTGAACCATCACTCACGACTGATACCATTGATTCAGAAGGATGGATTCATACGGGCGATGTGGGCGAAGTCGATGAAGATGGATACCTCAAAATAACGGGTCGGGTCAAAGAAATGTATAAAACCTCGAAAGGAGAATATGTGGCACCATCACAGATTGAATTTGGCTTTGCCGACAACAAAATGATTGAGCAAATTTGTGTTGTAGGCCAAAACTTACCGCAGCCCATTGCCCTCGTTGTTTTATCAGAAATGGCCCAAAAATTTGACAAAGATACCATTAATCAAAGCCTCAATTCAACCCTTTCGGACCTCAATCCCCGCCTAAAAACATACGAAAGAGTACAAAAAATAGTCATCATAAAGGGCACTTGGACGGTCGATAATAATATGCTTACCCCCACAATGAAGACAAAAAGAAACGTTATTGAAAAAAATTATGCCTCAATGATGGAGCCTTGGTACGAAAACAAAGAAAGTATAATTTGGGAATCGTAAGAGAGTACTCTACTAAATGGCACGATTTTGGCTAAGTCTGAGATAGGCTTAGTCAACTTGTGTGAATGTTTCATAGAACCAAAACGTTAGTAACGGCTTTTTCTGTTCTTTCGGCCTTGTTATTGGGCTCGATACGCTACAGTTTTGCCCAAACTTGCACAGGAAGTCTTGGTGACCCAGTGGTAAACATCACATTTGGCACTGGAACAGGCTATACCACCTTGCCAACTTCTGCCACTGGAGCTAGTACTACTTATACTCAGCAAACAAATTCATGCCCTAATGACGGTAACTATACCGTCACGAATAGTACTTTTTCTTGTTTTAGCAATTCTTGGTTTGATGCAGCCGAAGACCACACCCCTGGTGACGTCAACGGTCGGATGGCTATTTACAATGCTTCTTACACAATAGGCGAGTTTTATCGACAAACCATCAGTGGACTTTGCGGAAACACCACTTACGAATTTGCGGGCTGGATCGCCAACTTACTTAGACCATCGGCCTGTAGTGGTGGTGGCATAGACCCCAACCTTACCTTCCGAATTGAGTCCCTTTCGGGGACACTACTCGGCACTTACAGCACAGGAAATATCCCAGAATCGTCTTCACTCACTTGGAAACAGTACGGGTTTGTTTTTACAACTCCTGCCAGCCAAACCCAAGTTGTTTTAAAAATCATTAATAATGCCGCAGGTGGATGTGGAAATGACCTACTTCTTGATGACATTACGTTTCGTCCTTGCGGCCCCACTATTTCTGTATCAGCCAATGTACCTAGTATCTGTGAAGGTGGCAATGTCAGCCTAAGTGGCTCTATTTCACCAGGCTACAACAATCCACAATTTCAGTGGCAACAAAGCAGCGACAATGGAAGCACTTGGACGAATATTACGGGGGCTACTTCGCTCAATACCTCGGTTTCTTCGGCGCCTGCTGGAACAAGATACCGACTACTGGCCGCCGAGCAAGGCAATATTAGCATTGGATATTGCCGCATCGCATCTAATCCAGTTGCGCTAACGGTATATGCTATCCCTAAAGTAACATTACCTACGGCTTCGGGAACACCGCTTCAGTACTGTGCTGGCACTTCTGTTGATTTTACTGATTTTACTTCGACCCCAGCCTCCGCCTTCAGTTGGCAACTCAACAACACCGCCATCGGGCTAAGCTCTGGCAGTGGTACGGGCCAAGTCCCCGTATTTACGGCTACCAATGCCACTAACTCCCCCATTACGGGCACGTTTACCGTTACGGGGTCAGCCAATGGCTGTACAAGTCAAGCACAAACATTTTCGGTTGTTATCAACCCCAAACCTTCAGTCAATTTGGGGGCTGACCAAGCCATTTGCGCGGGCGGTTCAGCTACAATTACGGCCGCGGCCAGCGGAGGAACCCCCAATTACAGTTACAGTTGGAGCAATGGCGCTAACAATAGCGCCAGTCAAACCGTTTCGCCTAGTTCAACGACTATCTATACTGTCACAGTTACCGATACCAAAGGCTGCACAGCTACCGACGACATCAAAATAACGGTAAATGCCCTTCCTAACATTACCAGTCTGACCAAAACGGACGCCATTTGTTTTGGTCAAGCCAACGGAGCCATCACCGTAACTGCCACGGGTGCATCTCCATTACAGTACCAACTCAACAATGGTGCTTTTCAAAGCCAAAACGTTTTCAATGCCGTTGCAGCTGGCACCTATAATGTCACAGTAAAAGACGGAAACGGCTGTACGACTACCAAAAATATCAACGTCAATCAACCCAATCCCATGACCGCGTCTGTGACGGTCAAGAACGTGAGCTGTTTTGACGGGACAGACGGTGCCATCACAGTTGATGTCAACGGCGGGACTTCTCCTTATTCTTATACTTGGTCGGATGGCAGTACGGGAGGCAGTAGCATTGTAGGACGCCCCGCAGGAAACTATACCGTCACCGTTACCGATGGAAAAGGCTGTACGACCACCGCCACAGCTACCATTACCCAGCCTATTCAGATAAGCATTACTGCCAACCTCACCCACGTCACCTGCAACGGAGGCGCGAATGGAAAAGTTGATATAACTGCCACGAGTGTTACCTCCATTAAAAGTTATGAATGGAAAAACAGCGGAGGAACAATCATTGCAACCACAGAAGACGTTGCTAATCTTGCCGCAGGAACATATACCGTGACGGTCACTGATAACGACAACTGTAAGGTTTCAGCAAGTTATACCATTACCCAACCTACTGCCATTTCGGCCACGGCTACGCCTACCATTACAACCTGTTTCGGAGGAAACGATGGAAAAATTAGCATAACTGCCAGTGGCGGAACGGGCAGCTTGGTGTATGCCCTTTGTAGCGGAAGTAACTGTACATCTTTTGGCGCCACCCAAACCAGCAATCAATTTTCTAGCCTCACCGCAGGCACTTACCGCGTACGTGTCACCGATACCAACGGTTGCACTACCACTACCTCCGACGTTGTGGTGGGTCAAGCAGCTCAGCTTACCGCATCAGCTTCCAACACCTCCCCTGCTTGTGTAGGAGGTAGCGTTATTGTGTCAGCGGCCAACGCAGGAGCGGGCGTAAACTACGAGTGGAAAAACGCCAGTGGAGCTATTGTGGCTACTACACAGCAATTTACCCTGTCGAATGTTCAATTGGCGCAGGCAGGTACCTACACGCTTCGCGTATATAATGCCAATAATTGTCAAAATACAACCACTACTTTGGTCAAAGTAAATCCTACACCTGATGTAAGTGCAGGTGCTGACCAAACTATTTGCGAAGGGGCAGCTGTCACATTGAATGCCACGACGGTAGGCGGTACAACACCTTATACCTACAATTGGGACAATGGTTTGGGAACAGGAGCAGCAAAAACGGTTAGCCCTACGACTACCACAAGCTACATTGTCAGCCTAAGCGATGCCAACGGCTGTGCAGACCGCGATACCATCAAAATAACAGTAATTCCTAAACCTCAGCTTTTTACCTTAACCGCTCCCAGTGATTTGACCATTTGTGCGGGAGTAAACGGCATCCCATTGACCCTAAGCGGTTCACAAACGGGTGTATTGTACGAGCTTATTCGCAATACCGTCAATATAGGTCAGGGAAAAATGGGGACGGGTTCGGCCTTGTTAATGGGGAATTATTTTGGAGGAACGTACCAAGTAAAAGCCAGCACAACCACCAACCCAGCGTGCTCGGTGATGATGAATGGCAGTATTACGGTCAACGAACTGCCGCCCATTTCTGGCGAAATACAAGCACTCGATGATACCGTCTGCGTTGGAGAATACATGTTGTACAACGTTATAGCATCAGGAGGTAGCGGCACGGGTTATACTTATACGTGGCAAGACGGCCAAACAGGCAACCCTCGTTCTTTTACCACCAACGATTATTTATTGGTAGAAGTGGTCATCTCCGACAGCCGAGGATGTACCCTCAAACGCGCCGCCGATTTACGCATTGCCCCTCCTATTACGCTCAATCTTTCAGCCACTCCAACGCCCATTTGTGCAGGACAGCCTGTCATGCTTACGGCTAGTGCTACGGGTGGTGCAAGCACACTTACCTACCAGTGGGAAAACGGTAGTACCGCAACGACGCGCACGGTGAATCCTACAACTACTACGACATACAGCATCAAAGTAACAGATAGCCGCGAAGGTTGTGTTGAACAAAAAAACACAACAGTAACGGTTTTCCCGCAACCCCAGCTTTATAACGTCACTGGTGGAGGAGCTTACTGTGCAGGAAGTCCAGGTTTATCTGTTGGTCTGAGTGGTTCAGAAACAGGCTTTTTATACCAACTAAAACGAAATGGACAAAATGTGGGTACTGCGGTTGCAGGTACGGGTACTGCCCTCAATTTTGGCCCACAAACACCTATAGGAACCTATACCGTGGAGGCGAGTTCAACAACCTCTCCCGTTTGTGCTGCTGCCATGAATGGCAATGTCGCTATTTCCATCAAAACCAAACCTGAGATTTCGGCTTCGGTAGCGCCCAATCCCGTTTGCGCAGGCCAATCTGTTAGTTTCACAACAACCCCGACCGTCGCTAACGCTACTTACAATTGGACAGGACCAAACGGTTTTACCCGCACTGATCAAAGCCCAGCCATCGCCAGCACTACCGCTTCAAATACAGGGACTTACACCGTTATTGCTACAACCACCGAAGGTTGTTCTGATACAGCTTCTGTTTCTTTAACGGTAAATCCGTCACCGATAGCCAGTATTACTGGGCCGAGTAACCTTTGTATCAACAACTCAATTACCCTCAATGGCAATCCAAACGGGGGCACCACTCCTTATACACATACGTGGCAAGTTACGTCGGGGGCTAGTTTATTAACCCTGACTAATAATAACAACGGTACGGCCAGCATTACCCCAACTGGCACAGGTGTGGCTACGATCTCTTACCGAGTCACCGACGCAAATGGTTGTCAGTCACCCGCTGTTACCTATAGTTTAGGAATCAATGCCGCGCTACCCACGGCCACCGTGTCGGCAGGAGCACCTGCTAACTTTACCTCTTTGGTAGGGGTACGTTACCGTGCATTCAATCGCCCGTCAGAAAGTGAGCTTTATCTTGGAGTTCCTGACTTGGGTATTGCTCCCCCTCGTCGTTTGCAAGCTGATGCCACTTGGCGTCCAGGCAACAACGACGTTACTTTTGAGTATGACCCCGCTACCGACGTGCTGAAAGCCACTGTCATCAACAGTGCAGGGACATTTACACTTACGTACCCCAACGTAGCAGCGGCTATAAATACTTATCGTTCGGGACAAAATAGCTGTGCCATGAACGTCATGCAGTTGGTGGTAGGTAGTCAAAATGAACCTACAGGAAGTGTAGCTTTAACCAACGTCGTCGTAAACGGAAATGCCATTGGCAACTTTAGTGGCGCAGGTCTTACCAGTTGGACCATCAGAAACGTGGACTTTGGTATGGGTTTCAAACTTTCAGGAACCGTTGTGCTCACAGGCACCCAACCAACTTCAGCAGAAAGCAACAAAGTAGAGATTTTGGTAGGCAATGATCAAACACCTTTGGTCTTTGGGTGTATGTCGGCCAACGAAGTTTGTGAAGGACAAAAAAGCACCGTTGCTTTCTCTGGATTACGTCCAAATACTACCTTTAATTTAAAATATTCGATTGGCACAGCCAATAACCTAACCGCTTCCGTTACTACCGATGCCCAAGGCAATGCCTCATTCCAAACGGCGGCCTTGACATTAAGCCAGAACGGAGCCACGCTACGCATCGACAGCGTTCAACGGGCAGTAAGTAGCGCTTGTTTTCTTCCCATTACCTCCAACAATACCACGGTACTGACAGTCAATCCCAATCCTGTTGTTTCCATCACTACAACTGACAATTCGGGCATTGCCAACAATGACGCTATTCTTTGCGAAGGAGCTTCAACGACCCTAACTGCCTCAGGCGGCGGAACGTACCTCTGGAATACGGGTGCTTCTACTTCGTCTATTACCGTTTCTCCTGCCACCTCGACCAGTTATTCAGTAACAGTTACGAGTGACAAAGGCTGTCAAACGGTCAAAAATCAACTCATTACGGTTTACCCCAAACCCCAACCAACAGCAGTCAACAGTGGGCCAGTTTGTACAGGTGAAAAAATTACGTTTAACGCTTCAGGCGGAACTACTTACGAATGGACATATGCTGCCAATAGCCTTGTTTCTACGGCCGCGAGTTTTTCTTTTGACCCTGCTACCCTTGCTCAATCGGGTGTTTATACGGTCAAAGTCACCGACGTAAACGGCTGTGTACAAACCACTACCACGGAGGCTATCATCAAAGACCGCCCCATTGCACAAGCCACCTCTAATAGTCCAAAATGTGCTGGACAAACCCTGATGCTCTCTGCTGCTGATGCAGGGGTAGGCGCTACATACGCTTGGTCGGGGCCCAATGGTTTCAGTCGAGCCAATGAGCAAAATCCGATTATCACGCTTGCACAACCTCAAAACAGCGGCACGTACCTGTTGACCGTCACCCGTAACGGTTGCAGTAGTACAACCACCGTAGATGTGACGATTTATGAAAACCCCGTTGCCAATGCCCTCACTAACAGCCCTGTTTGCGAAGACAGTCCGCTTAACTTTACTGCTCAAAATGCGGGAACGGGGGCTCAGTATCAATGGAGAAATTCGGCAGGAACGGTTCTAAGCACTTCTGCCTCATTTAGCATTGCCAAAGCAGCCCTCACTGATGCAGGGAAGTATTTTTTAACCGTCACAAAAAATAATTGCGTAAGTGGCGATACGGTAGAAGTAATCGTAAAGCCATTGCCCAATGTAACTATACAAGCCAATACACCGCTTTGTTCGGGGCAAACGCTACAGTTTACGTCGGTGACAAGTCCAGCGGCGACCAAGTATGAATGGGCGGGGCCAAATAGCTTTACTTCTCCCGACCAACATCCCAAAATCGAAAACGTCACCACAAATGCAACGGGCATCTATGAAGTCATTGCTAGTTTGAATGGTTGCCGTGATACTTCCCGTATCAGCGTGACTGTCAACCCAACCCCAATTGCTGTTGCGTCGGCGTCGTTGCCTGTTTGTGAAGGTGGCACAATCACACTTACTGCTGCCAATGCAGGAAGCCTAGCTCAGTACGAATGGACAAATGCCGCAGGTACTGTGGTAAGTAGTAGTTCTTCATTTGCTTTGAACAACGTTGGCGTAGCCGATGCGGGGGTGTATCGCCTCAAAGTAACGTTAGGAGCGTGTACCAACGAAGACACTGCGGTAGTCGTTATTTACCCTAAACCAAAACTTACGATTGTAGGGACATCTTGTGCTCCTAATCTAAAGTCATATCGCGTTGATGTCACGGTTGAAGGTGGAATTTTAGCTTCGTCGGCGGGAATCATTACGCCTACGGGAGCAAACGCCTATACCATTTCAAACGTACTTCCGTCGGTCAACCCACTTTCGGTAAGTGTGACATCTGACAAAGGTTGTTCGGTATCTCAAAATGTCACAGCGCCCGATTGTTCTTGCCCCATAGTCAATGCTCCAAGCAGCGGAGGAAATAAGAAAATTTGCCAAGACGAAACCATACCGACACTTTCGGCCAACGTTGGTTCTAATGAAACCGTTGATTGGTACGAAACATCTACAGGTGGGACGCCCATCGTTCAGGGAAGTGAAACCTTTACCCCAACGAGCGCAGGCATTTATTACGCCCAAACCCGCAACCTCATTCACGATTGCGTGAGCAGTACCCGTACACCTGTATCACTCACCATTGTACCACTGCCAAAACTGGTGATTGACTCGACAGTTTGCAGTACGGATTTATCTAACTTTGTGGTATGGTTAACCACTGAGCTTTCGGGCGTAACCGTCTCCTCATCCGAAGGTACAGCCGTTAATTTTACCAATGGCCGCTACGAAATCATTGGCGCTAGTCCGTTCGGAACTCCCAACATTACCATTACTGTAACCAATGTGGACGGTTGCAAAACACAGGTAATTCTCAAAAAACCTGATTGCCTCTGCCCCGACCTGGATGCCCCTGTCAATGCTGGCGACAAAGAAGTATGTTTTGAACAAGCAAACCCTTCGCTCGAAGCCACCGTCAATGCCAACGAAACCGTCGATTGGTACGATGCACCGACGGGCGGCAACAAATTAGCGACAGGCATACTCCAGTACACACCTACCCAAATAGCCGTGGGTACACATACTTTTTATGCCGAAACCCGCCGTACTGATATTACGGTTCGTACCTGTGTTAGCAACTCCCGCACGGCCATTAAATTAACCATCAAAGCACTACCTATTGTAGCTGCTACCTCTAACAGCGCGGTTTGTGAGGGGTCAGATTTACAACTCACAACCGCCGCCAACGCCAATACGACTTACCTTTGGAGTGGGCCAAACGGTTTCGGTGCTTCTACCCGCAGTCCATTGCGTACCAATGCCCAACCTAGCATGTCAGGCAAATACATCGTGACAGTTACGGCCGATGGTTGCACGGTTCAGGATAGCACCACCGTCCTTGTAAAGCCCTTGCCAATAGCCAACACTACGGGGGTCATTGTCTGTGAAAGTAGCCCATTTGTTTTAAGAACGCCCACGGTACTTGGCGCTACATACGAATGGCTTAGCCCTACCAACCAAGTGGTTTCAATTGATTCTTTGTACTCGGTAACACAGGCATCTCTAAGCCAAACGGGGACGTATCGGGTGAAAGTAACTTTGGACGGCTGCGTTCAGCAAGATACAGCCCTGGTTTCGGTCACGCCTTTGCCATTGACCCAAGCCCTTTCTAACGCTCCCATTTGTGCAGGAGATACGCTATTTTTATCCGCTGCAAATGCAGGTTCGGGTGCTACCTACGCATGGAACAAGGTGGCTACTGGCACTGTTGTAGGCAATCAACGTTTATTCAATATCCCCAATGCCCAACCAAACGATTCGGGCAAATACGTACTTACGGTGCGTCAGAATGGTTGTGAAAACAAAGACACCATTGATGTACTTGTCAAACCATTACCCACCTTTGCTATCAGCAGCAATAGCCCCATTTGCCACAGCGATACCATCAAGTTGTTTACCAACACCCCACCAATCGGCGCAACCTTTGAGTGGTCTGGCCCCAACGAGTATGTGAGTTTTCAACAAAACCCAATCATTACTCCTGCCCGCCCTAGTTTAAGTGGTTTGTACCAAGTCACAGTGAAAGTTAACGGTTGCGTTAAAACCGACACCTTGACCTACACCGTTTTCCCACTTCCTGTGGCCAATGCCATCAGCAACAGCCCTATTTGCGAAAACGATACCCTTCGCCTTACGGCTCAAAACGCAGGAATCGGCGCTACCTATGAATGGCGAAAATTGGGTGGTAATGTCATCGGTACCCAAGCCACTTTTACCCAACCCCTTGCTCAACTTGCTGACGCTGGAAAATACTTACTCAAAGTAAGTCTCAACGGCTGTGTTAATTATGATACAATAGATGTTTTGGTAAAAAAACGCCCCGTTTTTACCCTCAGTAGCAATTCCCCCATTT
Source organism: Runella sp. R0.1_18 (assembly GCF_057652155.1). Classification (NCBI taxonomy): domain Bacteria; kingdom Pseudomonadati; phylum Bacteroidota; class Cytophagia; order Cytophagales; family Spirosomataceae; genus Runella; species Runella sp. R0.1_18. The sequence goes on from NZ_JBYFCK010000002.1 coordinate 418,290, forward strand.
GCGAAGGTGATAGCCTTCGACTATTTGTTCAGGGTGCACCGCAAGGCACCACCTTTGCTTGGTCAGGACCCAAACAGTTTTTAGCGATTGACTCGGCAGTGGTTCGTCCAAATGCTAGTCTCGACATGAGTGGGGTGTATTTGATGACAACAACCCTCGGCAGTTGTAGCGTCACTGACTCGATTCGAGTTACCGTTAAAGCCCGCCCATCGGTTAAAGCCCTCTCAAATAGCCCCGTTTGTGAAGGACAGCAATTGCAGTTGACCACAACCGCCGTCAACAATGCCTCCTATGCTTGGCAAGACCCTAATGGCGTAATGATTGGTACGGCACCACAAGTAGCCATCAACGGAATGCAGCCCCAACAAAGTGGGAAATATACAGTAATAGTTACGTTGGATGGCTGTGTAGCCAATGATACCGTAGCTGTGACGATTAAACCTAAACCCACATTTACGGTCGATTCGGTTGTTTGTTCGCCATCATTGAAAGTTTATACGATTTACGGAAAAACAAACGGAACTGTTGCTAGTCCATCGGGAACGTTATTACAGTTAAGTGATGGGCATTTTACCATCAGCGAGCTTTCCGTAGGCACCAACACTTCGTTAATCTTTAGCAAAAATAGCTGCGACACCACGTTTACCGTTTCATCACCCGTTTGCCCTTGTCCCAACGTCGCGATTACAATTACCCCTATTAGCCAGACGATTTGTAGTGGAGATACGCTTCAAACCATTCATGCACTTGTGAGTGAGGGCGTCACAGCCGATTGGTACGATGCCCCTACGGGAGGAAATTTAATTGCTTCTGGAACACTTACCTTTAAGCCTTCCATGGCGGGTAAAATCTATGCCGAAGCTCGCGCCGAAATATCTGGCTGTTTAAGCAACTCACGGGACTCGGCTGAAGTGATTATTCACCCAACTCCTTCTTTTACAGCCCAGACAATTTCAACTTCATGCGATGGCTTGGCTGCGCGCAAAGACGGACAATTGATTATCAAAGAGATTACCAACGGACTCCGTTATGATTTTTCGGTCGGAAGCACCTATACTGGGAATAAAACTTTTGCTACTGCTCAAGCAATACCTACGGATGGGGTCTTGGCAGACACATTGTCTAACCCAATGACTCCGCGCACTTACACAGTTCGGGTTTTTGACGCGACAGGATGCTACGCCGACCGAGTAGCTACTTTAGCCCGGCGCGACTGCGTGTGCCCTGCGCCTCCGTTTGTTGTTCCTGAAAGCCAAAGCATTTGTGAAAATGATACATTACGCACCATTCGTGGTTTTGTAGAACCAGGAGTTACCGTTGATTGGTACGACGAGCAAGGTAATTTACTCAAAAAAGGGTCTATTTTCTTTACCCCTACCAAAGCAGGAATTTATTACGCCGAAGCACGTGATACTTTATCGGGTTGCAAAGGTTTGGGACGAGTTCCTTCGTATGCTTTTATCAATCCAATGCCGTCGTTTGACTTGGTAGTCTCGCGAGGTACTTGCGACGGAACTGATGTACGCCCCGACGCTAAAATCACCATCGTTGACGTAAAAAATGGCAAACGCTACGATTATACCAAAGGTACGGTGTATGCTGGTAATAAAACTTACGATAACGCAACGGACATTCCTGCCGACGGAATTGCGTTAAAAAACCTAGCCAATCCGCCTGCCACCGAATTTTACAGCTTCCGAGTTTTCGATAGTACAGGCTGCTACACCGACTCAACCGTGGCCTTCGAGCCGCGTATTTGTGAGTGCCCCAAACCACCATTTGTCGTTCCCGAAAGTCAAGCTGTTTGTGAAGGAGATACGCTGCGAACGGTACAAGGCTTTGTCGATTCTGGCGTTACTGTCGATTGGTACGATGCACCAACGGGTGGTAACCTTCTCTTGCGTGGTTCGATTTTCTTCAAGCCTACACAGTCAGGTATTTATTATGCCGAAGCCCGCGATACACTCACCAACTGCAAAGGTTTGGTACGCGCCCCGTCGTATGCTTTTGTCAATGAATTACCGTCATTTGACCTTGATGCGCAGAAAGCCTCTTGTGAAGATTTTGTTGCACAAAATGATGCCAAAATAGTACTCAAAAATCTCGCAAATGGCAGTCGTTTCGATTTTTCAGTAGGATCGGTTTACGTTGGCAAACGTACTTACGATGATGCGTTCGACATCCCCGCCGACAGTATTCTTGTTCAGAATATTGCCAATCCTGCCACTTCTCAAACCTTTACGATTCGTATTTTTGGTGAACCGAATTGCTTTACTGACAAAACTGTAACCATTGCTCGCACCGATTGTGGTTGCAATCCTCCATCATTTGACTTAGTGGTCACTCGTGGTACTTGTGATGGAACCGATGTGCGCCCCGATGCCAAAATCACCATCGTCGATGTAAAACGGGCTAAACGTTACGATTTCGCCAAAGCAAAAACATATACTGGTAACAAAACTTACGACAACGCTACCGACATTCCTGCCGACGGAATTGCGTTAAAAAATCTAGCCAATCCGTCCGCTACAGAATTTTATACTTTTCGGGTATTTGACAGTACTGGTTGCTACACCGACTCCACCGTCGCTTTTGAACCACGCATTTGTGAGTGCCCAAAACCCGTCTTCGTTGTCCCTGAAAGCCAAGCTGTGTGCGAAGGTGATACCCTCAGAACTGTCAAAGGTTTTGTCGATACGGGCGTCACTGTCGATTGGTACGATGCCCCAACGGGTGGAAATCTCCTCTTGAGAGGTTCGATTTTGTTCAAACCTACCCAAGCTGGTATTTACTACGCCGAAGCTCGCGATACGCTCACCAACTGTAAATCAACTTCTCGCGCGCCGTCGTATGCTTTTATTAATGATTTGCCATCGTTCGACCTGGTGGTCACTCGTGGTACTTGTGATGGAACCGATGTCCGCCCCGATGCCAAAATCACCATCCTCGATGTAAAAAATGGCAAACGTTACGATTTCGCCAAAGCAAAAACATATACTGGTAACAAAACTTACGACAACGCTACCGACATTCCTGCCAACGGAATTGCGTTAAAAAATCTGGCCAATCCGTCCGCTACAGAATTTTATACTTTTCGGGTATTTGACAGCACAGGTTGCTATACCGACTCCACCGTCGCTTTTGAACCACGCATTTGTGAATGCCCTAAACCTGTCTTCGTTGTCCCTGAAAGCCAAGCCGTGTGCGAAGGTGATACCCTCAGAACTGTCACAGGGTTCGTCGATTCGGGCGTCACTGTCGATTGGTACGATGCCCCAACGGGTGGAAATCTCCTCTTGAGAGGTTCAATCTTGTTCAAACCTACCCAAGCTGGTATCTACTACGCCGAAGCTCGCGATACACTCACCAACTGTAAATCAACTTCTCGCGCGCCGTCGTATGCCTTTATTAATGAATTGCCTTCATTCGACCTGGTCGTCACTCGTGGTACTTGTGATGGAACCGATGTGCGCCCCGACGCCAAAATCACCATCGTCGATGTAAAACGGGCTAAACGTTACGATTTCACCAAAGCAAAAACTTATACAGGTAACAAAACTTACGACAACGCTACCGACATTCCTGCTGACGGAATTGCGTTAAAAAATCTAGCCAATCCGTCCGCTACAGAATTTTATACTTTTCGGGTATTTGACGGCACAGGTTGCTACACCGACTCCACCGTCGCTTTTGAACCGCGCATTTGCGAATGTCCAAAACCCGTCTTCGTTGTCCCTGAAAGCCAAGCCGTGTGCGAAGGCGATACCCTCAGAACCGTCAAAGGGTTCGTCGATTCGGGCGTCACTGTCGATTGGTACGATGCCCCAACGGGTGGAAATCTCCTCTTGAGAGGTTCAATCTTGTTCAAACCTACCCAAGCTGGTATCTACTACGCCGAAGCTCGCGATACACTCACCAACTGTAAGTCAACTTCTCGCGCGCCGTCGTATGCTTTTATTAATGAATTGCCATCGTTTCAGGTGACAACCAATCGCTCGACTTGTAGCAATTCAGCGGCTCAAAACAATGGTAAAATTTCAATGACTCGTCTCAAAAATGGGACAAAGTATGATTTCTCCGTAGGTACCTCTTACACAGGCAACAGAACCTTTGACACCGCTCTTGATATTCCTAGGGATAGTATTTTGGTTCGTGATATTCCTAATCCAGTTTCGTCCCAAAGCTATACCATCCGTATTTTTGGAGAACCTAATTGCTTTACCGATACAACCGTTACTATCACAAACGTAGATTGCAACTGTAATCCTTCTGCTGTTTCAGTGGTGCCGTCCAGCTTTACGATTTGCGAAGGCGAGCCTTTCCCAATTTTAGTGGGTGCCGTCGGGACAGACATAACCGTCGATTGGTACGACAAAGATGGCAACTTACTTAAAGCCAATTCACTTACGTACCAGCCTAATTTCTTTGGGGAGTTTTATGCCGAAGGGCGCTCGCTTGTAGTGGCAGGCTGCGTGAGTAGCACTCGTACCAAAGCCGTGGGGACGAAAATCGGGCAACCGACTTTTACCTTGACTACGCGCCCTGCTACTTGTATTGGCGATACGGTTCTGAGCGATGGGCAAATTATAATTGAAAACCTAAAAGACGGCGAGCGGTTCGATTATTCGCTAGGAACATCCTACCGAGGTGGAGCAACGTACGAAACGGCGCAACCGCTTCCTACTGACGGAATTATAGGCGCGCTATCCAATGTTAACCAATACTATACCGTTAGAATTTTTAATCGTTGCGGGCTTTTCTACGACGTCACCATCCAAACTACGCACAACGATTGTAGTTGTGACAAACAAAATTGTTTGCCTCTTCAAATGAAAATGAAGAAAAAAGGGAAATAACCTTTTGAGGTTTTTGCCTAACTTGGGGCAAAAAATAACACCATGTCTAAACCTAAGGGCCTTTTAACCATCGAACAGCTACGAGACGCTGTCCAACAACAAACTATTGAAACCATTATTGTTGCTTTTACCGACCACTACGGACGCCTCGTCGGGAAGCGGTTTGATGCCGAATATTTCGTCAACGACGTTTTTGAAAGCGGAACACACGGATGTAATTATCTCCTCACGACCGATATGGCCATGGAGCCCGTTCCAGGGTATTCTTTCGCCAACTGGGAATTGGGTTACGGCGATTTCCATTTGGTTCCTGATTTGTCCACCCTTCGGATTGCTGCTTGGCTCGACCGCACGGCAATGGTTATTTGTGACGTCAAAAATGAGAAAACGCACGAATACGTTGATATTGCCCCTCGTTCTATTCTTCGATCTCAACTCGAAAAAGCCAGTGATTATACCGTTTTTGCGGCGTCCGAATTAGAATACTATTTGTTCGAGAACTCCTTCCGCGACGCACATAACCAAGCCTACCACAACCTCAAACCTGTAGGCTGGTACATCGAAGATTATCATATTTTACAAGGCACGCGCACCGAAGCCTTCAATGCCGCTGCACGACGATACTTGAAACAGTCGGGTGTACCCGTTGAAACCTCTAAAGGAGAATGGGGATTGGGACAGCACGAACTCAACGTCCGTTATTCGGATATTTTGGACATGGGCGACCGTCACGTTGTCTATAAACAATGCCTTAAAGAAATTGCCGAAGCCATGGGCTGGAGTGTGACTTTCATGGCCAAATTTGCCGCCGACCGCGCAGGCTCAAGCTGTCACATTCATATCAGTTTATGGCAAGACGGTCAAAACGCTTTTGACGGCGATACCCAACTGGGTCCCGTAAAGGGCTCTGACGTGTTTCGTTGGTTTTTGGGAGGTTGTATCAAATACACCCCTGATGTGATGGTATTCTATGCCCCTACCATCAACTCCTACAAACGCTACGTGGACGGCTCATGGGCACCTACGCGCCTAGCTTGGAGCTATGACAACCGCACGGCGGGCTATCGGGTAGTAGGCCAAGGAAAAAGCTTGCGCATCGAATGTCGCATTCCAGGCGCTGACTGTAATCCTTATTTGGCTTTTGCGGCCTTATTAGCCTCGGGAATGGAAGGCGTCAAAAACAAGATTGAACCACCTGCCCTTTTTGATGGCGACATTTATGCGGCAGCACATTTGCCACGCGTTCCTTATACATTGGCCGAAGCAATCGACATTTTTAGCCATAGCCCTTTTGCCAAAGAAACATTTGGGGAGAGCGTTGTAGAACACTACACCCATTTTTATCGTACAGAGCAAGCAGCTTTTAATTCATCGGTAACTGACTGGGAACGTAAACGGTATTTTGAACAAATTTAGGAGGTAAAGCGGGACAAAAAGATACTATTTTCAAATTTTTTCTTGAAATAGTTCATTTATTAAAATAATCTTGTACCTTTGTAGAAGTTATTCCTAAACCCTTCCAGACATTTATACTTACAAAAGACCTTCTGACTTCGGGCAGAAGGTCTTTTATTTTTGATTAAAAACAACTTTGTTCGCTTTTCTTGCGTTCTATTCTGCGTAATATTGCACCTCATTCACGTTTCAACCATTCTTTTATACCACAATGACAACTAATTTTCTTAGAAACGCACTTGTAGTGGTTCTTACAGCAGGGGCGTTGCAGGCAACCGCCCAATTTACGCAAGCCCCGCTTCCGTACGCTCCCGAAGCACTTGAGCCTAGCATCGACAAAGCAACGATGGAAATTCACTACGGCCGTCACCACAAAGCATACATCACCAACCTCAATACGGCTGTGGCAGGAAAGCCCGAAGAAAAATTGAGCATTGATGCTTTGGTAAAAGGAATTACGAAAGAAACGGCTCCTGCCATCCGCAACAATGGCGGTGGTCACTGGAACCATACGTTCTTCTGGAACATCATGGCGCCAGGCAAAGGTGGCATGCCGTCAGGAGAACTAGCCGCAGCGATTACCAAAGAATTTGGTTCATTTGACGAATTTAAAAACAAATTCAAGGCTGCTGGTGCGGGTCGTTTTGGCTCAGGCTGGGCTTGGTTGATTGTAAAAGACAAAAAACTTGTCATCACTTCTACCCCCAACCAAGACAACCCACTTATGCCCGTAGCTGACGTGCAAGGCGCACCTATTTTGGGGATTGACGTGTGGGAGCACGCTTATTACTTGAAATATCAAAACAAACGTCCTGACTACCTCGATGCGTTTTGGAACGTTGTTAACTGGGACAAAGTAGCCGAGCTTTACGCAGCAGCGTCAAAGTAAGCTCCAAAATAATTTTTGCTCATAAAAAAGGCGGCTCGTTTACGGGCCGCCTTTTTTATGATTCTTCGTTCCAACGATTACAATTTATCGTCGGCTTTCAAGTACGTCTTATTCCCGTTTGAATTGATGTAATATTGACCACCGCGAGGTCCTTGGTAAATGGTACGACCTTTGTCGTCTTTACCCATGGTTTTATCAGCGCCTGCTACCTTCTTGCGCGTGTTTCCATCGGCTTCCTTGCCATCATCGACCTTGGCAGAAGGCTTCACTTTAGCGTCTTTGCTCTTTGGCGCGGCGTTGTCTTTTTTGTCTTCTTTTTTGTCAGCCTTATCTTCTTTCTTGTCTTTCTTATCCTCCTTCTTGTCCTTCTTATCTTCTTTTTTGTCAGCCTTGTCTTCTAACTTGTCTTTTTTCCCCTTGTCAGTTTTGGCATCTTTCTTGTCCTCTTTTTTATCTTTCTTGTCTTCCTTCTTGTCTTTTTTATCTTCTTTCTTATCCTTCTTGTCCTCCTTTTTGTCTTTTTTATCTTCGGCTTTGTCTTTCGCTTTTTCTTTCTTTTCCTTTTTCGGTTTTGTTTCAGTTTGTGCTACGCTATCTAGCGTTACGCCAAAGCATAAAAGGGTGATTAACAGGGCGAGTAACTTTTTCATTTTGTGTAAGATTGAGTTTAAATAGTGGTTTTATTGGTTTGGTCAAATGTATTGCAATTTTTCACAATTTAAGAAAAGATTGTGCTTTTTAATTGCTTTTTAAATCATTAGACGCCCGCGCGTTTCTCATCGTCACACTTTCAAATTTCTATGCCAATGAAAAAGCTGCTTTTTGTACTTATCCAACTATCCACGGCCTCCCTTTTTGCACAATCCCCTGCCCCTAACTTTAAAATACAAGTCATTGATAATCAAATCAGTATTGGTTATGGACTAGCCATTGGCGATGTAGATGGCGACCAACGAAAAGATATTTTACTCGCCGACCAAAAAGAGATTGTTTGGTATAGAAATGGCGATTGGAAACGCTTTGTCATGGCAGCCAATCTTACTCCTAAAGACAATGTTTGTATCGCCGCCCGCGACATCGACGGCGACGGTCGTGTAGAGGTAGCCGTAGGGGCAATGTGGAACCCCGCCGAAACCAAGGACATCACGCAATCGGGAGCAGTTTTTTATTTGATTCGCCCCAAAGACCCTACGCAATTGTGGGAACCCGTACGCCTTCACCACGAAATCACTACCCACCGAATGCGTTGGGCAAAAGTTGATAAAAATAAGTACCAACTCATTGTCGCGCCGCTTCACGGACTAGGAAATTCCAATGGTGAAGGAGTGGGCGTAAAACTATTGGCGTACGATGTTCCTAAAAATCCAAAACAAGCTTGGCCTTATCACCTGATTGATTCCACGCTGCACATTACGCACAATTTTGAAATTTGGGAAGACCAAAACGCAACCCGCCTTCTCATAGGCAGCAAAGAAGGAGGCAAAGTAGTAAGTTATCAAAAAGGACAGTGGATGCCCACGCAGCAATGGATAGGTGAAGGAACGGGTGTGGGTGAAGTTCGTCGCGGATATTTGCCCAACAAAAAGCCTTTTGTGGCCGCCATTAGTCCTTGGCATGGCAATCAGCTTTTGGTCTTGGATCCTCAAACCAACACCAAAAAAGTGCTAACCACTCGGCTCAACCAAGGCCACGCCCTAGTTTGTGAAGATTTTCTGGGAACGGGTTCTTCACAAATCGCGGTAGGATGGCGCAATCCGAACGCCGATAAGAAAGTAGGAGTGCGGTTGTTTATTCCTAAAGATGGCGAAAATTGGGAAGAGTTTACGTTGGACGAAAGTGTAATGATGGCCTGCGAAGATTTACAAGCCGCCGACCTCGACAATGACGGCGATTTAGACCTGATTGCGTCGGGTCGTTCTACGCTCAACGTCTTGGTATATTGGAATCAACGCATTTCAAAATAGTCAATTTAGACCTTCCAAGTTTTTACTTCGTAGATAACCAAACTTGGAAGGTCTCACCCAGTGAACAATTTAGACCTTCCAAGTTTTTTACTTCGTAGATAACTAAACTTGGAAGGTCTCACCCAATTGCCAATTCAGACCTTCCAAGTTTTTACTTCATAGCTAATCAAACTTGGAAGGTCTAGTGTCCCAAGTTTTTTATTCCTCGAAGCATTTCATGGGCAACTTTTTGGGGTTCAAAATCAGCTACTATTTGCCTTGATTTTTCTCCCATTTGAGTCAAATTGTCAACATTATCCACAAAAAGGCGTAACTTATTCACAAAATCAGACAACAGATGTGGGTTAAATACCCAACCATTTTCGCCCACTTGAACCAAATCGTCCACACAACCCGAAGGCTCCGACACCAATACAGGCAGGCCGCATATCATGGCTTCATTGACGACCAGCCCCCAAGGCTCCGACTCGCTTGGCAGCACCAGCACATCGGCCAAGGCTAGGTATTCGGCTACTTCGTACCAAGGTACGCCCGCCTCAAATCGAACGTTGGAAATTGTCGCGGCCATCGTTTGTAGTTCAACTTTTTGTTCCCCTTCTCCCAACAGAACCAGTCCCCAGTCAGGCGCGTTTTTCTGTACTTCGGCAAAAGCTTGCAGCAGCAGTGGTAGGTTTTTGGGCGGAATCAATCGACCCACAAAAATGAAGTTATAGGATGCCCAATTTCGAGCGCTTTTACGGCTTTCTCGTTGGGCAAAAGCTCGGTGATAATGTTCTAAAATGACGTCATTGTCCACAATAGCAGCTCTTTGCGTCACTATTTGAGCAGATTTTACGCCCAATTTTTCCAAGTACGCGGCTGAAGATTTCCCAAAACAGAAAAAGACATCGGCTTGACTCAACAAAAACTGCTTAAATCGCTCTTTGAGTCCCATCCGAACGTGGTCGCGAACATTCGATTCATTGGAAATCACCACTTTAATACCCCGCAGTTTGGCATAAAAAAGCAACACCCACTGCGCAGGATCATACCAACCTGTGAGGTTCAGCACATCAGGACGATAAGCATGAACTTTTGCCAGTAGGGCTTTGGTTCGAGCCCAAAGGCTCACTTGGTCGAGGGATGTTTTAAAAAGTACTTCGTAGTCGTAATCGTACCGAAAAGCCTCTGCCTCGCCCATATTGGCCCGACTTTTTTCAGAAAGTGCAATTTGCACCACCTTAATTTCAAGCCCATACTGGGGAGCAAAACGGTGTAATTCACTGAATAACTTGGACTTGTAGTGTGCCCAAAGTTGGTTATGGACGATGAGAACGCGCATGTTGGGCAAAATAAGCGTCGAGGTATTGTTTCAAAACAGGGTACAAATGTTTCGCCATAAACGCTTGTCCCTTAGCATTATAGTGAATACTGTCAAAATCAGGATTACGGAAAAGGTCTTTGGGCGGATGCAATTTAAGTTCATCAATCACAGGAATGTGATTTTTGCGGGCAAAAGCCAAAATTTCCTCTCCTTGACTATCGTAACGATTTTGGGCAATTTCGGGTAGCTCAGGGTGCAAGTACATGAAAAATGGAATCCCCATGGCTTTGGTCGTATCAGCCAATTGTTGGTAACCCGTATTAAAGGTCGTTCCAAATTTATGAATCACGTCGTTGGGCGCGTGTTGGGTAGCAGGCGCTAACCACTCTTTTAACGGAGCTTCGACGTAATGATAAATAAACAACGTGTAAATGTAGCGGTGCCAAAACTCGTACAAGGCCACTTTGTATTGTTTGTCGGGGTAATTCGGATTTTCACCCACCAACTTATGATGGCTCATATTGTCGTAAGCGTCGTGGCTACTTGTCACCAAACCGATAACATCAGCCCCAAAGAAACCTTTCTTTTTCAAAAACGCAAAAGCGTTGTCAGGCCCCCACGAGCCCGCCGAAACGTTCAGCACCCGAACGGGCTGATGGTAGTGTTCTGTAAACTGTTTTTCTAATAGTGTTGAAGCCAAATCATCGTGGCTTGTAGGATTTCCGCCATTGATAACAGAGTCGCCAATCAGCAAAACGACCGTTGTGTCAGTAGGATTTATTGGCTCACTCCGCATCGAAAACTCGTTTGTTTTTACCACGTTTCGGAAACGAAATCGGTACTGATTTGGGGCAAAAACGTACTCAAAATCAGGATCTTCGATGTAAAGTGGTGCATTGCAAAAGCCAAAACCAAAGCGCAAAATCAACTCAGACAGCCCCAACAAAGCCACCAAAATTAATCCATACTTGCGCCAATTTTTCTTCATTGTAGTGTATTTAAACGAGCCTTTTATAGCCCTTCGTAAATCTTAAATCGTTTCGTTTGTTTCACCAAACGGAATGTATAACCAGGAAACTGAGCTTTGAGCGACGGGTTGCTGGGAAGCTGTTCGTACGCTTCATGAACAAACGCATAGATATTACCCGCTTTGCCTTCGTATTTGTCAAAAATAAAGCCACACCCCTTCGCAAATTTGTAATCAATGCTTCCTACCAGTTTGCGGGCATGAATCGCATCGACATTCATAGAACCCGACGTAAAATACAGGATATTCTCTGGTTTATCGACCGAATGAATAAAGGCAAGGTCTTCGTTCGAAGCATGGCGTAGAGCAAATCCTGACGTTCCAGTCGCCGATTCATGCGTAATTTCTATTTTCTTCAACACAAACGTACTGAGGCCGTAGCCCGTATTCAGAATCAATAATAACCATAAAACGCCAGCTCGGTATGAAGTAGCAATCGGTTGTTGGAGCGCCACCACCAGCAAAGGCAAAAATAGATACGCCACGACTTTGGTATGGCGATATTCGATAGATATATCGGCGCCTTTGTTGTATAACAATAAAAAAACGCCGCAATACACGACATAAAACCCCGCAAATACCGCTCTAGCCGCCACATAGCGCGTCTCCAAGGTAACTCGAATCATTGCCACAAAACCTACCAATAGCAGTAGATAATACAAACCATGCCCCCAAAGCGGAAAACTCGTGCGTTGAAGTAATTGAGGGTAGATTTCGGCAATACTAAACCAGTGGGTCAGCGGATAGGTAAGCGTTTCAAAAGAAGCCCAAACCATTTTAAACGGTTGGCTTGTACTCGTAATCGGGCTTGTTCCTAAAGCGACAAACCCAAACTGCGTAATTCCTAAATAGCAAACGATGCATAGCCCTACGACCAGTGCAGTCACCAAACTCGGGGTAAATAATTTTCGGGTTTTGGCAAGGTCTGCCAAAAAAGCAAGTCCTGCGCACCCGCCCAGCGCGGCAAAGCCAATGGTATAGGCCGACTTTAAGAAAAAGCTAACCAACGAAAGCAACAACAGCCCCACAAAAAGCTTCAACGGAGCGGAGCGATACTTAAGATAATACCAAATGGTCCAAGATTGACTTCCAAATAGCAGCAATTCACCGCCCGTGTAATTCAGAAAATTGATGGTAAACAAGCGAGAAGTTGCTATCAAAAACAAGCAGAGCCCAATGACAAGTTCGTCGAAACCCAACTCCCGATAGACAAAATACCAGCCGACCAATCCAATCACCGAAAACAAAAGCGTTACCCAAATACTGGCCGTACCCGTAGAAATGCCCAACAATTGACTCATTACACCAGGAACAGCATATTGCCCTGGACTCCACCACGTTAGAAACAACTCTTTATGCTGTGCAATGTCAGTCGGCGACGGAATGGCCAATTGATTCAATGGTCCACCATTGGCCATATCGTTCCATACCGATAAACCAAACCCTGGGTCTTCTCCCAATACCAATGCAACCCAAAAACCACTTATCGTAAATGCAATCAGTAGTACCCCAAGCAACCATCGACTGGCCAATATTTTGTTGAAAAGAACCATGAAAAACAAAATTCTACCTTAGGCAGGTTGGGGTTGAAGGGGTTTGGTGGATGAATCGCTTGAATAAATTCCGAAGAATCGGATGTAAAAAACATAGACCAACCACATACTCAAGTCGATTGGGCGCGCCCCCGAAAATAACGCAATCAGGACGATAATGGAAAAATAAGCCATGAACAACGAAAGGTCGTTGGCAGGTTTAAAGAATTGCTGTACCGCAATAATTCCCATTACAAAGAAAAAGCTATTGAAGAGAATAAACCCTAAAACACCCTGATTTACAAGGGCCTCGAGTGCTGGGACGTCAAAAAATTGAGACTTATAACCTTCCCCAAAAAGAATGAGTCCGAGAGAGCCTTCACCTAAAAATTCTTCAAAAACGTACCTAAAACTATACACACGGTTTACTGAAGAATAATCAATTTCTGCTGATGCCTGATCTACCTCTACCCCAGTGACGGTATAAATCACCTTCCCAAAACGAGAAATAAAGGCTTGTAAATACACTTCAAGGGCATAGGAGGCAAAGGCAAATTGTGATAATAAAAAGACGACAATTCCGTACACAGCTGCCACTAAGGCTAACGTCCGAACTTGAAATATCGACTTAACGACGCTTTTTCCGTGGAAAGTCAAATAAATAACTAACATCACACCCAATGCAATCAAACTGGTATTGGTACGTGCCAAAATCAATACACCTACTGAAAACACGGCCACGAGGTAATAGAATATTTTAATCAGAACACTTTTTGTCCGAGCAGCCACGATAAACGATGCCAGAATACCACAGAGGGCATTGTTGGCGTAGGCATGCGGGTTACTATTTTGGGTGTTTGCGGCAAACTTAATCGCAGCCCGTTCGCCAAAAGTCCAGTGCGGGTCACGGGTGAGACTATACAGAAGCCCCGTACTAGCCAACAAAGAATAAAAGACCATGACAATCAAAATGATATGGACTTTATTATTGGGATAGTACATGGAGGCAAACAGAAAAAGCAGCGGGATAATGTACGTCAGTGTTTCGCGGAGTCTTTCGGGCTCGCCATTCATACTCGGATAGTATTTCCAATACAACCACCCCAATACAATAAATCCAAACCAACATGCGAACAACATTCGGTTTGGGAGGTAAATAGTACGAAAGATATTGATAGGCATCAGTAGCAATAAGCCCAGCCCCCAATATAAAATGGTAAAGGTACTTCCACTAGGCCCTACCCCAAATCCATCGCGCAAGATAAATACGATGGGGTATGAGTTCCAGAGCATGTTTACTCCTAGTGCCTGACGGTAGTATTTAAAATCGTCTAACATAGCTGTTGTTATTTAAACAAGCCGTATCTTAAAATACAATAAATTGCCCTAAAGCCGTCTTTCCAGTTAATTTTTTTGCCTTCGGCATACGTTCTTCCGTAATAAGAAACTCCCACTTCATAAATACGGATATTCGGAATGCGCGAAATTTTGGCCGTGACTTCTGGTTCAAAACCAAAGCGTTTTTCCTCTAAAGATAACCCTTGAATCATGTCGGTACGGAACAGCTTGTAGCAGGTTTCCATATCGGTCAGGTTGAGGTTGCTAAACATATTGCTTCCAAATGTCAGAATTTTGTTGCCGATGGAATGCCAGAAAAACAAAATTCGGTGCGCTTTCCCCCCCATAAAACGCGACCCAAAGACCACATCAGCGTGACCATCCACGATGGGTTGAAGCAAAATATTGAACTCCTGAGGGTCATACTCTAAGTCCGCATCCTGAATCACCAAATACGTTCCAGTAGCTCGGCGAATTCCTGTATGCAGCGCCGCGCCTTTTCCTTGGTTTACCTCGTGTTTGAAGTAGGCCAATTCTACCTGTGGATTGTTGGCCTTAAACGCCAAAATCTGGGCTTCGGTACCGTCTTTTGAACAGTCATTGACCACAATTATTTCTTTTTCAAAACCTCCAATCAACTCTACAGATGCAACAGCCTTCAATACTGTTTGAATCGTTTTTTCTTCGTTGTAGGCTGGAATGATGACACTAAGCTTTTGATTCACAAGTAACTACTATTAAAGTGTTTGATACGATGCCTTTCTGTTTTTGTACCACAAACGTAAGTACTGCAACGAAGGCTTTTCAATAAAATAGGTAATGGCCGTAGCCAACACGAACGCTGCGGCCAAAGCTATGGTACTCGCTTGTACAAACGACCACCCAAATTTATCTTTTAATACTGTGATTACCCCTACCGTAAAATAATGGTGAATCACGTACAGACTGTATGAAATTGTTCCTAAGTAAAGCGTGACGCGGTTATTAATCCACTCTAACTTATGACTCACAAACAAAAAAAAGAGTACAAAATAGACCGTGGTAGTACCACTATATTCCCAAAAACTCAGAAATAGGTTGCTACGCCCCGTTTTATCGTACAAATATAGCGTAACTCCGTAGGCAATTGCTATTCCCACTAACCTCCATCTGTCATATCCTTGGGTGAACATTTTGTAAAACAAGATACCCGCCCAAAAAAGCTGAAAATGATTCATCAACGGAAACCCTTTCAATGTGACTTCATAAACACTAGGAGCTGCAACCCGTACCCATCCGTGGAGGATAATTTGAACCATTACCAGCCCCAGCCCATACCACTCCAATCGCTCTAGCTGATTGAGCCAAAGCCCCAAAAGCATCACGCCGTAAAAAAGCATTTCGACAATCAATGTCCAATATGACCCGTCTAAGTCCCTGATACCGAAGTAATATTGAAACATAGTCATGTTGGCAATGTACTCCCCCAAGCTGATTTGGCTGTACCCTAACCAACTCCCAATGGCCATAAAAAGTGCTGTAAGGGTCACTGCTGCCCAATACACAGGGTACAATCGTGAAAACCGAGCTACCACAAAGTCAAGTACACTTTGGGTTTTGTTGAGGGTCAAAAAAATAACAAAACCACTGATAATAAAAAACAAATCGACGCCCGTTGCGCCCCAATTCAAATGAAAAGGAGCATCATACTGGTGCAATGTCAGGTGAAAAAGCACCACTGCCAGTGCTGCCACTCCCCTAAATGTATCCAGTGTTGCTAGTCGTTGATGCATGGTTCTTATATCGTCCTTTTTTACTTTGTGTTACAAAGTAAAATCATTCACTTTGTATTTCAAAGTGAAATTTTGGTTTTTAATTCATTGATTTACCGCCATCGGAATCAACTGTTCTTTGGACAAATACTGAACTACCAACGTCGCAAACTCACTTCCTCCTTTTTCAGTCAAATGGCACAAATCACAATAATAGTCCTTTTGACGGGGTAAAAGCTGGTCCATATCCACAAAATAGGTACCATACTGGGCTGCCAACTTCCGCAAAATGGCATTGTGCGCCTTGACGCCCGTATCGACATTTACAGGATCTCCCCAAAGCCACAAGGGAGATGGGTAAGGGCACTTGGCAAAATCGCGGTAGTCGGTGTATCCACCGTTCCCAATCACACTTGGAGGCACGTACAAAGCATAGGTCATCAACACCAGCTTTTCGTTTCTCTTGCGTGCCTCCAGTATAATTTGTTCAATATTGGCGCGGTACGGTTTGCCCGTTTTTATTTCTTTGCCATATTGAACCAAATCTGGATTAACTGTATTTAATTCTAAAAATTTCTTTCCTTTTAACTTGTCTAACAGCAAGTTAAACCCTTTATGGGTAATAAACGGCAACACCGTCCAATTGACCTCGGGGTGTTGTTTGATAAGCGCCAAGTCGTAATACCACATCACGTGCCGATAATCGTCCGAAAAAAGTTGGCTCGGAATATTATTCGCACGGGTTTCGTTGATGGCCTCGTAGTAAATCACCAAATCGAACCGCTGTTTACCCAACATTCGGTACTTATTGAGGTTATCCAACGAGGTATGTGCTGGAGTCGCGGCATTGAAAATGCGAACTTTTTGACCTTTTGCTGTCTGTTTCAACAACGAATCCAGTGTTTTATTAATAGGTAGTCCGAACTCTAAACTCACCGCCGAGCCACCCAAAATCAACAAGTCGAACGTATCGTCTTGTTGCGAAATGTTTTCTTTCTGAATCTTGACCAGTTCGGGATAGAACTTATCAGCAGGTTTCCAGAAAGGATACTTCATCACCACGGCGAGGGCAACGCGGCCCGTCAGCTCCAACACAACCCACAGCAACACCAGCGAGGCCGTTGCCAGAAGGAAAACATTCCTATTTGTTTTCATCAAAATAATAACTTCTGACAGAAAACCTCCGCAGAATGGTCTTGCAGATAGGGCTTACCGTCTATGTCAATCTGATTTAGGTGTAAATAACGATGCATCGCCTCCCCTATGGCTTCGGGACGGTGCGGAGGGACTGTTACCCCCAGTTTATAGTTTGTCACCAAGCCTTCCATGACCCCCAAATTGGAGGCAATCAAAGGCTTACTGTACTTAGCTGCTAACCCTAAAATATTACTCGAACTATAAAAATTGATGTAAGGTACTAAGACCACATCCACGATTTTAAACACTTCATTGGTACTGTGTGGATCAAAAAACCGAAAATGCTTTACAAACTGAATTTCGGGGTAGTGTATTTCGGCTTCATGAATGGCCGTAAACAAGGTATTCTCATACCCCTTTTCTGGTTCACCGCATATCAAAAAACACATTTTTTGACGCTCTTCGGTAGGAATTTGCTTCAGCCCTTCAAGAATGTGCGGTACATTTTTTCGGGCAGATAAATGCCCATAAATTAAAAACACGCGGCGAGCAGCCTCCACTCCGTACTCGTTTTTAAGGATTTCGACCGATTGCTCCGCCATTTGCCCCACTTCGATGGGGTCAGGTAAAAAATCGAAACGTTGCCCAAAATGTTGGTTGTATTCTTTTACTCCTTGCTTATCATTTAGAAAAAATATTTTCTCCAAATTCGGATTACGCAACATCCAATTGATTTGCAATCCTTTTCGTAACCCACGCAAGTCACGGCGAACCTTTGCTTTGAGGCTCGAACCATCTTCGTAGTCTTTGCGAAAAGGCAGAAACAGCAAGCCTGACAACTTAATCCCTAATCGCCGAATTGCCCCACGCCCAACCTCGTACTGAAAGGCGTCGATATGCATAAAAATAATGCGATTCGCTTTGTATTCGTTGACCAAACTCGTCAGATAGTTCATTTCGGCAGAAGCACGGCGCAATACGCTCGTTAGCACCATGAATGCCTCTAATTGTTTCTCTGGAATATAACGAAACTGGACGTACTTCTCGTCTTTACCAAATCGCGCTTTTGCTCCTTCGTGGAGCACAAAAACAAATTGACTACGAACAGTTTCAGGCATTTTTTTGAGGTATTCTACCAAAAACTGCAAATAATCCAAATGGTGCCCGCTGATGTCTCGGTCGTAAATAAGCGTACGTTCGGGAATTGTCATCATGCGTTATACCAATGCTTTATATACTTCTAATGTTTTCTCGGCGGTGGTTTCGGCCCTGAACAACGGAACACGTTCATAGCCTCGCTGACGCATGGTTTGCTGGAGGGTTTCATCATAGACCACCTTTTCTACCGCTGCACGTATCGACTCTTTGTTTTCTGCTTCAAAATAGACCGCTGCATCTTGCGCAATTTCATCAAACGATGTCCCTGTGGTAGCAGCTACGGGGCAACCACAGCTCATGGCTTCCAAAATGGGTAGCCCAAACCCTTCCATCAACGAAGGAAACACAAATACCTGCGCTTCTTCGTACAGCTGAATCAGGGTCATGTCGTCGATAATCGGTTGGTAAATCACGCGACTTTGCAACCCTTGCTCCGCAATCACTTGCTTTTCTTCGGGAGAGAACCCTCCTCCCCCCGCACAAATCAAGTGTAAATCTTTGTCGTTTTTTAACAATGGCGCCACCGACTCAAAAAAGCGGTCGAAGTTTTTATAAAAATCGCGTTTACCTACAAAAAGTACAAAGCGGTCGGGCAAGGTCAGTACCAGCGAATGATTGGCCGTAGGCCGTTCAAAATAATTCCCCAATGGTACGACTTTGACCTTGGCTTCGTCGATGCTAAAATGCTCTAAAATACTACGCTTGGTCGCTTCCGAAACCGAAATAACCACATCTGCACGCGTAAGCAAGCGTTGTTTTAATTCGGTAAGCCCTTCTCCAAGCACTGGAAATTGCTTTCCGTACTTTTCACTTAGCGCATCATGAAACGTAATAACAAGCGGTTTTTTCCCTATTTTATCCAAAAAATAAGAATGATAGTAAGTGGGGTGAAAAATATCAAAATCGCCCGCGTTTAGCTTGGTAGAACTAAAAAGACGGTTAACCAGCGAAAAGGCTTGATTAGCCCTGAAATTATTTGCCAAACGTGCGTAGCCCCAAGGATGAGCGTAGGGCACATTGCGTAAGTATTCGTTGTTAGAAAACTTTAAAGAGAGCTCAAAATCAACATCTTTTCGTTCCCAAAAAGCGTTCATTAACTCAAAGAAATACCGCGAAATACCTCCATACTGGGAGCCAGTGAAAGTCTGGTGGTCATATAAAATTTTCATGCAGTACGCATTACCGATAAAAAACGAACCGCATTTTGCGGAGATTTCCCGCAAAAGTACAAAAAAAGGGTTAACAGTTTGAGTTACTGGTCGATTTTATGGTAAAGTGGAAAGTACCGAATCGAATCAATCATGGATTGAATACTTTGTCGGAGCGATTGTTTCCACCCAGGCACCGTTGGGCGAAGTTGTGTCCGCACCGAAAAAGGAACCGCTGGCACTCCTCCGTGCGATTGAACGCGCTGGAGATACGCTTTTTGCAACGCCAATGCTCCCGAATACTGGTTTACAATGTTACTGGAAAGACTTTCTCTAAAATTAAAAAATACCAATGGCGTTTCTTGGTTAACTCGCCAGCCATTGGGCGTCGAAGTGACGATTCGTTCGTGCAGGTTGTGCAAAGCGACATTCCAACCTAGGTTTTTGTTTAACTTAACCTTATCAAAATAAATGGGGATGTAGTTAAGCCAAAGCTGGTCGTGATTCATGCCATTACATACATCAAAATAAGCACGATCAGCCATGCGCTCTTGCCACCATTTTAGCAACCTTCGCGTGTTGCTTGTCGATTTCATAGCCCAAAATCCTGCGTCATACATTCCTGTATTCAAAAACAGCTTTTCATCACCGTACGAAGACTGACCAAAAGTACGCGTCAAACGCGGTGTCAACACCACATCATAGTTTTGAAGCTGGGCTTCTACTTCTGCCCAATCCCCTAACCACCACATGGTTGGATCAAAGTAAACAATTGCATCTGCTTGCTCTTTTTGCAAAAAATAATCGGCAAAAAAAGGCTTGCTCGCTGCGGCAAGTGCCGTGGCATCGTAGCGTTGTTGCATCGATACTACTTCGCTACGTCCCAAGTCAGCGAATGAAACTCCCTTTTCCAACGTTCCTGCGACGGTTCCAATTTTAAAAGAAACATGAGCAGGAAGACTTTCGGCCAATACTTTCACAAAAGGATATTGGTCAGGAGTACAAACAGTAAAAACAATCGTTTTCAATCGAACAGAAGAATTTTGATTCAACAGGTATTTTATTTTGTAACCTTCTTCGAGACTTTCCAAATTTCTTCTTCTAGCGTAAATTAAGCTTGGAAAGTCTTTATAGAACCTTCCCGAAAGTTCAAAACTTTCGGGAAGGTCGGGCTGGAAAGTCTTAGCTCAACAATCGCAAAGCGGCTTCCAGCGGTTTAATTAGTAACTGGCGAACGCGCTGGTATTTATAAACAGGCTCTTTTTTGATATAAAAACAAGGAAACTGTCGGTAGTAGGCATTGTGATTTCGGAGCAATTCTTCCCGATAGTAATCAAACAAAGGGTTCAAATCAGGACGTTTTTTAAAATCAAATCGGTCTTGGTATTTTGATACGACACTCGGCTTGGCAGGGTCATAACCACTGTAGTGAAAAAACACAACGGGCTGGTTATCATTCACCCAATGCTCTCCTTCATTTTGGAAAAAACGCCGTTCGTGCATATTCCAGTAGGCGGCATTCCATCCTGGGTGCTTTTCGACGTGGATATTGTTCCAAAAAACAGGAGCGAAATTGACCCAATTTTGGTCAACAAACAGTCCGTTGCAAAGATCAATTTTACATTCATCGAAAAGCTTTTCTTCCCACCATTTCACAAACTCCACGGCTTCAATACTTTTGTGTAAAGCAATAAAACCAAGGTTATACACGCCCGTATTGAGGTGGTGAAGTTCGTTAGGAGTCAGCTGGTCGTCAATGGGAGTGGCAAGGTGAGGCGTTACGACAATATCATTGACTTCGAGCAAATTTTCGAGCTGAATCAAAGGCTGATAGACAATAATATCGGGGTCGAAATAAATCACATTTCGCACCTGCGGCACCTTTTCAAAAAAATAGCGGATAAAATAAGGCTTTACAGCCGTGTTAAGTTCGGTGATGTTATAATGCTCGCACATCTGATCTAGGCCATCGACACCTATGCGATGCAACTCTAAAAGCTCAAAATCTGGGAGTTTATCTTCTGGTACTTGGGCTACGTCCAAGCGATCGACCAATCCGATGATAAAACGAATATGAGGGTTGGTTCTTTTTAACGAATCGCCCAAGGTACGTGCCTGAGCCAAGTAGTTAATCGAACACAGCGTAAAAGCTAATGTCATTGTTTGGGTGCTATCGTGCTAATCAATGTGCAAATATCTGACCTACACGGGTAAATGCCAACTATTCCGTCGTCTAATCCACAAATGTTAGGGGTTTAAGCGACGAATGGTTTCTACTACTTTGGCTACGCTGGCATCGGTTGCGTGCCGTTCCAATACCTTTTCCTTACCTCGTTTCCCTTGCTGACGGCGTAAATCTGGGTTTTCGATGAGTGTAATTACCGCCTTACTCATGGCTGCTACATCTAAATAGGGCACCACAAAGCCTGCATCTTCTTCTACCAATTCGGGAGCACCGCCACTTTTATCAAAACATACGATAGGACGTTCGGCCAAAGCTGTTTCCAATACCACCAAAGGGTACGGGTCTTCGCGGGAGGTTAGCGTAAATACGTCGAATTGGCTCAAATACTGAAATACTTCCGATGTTAGTCCAACGTGAATGATGCGCTCAGACAACCCCATGCGTTCGGCGTCAAAGCGCTGTACTTCGTACAATTCGGAGTCTTCGCGCATCCCTACCCACACAAAATACACGGGTCGTTTGCCAAAATGTTGAATGACTTGCTGGGCTACCATCATAAAGATGTCGTTGCCTTTTCGCCATTCGGCATGGCCACATCCTCCCACTAGCACCGCATCGGCGGGAAGCCCCAGTACTTTCCGAATATTTGTTTTTCGACTATCTTCTATTTTTTGAAGAATTAACGGCGTATCAATAATTTGAAACGTACTAATTTGGGCGTCGGGGTACTGATAGGTAGCTTTGAAATAATTAGCAACGGCTTTCGACACGACAATCAGGTGATTGGTGTTGGCCATCAAATGCGCCATGTCGTCGGGATGACTATATTTTTTGATGGACATTTCCAGTTCGTGTGCAAATAAGACGGTAGGCACAGATAAAAAACTCAGGTGTCGATAAGCTGCGGCCGCTGCAATAGTATTGGCAAAAATCAATCCGAAACTTTGGGCTTCCATCTCGGCCCGAAACTGCGTCCAACGTTTGGCTAATACTCGGTGCTTAATGCGTTCTTCCCAGCCAACCAAGCGTAACATTTTGGTTACTAAGGGCGAAAAATGAATATCTCCCAATCGAGGCAAGCGCGTAGTGGGTACTACTTCCCGAAACTCCTCCTCCAACGGGCCATCACTACAAAGCAATAAGTGCATGGGTAGTCCCTGTTGCTTCAATTGTCGTAGCAACTGCAACAAGACAATCTGCCCCCCTGCTCGGTTTGCGTCGTGGCTTATGAAGAGAATTTTTTTCATTGTTTAGACCTGATACCTTCCCGAAAGTTTAAAACTTTCGGGAAGGTTTTAAAGTGTCGCAAAAAACTGTTTCCAATAATCGAGCTGGTTATGAATATCAAACTCCATGGCTCGATTGCGCAGGGCTTCTTTGTCAATCGAAAGTTTACCATTCATAACGTCCTGCATAATTTGTGCTAACTTCGGAATGTCAAAAGCGGGAGCCACTTCGCCCATTCCTTTTTGCACAAACTCACTAATGCCACCTGAGTTAAACCCAACGACGGGTTTTTGCAGGTATGCCGACTCTATCATCACCAACGGAAAAGGATCTTCGCGGGAAGTAAGCACAAACCCATCGCAGATATTGAGGTAATCGTAATAATCTTGTCCTCCTTTTGAACCTAAGGCCAAAAAATTTAAGCCTTCACGCTGAACGCGCTGTTCGAGGTAGTACGAAATGCCGTAGTCGCTCTTGCTTCCCAACCACACGATGTAGGCATTTTTGGGCAATTGCGCCAAAATATCAGGAATCATGTCGTAGCCCTTGCGCATACACATCGTCCCTGACATCAACCACACAAAGGCATCGCTTGGCAAACCAAGTTCTTTTCTCAGTACGGCAGGGTCTTTTTTGAGGGTAATTTTTTCGGTATCAATAAATGAGTGTAGCAATTTTACGTTGGGCGTACCCATTCGTTCCAACTGTTCTGCCACCACGCTAGAGCACCCAATCGACGCTTTAGCATGGGTAAGCATCTCCGAAAACGAATCAGCGCGCACCATGTCGTACGTTTCCCACAACTCGTGTACGTGTACTACATAAGGCACGTTAAGCTTGCGCGCGAGTTTGGCAAACTGCGGCATGGTCATGGTGTTAAAGTACCACAAATCAGGCTTAAACTCGTTATGAATCCGTTTGATATAACTCTCCTCGGGGGTCAGTCCAACGATTTTGTGATATACCGCCTCTACAGAATAGTACGGCAGCCCACGGTGAAATTTATGGAGATAGGTAGCGTCGGCAGGTGAGTGTTTGGCAAACAACTCCCCCGCTTGTCGCGAGTAAACAGCGGTTTTGATGTCACTCCCCGATAGGTGTTTAATCATGTACCAAAGAACCATCTCTGAACCCGTCCGCGCTCCTGTCGGTGTAAAAAATAAAATCTTCATGCCTTAGACGTGGCTCTTTGGATCGAGCTTGTAGAAATAGGGTTTGTTACGAATGATTTTCCAAAAATAGGTAGAAAATAACCACACTTTACGGGTAAAGTCTTTTTGTTGCTCCAATTCTCCAAACGGATTGCGAAACTTGGAGATGTTGAGGGCTATTTTCCAGCCAAAATAAATGGGAATCATCAAATAATAATTGAGCATTAGCCCCAAAAAACGGCCAATCCCAAACTCTTTACGTATCCACACCAAGTTGGAAAGCTGGATTTGGGGATAAAAACGATTGATAATCGTAATCAAGACCTCTTTCCGTTTGGGGTTACTCCCCCATTCGTGGTGAATATACCCACAGTCTTCAAACACTTTGAGCTTGCCTACGCGCCCAAGTCGGCAGTTCCATTCGACATCCTCGCCGTATAAAAAGAAGTCTTCATCCAACAAACCCGCCTTGGCAACTACCTCGCGTTTTACCAATAAAAAGGCCGCAGGTACCCAATCCACCTGATCGGGGTCGTCGTAATGCGTTTCTGGAATGAGTTTTTCGAGAATACGTTGAAAAATACGCCCAGGGGGCATTACGTATAAAGTCCGTTTGAAGATTGCTAAACTGCGGTAAAAAGGGCGTGGCGTACCATCCGAAAACATTTGTACGCCCCCGCAAGCGGCCGTTTCGGGTTGGCTATCGAGCCGCGTTACACACTTGGTCAGAATATCATCCAAAAACTCAGTATCGGAGTTCAACAGAAGATAATATCTACCTTTCGATGCCCGTATGCCTTTGTTGTTGGCCCTTGAAAAACCTGCATTATAGCCCATTTGCAGCCACTGAACTTCAGGAAATTCTTTGGTAATGATGGCATCAGCTCCGTCTTGGGAGTCGTTGTCAACCACAATCACTTCAAAACTAACGCCTTTGGTATGCGTATAAATTGACCGAATACAGTCGGTAGTTAGTTTGAGTGTTTTATAATGAATGATAATAATCGAAACGTCCATATTCAGCGGTCAGCAGACAGCTACTAGCGGTTAGCAATCAGCCGCCAGTAGTGCTGACGGCTGATTGCTAACCGCTGACTGCTATTTTTAATATACTTTATAGCTTGGAATCGGTCTTTTTTCGGCAGGGCTACCCATATAAACGCCCCAAGCCTCGGTATTTTTGGTGATAGAAGCCGACATAGCGACTAGGGTACCTTCGGCAATGGTCGTATAATCACGAATGGTCGCGTTTACTCCAAAAAACGAGTAAGATTCTACCACACAATGCCCCGAAAGCACGACGTGCGAAGTAAAAAATACGTGGTCTTTGATAATTCCGTGGTGACCGATGTGGTTGCCACTCCAAAGCACACAATTATTGCCTATTTTGGTAAAAGGCTGAATGGTATTATCTTCAAGAATAAAGCAATTTTCGCCGATTTCGTTGCCAAACCACGTCGCTTTTGAGCTGATATAGGTAATAAACTCATATCCTTTGGCCTTGGCTTCGAGATAAACTTTTTCTCGATTTTTGTTCATTTTTCGCCCCGTCATCGGCGCAAAAAACTTAAACTCCGACGGTGAGTAAAACTTTTCTACCTCCTCAAATGGCACAATAGGTAACCCCTTAAATTCGGTTTCTTTTAGGTATTCTTGATTGACCGTAAATGCCACCACTTCGTGGTCGGAATCGTGCGTTAAATAAAAATGAGCTAGTTCTGCGGTGTCAAGAACACCAAAGATGACCACTTTTGCCATAAGATTATACCAGTTCGTATTCGTTTAAAAACTGCTGAATGTCAACTACTTCATTGAACATTAAAATATCAATGATTGATAACCAAGGTACAAACTCATTTTTAAATTGAGCATACCCTAGGGGTTTTGATTTTATAAAATTGAGCCGAATTCCTTTGTCTTCAAACACCGTTTTGTCATAGAGCTCCATACCACCAATCGGATTGATGTAATGCTGCGCTTTTTCCTGCAAACAAATGTCTAAGATTCGTTCTTGTGCTTTCAGGTGCGTATTTTGGTAAATCGCCGAACTAGGTACAATTTCCGTTTTAATCGACAAGTGGTCTGCCAAAACCCCAAAACCCGCCGCAATCCAGTCGCTCAATTTCTCAGCATCGAAATTGATAATTTTTTCCGTTACCTCAAAGGCCGTTAAATAAAATGGCGCTTTTTTATACCCTTGCTCGATAGTTTTCAACAATTTACCTTTCCATTTTGGGTCATTTGAAAGATAAATCTCGTTGATAAGTTTGTTTTGGCTGGCCTCTTTGAGCGGAATCGTGAACAAATACTCTTGCCCGTTAACCAAGATACGATTCCGATTTATCCAGCCTTTATTGATGTAGTTTACGTCATCGTACAGCACAAACTTATCCACGGCATTCATCAGTTGTAAGTACCCGATGTACGGCATAAAATAAGGTTGCATAATGGCAAGACGCATAGATTAATCGTTTTTAGAATGATAAATAAAAGAGGTACGCAGGTGTAGAGGGCGAACTTCTCGAAAGTACAAAACTTTCGAGAAGTTGGTTTATTTCAATTTTCTTAGGTAGTAATCTTCTCCTGGCACAATCAGGTCTTTCATGGTTGTGTCTGTCCCCAAACGAATATCGGTCGGAAGCGGAGGAATGACATTTTTTGAGAAAAACAGGTAATCGGCTTCCTCAGGAATGGGTTGAACGCCTTTTTCAAAAGGATTGATTGTAATCAAGCGCCGCGAAAGGTGCTTACCGTACAACGGATATTCAAAGTCATCGTTGATAGTACCCAAGGCCACAGTGGCGGAGTCGGGCACCATTTGGTCAAACTTCTGGTAAGCTTTGGTAATATCAGGACGGGCAAAGGTCATCAATTCAATCCGTTCGGTCTTAAATGCCGACTTATGCCCAAGTGCATCAAAGGGCAAACAGCGCACGTTCAAAAATACCGCTAACAAGGCCGAAATACAGCCCAATACCGTCACTATACCTACATACGTTTTAAGCGCCCACGAGTACCCCGATTTTTCAAGGCTATATTTGTGGCTAAACAACAGCGTCAAAAATAGCACGCCCAGTACTCCTGTTTCCTGAAAATAACGTCCTTTCCAAGGATCGTAAGGTGCAGAATAGGATAAAGCGGCAAAGTGCAACAGCAACGCAATAGCCAAAAACCAATGCGCAGGTGAACGCACTAGGCCAATCAGTACCAAAAATAGCAAAGGAAATACCAACGCAAAACCGAAGATGCCCCAATAAGGATTTCCGTTAATAAACTCAAAACGGCGTTCAAACGTAAAAGGAACAATCGAAAATTCGGTCGTTTCGTCCAAGCGCATCTTCAGTTTATCTTCCAAATAAACGAGCGGCTTACGCATAACGCGGTTGGCTTTTTGGCCTATCTCCACATTGCGAATACCGTCTAAATTGACAAAATCGTAGGCATAGCGCACCGCGTTTCGCGAACCTTGTTCAAATAAATTCCGAAAGCCTCCATTGGAAGTCGCTCGCTCAATGGACTGGTGCTTGAGGGAAGTAGGTGGGCCAATGGGGTGGCCAAATACTTCAATGTTTTTTAAATAGCCTGTTGGCAATGTCCAAATACAAAAACAGAGTGGAATCGCAATCGCCAGCTTTCCGATGGCTTGCCAGTTAAAAAAGCCTTTTTTTAGCCCTTTTTTTTCTCCCCACGCATTTTGTAAAAATACGGTATAAACCATCACCACAAATACCGAAGGTAGCAACAGCGTAAACGTTACTTTATGGCCATAAACTACCCCAAACGCCAACGCCGCCAAATATAAATAACGGTCTTCACGCGTGATGCGGTAGGTAAACAAAAAATACAAAAGCGTACTAAAGTAAGCCGTCAGAACGATGTCGGTTTCCGTCGTGATGGCTTGCATTAAAAAATCCAAAAACATGGCAAAAGCAAAAGCAACAAAGAAACTCGCATTCAAGCGGTTTTTCCCGACGCGTTGAGCAATACCGAACACGGCCACTACAGTCATCCAGTACGATAAATGGTGAATGAGTTTAAAAGCGTTTTCAAAGCCCCCCGTTATCAAATAGGAATAAATTTGAATGGTGGTCACACTTTTAGGGTAGGTATCCATGTTCCAATTGGTTCCACCAAAATGCGCCATCGTGCCCCGTTGGATGTATTGCACAGCCCGATTGAGGTGGCCTGTCATACTATCCCATTCGTTGGGAACGGTAAACAAGACAAGGATTAAGTTGGTGATACCAATTACCGCTAGGGTCAGAATCATTACTCCAAACAAGAAACGAAGATAAGCGCCACCGCTCACGTACCAGCGTTGCGCCGCGTGCCACCGATGCACCAGCATTGTCAGCGGTGCAAAGGGCGTTTTTTGCGGGGCTATTTTTGAAAAAATACCCCAAATCAACGTAGGAGGCACAAATACTCCCAACGCCCAAGCCCATGTAGCACTGGTGAGGTGTAAAGGGGATAAACAAAAACCCGTGAGAATGATACTGCTCGCAAAAAGAAGAAACGATGTTAATAACCAGTCGATAAGCGACGGGCGACAAATTTGAGCGGCTGTCCGTCCGATGTATCCAACGAATACCCCGAAACATACTAAACTAAGCAATGCCATAGTTATAGATGTTGGTTTATCAACTTAGCTATTCGCCGGGCATCTTCGTGAGGTAGCTCGGCATGAAGTGGCAAACACACCACCCGCAACGAAATATCTTCTGACACGGGACAAGCTTCGGCTTCCTTTAAAAACGGAAGCTGATTGAGCGAAGGATAAAAATAACGGCGTGGTACAATCTCATGTTGTGCCAAAACGTCTCTCACCTGAAGTAGTTTTTCTTCTGACTCAAACACTACTGGGTAGTATGAGTAATTACGCTCTAATCCATCAGCCCACTGAGGTGCTGACAAACGTCTCCAATCGAGAAGCTCTGTATATACATCACAAACAGCCTTCCGTGCCTGAATCAATTGAGGAACCATCGGCAAGTTACAAAGCCCCATTGCGGCGTGTACTTCCGAATTTTTACCATTGACACCCATAAAGAAATAGTCATCTCCTCGGTGCCCAAAAGCACGCATCAAGTGCATTTTTTCGTGCCGTTCGAGGGTATTGGTCACAATTGCTCCCCCTTCTACGGTATGGAACAATTTGGTGGCGTGGAAACTACACGTAGCAAAATCACCGTAGGATAGCAGTGATTTCCCCAAATAATTAGCTCCAAAGGCATGCGCCCCGTCGTAGATGACAACGAGGTTATATTTTTGGGCTATTTTTTCGATGGCCTCCACGTCGCAAGCATTGCCATAGACGTGGGTGGCCAAAATCGCCCGTGTATTTTCGGTGATAGCCGCTTCAATTAAATTGGGATTGATGCAATAGCTGGCAGGGTCGATATCAACAAAAACGGGTTTGAGGTTTTCCCACAAAATAACGTTGGTAGTCGCTACGTACGAAAAAGGCGTAGTAATAATCTCCCCAGCAGGCTCAAGTAGCTTCAATGCCATTTGAAGCACGATGGTGCCGTTTCCACAAAAAGACAAATACTCGACTCCAAGGTATTCTTTAAGTCCTTTTTCCAACTGCTGGGCCAAGGGGCCATTGTTGGTCAGCTGTGAATTGTCCCAGATTTGTTTTAAATAAGAAACATATTCATCAAAATCGGGAAGGTATGTTTTGGTAACGTTAATCATTCGCTTGGACAATCCAGCCGTTTAAACCAATACTTCTGATTGGCTGATTTGAAAGTTAAACTGAGGGCGTACATAACCAGGCCATTTGCCATACCACGTCACACCTTCACGGTGGTCTTCGACTTCAAACGAAACCGCTTCGGCCAATTGGTATAAAACGGTAGAGGTATCTTTGACAACCATCACCGATATGACATACGAACCATCATTGAGAAAATTGCCAGGAATATCAAGCGTTGCCGACACCAAACCTTTGTCAAAAGACTGCGATGTAGTCCCAACGTTAAATATACACTCGCCAGTAAAAGCATAAAGATGCAAGCTCAAGTTAAGGTCGGCGCGCTCGGCCATGTTCCAAAACTCAATGTGTACTTTTATGGGGGTCGTTACGTCGATGTACAACTTTCCACTGGCATACGCAGGCTTCACTCGAATGCTACGGAAACGCACATCATCGGTTCCTGGGCCTTCTTCGGGCGTTTCCCAAGTGTGCTCAAGGGTAGTTTTTGCAACGTGGCTCAAGTAGTTGTTAACTACGTGTGTCGTATCTCCTTGTAATTTGAGGCGGCCGTGTTCGAAATAGAAAGCACGATTACACAACGATTGCACCGCGGCAAGGTTGTGACTCACAAACAAAATGGTACGGCCACTTTCCGAAACATCACGCATTTTACCGAGGCATTTTTTCTGAAAATCAGCATCTCCTACGGCCAACACTTCGTCGATAATAAGAATTTCGGGGCTCAAGTGCGCTGAAATGGCAAAGCCCAAACGAACATACATTCCAGAAGAATAACGTTTTACGGGCGTATCCAAAAACTTATCGACTCCCGCAAAATCAACAATGCTATCAAACGCAGCCTTGATTTCGTGGCGTTTCATGCCCAAAATAGCCCCGTTTAAGAAGATATTCTCGCGCCCAGTAAGTTCGGGGTGGAACCCAGTACCTACTTCAAGCAAACTAGCGACTCGTCCTTTGATGGTCACTCGACCGTTGGTAGGCTCCGTGATTTTGCTTAAAATTTTCAGCAAAGTCGATTTGCCTGCACCGTTGTGACCAATGATACCAACACGGTCGCCTTGGTTCACGCTAAAATTCACATCACGCAAGGCCCAAAACTCCTCGTGTTCGACTTCGTCTTCCTCTCCCTTGCCAAAAAAATGCTTAAATTTCTCCGAAAAAGTATCTCGTAATGTATAATTCTTACGAGCCTTTTTTTGGTGATCTATGATATATTTTTTGCTAATATCTTCCGCAACGATAACCTCCATTGGTCGTATAGGTATTGTTCTAGTTTCAAAAGTAATCAAATGTAGTCAACAAACGAATTTTCTTCTTTACGAAAATAGTAAATCGAAATACCCAATACAGCTACTGTGAAACCTATTGTACTGTACAAACTACTTACTTTAAAGAAGGCGCCATCACCCAAAAGACACCACTTAAACCCATCAATAATACTTACCATCGGGTTGAGATAATACAAGTCATACCACCAAGCCCCTTGGTTAGACTCTACCATACTACTACTGTAAGCGATAGGGCAGGCGTAAAATCCTATTTGAACAATAAAAGGAATCAACTGGGCAATGTCCCTGAAGCGCACATTCATCACGGCAAAAAATAGTCCAAAAGCCAGCGAAGCCGCCAATGTCAAAAGAACAAAAGCGGGGAAAAGCAAAAGTTGCCAACTTGGAAAATGTTTGTACCAAATGGCAATAAGTACGTAGAGAACAATCGAAATAATGAAATCGACAAACCCTACAACCACCGAACTCAATGGCATGATTAAACGCGGGAAATAGGTTTTGGTCACCAAGTTAGAATTCAGCAAAATACTGTGGCTAATTTGGGTAAAAGTTGTCGAGAAGAAGTTCCAAATGGTGATTCCTGCCAAGACCATCAACGGATAAGGGATTCCTTCATCTCCTTTGAATTTGGCTACTTTATCAAACACAAAAACCATGACGAGCATGGTTGCAAAAGGCCGAATGACAGCCCAGCCAGCCCCCACTACGGTTTGCTTGTAGCGAACTGATAAATCGCGACGAGAAAGAATCAACAACAATTCCCGATTTTTCCACAAGTCACGCCAGTAGTTTTTTGCTCCGTGACCCGCTTCAATAATTACTTCTTCCGAATGCGCCATTGTTTTTTTACGTTCAGATTTGACACCAAAAATAAAGCTTTGAGCAGGATTTCTCCCACCCAAAGCTTCTTTTCTGTTTTTAATTATTTATTTTTCATGTCTCTCAATGCTTCGCCGTACGTTTGTTTAGCGAGCACAAAGATAATTGCCACAATGAGTCCTAACATCGCCCCAAACTTGGTGTTCTCACGGGTGAATAGTCGCGTTTCAAGTGGTAAAACTGCGGGTTCGATGATGGTAAATAAAGGAGCCTCTTTGACAATCGACATCCGTAAGTTTTCTAAACTACGCGAAGCCTCCAAATAGAGCGAAGAAACAAAAGTATTGCTTCGAGTTAAGCGTCCTTCTTCCACTTTGGCCGTGGGAGCAACCGCATCGGTATTGATGACCACAGTCCGCGCTAAACTGCTCTCAGTACGGTTCAACACACGTCCTAGTGAATCCACCCGACGCTGCATAATGCCCATCATCTCGCGCGACTTACGCGTTTGGGTTTCTTGGTAAACTCTTTCGATGGTTGTCAACAGCAACTCGGCAAATGTTTTTGATACCTGCTCATTTTCCATCGACACCGTCAGGTCATAAAAAGCCGTCTTAATGTCTGGTTGCAAGATTTTAATTTCTCGGTCTTTTACCCGATAAAGTACCCCATCAAACACTTGACGTTCTACCTTAGTCATCGAATCGCGGCGATTGTGCGTGATGCGGACATTCATCCATTCAGGTAAAAAGCTTGCCCACTCATCTTGACGCAAATAGGTCGAATCGAGGTAGTAATTCACAAACTTCTCCTTTTTGCCATTGCTCAAAGTCACCGTTGACAGCAATGCTCTTTCCAACACGGGGCGCGTTTTGATGACATAAAACAGGTTTTCTCCTCTAAATAACCCCGCATCTCCACCTTGCCCAGCACCTGACATTCCCAGAAGGCTTCCAAAACCTCCCATGTCTTGTCCGCCAGACGCGCCACTGATGCTAAAAACAATTTTAGCTAAGTATTGAAGACGTTTATTTTTTTCGGCATCTATGTAGTATCCTATTCCCGTACCAATTGCCGTAATTAATATAATAATCCACCAATTTTTAAGAACTAGATTTTTGGTAGCTATTATTTTTTGAAAAATCAGCTTGGGCGTGAGGGTTACTTGCTCTTGTTGTTCCATAAAAGCTTCTAAGTTAATTCTTTTTTAATTTGCACCTAATACTCTGAAAGCCAACACAGTAGTGATTAATGTCATTACCGTTGATGAAATGCCAATCACTGATTGAAGTGCTCTTTGAGCCTCTGCGAGGTCTGATTGTGTACGTTGTGGCACATGGATTTCAGAACCAGGTTCTACTTTTGGATACACATTGAAGAACAAGAACTTGCGTGTACGGTCAATTGAACCATTAGGGTAAATCACATACGACTTACGTTTAAGTGACATCCGCGTAAAGCCGCCTCCCTGCGAAACATAATCCATAAACGAATTACCGTTGCGGTATTTTACCGTGGTTGGGAAAAGAAGCTCTCCTTGCAAGCGTACTGTTTCGAGGCGTTTAGGAATGTCAATCACGTCACCATCTTGAAGGATGATATCCTCGCGGCCTCCTGGGCTACGAAGAATACGACCCAAATCAATGCCAATAGCTTCTTGCTTATCTTTGACCACCCCTTCGTCGTCGAAACGACCTTTTTTAGCATCGTCCGAAATTTCAGATACTGCACGGTTACGTTGTGCGATTTCTTCGTCCGAAAGTGTAATTTTACGCAACAACGTCGCTCCATTTACGTACGCTTGTGCTGTCAATCCTCCTGCACGCTTGAGTAAGTCCGACAATTTCTCATCCTTGGTTTTGATACCATATATACCAGGGCTTACGATTTCGCCTTTGAAAGTCACGAATGTTTGCGGCTGATAGTTTGACGATGGACGTACTAATACTTCATCGTACGGCTCCAATATAAAACGGCTGTCGTTACCGTCGAGTGTAAGATCGCGATTAACGTCAAACAAGAATATATCAGCTACTTGCGCAGTGGCAGACTGTACATTTACATCACGCTTGCGGCGTACTATTTCAATTTGCGATGTTGATGCGGATTCTTTAAAACCTCCCGAACGAATGATCGCATCTTCTAACGTAAGGTTGGTGCTGAATGGCAAATTTACTTCTGGACCCTGATTTACTTCTCCAATTACTTTAATGAAAGCACCTTCACGAAGCTCAAATTTAGAAGGGATAATCACTTGGTCTTCACGCTGAAGGATTAAATCTTGGGTTTTGCCGTTGAGCATATCCGCTAGATTCAACGAAATATTTTCTACCGACAAGTCTTCCCGTGTACGAATCACATTCACACGCCCCGTAAAAGCTTCGCCTGTAAGTCCTTCGGCACTTTTAATTAGCTGAAGCAAGGTTTTATTTTGGTCCAATGAATATTGTCCTGGACGAAACACAGGCCCTGAGATAACGACCATGTTTTCAAAACGCGCCAACAACATATCAGCCGTAATCTCGTCACCATTTTTAGGAATGTATGTACCATATTCCGTCGAACGCACGTCCACAATACGACGCTCTTTGGCCGTAAGTCCTAATAGCTTCAAACGATCCGTATAAGCATTGTCAGTAAAGCCACCTGCGTAGTTCAAAACGTTACTCATTGTTTCGTTTTCGAGCAATTCATACAAGCCTGGGCGTTTTACATTCCCTTTTATCTCTACCCGTTTTTTGTAAACACTCACTTGAATGATGTCATTATCTTGCAAACGAATGTCCGAGTTCAATGTTCCGTTCATCAACAGTTCGTATAAATCGAGGGTTGCTACGGTTTTGTTCTTACGTACCACCTGAATCTGACGGAATGATCCTAATTCATTAGGGCCTCCTGTAAGATAGAGCGCATTCAACGCCGTCGAAAGTGACGAAACATTGTAAGTTCCTGGCGTAGTAACCTCACCCAATACTGTCACCCGAATGGTACGAATTCGTCCCAAACGCAATTGAAGAAAAGTACTTGCACTACTTCCTGGCGCCCCCAGATTATTGTAATAAGGCGAAAGGCGAGTGATTAATTCTTTTTGTGCCTGCTCAATCGAGCGGCCGCTTAATTGAACTGGACCAACCGCTTTCACAAATGCAAATCCATCTGAGTTAACGGGCAGTTCTAACATCGACTGTGAGTAACCGTAGATGTACGCCATCAACTCATCCCCTGGCCCAATGGTATAGTCACGGGGGGTAGCGATGTTATCAGAAGGTGCAAATGAGACATTTGGATTATTAAAAAGCTGGTACCCAAAAATCTTACGACGCATCTTATTCAACTCAGCCTGACGATACGCTTCTTCTGTATCTTCATTTGACTGAGCATCAGTGGTTGTCGTTTCTTTGTCATTTGCTTTTTCTACCTGATTGATAAGAGCCTTAGGATCAGCGCTTTTCTTTGCATCAGTTCCTTTGTCGGCCGTAGTAGTAGTAGGCGACGTTGTCGTGGTAGGAGCCGTTGAGCCTGGCGTTGTAGAAGCAGGGGCTTGACCCTGCGCAGGCGCCGAACTTGAACTTGAGCTACTACTTCCTGGACCAGCAGGAGTTTGGGCGTTTACTAAAGTGGCTGTTAATAAACTAATCGAAAATAGGTGTAAGACTGCGCGTCCTGCGCTAAAATCTTTAAAAAACTTCTTCATGAAATGTGTTTCAGAGAAAAAAGGTAGATTCTGATTAACAATAAATTAACACGATAGACAAGCCAATATTTATACAGAATCAAATTGGCCGACAAAGTAACGTAACTTTTTTAGTTTTTTAAACTTTTTTCTTTTTTACGGCCATTTTCTGGGCTTATTGTATGATTTTTCCGATATTTTCATGGTTTTGTTACTACTTTGTTTTTTCTGTAAAGTTTTAGACGAAAATTAATAAAAAGAACTTTGTTTTACAAAGTAAATACTTTCACCCCCAATATGACAAGTATTTGGTCAGAAATTTTTTGAGTTAAGACAGCACTTGTGCTTCAAGACTTAAAATTGTAAGTTTGTAAAATCATACCAAAGGCTATCTACAAGCCTGCTACAAATAATCTTTGAACTATTAATGGCAGAACAAGTAAAGTACGACGAAAGCAGTATTCGTTCGCTCGATTGGAAAGAACACATCCGATTACGTCCTGGAATGTACATTGGCAAGCTCGGCGATGGCTCGGCAGCCGATGATGGTATTTACGTCTTGGTCAAGGAGATTGCTGATAACTCCATCGACGAACATACCATGGGTTTCGGGAAAACAATTGATATAAAAATTTCAGAACACCGCGTTGAAGTTCGTGACTACGGACGGGGGATTCCGCTTGGCAAAGTCGTGGATTGCGTTTCTAAAATCAATACGGGTGGAAAGTATGATTCGGGCGCTTTTCAAAAATCAGTAGGACTCAACGGAGTCGGGACAAAGGCAGTTAACGCCCTTTCTTCCTACTTCAAAGTGCAGTCGTTCCGCGAAGGAAAAACCAAATGGGTCGAATTTCGCAAAGGTGAAATCGTAACAGAATCGGGCGAAGAAGATACCAATCAGCGCAACGGCACCTTGATGATTTTTGAGCCTGACAACACTATTTTCAAAAATTACCATTACATCCCGCAGTTTTTGGATAACATGATTTGGAATTACTGTTATCTCAACGCTGGCCTGACCATCAATTATAACGGGCAAAAATTCGTTTCTCAAAACGGTTTGCTCGACTTGCTCCGTAATAAAACCGACGAAGATTCGATTCGCTACCCCATTATCCACCTCAAAGGGTCGGACATTGAGATTGCGATGACACACGGCAACCAATACGGTGAAGAATATTACTCGTTCGTAAACGGTCAATATACCACCCAAGGCGGAACCCACCTGATGGCATTTCGGCAATCGCTGGTTGATACTGTACGTGACCACTTCGGCAAAGACTATGCCGTAGAAGACATTCGGGCTTCTATCATCGCGGCAGTAAGTGTTCGGGTGCAAGAACCTGTTTTCGAGTCACAAACCAAAACTAAGCTAGGTTCAAGCAATATCTCTCCCGACCCCAATAGCCCTACCGTACGTACATTTGTCAACGACTTTCTCAAAGCAAAACTTGACAATTTCCTTCACATGAACCCAGCGGTTAAGGAAGCGTTGAAAAAACGGATTGAACAGTCCGAACGCGAGCGGAAAGAATTGGCGGGTATCAAAAAATTGGCGAACGAACGGGCAAAAAAGGCAAGCTTGCATAACAAAAAACTGCGCGATTGTCGCATTCACCTTCCTGACGTAAAATCAGACGACCGTTACGAAACGACGTTGTTTATTACCGAGGGAGACTCGGCCAGTGGTTCGATTACCAAATCCCGCAATGTACAAACCCAAGGAGTATTTAGCTTGCGCGGCAAACCACTGAATTGTTTTGGTTTAACCAAAAAAGTGGTGTATGAAAACGAAGAGTTTAACCTCCTTCAACACGCCTTAGATATCGAAGAAGGCCTGGAAAATTTACGTTTCAATCGCATCGTAATTGCTACCGATGCCGACGTGGACGGGATGCACATTCGTTTGTTGATGCTGACATTTTTCTTGCAATTTTTCCCTGATTTGGTTCGAAACGGGCATTTATACATTTTGCAGACGCCACTTTTCCGCGTCCGCAATCCCCGAAATCACAAAGAGACGATTTATTGCTACAGCGACGAAGAGCGCCAAAAAGCACTCAAAAAACTAGGAGGTAACAAAAAGGTAGAAATTACGCGATTCAAAGGGCTTGGGGAAATCTCCCCCGAAGAGTTTGGAAAGTTTATTGGGGAAAACATTCGCCTCGAACCTGTAATTTTGGAAAAAGAGACCACTATTCCCAAATTATTGACGTACTACATGGGCAAAAACACCCCCGAACGCCAACGGTTTATCATTGATAATTTGCGGGTCGAAAAAGACGTGGTTGAAGACCCCAACCTCGCGGCTTAGCTTATTGTTGTTCCCTGCGCGCCGTTGCAAACACGGTACGCAGGGAACTGTGATTTTTAACTCCCGTATTGACGTTTACGATTCCATTGCCACACCAAGCCCACTACACCAATCAATAACAAAGGGCCTATCAAGTTCAACAGTTGCCACTGCGTACGCTCTTCTTTAAGTCGCAGTTTATCCAACGGCCGCAGCGTTACTTGTTTGTTTCGTGCCGTAATTAATCCTTCAGAGTCAGCTAAATAATCTACGGCGTACAACGCAAAATCACGGTTAGCAAAGGTATTGCCCGAAAGGCGGTCATAGCCCAACGGTAACGGTGCGTTACGCTTGTAATCAATGTCATTCACAATCAAATCGCCATCGGATACCACAATCATTTGGGTAGGCTTGCTTTTCCCCACAAACGATTTTGTACGCGGGTCGCTGGGCAACAAACGATTATTGTACAACGACGAAAACGAGCCTTCCAACAACACCGCAATGGGCTTTTCACCTGCGTTGTACTCACGTGGGTCGGGTTGCTGACGTGCTTCGTTGTAACCTACCAAAACGGGCGCTTTGCGTAGCTGTGTATAACGCGAGGTCAGAAGCAATGGTGTTTTCTTGATGCCATCCACCTGAATGGTGTCAATACTACTGGGGAAGCGAGTATAAAGGGCATCCAAGTTTCGGACTATGGGGTGTTTTCCAAAATTATTAATCAAGGGAAAGAAACGCCACGGCATCGGCTGAATCTGCGGTTTGTCGCCCATGTTCCCCACGTTGAGGGGAATCATGGCACAACTCAAATCTTTGATTAAGTTCTGGTTGATTCGGCAGCCGTATTTGAATAACAAATCATCGAGATTGACATCCAATGGTTGCGCAAACGTTCCCTCCAAACTTACGCTATCAACGCGCGCACCGTCGGCAAACATCAACAATTTCCCTCCGCGCATGACAAACTGATCAAGGCGGTATTTTTCGTCTTCACTAAAGGGTGTATCGGGTTTGGGAATCACCAACAAGTCGCCTTTATCCCAATTCTCAGGGTTTTGAATATCGAAATAGAGGTCATAATTCTGTTGGAGATTGGCCAAAAAATCTGAAAAACGTGGCGGGGGCACTTTGGTATGACCCACCAAAACACCGATTCGTTTGCGGTCTTTTTGCGCCAATCGGCGAATCGCCGATGCCAATTCAAACTCTACTCCTTCGTACGATTGGTTGAGTTGTTCTTCCGACGTCGCTGATTTATTCCCTTTCAACAGTTGTACTGGGTACTCTTTGCCTTCATATACCAAAACAGCGCCTGGAAACACCAAACGCTCAGTACGTTTTCCTTCTTCGTTGGCAAACAAATTGGTCGGAATCAAACCTTTACCAATAAGTTCTTCTTGAAGCTTGGGCTCGATGGGTTCAATAAAGCGATAGGCCACATTGCCTCCACCATAATCAGCAAATGATTCCAGGGTTTCTTGAATGGCGCGTTCCAAACGTTCAAAACCAGCGGGAAAGTCGCCCGTCAGATAGACCTTAATTACCACTTGGTGGTCTAAGTTTTGGAGGAGTTTTTTAGTGGCGTCTGAAATCGTATAGCGTTTTTCTTGGGTCAAGTCCCAACGAAAGAACACAAATGCTGCGATAACATTTATTCCGACTAAAATCCCAATAAAAAGCGCAATACGTGCAAGTTTCGACTTCATACGTCCCAATTTTCGGCTACAGATACTCCAAAAACGAACAACGATGCTTTATCGCATTAGCAGGGCGTTTTTTTGTTGTTATGAAACATTAGTCAGACGATAGTCAGACTAATAATTCGTCGATAGTCAGGCCATTGTTGAATCGTCTGACTCTCGAACACTTCCTCCGTCTGACTATCGTCTGACGGCGGGTTAATTCTCTAATTTTTTCAGCTCTTCAATCAACAACTCCACTTGTTCAAGCGAAACGGCAGGGAAGTTAGCAATGCGAATCTGACTATCTTTAAACGGGCCATAACCACTTCCAACCACCATGTTGGATTTTTTCACTTCCGCAATGACTGCTGCCGATGACTTGCTGGTATTAGCCACTACGACCGTCCGCGAACGGTGTCTTTCTTCGGCTACCGCTGGACTAAACACATTACTCGTTTCGACGTATTTATTGAGGACTTTGTACTTTTCTTCGGTTTGTTTCCGAACCACATCCGCGCCGATGATATTGAGGTCTTCGGCGATTTTACCGAGCAAATAAATCCCCAGCACATTAGGCGTAGCGGGAGTTTCGTAGGTTTTGAAGTTTTTCCAAAGCGCAGGTAGGTTGTGGTGTGCTCCAATCGTGATGTCATCGTATTTGTTCAACCGCTCCGACTTCGTAAGACATTTGTCGTTGGCAATCCACACCCCTAGCCCCGCAGGTAAGCCAAACGCTTTTTGTACGGAGAAGAAGGCAGTATCAATCACGCCAAAGTCTAATTCGGGATAAGGTGCCGAAGACACCATGTCAACCGCAATCAATTTCTTAGAATTGCTCCGCTTCAATTTATGAATGTCGGGCTCGCGCATCTGAACGCCCGAACTCGTTTCGTTTTGAGTCACGCAAATAACTTCAGCATATTCAGGAACTTCTACTTCGCCATAATCAAAACCTTCACCAAACGGTTTTTCTTGTTTGTGGGCAAATTTGCGCAAGGATACCCCATACTCGTAGAATTTCTTGGAAAATGAGCCATTGACTAAGTGAAAACTTTCGTGCTCCACGCAATTAAGTAATATACGCTCCCACACTTCCGACGCCGAGCCCGTAAAAAAAATTGCGTGCGATTCGGGAATGTTCATCAATGTACGGAGTTGCTCGACCGTGAACTTGTAAATGTCTCTGAACTTCTGGCTTCGGTGCGAAATTGAGCCAAGTTGGTTTTCGACAGCCGTACGTAAATGTTGCTCGAAGGTAGGATACATCTCTGCGGGTCCTGCCGTAAAATACACTTGTTTCATCGGTAAGTAGGTGGTCAAAATGAAAGTAGGCCACAAAAATACGCTAAATTGCTGACTACTTCGGACTATTTTTCTTCTGTTGACTTTCAAAATACTTGCATAAATGAGTCAAATCGCATTTATCGCATTGCGGGCTACGGGCTAGGCACACGTATCGCCCGTGCAAAATGAGCCAATGGTGCGCCACAGGAATCACCGAATCAGGAATGTATTTGATGAGTTCTTTCTCAACAGCAAGCGGGGTTGTCGCTGTTTTAGGAACCAGTCCCAGTCGGTGCGATACCCGAAAAACGTGCGTATCAACGGCCATAGCAGGTTGGTTATAAATAACAGAGGCAATCACGTTAGCCGTTTTGCGTCCTACCCCTGGCATTTGCTGAAGTTCTTCGATAGAGCTTGGCACTTCCCCGCCAAACTTATCCAATAGCATTCGCGCCATTCCTACCAAATGTTTGGCTTTGTTGTTGGGATACGAAATACTACGAATATACTGAAAAACCTCATCGGAAGTGCTGTCGGCCAATGCCTGAGGGTCGGGATAACGCTCAAACAACGCTGGCGTCACCATGTTCACCCGCTTGTCGGTACACTGCGCCGACATAATGACCGCCACTAACAATTCGTACGGATTGGTGTAGTGCAATTCGGTTTCAGCTTGTGGGAATTTTTGAGAGAAATGCGCAATTAACTGGCGGTAACGTTCTTTTTTTAACATATACAAGTGCTTTTGCACGGTTATCCTTGGTGTTTGTGTGTTTCCAAAACAGCCCCCAAAGATACTTTTTTCCCTCAATATGGGTGATGTCGTTCATGGATAAGATTTGGCTATCTTTGTCGAGTTTTATCAGTTCACCTATTCATCAATCGTACATGAGAAAAACCACTATTTCCCTTAAACATTGGGGGGTTTCGTTTGCTTTTTTACTGGCTATCGTAGCAAGTCCATCTCAAGCCCAAAAGAAAACCCTAGCCCTCAACGACATTTATGGGCCTCAAGGCTCCGTTTTTACTCCTCGCACGGTTACGGGCGTCAATTGGATGCAAGCGGGAGGTTTTTATACGGCACAACAGGCAGGCAAAGTGGTCAAATACAGCATTGCCACGGGCGAAGCCGTCGAGACGTTGTTTGACCAATCGGCTGTGAAAGTTGAAGGCACCAACCAAAGTATTCAGTTTGATAGCTACGAGTTGAGTGCAAACGAGCAAAAACTGGTATTGACCACGGGCATTGAGCGTATCTACCGCCGTTCGTTCAAAGCTGATTTTTATGTGTATGACCTGCAAACCAAAAAGTTGGTTCAACTTTCAAAAAACGGTAAACAAATGCTCGCCACGCTCTCGCCTGATGGCTCGAAAGTAGCTTTTGTGCGGGATAACAATTTGTACATTACCGACCTCACCACCATGGCCGAGCGCGCTATCACGACCGATGGCCGCCGCAATGAAATCATCAACGGTGCCTGCGACTGGGTGTATGAAGAAGAATTTAGCTTTGCCAAAGCCTTCGAGTGGTCGCCCGATGGCACCAAACTTGCCTATTATCGTTTCGACGAAAGCCGCGTTCCTGAATACAACATGCAAATATGGGGCGATTTGTACCCCAAAGATTATCGTTACAAATATCCTAAAGCAGGCGAAGCTAATTCCGTTGTGCAGATTTGGGTACATCATCTGGCCACTAATCAGAAAACAAAAATCGAGGTGGGTTCTGAAACTGATCAGTACATTGCGCGCATCAAGTGGACTCAAAACGCCAACTTATTGTCGCTCAAGCGAATGAATCGCCTTCAAAACCGTTTGGATATTTTACACGCTGATGCCACCACGGGGCAGTCGCAAACTGTATGGAGTGAAGAAAGTAAAACGTACGTGGACTTGGAGTTTACCGACGACCTTACCTACTTGGCCGATGGCAAATCGTTTATTCAAACCTCTGAACGAAGCGGGTACAAGCACCTGTATTTGTACGACATCAATGGCACGCTGGTCAAACAACTGACTTCGGGCAACTGGGAAGTGACTGATATTGTGGGCATTGACGAGAAAAAACAAGTGATTTATTTTACTTCGTCGATGGTGTCGCCCATGGAGCGCCACTTATACAGCTTGAGTTTTGCAACGCCAGTGGCCAAAAAATCCAAGAAAGCCGCGCCAGTAGTTGCGCCCCAGCCCATCAAACTCACCGAAAAAGCAGGCAATAACGCCATCAACATGAGCCCTGATTGTAGCTACTACCTTGTCTATAATCAGTCGGCGCAAGAACCTCTGACCGTGAGTTTACACCAAAGCACCGCCACCCAAGCCGTGCGGATACTCGAAAACAACCAAAAGCTCCGCGAACGTTTGGCCGAGTACGACCTTCCCACTCAAAACTTTTTTAAGTTTACCACCACTCAA
The DNA here is from genome assembly GCF_057652155.1 of Runella sp. R0.1_18. Taxonomy (NCBI): domain Bacteria; kingdom Pseudomonadati; phylum Bacteroidota; class Cytophagia; order Cytophagales; family Spirosomataceae; genus Runella; species Runella sp. R0.1_18. The sequence continues at coordinate 461,588 of NZ_JBYFCK010000002.1, forward strand.
GGTACCGAACTAAACGGTTGGATGATTAAACCGTTGAACTTCGACGCCGCTAAAAAATACCCCGTGTTGATGTACGTATATGGCGGGCCAGGTTCGCAGACCGTCACCGATACGTGGACCAATGCCCTCATCGGCTGGTTTAAAGTATTGGCGACCAAAGGCTACCTGATTGTGTCGGTAGATGGGCGCGGCACGGGTGCGCGCGGAAACGCGTTTCGTACCTGCACATACGCGCAGCTTGGTAAACTCGAAACGGAAGACCAAATCGAAGGGGCGAAGTACTTGGCAACTCTCCCGTACGTGGACGCAAGTCGCATCGGCATCCACGGCCATAGCTACGGTGGCTACATGACATCCCTTTGTATGACCATTGGCGCCGACTATTTCAAAGCAGGAATTGCAGGAGCGCCCGTTACCACTTGGCGTTATTACGATACGATTTATACCGAGCGCTACCTCAAACGCCCCCAAGACAACGCTGCGGGCTACGACGACAACTCGCCGATTCAGCACGTGGATAAACTCAAGGGTAAGTTCTTCATCATTCACGGCACGGGCGACGACAACGTGCATTTCCAAAACTCCGTTGATTTTGTCAACGCCCTCATCAAAGCAGGAAAGCAGTTTGATTCGTTTTATTATCCCAACCGCAACCACGGCATAGGCGGCGGCAATACCCTCATTCACCGCTACCAAATGATGACAGATTGGGTATTAAAGAATTTGTAAAAAAGCATAGTCCGATAGTGCGCTCAAAAAGCGTGTTATCGGACTATCCGCTAAAACATTTATTCCTTCTATTTGTACTTTTCTAACAACCCCCTCTTTTTACCATTTTATTAAATATACTTATACACTATACCAATAGTATATAAGTAGTTTATTCCTTCGTTTATTGACCTCCGTGAAACATTTGATAAAATTCAATTCTGTGTAGATTTCACGGGCTAAAAAGTAGGTTTCACGGTTTTTTGCCAAAAAACTAATGTTACGATTTGGTTTTTACGTAATTTTCTATTGAAATTCATCATCACAATGTGGTTGACTTTCTCTAACCATTCATTGTATTTTTTAAACAAATAAAAAATGCCTACTACATTCAAATTGCTCTTAATCGGTATTATGCTTATTTTAACAGGATGCTACTTTTTTGTTTCCTCGACTGCCGTTGCCTTTGGGTACACTCTACTAGGGCTTGGCATACTCGTTGAAATGGCGGCTATTTTGTACGCTGTAATTCCCCAAAAGTGGCTTTCTAAATAGTCCCTTCAAACTCCAAGCGTAATGAATCTATTTTTTCTAATTTGCCAAGCACTTGATTCAGCATCGTTTTTCGGATTTCGAGTTGGAGGCTACATTCGTTGTCGAATTGTTGGTGTTGGGGCACTAGGTCAAACGCTTTGATGACCTTCATTACATCGTTCATTTGTTCGTATGGATAGACTAAGGTATAAACATCACGCACGTGCAATGTCACCACCTTTGCTACTTTGAGGGCTTCGTCGGTGGCAACTTTATAGGCATTGATAAGGCCAGGGACACCTAGCAGGGTTCCCCCAAAATACCGCACCACTACGACCAATACGTTGGTGAGGTCGTGGGCATAAATGGTGTTCAAAATCGGTTTTCCCGCCGACCCCGAAGGCTCGCCGTCGTCGTTGGCGCGGAATTGAGTACGGTCTAGCCCCAGTCGGTAAGCGTAACAGTGATGCACGGCTTTGGGGTGGAGTTCATATAGTTCGTTTAAATGACCTTTAGCGTCCTCTTCGGTCTTGATGGGGTATGCGTAGGCCCAAAACTTACTGCCTCGATCGCGAAAAAAACCTTCCGAAGAAGCCTCAATGGTTTTATAACTATCGTCAAATAACATTTTTAAATTATTTCTTTTTAGGAAAAAACTAATGCATTCATTTTTGTAAAAATATTCAAAAGTAGTACAAACCTGATAGGTTTTTAGAAACCTATCAGGTTTTAATGAGCTAAACCTCGTTTCAGACCGTTTATCACAATAATTTATGAACACTTCCGTAAATAAGTTGTTTTACCTCCAAATCAATCTCTCAAATAGACTTCAAACATCTATGAAACAAGCCAGACTACTCTTTCTTACTGTAGCTTTCGGCTGGGCAACCGCAGCCAATGCCCAAACCGACCTCAAGAAACCCATTCCGATGGATCCCAAAGTTCGCTACGGCAAACTTCCCAACGGTATGACTTATTACATCCGTAAAAACGAAGAACCCAAAAAACGCGCTGAATTGTACCTCATCAACAAAGTAGGAGCAATTCAAGAAGAAGACAAAGAAAACGGACTCGCCCACTTTACTGAGCACATGGCGTTTAACGGTACCAAAAACTTCCCCAAAAACGAGTTGGTGAGCTACCTCCAACGCGCAGGGGTGAAGTTTGGGGATGACCTCAATGCCTTCACAGGACAAGACCAAACGGTGTATCAATTGCCAGTCCCCACCGACTCAGCCGATATTTTCAACAAAGCGTTTGTGGTTTTGGAAGACTGGGCGCACAACATTACGTTTGAAGGTGCCGAAATCGACAAAGAACGTGGCGTTATTTTGGAAGAACTTCGGGGCGGGAAAGGCGCGCAACAACGGATGCGCGACAAGTGGATGCCTATCCTCGTAGGCGATTCAAAATACGGAAAACGCAACGTGATTGGTACAGAAGAAGTTTTGAAAACCTTCAGCCATGAGACTATCCGTAATTTCTACAAAACGTGGTATCGCCCAGACTTACAAGCGATTGCGGCCGTGGGAGATTTTGACATCGACCAAGTAGAAAAAATGATCAAAGAACGCTTCGGGGCGATTCCAAAGGCGGTAAAACCTCGTCCATTGGGCAAGTATCCCGTGGCCGATTTTAAAGGAACGCGCGTTGCCATCGTGACTGACCCTGAGCAGCCTTATATGATGGCACAGATAATTACAAAGTTGCCAAAAGCGGAAGAAAAAACCCTTGGTGACTCCCGCGAAAGCATCAAACGGAACTTGTTTAACCAAATGCTTCAAGCACGTTTGCAAGAACAAACACAACAAGCCAACCCTCCTTTCTTGTTTGGGGGCGCAGGTTACGGCGGTTTTATTGGTGACTATGATTCGTTTATCAACATAGCCGTGGCCAAAGATGGTAACTTGGAACGCGCCGTTAAAGCGGTGTTGGATGAGGGTGCACGCGTGAAGAAATTTGGTTTTACGGCTACGGAGTTGGATCGTACCAAAAAACAATTGCTCACCGCGACCGAAAAACGTTTCAAAGAGAGAGACAAAACAAAATCGGCTTCGTATGTCAACGAATACATGGGGAATTTCCTTGAAGATTCACCTATTCCAGGCATCGAGTTTCAATTTGAGTTTGTACAAGGACAGTTGGATGGTATCACCATTGCAGAAATCAATGCCCTTGCCAACAAGTACTTGGTTGCTGACAACCGTACGGTATTGGTGCTTGCGTCTGAAAAAGACAAAGCAAAATTGCCTACTGAAGCGACGATTTTGGAGTGGATCAATAGTGCGGGCAAAGACGTTACCGCTTATGAAGACAAGGTTGTCAACAAACCACTTATCGAAAACCTCCCAGCTGCGGGTCGTACGGTTTCGACAAAGCAAATCCCAGAAATCGGCGTTACTGAGTTGACATTGAGCAACGGCGTGAAAGTGGTATTGAAACCTACCGACTTCAAAAATGACGAAATCCTCATTGGCGCGCGCAGCCAAGGCGGGACATCGCTCTACGATGAAAAAGATTTTATGAGCGCAGGCATGGCCGACGCCGTTGTTGAAGAAAGTGGTATTGGTGAGTTTAATACCCCTGCTTTGAAAAAATACCTCACGGGCAAAGTAGCTAACGTGAGCCCATTTGTGGGGGAAAACGAAGAAGGTTTTAGCGGAAACTGTAGCCCTAAAGACCTCGAAACCGCTTTGCAGTTGGTGTATGGATACTTTACCAAACCTCGCAAAGACGACGATATCATCAAAGGCTTTTTGACGTCGCAGCGCTCGGCCATCCAAAACCGCAACGCTTCACCTGCCCCTGAAGTGGTATTCCAAGACTCGTTGAGCCGTATTTTGGGGAACAACAACTTCCGCCGTCAACCTATTTCGGTAGAGCGTTGGGACATGATTAACCCCGACCGCGCTTACCAAATCTACAAAGAGCGCTTTGCCGATGCTTCTGACTTTACCTTCTTCTTCACAGGAAGTTTCAAGGTGGACGAAGTGAAACCTTTGTTGGAAAAATACTTGGGCGCGCTTCCGTCACAAAACAAAAAAGAGAGCTTCCGCGACTTAGGTATCCGTACTCCGTCGGGACGTCTTGATAAGAAAGTCTATAAAGGAATTGAGCAAAAAAGCCAAGCTTCGTTGATTTTCAGCGGCGATTACGTCTATAATGACGACAACAACTGGCAGCTCGACGCCCTCGAAGAAATCTTGAACATTAAGCTTATCGAGGTTATTCGTGAAAAAGAAAGCGGTGTATATGGTATCGGCGCGCGTGCGTCTTACGGCAAAACTCCTGCTCCTCGCTATACCGTTCGTATCGGATACGGCACAGGTCCTGAGCGCGTAGAAGAATTGGCAACTAAGACGTTGGCTGTTTTGGACGAAATCAAGAAAAACGGCGCTACGCAAGTCGATATTGACAAGTTCAAAGCCGAAACCCGCCGCTCAATGGAAGTTCAGATGAAAGAAAATGGATTCTGGCAAAACCAATTGATTGGAGCGTACAGCATCGGCGAAAATCCAGTAGATATTTTGGGCTGGGAAAAACAACTGAATAAAATAACCGTAGAGAGTACAAAAGCTGCGGCAAACAAGTACCTCAACGATGCTAACTTTATCAAAGTAGTGTTGCTTCCTGAGAAAAAATAACAACGGAGTCTTTCTCTTTTTGGGGCTGTCTGAAAGCAAAGGCTTTTGGGCAGCCCTTATTTTTTACGCCGCTCGAACATAATTTTTGCAAACGTTTTTTCGGGCTGGGTTTCGTTCAATAGAATCGCCTCTTGCAGCATCTCTAAAAAGGCGTCCTCCCGCGCCTGAAAATCTTTCAGGTTCTGAAATGTCATGCCACGGATAATTTTTCGGCCTTTCGATTCCAACACCCCCGCTTCGTCTTTGAGCAAAAACCCTTTTACAAAGCATATCTCAACGCCCTGGGTTTTGTGAATTTTACCAAAATAACAAACGTAATCTTGGCACATAAAAAAGAGGGTACTGCTGTACATAAACCGCTCCCTCATTTTGGGATGCGCCACCATCACTAGCTGCCGAACGTACGACAACAACTGCCGAATTTCGGGGGTTTGACTGGCCAAAAAATCGTCGGCATCGGCGTATTGAACCATTTTTTAAGTGTCGAGTTTAGAGGGTAGAATGTCGAATGGCAGGTTTTTAAGACAACTTGTAGTTTTTGTATTCTCCAATGTACCAACCCGTTAGGCGTGCTACCCACATTTTGAGACGGTACTTGAAACGAAGGTTTTTGTGCGAAATATCATGGCTAAACTGCCAATTTTGGCGCTCGATGCGGGACAGCATCACGCGGGGATGACTTCCCGTAAACTTGGCCAACGAGTCAATTTGGGAATAGTCAAACCCTTCTGCCGATATATTCACGTGGCTTTCTACATCTCCTCCGTGCCAGTATTGGTGAATATGCACGTATTTTTCCTGCATCACGCGCGGGTCTTTTACCCAACCGTAGTGGTAGATTCGGGCATCTACGAGCTTCACGCGCAGTTTTTCGTTGTCGTTTTTCCGAAACCCTTGTGCATCGCGGTACGAATAAATGCGTTTGTTGTTGCGCACCACCCTGATTTCGTGGCGATACCATGTTGGGGAGTCACCGATGTAATCGTAAGAACCGTAAAAATGGGTATAATGAAACAACAGCCCGTCCACGTTTTTGTCGTCTTTCCAGCGTTCCATGGCGGCTTTGATTTTGGGCAAATCGTTTTCGTGTACCACCTCATCACCCTGAATATAAAATGCCCAATCACTTTGAGGCGAAATCGCTTCAAACGCTTTGTCGGTTTCTTTGGCATACACCACGCCACCGTCTTTTAGCGATTCGTCCCATACAGTTTCGATGATACGGATTTTCTGGGGATCAATCTGCCGAACGAGCTCCAGCGTAGCATCCTCACTTTTGCCTACGGCCACCACAAATTCATCACAAATGGGTAGGATAGAGGTAATGGCTTCCACAATAGGAAAGTCGAACTTGACGGCATTGCGAATAAAGGTAAAACCCGTAACGTGCATTCTTTCAGTCTAATTTTTGGGTCAAATTTACGATTTATCGTCGCTGTTTTGCCCATTCATTGATTTAATCTCCCCAGAATTAATCGGCCCTACTCATCAGCCGCCAGTTTGCTCGCTCGGTCGGCTGGCCTACGGTTGATTCTTGAGGTAGTTGTGACCAATCAGAGCAATAGGTGTAATTATGCCCCATAAGTAAATGCGAAGACAACGCAAAATACACCCTAAAAACTTTCCCCTGGCTAGAATAACCAATGTTGTAATTACTACACCTCTCACGTGATGCAAAAGTAGCGGGCACGCTTCCCGTCGATAGTGGGTAGGTTTTATTTTTACGTTTGTATTCTTCTAGTTCCATAATCAACTCTTCAGCTGCTCGATAGTGTACTTCGGTTTGAACGGCGAAAGTAATCTCATCTCCCACCAAATAAGTAGTCCAAGCCACTGCTGGCAATCCTATCATCAGTAACCCGAGCCTCATCATAGTTAGTAAATGCTTATTAGGTTTCAATAGATACCAAATAGGCGCAATCAACAAAATAACTACCCCCAAAGGAATGGTAAAAAAAGAAATACCTCCCAAAAATATGGCAAAGGGAACGACTAAGGGGATAAAAATCGCCAATAGCGCAAAGGCCATACAGATACCTGCCCAGTTTAGAAAGCTCTTTCCGTACTGTTTTGTAAATAGTTGCTCTAGTAACGTCCTCATTATCAATCTAATTTACATTCACTTCATCCATTCGGCAATCCAAATCCCTAAATACGTTCCGATGGCATTGCCTAATACGCCAATCAGAACCGCAGGAAGCTGTAAGTCGGGGCGGTGAAGGCTTTTAGCCAACGCTAATGCCGAACTTGCTCCCCCGATATTGGCTTGAGAGGCAATTCCAAGCATGTCCCAGTCTTGTTTCAATAAGGCACCAATTCCAAACACAATACTAGCGTGTATGAGCACCAAGACGGTTATCATCCCCAAAAGGGTAAAGGCCAACTTCCCATCGTGAATCAAGGCTGGAATGTCACAATAAGCACCAATGACTGCCAAAAATAAATAGACGCACAACAATCCCAGCATCCGCGAGCCAGCCAACTGATGAATGGCGGGAATTTGGGCTAAACCTAGCGCCAAGGTCGTTTGAATCAACACTACGGGAACAGAAGGAATCCAGTGGGCGATTTGCTGCGACAGGTAAATGCTTAGAATACCCAACCCAACCAACAATGCCACATTTTTTGGGCCTACGGTTTCGTTTTCACTCAATTCTTCTTCTAATTCTACTAACGAGACCACTTCTTGACGCTTTTGGCGAGGATACAAGCGATTCAAAAATTGGGGGATGGCCAGCGTTCCTACCATCCAAATAGCCGTAATGATATTATCGGCCGCCGTAGTCGCCGCGTACAACGTTCCCGCTTTGGAAACTCCGTAATGCAGCGCAACGGCGTTGAAATTGACACTTCCGCCAATGTACGTCCCTGTAAACATGCCCGCAATGGCATAATGAAGTTCGCCCAATGAGTGAGGAGCATCAAAAAGTTGTAGGCTTACAACAACCCCCAAAATTGTCCCGATTGCCCCCAATAAAAACAACGAAAGCATGATACCTCCCGCTTTTCGGAGGCTGCATAAGTTGGCTTTGAGCATCAAAAAGAAAATAGATAGGGGAGCTAAGTATGAGAAAATGCCGTCATAAACAGGCACTTCCTCGCTCGACGACGGAATCAGACCTAGGTTGGCCGTAATGGCCGTTGTAATAATGACCAGCAGTGCGGCACCCATCGAACGCAGGTACGGAAATTTGGTCAGCCACTCGGCCAATACGACATTGGCACACAGCATGGTCAAGATGTAGAGAGAATTCATCGAGAGCTAAAGGGGGTTTTTACTAATAAAATTCCGTTTTCAACGGCTTTTCTTCCGCTTCATCAACCTTCATGGCTGACCTATGTCATGGATACTTTTGCTTTGTTGTGTGATTTTTACCAAATGTAATCACTACACCTCAGATACCGAAACTTCGAGCCGTATGAAAAAGCTCATTCTTGCCTGTTTTTCATCTTTTTTATTTGTCTGCCTGGGCCGCAGTCAAACCACCATCGCCAATGTGGATGAAGCCATTGAATTGGCAAAAAAACAAAATGCCGACCTGCACATTTCACGGCAAAATACCCAACTCCAATCGTGGAGCGTCACGGCAGCAAAAAGCACTCGCATACCGCAGTTAAAATTTACCACCGCCCTCGATTACAATTTTGTGTTACCTACGCAGCTAATTCCCGCTCAGTTTTTTGGGGGGAAAGAAGGGGAATACCGTGGGGTGCAGTTTGGAGTGCCGTTCAATCTTACAGCGGGACTAGAAGCCAACGCTCCGCTGTGGAATGCGGGGCTTAAACAAGACATACAACTTGCGCAACACAACCAAAAACTGACGGAGTTGCAAACCCTCGTTCTTACTGACGACCTGAGTACACAAGTCGCTCGTCTGTATTTTGCTGCGGTATTTACACAACTCTACCTCGACATCACCCAACGGAATTTGTCCAATGCCGATAGTATCGTTCAGATAGCGCGCGAACGCAAAGAAAAGGGGCTTATCGACCAGCTGGAATTTAACCGCAGCCGCACCACGCGCCTCGCCATTGAAGACGTGTTGAAACAAAACGAATTGGCATACGCGAAAAACACTAGCCAATTGCAGTTGCTGTTGGCAACGCCTGACCTAAAATTAGCTCCTTATCGCCCGTCTACTACCTTTCCGTCGGTGGGAGATGTGCCAAGCGATGGACTTACTAAATTACAACTTCGAACGCAGCAATTGGTCATTGCGCAAGCGCAGCTCAAGAAGGAGAAACTACTCCGCTTACCTACGCTGTCGGCTTTTGCCCGTTACCAAGAACAAGCCCAACGCTCTACGTTTAATTTCCTAAATTTCAATGAAAAATGGTACGGAATTGGCGTAGCAGGACTGCGTTTTGAAGTGCCAATTTACACAGCCCGTATTCGTGAAAGTGCCATTGGGCGTGCGCAGGTCAATGCCGACATTGCGCAGCTGCAACTCGAAAACGAAAAACGCAAAATTGACACCGAAACCAACGAGCTGTTACTTACCTACCGACAAGCACTTACTTCGTTGAAAATCAACGAAGAAGCCTATCAGCTCAGTGAAGAAAATTTGAAACTTGTGCGTATTAAGTACCAAGGTGGAGTGGTTAGCTATGACCAATACCTAAACGTTTTTAACGATGCACTTGCAGCCCAAAACAAATACCTCCGTACCCTTTCGGACGTGATGATTAACGGAAAGCTGCTAGAGCTAAGGCGTTAACCTTGATATTCAATTAGTTAATTGGTCAATTTGAAAATGTTGGGCAATGATCAATTTTCAAATTGGCTAATTCCCAAATTACATTCAACCACTAAAGTAAAGACCTCTGAATCATGAAACGATATACCCAATCTGCGGGAGTTTTAGGGTTGTTATGGGCAATAGCCGCTTGCTCGCCCGACGCCGAAACGACCACTCCCACTTATAAAAATCTTACTGAAGCCGTCTATGCCTCGGGCAACGTTTTTCCCAAAAATGAGTACAAGGTTGTAGCCAACGCCGACGGCTATTTACAACAGCAACTGGTGGCCGAAGGTGACGTGGTGAAGGGAGGGCAATTGCTATTTTCGTTGGAAAGCCTGTCGCAAGATGCCCGCGCCGAAGCCGCCGCCAATATTTATCGCCAATCGGAAGCCAATTTTGCCGATTCCTCTCCCGCGTTGAGTGAGCTAGAGGCGGGGCTGCGTAATGCCCGTACCAAACTCGAAAACGATTCGGTCAATTATGCTCGCTACAAAGCACTTTATGAACAAAACGCGACGGCTAAAGTGGACCTTGAACGCGCCGAATTGGCGTACCGTACGTCCAAAAATGACGTAGCTGCTCGTCAGAAAGCATGGCAGCGTACCAAAAACCAATTGTATGTTGATCTCCAAAATTCACGCTCCAACTTTCGGGTAAACGCCCGCGAAGGAGACAACTACCGTATCAAGAGCATCGAAGCTGCTCGGGTGTATGAAGTGTATAAAAAAGTGGGTGAATTGGTGCGCCGAGGGGAAGCCGTGGCCTTACTGGGTAACCCAAACGAGGTGTATCTTCAGTTGGCGGTGGACGAAACCGATTTTTCTAAACTCAACGTAGGACAAGATATTGAGGTTAAAATGGATGCTTACGGTGATAAGGTGTTCAAAGCGCGCATTACGAAGATTTACCCCAAACTCAACAAGGTGGACCAATCGTTTCGGGTCGATGCCGATTTTGTGGGCGAAACCCCACAAGCGTATTATGGCCTAACAGTCGAAGCCAACATTGTTATTTCGCACAATCCCAAAGCCCTGACGATTCCCAAAGCTTACTTAGTGGGGCAAGACAGCGTGTGGATACGTGCCGACAAAGACAAGCAAAAAATCAAAATCACGAAGGGAGCAGAAAATTTTGAATTAATAGAAGTAAAAAATGGCCTCACCGACAAAAGCGTCATTGTAAAACCATGAATCTCAAACTTTCTTTCCAAATCGCCCAAATCCACCTGTTGGCAAAAAAACGCCAAACCCTCGTGGCGATGCTCGGCGTGACGTTTGGTATCGCGATGTTTATCGTCATGATTAGTTTCATGCAGGGCGTCAATCAATTTTTGGAAGACTCGGCGCTTGACGCCAGCCCACACGTTCGGATTTATAACGAAGTCAACACCCAACGGCCCAGCATTTTAGACCAAAACCGTTCGTCCGACAGCAGCATTAACATTGTTTATCACCAAAAACCCAAGCAGCAACTTCCCCGCATCAAAAATGGCCTACAAATGGTGCGCCTCATCGAAAAAATGAAAGGTGTATTGGGTGTTTCTCCCGAAGTAAGTTCGCAAGCTTTTTTCAACAATGGCCCCATTCAGATTTCGGGAAGCATGGCAGGAATCGACTATCCGCGCGAAAATCGCCTATACAACCTCGATAGTCGGATTAAATCGGGGAGCTTTCAGGCATTGCTGACCAACCCCAAAGGTATCGTAGTTGGGGCAAATTTGGCCAAGAAACTAAACGTAAACGTGGGCGATAAAGTGAGTGTAACGACCCCAACGGGCGGCAACCTTACCCTTCGAGTCGTGGGGATTTTTGGTTTTGGCATTGGTACCATCGACAACATCCGCTGCTACACCAGCATCAGTACCGTGCAGGAGATTTTGGGAAAAGATGCCAGCTACATCACCGATATTCACATCAAAATGACCGACCCTCTTTTAGCATTGGATTTTGCCCAAACCCTTCAAAAACAGTTTGACATCCACACCGAAGACTGGGGCACGGCCAACCAGGCGATTTTGGCGGGGAAGAAGATTCGTAACGTGATGACGTTCGTGATTTCAATGACCTTGCTGGTAGTGGCAGGGTTTGGGATTTATAACATCATGAACATGAACGTCATCAACAAACTGAAAGACATTGCCATTCTGAAAGCCACAGGATTTGGAAGCAAAGATGTGGTCGCGGTGTTTTTGCTCCAAGCCATTATCATCGGAATTTTAGGAGGCGTCTTAGGGCTACTCATTGGTTTTGGTATCAGTTATGCCCTGTCAATTACCCCTTTCGAGACGGGCGACATGATTAGCCTTAAAACTTTTCCTGTGCTTTTTGAGGCCCAGTATTACTTGATGGGGCTAGCATTTGGCGTCATTACCACCATTTTAGCAGGTTATTTCCCTTCGCGCAAAGCCGCCAAAATCGACCCCGTGGCGATATTGCGAGGCTAAGAAGTTCTCCAACACATACAACTATGAACGTCCTCAGTGCATCCCATATCAACAAATACTTCTTTGAACCTGAAAAATTTCAGGTATTGCAAGACGTGAATTTTGAGGTAAAAAAAGGCGAATTTTTATCCATTATCGGCAAATCAGGCTGTGGGAAATCCACCCTTTTGTACATCCTTTCGACCATGGACACCGACTACGAAGGATCGCTCGAAGTAAACGGCCAACGCCTCACGGGATTACCCCAAGACACGCTGGCCGCCTTTCGCAACGAACATTTGGGCTTTGTTTTTCAGTTTCACTTTTTGCTGCCCGAGTTTACGGTCTTGCAAAACGTGATGCTTCCCGCATTGAAGTTGGGAAAATATTCCAACAAAGAAATTGAAGAAAGAGCTTACGAAAAACTACGCCTTGTCAATATGTCCGAACACGCCCGCAAACAGTCTTCCAAACTCTCGGGAGGGCAGCAGCAGCGGGTGGCCATTGCACGGGCACTCATCAATGACCCTACCATCATCATGGGCGACGAACCGACGGGCAACCTCGACAAAGCCAATTCGGGTCTTGTGTTTGATATTTTTCGCCAAATCGCTCACGAAAACGGACAAACCATCATCACCGTCACCCACGACCCTGACTTTGCCAACGGCAGTGACCGCATCATCGAAATGTCGGACGGGCGCATTGTTAGGCACTAATGCGTCAATAAATGAATCACTTTCTGGTGTTGGGGAAAAAGCGCTAATAATTGCGCTCGTTCGCCCAACTCAAAATCAGCAAAGTCAAAACCTGGGGCTACCGTACAGCCTACCAACGAATACGCACTGTCGGCCTTGGGTTTGGAGCCAAACCACGTTCCCGCAGGCACCACCGCCTGAAAAACTTCGCCCGCGTCGGGGTTATCGCCTAGCTTGATGATTTCTAGTTTTCCATCGGGATAAATAACGAACACTTCGAGCGGGCCTCCTGCGTAAAAATGCCACATTTCGTCGGCCTGAATGCGGTGAAGGGTAGAGAAATGATGGTTTTCAAGCAAAAAATAAATGCCCGTACTGAAGCTTCGGTCGCCTCCAAAACGAGCAGGCAACACGCTTTGCGGAATCACCTCCGCTGAACGGTACGTTTCGGCAAAGTAACCACCTTCTGGATGCGGTAACATGGCATATTTTTCAACCCAATAACTCGCTGGTTTCATAAATGTAGGTTTGTCGTAGAAAAATTGGCATAAAACTATCAAATCTGCGTTAGACTTTTCGTATTTTGAGGGGTAAAATGGGGAACGAGAAAGCGCGATTACCCCCAAGAAAAATTAATGAACAGCGACCTTCTACAACAGTTATTTGGAGATGCGCCATTGCCTCGGCAAGAAATGGAGGCGATTGTGGCTTTACTGGACATTCAAACTTTCCCTAAAGGCATGCACATTTTACGGGAAGGCGAAATTTCTTCCAAATGCTTTTTCATTCTCAAGGGTTGTGTCAGGCAGTATTTGCTGGACGATGGCACCGAAAAAACGACGTTCTTTTACACGGAAAGTCAGGCCGTTGTGCCGTTTGAAAGTTACCTTCAGCAAAAGCCCTCAAGGCATTATTTTGTGTGTGTTGAAGACGTGACTGCAATTATTGGCAATCCAAGCGAGGAAAAGGAAATGTACCAGAAATTCCCAAAGCTAGAATCGCTCACTCGAATGATGGTGGAACAAGGTTTTGGTAAAACCCAAGAAGACTTTGCCACGTTTATTACCTCTTCGCCCGAAGAACGGTACCACAACTTGCAAAAAAATCGGCCCGATTTGCTCCAACGCGTTCCTCAGCACCAAATTGCGAGTTATTTGGGTATCACCCCCGAATCATTGAGCAGAATTAGGCGGCGGCTGGCGAAGAAGTAGCTGGAGAGCCTAAAAGGAAGTTATGACAACGTCAATAAAATCATGAAAAACCAACTGGTTGAGTATTTTTCAAAAATTTCTCCTCTTTCTCCCGACGAAGCCATCGCCATTGCTGACAGCGCAATCATCAAAACGTTTGAAAAAGGAACGTTTCTGCTCCAAGAAGGGCAAATGACTGCTTCTACTTTTTTTGTATTTCAAGGACTTGTGCGCCAATACAGCCTCGTGGACGGTGAAGAAAAAACGACCGCTTTTTTCACGGAAGGCCAGTGGATTATTTCACTCAGTAGTTTTGACAGCCCCAAACCTTCGCCCCATTCTTGGGTGTGCGACGAAGATTGCGTTTTGCTCGTTGGCAACGACGCAGCCGCGCAGTTGTTGTTTAAAATACACCCTCGTCTTGAATTTATTGCGCGAAAAATTGTCGAAAATACCTTCGCTGAATTTCAAACGGCCGTCACTACCTACCTTACCGATACCCCCGAACAACGTTACCTGCGCCTGCTCGAAACACGGCCTAACCTTATCCAGCGCATTCCGCAATACCAGCTTGCCAGTTACATCGGCGTAAAGCCTGAGTCATTGAGCAGGATTAGGCGACGATTGGCGAAGAAACCCTGAGCATTTTGAGCCATTTCAGGGCATATACAAAAACAAAAATCGTCGTCGCAATCTCAATCACCGCAAAAAAGAGGTAATAAATCGTAGGGGGCCCCATAAATAGTGTCGCCACCATGACAAGGGTTTTTACCAACGACGCGCTGATGTTTGCCCAAGCATTGGCCTTGTCGGGTAAGATTTTTGACAAAAGAATCATCGAAATGGGAATTTCCATTAAAATCCCCGCATACAACAAAAACTCCCTAGAGATAGTCATCCCTTCGACCCGCCCCGTCAGGTACTGCTTCAAGAGTGAGGCATCCATGAGGCCAATGAGGTCGCAGTAGAGATAATTGATGGTAACAAATAGCCAAATCGTTGATAATACGTCTTTCTTATTCATTTTCTTGTTCGTTTTTTCAACCACAAAGGTCGAAGCCACCAACAAGAAAATGATTGACTTGGGTTAAGAATGTAAGATGAAAGCTATTTCCCGTAGCCGTTGACCAATGTTTCAAACTGAGCCAGTAATTTAAGCGTGCGCGGGCCAGGTTTGCCGTCGCCCACTATCTGACGCCCAATTTGTACCACAGGCATTACCCATTTGGTCGTACTCGTCGTGAAAGCTTCGTCGGCTTCTTCCAACTCGGAGACGAGCATTGGACGAATTTCTACCTTAAATTCTTTTTCGGCGAGCTCCAATACAACTCTGCGGGTGATACCGTGGAGGATGTTTTTATCAGCAGTGATCAACGTGTCTCCCTTGAAAATGAAGAAGTTGCTTCGTGTTAATTCACTTACTTCGCCGTCTTTGTAATAAAGCAAATCCGCCGCTCCTTGCGACTTCATCTCAGCCGCCAGGCGAATCATGTGAAGGTAGTTGGTGCTTTTAAGCTCGGGTAAATCTCGCACAAATTCAAAGGGAAGAACCTTGATACCTCGCACACGGCCTTCGGGATTGTCTTTGGGTAAATTTTCGGCAATAATCAACCAGTTGGGTTCAACAACACTCACGCTATCAGGCGAGTACCCACCCGTTAGCACAAAGCGAAACGCAACGTCGGGTTGGCCTGATAAACGGTGCAATTCGGCCAAAATTTCAGCAGTTTTTTCTTGAGAAAGAGGAACGCGCAAATGCAATACCTCTGCCGAGCGCACAAAGCGCGCCCAATACCAATCCCACTGAAAAGGGACACCGTTGTAGGTACGGAAATAATCAAAAAGGCCATAGCCGCGCAGAAGTCCCAAATCGTTGATGTTGACAGAAGCCTGCTCGACAGGCATGATTGCGCCATTGAAGTAACAATGCATGGTTTTTAGAGGATAAGATGAGTATTCACAAAGATAGGGATTTGGCTTTAACCTTAATTAACATTCTTTCAACGGCTTTTAACCTACTTCTTCCACACGCTGCCCTAGTTTTGTCCCATCAAAATCCTTACAGCCATGAATTTTAATGTTGAGTTGAGTGTCGAGTGCAGAATGCAGAGTGTCGAATTTTTGTGTTAATCCGTGCCGAGGGTTGCTCACAACCCGAGTACTCTAATGAGTCGTCCATTCGACGGAGAGTGTCGAATTTGTGAGCTAACTGTTCCCTATTCGGCACTTTGCGTCGCTCGGGGGAGCTTGTCGTTACTCGGGTTGTGAGCAACCCTCGACACAAAAATTCGACATCGCACGGGCGACCCCGTCTGCATTCTGCACTCGACATTCTAAAATTAACCCAACAGCTATTTTATGAAGAACTATTTGTACATTTTAGTATTTGCGCTTGTTTCGAGCGGGGCTTTTGCCCAAAAAATCAGTATCAAAGGTGCCTTACGCGACTCTGCCAACCGACCTTTGGAAGGAGCCACGGTAATGCTACTCGACGGGAAAGACACGTCGTTGGTTTCCTTTGCCCGCTCCCAAAGTTCAGGGCTTTTTGAGTTTAAAAACCTCACCAATGAGGCGTATTTTCTCAAGGCCACGTATGTGGGATTACAACCTGTTCAACAGCGCATTACGCCTGCAAAAACCGAGTTAATCGACCTCGGCGCCATCAAAATGATGCCTGTTTCCAAAGACCTTAACGAGGTAACTGTCAAGGGAGAGCGTGATCCTGTCAAAATCAAGCAAGACACGATTGAGTACAACGCGGGGTCGTTTAAGGTACAACCCAACGCCGTTGTGGAAGATTTGCTCAAACGCCTTCCTGGCGTGGAAGTGGACCGCGACGGAACGGTAAAAGCCCAAGGCCAGCAAGTACGCCGCGTGATGGTGGACGGCAAGGAGTTTTTTGGCCGCGACCCCAAGATGGCTACCAAAAACCTCCCTGCGGATGCCGTGGACAAAGTACAAGTGTTTGATAGAAAATCAGACCAGTCGCAGTTTACGGGTATCGACGATGGCCAACGCGAAAAAACCATCAACCTGACGCTGAAAGAAGAAAAGAAAAAAGGAATGTTTGGAACGGCTACTGCTGGGCTTGGCCCCGACAGCCGCTATTCAGTCAAAGCTAACCTCAATCGTTTTAGCAAAAAACGCCAATTATCCTTTTTAGGGATGACCAACAACATCAACCAGCAAGGTTTTTCGATTGATGACTACATGAGTTTTACGGGGACTGCCCAGCGCATGATGTCAGGCGGAGCTGTTCGCCTTCAATTCAACTCCGATGATGATGCCGTCATACCGCTTAATTTCAACGGCCGCAACAACGGTTTTGTAAAATCGGGTGGGGCAGGACTCAATTACAACGACCAGCTCAGTAAAAAAACGGAGTTACAAAGCAGTTATTTCTATAACCAACTCGACCAGCTCATCGAGCGCGAAACCAACCGTGAGTCGTTTTTCCCCACGGGAAGTTTTCAATCGAAGCAAAATACAGCCCAAAATACGACCAATGCCACGCACCGTGCTAATTGGACGGTTGACCACAAAATAGATTCACTCAATTCCCTCAAATGGACCAACAACGCTAACTATGCCCAAAATAGCTCCAATACGGGAAGTAGCACCAGTACGACCAATGCCAGTGGCTTGTTGGAAAATGATGGAACTCGGCAGTCATTTTCCAAAGGAAATACGTTTCGTTTAAATTCGGAATTGTTGTGGCGTCATAAGTTTGCCAAAAAAGGACGTACCCTTTCGACTAATTTTATGTTGGGGCTAGAACAAAGCGACCGAAATGGCAACCTCCAAGCGGTTAATACGTTTTACTTGCCTTCAGGTGCGAAAAATCGCATAGATACGCTCCGTCAAACCAATACACAGACCAACGACCGCCAAACCTATGGGCTGACGGCTTCCTATACCGAACCATTGGGTAAGCGTCGTTATTTGGAGTTCAATTATGCCCTCAATTTGACCCAAAACGACGTAAATCGCCAAGTGTATGACGTCAACGGTGATGGACGTTCACCACGTTTCAACGCTCAGCTGAGCAACCAATTTCGCAATGATTTTATCTATCAGCGTGGAGGCTTGAACTTACGTTTCAACGGTCAAAAGTATAATTTCTCGACAGGTGTCAGCGTGCAGCAATCGACGCTAGACGGTGAGTTGATTTTACAAAATGCGCAAATCAAACGTTCGTTTACCAACCTATTGCCTAACCTCCGTTACCAATACAATTTCTCTAACAGCCGTAACCTCAACATTACGTACGACACCGACGTGCGCGAGCCAAGTATTCAGCAACTTTCGCCGATTGTCGATAACGGCGACCCACTTAATATCGTACTGGGAAATCCCAACTTACGTCCCGAATACAACCATCGTTTAAACCTTAATTTTTTCAATTTCAATCAGTTAAACTTTAGTAACTTTTTTGCCTTTGCCAATTTTACCTACACGACCAACCGAATTACCAATGCTCAACAAGTGGACGCAAATTTGGTGCGAACCTACCGCCCCGTGAACGTCAAAGATGATTATACCTTCAATGCCAACCTTTCTAAGGGTTTCCGTATCAAGGCTTTGAACACACGCGTGAATTTGAGTAGCAATTTGCTTCTCAACCGAGGTATTACACCCGTCAATGACGTCGATAACCGCACGCGCCGCTTAGAAAGCCGTAATACGCTTCGTTTGGAATACCGTTTCAAAGAGTGGATAGACCTCTCTACGAGCGGCACCATTACGTACAACCAAACGGCCTATTCGCTTAACAGTGCGCTAAATCAGTCGTTTGTCAACCAACGCTACGATGTGGAAGGAAACTTTAAGTTGACCAAATCACTCAACCTAACCTCCTCGCTCGATTACAGTGTTTACAACTTTGCGGGCTCCTCATTCAACCAAAAAGTGCCCATTTGGAACGCCTCGATTTCGCAGTTTTTCTTGAAAAATAAACGCGGTGAGTTGAAGTTTTCGGTCGTGGATATGCTTAATCGCAACGTGGGTATCAACCGAATAGCACAGGCCAACTTCGTTCAAGATGAACGGATTCGTTCACTCGGGCGCTACTACCTCGTCAGTTTTACCTATAGTCTCAAAAATCTGCTGGGCGGTGGTACGCCTTCGGGAGGTATTCGAGTGATTCAGCGAGGATAGGAGGGAGTGTCGAGGGTAGAGTGCAGAATGTCGAAGGGGGGCTGGCTGTAATCCGTGCTGAGGGATGCTCACAACCCGAACACTCCAAATAAAGAATCAATTTTTGCTTTAATTTATAAACCAATGAAAAACCAACTTTTAGTATTTCTTTTGGCGATGAGCCCAGTTGTGGCAGTAGTAGCCCAGCAAAACGAAGGCGTGGTGTCGTACGACCAAAAAATCAATATGCACAAACGCATTCAAGATGAATCGATGAAAGCAATGATGCCTGAGTTTCGTATTAACAAAATGCAACTTACCTTTAAAGGGAGTGAGTCATTGTATAAAGCGGCGGTGCAGCAGCAAAACGATGAGTCGGAAAGTACCGACGGTAACGGCGCAACCGTTCGGATGGTGATTCGGGTGCCTCAAAATGAAACGTATCGCAATTATGAACTTCAGAAAAATGTTGAAATACGTGAATTGGCAGGACAAAAGTTTTTGGTTGAAGATACCCTCAAACGGATGCCGTGGAAATTGACGGGTGAGATGAAAAAAATCCAAAACTACGACTGCATGAAAGCAACAATGATTAATAAAGTCAACAATCAGCCGATTGTAGCGTGGTTTACGGAAGCGATACCCGTTCCAAGTGGTCCCGCTGGTTTTGGTGGACTTCCTGGCTTAATTTTGGAAGTTGATGTGAATGATGGGGACATGACGTATCTGATGACCAAAGTTGATTTCAAATCGCTTACTAACAATGACTTAAAAGCGCCATCGGGAGGCAAAAAAATCACAGACGCTGAGTTTACGAAAAAACGTGACGAATACATGAAAGAAATGGGGGCTTCGGGAGGAGGTATTCGGATTATTCGCAATTAAAAGCTTTCGTAACGGGGGAAAAAATCGGATAAGGATGCGTAAAGAGAAGAAAAACACAAATTCCTCAAGGCTGTACTCAGCACAAGTAGGAGGATTATTGATGGTCGCTAGTATGCTTTTACTAGCGGCCTTTCAGGCATTTTGGCTTCGCAAAGAGTACCAAGAACAAAAAAGTATTTTGCAAAAAGAAGCCGATATTCTCTTCCGAACCACTATCCAAACGATGGAAGACTCGGTGATTCAGCGGAAGATTTCTGCGCCTTTGAAACAGGCATTCCTTATACCAGCACCCGTAGAAAAGAAAATAACATCACCTCAAAAAGCAGCATTTGAGCTAACAAAAACAACTAAAGAATCTATACCAACGAAACAACCTCTATCTAAAACCTCTGAACAATCGACGACTAATATGTTTAGGTACACTGCTAGGTTTGTTCAGTCAGCTGGACGAGACTCAGTCGTATCCCCTAAAAATAAGCTGCTTGACATTCTACAAAAAACAAAGCCTGAGGACATAAAAAACGTCCGAATAGATGCCATAGGAAATTTAGATATCACCCAGCTTACTATTGCAGACACAACTGCTAGAGGAGAGTCGAAGATTATGATTGTCAAATCTCACACACCCTCCGACAGTCTTCAACGACTGTTTGGGAGAGTAGCTAGAATTGCACTTCTCAACAAAAGCAAATCTGATTCCATTGCTCCAACTCCTCCTTTTTCTATTAAAGACATTAAAATTTCAATAGCTCAGGCTCCTCCAAAAACAAACGGCAAGAAGAAAAAACAATTAACATTGTCCTCAACCAAAGAAACCAATTTCGTCATTCGTTTCGACCAAGATTCACTTCAAATCAACGACATACAGAAATTGTATGGACGTCAAATAAAGCAAGCAAATCTTCAGTTGCCGTTTAAAGTCATTCGTAAAAAAACAACTGATACCACCGCCAAAGCCGACTCACTGACCACATTGGCCACCTCAGCCGTGAAAACAGCCATGCCTATGGGAAACACGTATCGCGCTGTTTTTGCTGATTATCAAGGGTACTTGTTGAAAAAAATTGTACCCCAAAGCCTGTTTTCCTTTTTCTTATTGGCCATTACGGGACTGGCTTTTGCGGCTATTTATCGAAACTTGCAGCAACAGCGCCGATTGACCGAGCTCAAAAACGATTTTATCAGCAACGTGACGCATGAGCTCAAAACGCCCATTGCTACGGTAAGCGTCGCCATCGAAGCATTACAAAATTTTGGGGCTGCTCAAAATCCCAAGCTCACCCAAGAATACCTTGAAATTTCTAAAAATGAACTTAGTAGGCTTACGCTGTTGGTGGACAAAGTCCTGAAAATGGCGACCTTTGAGCAACAAGGGTTACAATTAAACCAAGAATCGCTGGACGTCGCTCAGCTTGTTCAACAAGTATTGCAATCGATGAAACTGCAATTTGAAAAATGCCGTGCTGAAGTTCACTTTGAACCACAAGGCAGTGATTTTCAGGCAAGTGTTGACCGTATTCACCTCACCAACGTCATCTATAATTTGTTAGATAATGCTTTGAAATACAGCGAAAATATCCCTGAGATTGCGTTACAACTGTCAGAAACACCAATCCAGCTGACCCTCATCGTCCGCGACAAGGGTATTGGTATCCCCGCCGAATACCAAACCCGTGTTTTTGATAAATTTTTCCGCGTACCTACGGGCGATATGCACAACGTAAAAGGCTATGGGTTGGGGCTCAACTACGTAGCGTCGGTAGTAGAACAGCACCATGGAACCATTTCCGTAGAAAGCGAAGCGGGAAAAGGCAGTACATTTACCATCACATTACCCAAAGCGTAAGCCATGTCAACCAAAATTCTCTACGTCGAAGACGAACCATTTTTAGGAAAAATTGTAAAAGAAAGCCTCGAAAGTCGCGGGTTTGAGGTCTGTATGGTTGCCGATGGAAGAGAGGTTATTGCCCAATTTAAGACGTTTAGGCCCGTCGTTTGTGTGCTTGACATCATGCTTCCTTACCGCGACGGATACGCATTGGCCCAAGACATACGTCAATTACAACCCGACATGCCCATTATTTTTTTGACGGCCAAAACCCAAACCGAAGACGTTTTAAAAGGATTTCAAGTGGGCGGCAATGATTTTATCCGAAAACCCTTTAGCATGGAAGAACTCATTGTTCGGATTCAGAATTTACTGCACCTTACCCAACAAAAAACCGCTGCAACCACCGCCATTTCCCCTAATCAAGCCATCGCGCTCGGTCAGTATCAATTTTTGCCCCATCGCTACGAACTCCACCAAGCAGGAAACATCCGAAAGCTCTCACACCGCGAAACCGAATTGCTTTCTATTTTGACCGAAAATCTCAACTTTACCGTACAGCGCCGCGACATCCTTTTGCGCGTTTGGGGCGATGACTCCTTTTTTAATTCGCGCAACCTCGATGTCTATATCACCCGCCTCCGCGATTACTTCCGCGACGACTCTACCCTCGAAATCATTACCCTCAAAGGAGTTGGCTATCTTTTCAAAGCCTAACCATCCTCTTTGTCAACAATTTATTACTTTCCTTCGGAGCCTCCGTAGTTTTTTATTCATTTTTTCTTTAGTATTGTTGGAGAAGAAACTACTTATTTGAAGTAGCAAACTCGCCACAATTGTTAGTGAAACTCTAAATATTCTTTTTCCAAAAAACCTGTTTTTGGGTTATTTCAAGCCATTACGCCCAAAAGTCAGGGTATTTGTAGGACAATAGTTAGACGCACTTGGGCAGGTCTATTTCTACCGAGTAGTGTTTAGTTTTCATAAAGCTACTTAGGGGATTCATTTTTTGGTGGAAGGCTAAATATCCATTATTATTGCATAACACAATCTTGAAATAATTCATTTTTTACATTGAATTGTACATTAACCCGTACTTAACCGTGGAAAAAAAACAAAAAAAGAGTCTCCTCTTTGAAGTCGCTTGGGAAGTTTGTAACCAAGTTGGAGGGATTTATACCGTTATAAGAAGCAAGGTCCCTGCCATGGTTGACCAATGGGGCGACGAATATGTGTGCCTTGGCCCTTATTTTCCCCAGCGCGCGCTCACCGAATACGAACCTATTACCTCAGACGATGGCTCGGGTCTTTACCAAGTTGTTCAAAAAATGCGCGAAGAAGGCTTGGCGGTAGAGTATGGATATTGGCTCATCACGGGCAAACCCCGCGTGGTTTTGTTTGACATTCGTAGCATGATGCCACGCTTAGATGCCATCAAATACGGATTGTGGGAACGCCATCAAATCTCGACGGTCAATGTTGAAGACCTTGTCAACCAAACCCTTTGCTTTGGCGAGATGGTGCGGAAGTTCTTAACTTACTACGCCCAAGATTACGCTCGAAAATTTGATATTACCGCCCACTTCCACGAGTGGATGGCGAGCTCAGGCTTGCCTGATTTACGCCGCGACGACGTGCGGGTAGCGACTGTATTTACTACCCATGCCACCATGCTAGGGCGTTATATCGCTTCCAACGAGCGTGATTTTTACCACAAACTCCCTTATTTCGACTGGAAACACGAAGCTCGGCATTACGGTATTGAAGCGCAAGCGACGGTTGAGCGCCTGGCCTACTTGAATGCCCACGTCAGCACGACGGTCAGCGACGTAACAGCCCGCGAATGTGAGGTGTTTCTTGGAAAAACACCTGATTTGGTACTACCAAACGGCCTTAATATTCAACGCTTTGCGGCGGTCCACGAGTTCCAAAACCTTCACATGAAGTACAAGGAGAATATCCACGATTTTGTGATGGGGCATTTCTTCCAGAGCTATTCTTTCAATCTTGATAAAACGCTCTACTTCTTCACATCGGGTCGGTATGAGTTTGTCAATAAAGGCTACGACATTACCCTCGAAGCCCTCGCTCGCCTAAACTGGAAAATGGTGCAGGCCAAAATGGACATGACGGTGGTGATGTTTATCGTTACCAAACAGCCGTATCATTCTATTAACCCTGACGTGCTGCAGTCGCGGGCGGTATTGGGAGAAATTCAGGATACGTGTAATGCCATTGAGAAACAACTGGGAGAAAAGTTATACATGGCCTCGGCTGCATCGAGCGACCACAATTTGCCTGATTTGAATCAGTTTGTGGACGAATACTGGCGCTTGCGTTTGCGTCGGACGATTCAAACGTGGAAAACAAAACGTTTGCCACCTTACGTAACGCACGATTTAAAAACGCCTGATTCTATCACCGAATACTGCGAGCGTTCGGGACTCAAAAACCACGAACAAGACCGCGTGAAAATTGTCTATCACCCCGACTTTATTGCTTCTACCAACCCGCTTTTTGGGTTAGACTATGGGCAGTTTGTGCGGGGATGCCACTTAGGTATTTTCCCAAGTTACTACGAACCGTGGGGCTATACGCCGCTTGAGTGCGTAGTGCGCGGGATTCCGACCGTAACAAGCGATTTGTCTGGTTTTGGTGACTTTATCATGCAAATCATGCGCGATTTTGAAAACCGTGGTATTTATGTCATCAACCGCAAAACGCAGGACTTTGACCAAGCCGCTGATCAGCTCGCCAACATTTTGTTCAAATTTGTGAAGATGAACCTCCGCGAACGTATTCAACAGCGGAATAAAGTAGAAAACATTGCCGAAGTATTCGATTGGAACAACCTCCGTTCGTACTACGACACGGCGCACGACTTGGCCGCCAAAAGAGCGCACAAAACAAGAGTTAGCTAACTGGAGTAGAGTTAATAGTTAACGGTTAACCGTGGCCACTGCGACCAGGGCATCTAATAACAACAGCGGCGAAGGATTCCCTTCGCCGCTGTTGTTATTAGATAATTCGTCATTCCCTAATTCATCATTCGTAATTTTTCATCACAGCCTCACCACTTCTCCCACACCTGCTAATTGAATAAACCCCTGATTTTCGGGCTTTTTCTTTAGTTCTTGTAATACCCGATAAGGATCACCTAATGGTTCGTCCGATAAATCAAACGTTCCGTAGTGCATCGGAATAAAGCGTTTTGCTTTGAGTTCATGGGCTGATTTGACGGCATCTTTAGGCCCCATGTGGCTGGCCGACATAAACCATTCGGGTTTGTAAGCACCCACCCCCAACAATGCGATGTCAATGCCTCCAAACAGTTGACCTAACTCTTGGTAATGTACTCCATAGCCCGAATCTGACCCAAAATACACACTTTTCCCATTGGCCCGAATCAAGTACGAACCCCAAAGGTTTTTGTTTGTATCGTTGAGGTAGCGCCGCCCCCAGTGACGAGCAGGCAAATAAATGACTTCAATTTTTGTGGTATCGGTTTGATACGCCTGAAACCAACCCGCCGACTGAATTTTTGTACTTTTTACCCAATCTCCAAATACTGTCTCTACCCCCAAACCCGTCAAATAAACGGTATTGGGGTTTTGAGGAGCCAGCGCTTTTAGGCTTTGCTCGTCGCAGTGGTCGCGGTGATCGTGCGAAACGATGATGTAATCCAAATTTTTGAGGTCTGAAATAGCCACGGGAAGTTCGCTAAAACGTTTCATCAAAAACGAAGGACTGTCGAGGACAGGGTCGGTCAAAAAAGTGACCCCGTTGAGTCGGATAAAAAACGTAGCGTGCCCGAGCCACACCACACAATCTTCGTTTGAATGTAAGAAATCCGAATTTTTGGTAACGCTCAGGCGAAACGTGTCCGTTTTCTTTTCTTGCTTTTGTGGGTTTGTTTCCGTTTGCCAACGCCACAATTCGCCAAAAGCAGGTAAGGGCGTAACGGGGTCATTCAAAAAGCGCCCTTGCGGATTGACAGGGTTCCCTTTCCAATCGGCTCGAATGGTTTTCAAGTTTGGATTTGAACGAAATCCCTCGACCTTCCAGTCAAATTTTTCGTACATAAAAAAATAAAATACGCTTCCCAAGGAAGCTACAACCACCAAGGTAACTAGCATTTTTTTTGACCGAAGAAAAGGTATCAAAGCACAAATAATTAGTAGTATCAGAAACACCCTTGATAAGTTCATAGTTCGCCAAGGTTATAAAACTCTTAACGTTATCTTTTTGCACCAAACCCTTTTCTCTCTCATGGCACAAACTATACCTAACCGCATTTCTTCTGTTGACGCGTACCGGGGCTTTGTGATGTTTCTGATGATGGCCGAAGTCCTCGAATTTGGTCACATTTCCAAAACCCTTCCCGAAAGCTCATTTTGGGCTTTTTTAGCCTTTAACCAAGACCACGTTGAGTGGGTGGGCTGTTCGCTTCACGACCTTATTCAGCCTTCGTTTTCCTTTTTAGTGGGTGTGGCACTGCCTTACTCCGTAGCCAGTCGAGTGGCTAAGGGACAGACCTTTCGCGATATGTTTGGCCATACGCTTCAGCGGTCGCTTATTCTCATTTTCTTGGGGGTGTTTTTACGCTCCATGCACCGTGAGCAAACCAACTTTACTTTTGAAGATACCCTTTCGCAAATTGGGATGGGGTACCCATTTTTGTTTTGGTTTGGCTTTAAGTCGGTTCGTACCCAGTTGACTGCATTGGCTACTATTTTGGTAGGCTATTGGCTCTTTTTTTTCCTGTATCCACTACCCGATGCCAACTTTGACTACGCTGCCGTAGGTGTTACCCCCGATTGGGAACACAATTTGAAAGGATTGGCGGCCCATTGGAACAAAAACACCAATGCAGCATGGGCGTTTGACCAATGGTTTATGAACCTTTTCCCGCGTGAAAAACCCTTTATTCGTAACGGTGGAGGGTATTCTACGCTAAGTTTTATCCCTACCCTCGGTACTATGACGCTAGGGCTATTGGCAGGACAATGGCTCAAAGACGAAACAAGCCCCAAAGAAAAAGCCCTGAAATTTGTGGCCATGGGTGTTAGTTTGTTAATCATTGCCCTAACCCTCAACTGGTTGGGTATTTGCCCCAATGTAAAACGCATCTGGACACCCACATGGGTGTTGTTCAGTGGTGGCTGGTGCTTTATTTTATTGGCCGCTTTCTTTTGGTTGGTCGATATTCAGGGTTATCGAAAGGCTTTCTTTTGGTTGATTGTGATTGGAATGAACTCCATTGCGGCCTACGTAATCTCCCATACCATAGTAGAGTTTATTCATCACTCTATTCAAATTCATATCTCAAAAACCTACGACCAAGCCTTTGGAACGACCTACGAATCGCTTGTACGTGGCGGGCTTATTCTTTTTGTAGAGTGGTCAATTTTGTACTGGATGTATAAAAATCGGATTTTTGTAAGAATTTAATCAGATTTTCACACCCTTTTTTGGACTATTCAAATAGAGCGCCTACTTTTGTCATGCCGTTCCGAAAGGGCGGCATTTAATTTATGCAAAAAAGTCTATATAGATTATATACCATATCTGGAATTAGGATTATTAGTTTCATTCTCCTTCAAGCAGTAGGTTATAAAACGATAGCACAACAAAAAGAAGTAACTCGTCAAACTTTGTACTGGACGCGCTACTATAATCAGTTGAATTTTCACCCAAGATGGGCTTGGCACAATGAAATCGACAATCGTCGGTTTTTACAGTCCAACACCCAACATCACTTGATTATGCACAGCCATCTTCATTATAAAGTTTTGCCTAACGTTGACATTGCAGCGGGTTTTACGTATTCGCGGCAAAGTCCCCAAAGTCCTGACGCAACGGTGCATTTGGTTGTCCCTGAGCTTCGGCCTTTTCAGGAAATAAACCTAACAATGCCCTTTGGAAAACGGCTGGTATTGGCCCAACGGCTAAGAGTTGACGAGCGGTTTATTCATAGAAACAACGGAAAACAGTTGCTCGACGGCTATGATTTTAATTTTCGCATACGACTGAGAGCACAAGCTATCTTTTTGTTATCAAAGAAAAGCAATCAGTATAATTCATATTTAAAAGTAGCTAACGAACTAATGGTCAATGCAGGGAAGAATGTTAGCCTTAATCAATTTGATCAAAATCGCATTTACTTTGGATTTGAGCAGAATTTAGGAAAGAAAGCCGCCCTTGAATTAGGCTATTTACACTGGTACCAGCAGCGAAGTAGTGGGTATCAGTTCTTTAATCGAGATATTACGAGACTTACGATATACCACCGAATTAACATAAAATCCTGATGAACCCAGCCACAAAAACGGCGCCTATTTCAGCCAAAAAGCCCCAATTCGACACCGAAAAGTGGATGTGGATGGGGATTCCTATCACTTTGTTGACGCTTACGTTTGGTTACCTTGTTTTTAAACACGGTTCTGATTTCTCTTTCGAGAGTTTTAAAGCGGGGCTCAATTCTGATTTTGTTTTTTTTCTGTTGGTAGGTGTTTTCGCCCAGCTTGTTGACGGAGCACTAGGAATGGGTTACGGAGCCAGTGCGACTTCCTTTCTGCTCACTTTGGGCGTACCGCCTGCTGTGAGCAGTACGAGCGTTCACTTGTCAGAAATGTTTACCACGGGCGCATCAGCCATTTCACATTTTAAGTTTAAAAACATCAATAAAAAGCTCTTTCGTACGCTTTTGATTCCTGGTGTAATTGGCTCAATAACAGGTGCTTATTTACTATCAGACGTTATCGACGGAAACGCCATTAAGCCGTATATCTCTGCCTATATGGTCGTGCTTGGCTGTATCATCGTCAGCAAAGGGTTGAAGAAAACCACCGTTAAAAAACCAACCAAGCGCCTAGGAGTATTAGCGCTTTTTGGTGGTTTTATGGATGCCGTTGGCGGCGGTGGGTGGGGGCCTATCGTTACTTCTACCCTCATCGGTCGCGGACGTGACCCTCGTTACACCATTGGTTCAGTCAACGCGGCCGAATTTGCCGTTGCATTCGCCAGTGGTATTACTTTCTTGCTCTTTGAAGGAATCAACAGCTGGCAAGTGGTGTTAGGTTTAGTGTTAGGAGGGGTTTTAGCTGCACCTTTTGGGGCCTATTTGGTCAACAAAGTCAACCGTAAACCGCTGATGGTCATTGTAGGTTGTTTGGTCATCTTCTTGGGCTTACGCGTAGTTTTAAAAGCGATATTGTAGTATAATGTGTAATTTTGCGACCTCATTCAAAAAGGTCTTTTTACTGGTAGCCAAACACCCACTCGTTTTACTACCCTAATTTCAAAGAAAATCATGAAACGTCAGACGAAAGCGATTCGTACGCAAACGAAAAAAACGCAGTACCGCGAACATTCAACGCCCCTTTTTCTAACCTCAAGTTTTTCATTTGAGTCGGCAGAACAAGGTAAGGCATTGTTTGACGAGACAGAAGAAGGCAATATCTACAGCCGCTTCTCCAATCCTAGCGTTCAAGAATTTGTGGACAAAGTGTGTATGCTCGAAGGAGCGGAAGAGGGGCTTGCCACCGCTACGGGTATGGCAGCCGTTTTCGCAAGTATGGCGGGCATTCTGAAGTCTGGCGATCATATTATTGCCTGTCGGGCCTTGTTCGGGTCGGCACACCAAATCATCACCCAAATTTTTGCCAAATGGGGCATTACTTACACCTATTTGGACGCCGATGCCACCGAAGCACAGTGGGAAGCGGCCGTTCAGCCCAATAGCCGCATGGTGTACCTCGAAACGCCTTCTAACCCAGGGCTGGAGTTGGTGGATTTAGCCATGATTGGCCGTTTGTGCAAAAAACACAATTTGATATTCAACGTTGACAACTGTTTTGCTACGCCTATCATTCAAACACCGATTGATTTTGGCGCCGATTTAGTGGTTCACTCAGCGACCAAATTCATGGATGGGCAAGGCCGTGTTTTGGGTGGGGTAGTAGTTGGCAAAGCTGAATACATCGCTCCAATTCGTTTCTTCTGCCGCCACACGGGGCCGTCGATGTCGCCGTTTAACGCGTGGACATTGAGCAAGAGCCTCGAAACGTTGGAGCTTCGCATGGAGAAACACAGCCAAAATGCGTTGAAATTGGCGCAGGCGTTGGAAGCATTGCCTGAAGTCAAAAAAGTAAACTATCCGTTTTTGCCAAGTCATGCCCAATATGAGCTTGCCAAAGCGCAAATGAACGCGGGTGGTGCCATCGTAACCATAGAATTGGAAGGCGGTTTTGAGCGCGTAAGCGCCTTTATGAAAGCACTCCAAATTCCGACCTTGTCATCCAATTTAGGAGATACCCGTACCATCATTACCAATCCATTTACGACCACTCACTCAAAATTGAAACCCAACGAAAAAGCAGCATTGGGCATCACCGAAGGGTTGATTCGGATTTCGGTTGGGTTGGAGTCGATAGAAGATTTGATTGAAGACTTTTCACAAGCAGCCATCGTAAGCGCAGAAGTACTGGCTGAAAAAATATAGTTATTACCATGACACCCACCGAAACACATAGTACCGAATCGTTGCTACACCAAATTGAAGGCAAAACAGAAGTCGAAGCTCTTCGCCTTTTGTCGGAGCTTTTTCCTGGGCAAGTGGCATTTTCGAGCAGCTTGGGCTACGAAGACCAAGTCATTACCGACATGATTTTGGCCAACGGCATCGACATTCGCATTTTTACCCTCGATACGGGGCGGATGTTTCCCGAAAGCTACACGACCCTGCAAAAAACCAACAATCGCTACGATACTAAGCTAGAGGTGTTTTTTCCTCAGAGCGCAGGTGTTGAGAAATTACTCACCGAGAAAGGACCACTTAGCTTCTACGAATCCGTCGAAAACCGCAAAGAGTGCTGTTTTATTCGTAAAGTTGAACCCCTTAATCGTGCGCTCAAAGGCGTAAAAGTGTGGGTAACGGGTATCCGTGCCGAGCAGTCAAACAACCGTACAGGAATGCAAGCCATCGAATGGGATGGAGGGCATGAGTTATTCAAATATAACCCTTTGCTTGCTTGGAGTTTTGACGAAGTAAAACAATACGTAAAAGCCCATAATGTCCCCTATAACCCGCTGCACGACAAAGGGTTTGTGAGCATTGGCTGTGCCCCTTGTACCCGTGCTATCCTCGAAGGTGAAGACTTCCGCGCTGGCCGTTGGTGGTGGGAAGATGAAAGTAAAAAAGAGTGTGGGTTACACGCCAGATAAGCAGCCCCCTAACCCCCAAAGGGGGTATAAATACAGTTTTTAACGGTAATTCAACTTAAAACATGATAAGTTTTAATCAAAAAATAGACACAAAAAATACCCCCATTGGGGGCAGGGGGGCTTTAGACCAACTCGAATCGGAAGCCATCTACATCATGCGCGAAGTGGCGGGTCAATTTGAGCGTCCAGCCTTGTTGTTTTCGGGCGGTAAAGATTCGATTACGCTGGTACGCCTTGCCCAAAAGGCATTTGCCCCAGGTAAAATTCCTTTTCCATTGGTTCATATCGATACAGGCCACAACTTCCCCGAAGCAACTCAATACCGCGATTGGATGGCCAATGAAGTGGGAGCGAAGTTGATTGTTCGCCAAGTAGAAGATACCATCAAAGCCAAAGGCTTAAAAGAACCAACGGGTAAAAACGCCAGCCGCAACTGGCTTCAAACGTTTACGCTGCTTGATACCATCGAAGAATTTGAATTCGACGCTTGTATCGGTGGTGCTCGCCGCGACGAAGAAAAAGCCCGCGCCAAAGAGCGTATTTTCTCCTTCCGCGATGAGTTTGGACAGTGGGATCCAAAACGTCAACGTCCTGAACTTTGGAATTTGTTCAACGGAAAAATTAGCAAAGGCGAAAACGTACGTTGTTTCCCGATTTCTAACTGGACCGAATTGGATGTGTGGGCGTACATTGAGCGCGAAAAAATTCCTCTACCAAGTATCTATTTCTCACACCAACGTGAAATGATTTTGCGCGACGGTAACTTGCTCGCCAACGCCGATTTTATCTACAAAGACGACTCCGACGTGATTGTTACTAAAACCGTTCGTTTCCGTACCGTAGGTGACATGACTTGTACAGCTGCCGTTGAATCAGAAGCCAGTACTATTGAACAAGTGGTAGCCGAAATTAAGGCTACGCGCATCAGCGAACGCGGTGAAACGCGTATCGACGACCAGCAAACCGAAGCGGCCATGGAAGACCGCAAAAAGGGAGGATATTTTTAATAATGTCGAATGTCGAGTGCAGAATGTCGAATAAGTTTTTTTCATTCGACATTCTGCACTCGACATTCGACACTCAACTTTGATACTATGGATATTCTAAGATTTATAACCGCAGGTAGTGTTGATGACGGGAAAAGTACCCTCATCGGACGCTTACTTTACGATACAAAAAGTATTTTGGCTGACCAACTGGAAGCCGTGGAAAAAGCCAGCAAAACGCGGGGCGATGGCGAAATCGACCTTGCGCTGTTGACCGATGGCTTGCGCTCGGAACGCGAACAAGGCATTACCATTGACGTGGCTTACAAGTACTTCCAAACGCCTAACCGTAAGTTTATCAGCATTGATGCCCCAGGGCATATTCAGTACACCCGCAACATGGTGACGGGTGCTTCCAATGCCGATTTGGCGATTATTTTGATTGATGCTCGTCAAGGAGTGGTAGAACAAACGCGTCGCCACTCGTTGATTGCTTCGATGTTGGGAATTCCTCACATCGTCGTGGCGGTCAATAAAATGGACTTGGTGGGTTATTCGGAAGATACGTTCTTGCAAATTGCGCAAGAATACCAAAAACTCGCCGACAAGTTGGCTATTAAAGACTTGAAAATCATCCCTGTAAGCGCCTTGGCGGGGGATAACATTGTGGACAAATCGGAGGCGATGCCTTGGTACACGGGCGAAACCATGCTTCATTTCTTAGAAAATGTAGATGTTCAGCACGATTTGAACCTCAACGACGCTCGTTTCTCGGTACAGTACGTGATTCGCCCTCAAACGGAAGAATTGCACGATTACCGTGGCTACGCAGGACGTGTACAGAGTGGCGTATTCCGTAAAGGGGATCCCATCACGGTGTTGCCATCAGAGCAAACGTCCAAAATCGCTAAAATTGAAGTGTATGGTGAGGAAGTAGAGGAAGTTTCGGCGCCTCAATCTGCGACGATATTGCTTGAAACCGACGTGGACATCAGCCGCGGTGACTTGATTAGTGGTACAGGTAATGCTCCTGTATTGAGCCAAGATGTAGAGGCAACTATTTGCTGGATGGATGACCGTAAAGAACTAAAAGTTGGGAATAAATATACCCTTCAACACGGTACTACTCGCGTTCGTTGTTCGGTAAAAGGCATCGAATACCGCGTGGATATTAGCAACTATGAGCAATTGGAAGACATCGAAAGCCTCAAGTTAAACGATGTTGCAAAGATTGTTCTTCGTACGGCCAAACCTATCGCTTACGACGCTTATCAAACTAACCGCGCCAACGGAGCGGCGATTTTGATTGACGAAACCTCTAACGTAACCGTAGGGGCTTGCATGGTGGAAGCCTAAGCGTTTTTTCCTTATTTCATAAACCCTCAGCTTTTGCAAGTTGGGGGTTTATTTTTTTCAGTAAAATCAACTGCAGTATATCTTCTGGTGAGTATATTCTTCCCATCTCTTTTTCTTTCACAGGTGGGTACGGGAATGTTACGTAGTCGAATATATCCAATTTTGTATCAAACCTATCACTGAATATGAAACCTTCTATCGTCTGCTCAATCGCTGCTTCTACCTTTCTCGTAGCTTGTTTCGCTTTGACAGTATCGGCCCAACGCAACGTGACGAATGCCAACGACTCCAACACGCCTTTGCATTTGCTCCAACCCGACTATCCCGTTCCGTACGGTATTGCCAAAACAAACGACGTAAAGGCTACGCTCGACCGCGTTTACGGCTACCTCAACAACGTGACTCCTACTGCGTTTGTCAACTCAAAAACGGGTGAAATCATTAATGATTTGTCCAAAATCGACGAAAATACGGCCTTGCAAAAAGGAGATTTTCGCTTGGTTAGCTACGAATGGGGGGTTACCTACGGCGCTATGCTTTTGGCTAGCCAAA
This sequence comes from Runella sp. R0.1_18, assembly GCF_057652155.1. NCBI lineage: Bacteria > Pseudomonadati > Bacteroidota > Cytophagia > Cytophagales > Spirosomataceae > Runella > Runella sp. R0.1_18. The sequence continues at coordinate 495,494 of NZ_JBYFCK010000002.1, forward strand.
TCACGGGCGACGGCCGCTACAAAGAGTACGTGGACAAACGCTTGGAGTTTATCGCCAATGCCGCCCCGTATTTCAAAAAAACGACCGAAGAACACGCCGATTGGGGAACAAAAGGGCCGTTGCGCGGCCTGCTGACTCCCCACGCCCTCGACGATTGTGGAGCCATGTGTGCGGCCATGATTAAAGCCACACGCGGCGGGAATACGTCTAATTTGCGTCCGCTTATCGACAATCACATCAATTATATCTTAACCAAAGAACACCGCCTCGGCGATGGTACGCTTGCCCGAAACCGCCCTCAGCCCAACACGCTTTGGCTTGACGATTTGTTTATGGGGGTACCTGCCCTAGCCCAAATGGGAAAACTTACGGGCGATAAAAAATACTACGACGAAGCCACTAAACAGATTTTGCAGTTTGCGAAACGGATGTTCAATAAAGAAAAAGGGGTCTATATGCACGGTTGGGTCGAAGGCATGACCGAACACCCACAGTTTCATTGGGCGCGTGCCAACGGCTGGGGACTGCTGACCAAAGTCGAAGTACTCGATGTCCTTCCTGAAAACCACCCTGCTCGCCCTGAGATCTTGGCGTTGTTGAGAGCACACGTCAAGGGATTGGCTTCCTATCAATCGGGTTCGGGTTTTTGGCACCAATTGCTCGACCGTGAAGATTCATACCTAGAGACATCGGCTACGGCTATTTATACATACGCCATCGCTCATGCCATCAACAAAGGCTGGATTGATGGCCTCGCGTACGCTCCTATGGCCTTGCTAGGCTGGAATGCTGTTTCGACCAAAGTGAACGAAAAGGGCCAGGTAGAAGGCACTTGTGTAGGGACAGGCATGGGCTTCGACCCTGCGTTTTATTATCATCGCCCCATCAGTCCATTTGCCGCTCATGGCTATGGCCCCGTGATTTTGGCTGGAGCAGAGGTTATTAATTTGCTCAAAAACAAGCAGTTTGAGATTAATGACAGCTCGGTGCAGTTGTTGCAGAAGAAATAATACTGATAAGAATTGAATTACCAAACCCATTACAACAACCTAACATTCAGGCAATATCATGAAGTTTTTAAAGACTTTTATTGGCATTATCATTCTTACGAATGCCTCTTTTGCCCAAAAACTACCCAAAAAGAAAGACGTTTTAAAAGCCATGACTTCGGCCAATGCCTATTTTATGAACAAATGGTCGGATGTGGGAAAACCGATTGTGGGAAAAGACCGCACCCGTCCCAGCAATATTTGGACCCGTGGCGTTTATTACGAAGGATTGATGGCGCTTTACCAAATTGATCCTCAAAAACAGTACCTCGACTACGCTATTTCGTGGGGAGAAGCCCATAAATGGGGACTTCGAAATGGCATTACCACCCGCAATGGCGACGACCAATGCTGCGGACAAACGTACATTGACCTTTACCTCATGGATAAAAAAGAGGAACGTATCCGCGACATCAAAGCGTGCATGGACAACATGGTCAACAGCGAAAAGAAAGACGACTGGTCGTGGGTGGATGCCCTGCAAATGGCGATGCCCGTTTTTGCTAAGTTAGGCGTAATCTATAATGATAACCGCTACTACGAAAAAATGTACGACATGTACCTCTTTACCAAAAACCAACACGGCGACAAAGGGCTTTACAATCCTGCCGAAGGGCTTTGGTGGCGCGACAAAGATTTTGACCCACCGTACAAAACCCCCGCAGGCAAAAATTGCTACTGGTCGCGCGGGAATGGCTGGGTGGTAGCCGCCTTGGTACGGGTGCTTGACATTATGCCCAAAAACGCCCCGCACCGCGAAGAATACCAAAAGACGTACCTCGAAATGATGAAAGCCCTCCCCGCCCTCCAGCGCCCCGATGGCTACTGGAACGTAAGCCTAACCGACGAAACGGATTTTGGAGGGAAAGAACTCACAGGAACGGCTCTTTTTGTCTATGGAATGGCGTGGGGAATCCGTACAGGTCTTTTGGACAAAAAAACGTACCAGCCCATCGTTGCCAAAGCCATGAATGCCCTGCTAAAAGAATGCGTGCATCCCAACGGCTTTTTAGGCTGGGTACAAGGCACAGGAAAAGAGCCCAAAGATGGCCACCCCCTCAGCTACGAAAAACAACCCGATTACGAAGATTTTGGCCTTGGCTGTTTTCTCTTGGCAGGAACTGAAGTGATGAAACTATAACAACTAACTGTAAGTCAATCCCGTTAGCAATTAGCTCTATTTTGAGATAGGTTACAATTTGAGAAAAAAACAGCCCGTAAAATTTTACGGGCTGTTTAAAAACCATCTGTTCCTCTCAGTAAAAATTCTTATTCTCTTATCAGGCGGGTTGTGAGCAACCCTCAGCACAAAATGAGCAACCCTCGACACTCAAAGTGACCCTCTCCGAATCATGTAAAATGGGTTTTTTACTTTTATTCGTTGTTTGTTCAACAAAAGCGAAGCTGCCGTGCATCCCATGGTCTCAAAATCGGTACTGACGACCGTGATTCCTAGCAACTCCTTGAGTGTTGTTTCATTAAACGAAATCAGGCCAATTTCTTTGCCCAGCGTATATCCTGCCTGTTTTACTTTTTTGGCCAACTCCGCCAAGTCATTTTCTTCTACGACGATGTAGGCCGTTTTTGTCTCCAGTATTTCGTCGTTAATGGTATTTTTTACTTCAAACTTTTTATGGTAATTGATGCAGAAATTACGCACACCCTGCACAATTTCCACGGGATAATTTCCATCCGACGGAAAGACCAAGGCTATTTTTGAGTATTTCAAAAGCAAATCATTGGCACTTTCCAATGCTTCAAAAATATCCTTATCAAAACGCTGGTAAATGCTTAATGGATTAGAGGTCAGTTCAGGAATATCACGGTCTAACAATACCAACTCATTCTTTGGAATGCTTTTCAACGTATCCAAATAATCGGCTTTATCGAGGTCTTGGGTAAAATGCGGCATGACCACGTAATAGTTGTAAGCCCCCAAGTTTTGCTCGATGATTTCCTGAAAACGACTTGCACTGTAATGGTGTACCTGCAAATCCACAATCGCAGTATCGCCAAGTGCTTTTAAGAAGGAGTAATAAATTATCTTTTTGTAAGAACTTAATTTATTGAAAATCAGAAGTATTTTAATTTTCTTGTCACTATCCGACTGCACATAATAGCCTTTTCCTTGTACCGATACAATGAGCCCTTTCGCCCTCAGCTCGCGGTACGCTTTTTCTACGGTGTCACGGGCCAGCAAATACTCAATACTCAGTTCGCTTATCGAAGGCAGTTGGTCTCCTTTTTTCAAAACTCCTCTCTCAATATCCCGCATCACCGATTGCACAATTTGCTTGTACTTCGGTACTTTATCAAAGGGATTAATTGAAATTAGGGCACTGTTCATCTTATTTCCTATTTACAATTGTCTTTTTTTGAGAAATACTAAAAGACGTATTTTTTGGGTAGTTGACTTGGTAATTGAAATATAGGAAGTTACTATTAAATTTTTGACTGCTTTTTACGTATTTTTTTATGCAATCGTTATCGGGAACGTTACCAAAATAGTAGGTTTTGAAGAAATAGTTGTAATTTTAGCCACCAAGCACATACCAAACACTTGTTTATAGTACAAAAGTAATGTTCGTAATAAATTGTACTTTATACATATATCATCAACAAATACGGCTTTCGTAGCGCTTTTTTCTGAACCAAACCAGTTGCTGAGGCGTTTTGGCTTTACATCAGAATAAAAATAGTTTTGTATTCTAAATCCATCTGTTTGTGAATTATTTTTCGTCGTTTACGCTCGTAGCGTTCGTTGGTCTATTATTTGTTGGTTGCAATATGGAAAGACGTGTCAATGGTTCCAAAGAGGCCGTTGAGAAGGTAAAAAGTATGCAAATCAAACGCGTTACGACCCAGCAAGTCGTGACTATTGTGGATGACTGGGGCCAGAGAATTGTAAAACAAGCACAAGCAAACCTCGAAAACTCCCTAGCGAAGTCACCTTCAGATGCTGCGGCTTTTTGTCAATTGCAAAAATTACCACAAATAGATTCGTTGGAAAAGTTATATACCGCCGAAATCAACCTCTTAGGCACAAAAGACCTCAAAAACCCCGCATTGTCGGCCAAAGAGCAAGAAATCCTTGATGCTTATGTATATAATGCCGAAAATAAACTCTCTCAAATCCCTAATATCCAAAAATTAGGCGACTCTGCACTGGTGTATAATGCACCCGTTTCGTTGCAAAGTAGCATTTGTCACAAATGTTTTGGGGAAGATGCCACACATTTGGCGGTCTGGCGCGTAAAGTTTAAACGAAACGAAGTCATACGAAAAGTAAATGCCAAGTCGTTGCAAAAAATCAAGTAAAACTAACCGTTACCTATAACGTACTTTATGAAAAGTGTAATCTGTGCTCTTTTAGTACTCTTGACCCTAACAACCTTAGGGCAAGTGCAAAATCACGCAAAATGGAATGTCGATTCACCCAAAAAAGAGGTGAAAGTAGGAGACATTGTCGAAATTAAGTTCATTGCGACTATCGACCCCACTTGGCATTTGTACTCGACCGAATTTGAGGTAAAAGATGGCCCCAATCCAACCGAGTTTAAATTCAAGCCCAACGATACGTATCAGTTGGTGGGTAAAATCAAGCCCGTTGGGTTTCACAACTTTTACGAAGAGGTTTGGGGAGGAAACACGAGCGTAGCAGAAGGCACGGGTTCTTTTGTACAAAAAGTAAAGATTCTCAAGGCCAACCCTCAAATCGAAGTAGCAGTTGATTATCAAACCTGCCAAAACGATGGGCTCTGCACCATGGGAAGTGCTGATTTTAAAATTACCGATATTAAAGTAGCCGCCGACGCAGCTGCAACGATTCAACCTGCGGCAGGCCAGCCAACAGAACAAGTCACGGCAGCGCCAACCAAAGACAGCAACACCGTTGCTGCAACGCCAACTACGGCTCCTGAAGCAACGTCGGAAGCAGCCGCTGCACCTTCAGAAACAACGACGATTCCCGAACCCGCCGAAGAGGAGTCGTTGTGGAGCTTCTTATTGGCTTGTTTCTTGGGCGGTTTGGCGTCTATTTTCATGCCTTGTATTTACCCCATCATGCCGATGACGGTGAGTTATTTTACCAAACAAGAACACGGCACCAGCAAGGCTTTGTTGTACGGTCTTTCCATCGTTTCTATTTTTACCTTATTAGGCTTTTTAGTGTCGCGTATTGGAGGAGCACAAGCGGCCAACTTTATCAGTACCCACTGGGCGCCCAACGCTATTTTCTTTGTGGTATTTATCTTATTTGGCTTGTCGTTTTTGGGTCTGTTCGAAATTGTGTTGCCGAGTTCATTTGTGAATAATGTGGACAAACAAGCCGATAAAGGTGGTCTCATCGGGATTTTCTTCATGGCCCTTACACTCGTTGTGGTTTCGTTTTCGTGTACGGCACCCATTGCAGGCTCGTTGTTGATTTTAGCCTCCAAAGGCAACGAAGTGATGCGCCCTGTACTTGGAATGATTGCTTTCTCAATGCCTTTCGCCGTGGTGTTTACGGGCTTGGCCATGTTCCCGAAATTCTTAAAAAGCCTTCCCAAGTCAGGAGGTTGGCTCAACGAATTTAAGGTTGTATTTGGGTTGCTGGAGTTTGCATTGGCACTCAAGTTTTTGAGTAACATCGACTTAGCTTACCGCTGGAACGTCCTTGATCGCGAAATTTTCCTCGCAATTTGGATTGTACTGTTCACCATCATTGGTTTTTATGTACTCGGTAAACTCCGCATGGACAAAGACTCGCCCGTGAAAGGAGTAACGATTCCGCGCTTGTTGATTTCGTCTTCGACTTTTGCTTTTGTGGTCTATATGCTTCCAGGGATGTTTGGAGCCCCTCTTCGGGCGTTGTCGGGTTGGTTACCTCCTGAGCAAACCCAAGACTTTTTCTTGACCAACGCCGTTGGTGGAACAAGTACGGGAAGTACGGCCAAACTCGACCGCAGCAAACCTCACTTGCCACATGGCCTTGAAGGCTACTTTGATTACGAACAAGCCTTAGCCCAAGCAAAAGCCACAGGCAAACCAGTATTTGTTGATTTTACAGGTTTCAACTGCGCCAACTGCCGCAAAATGGAAGCCAACGTTTGGCCACAACCCGAAGTGTTGGATCGCCTCAAGAAAGAGTTTGTGATTGCTTCACTTTACGTGGACGATAAAACCGAGCTTCCTAAAGAAGAACAGTTTATATCAACTTACGATAAGCGCGAAAAAACAACCATCGGCGACAAAAACGCGGATTTGCAAATAACGAAATTTAACAACAACGCTCAGCCTTTCTACTGCGTCATTAGTCCCGACGGGGAGCTACTCACCAAGCCGATTGGCTACGCAAGTACCGAGGAGTTTGTACAATTTTTAGACTCAGGACTTTCGAAGTTTAAGCGTTAAGTTTCAAAAACAGGTATTTATACACTTAAAACAACTTCCTAGATATGACTTAGGAAGTTGTTTTTTTGTTAAAAATCCTAAAAAAGGGAGACCTTTGCTACAGTAATCTTTAAATTGATGAGCATTTGGTGCTGATGTTCTTTCATCGCCTAACCTCGTAAGCTGGAACTGCATGAAACTACTAGATCGCTATATTCTTAAAAACTTCCTCATTACCTATATTTTCACGGTTCTCATCACGTTGCTTATTATCTGCGTGATTGACTTCACCGAAAAAATCGACAACTTCCGTAAGTTCAACCCGCCTGCAAGCGAAATTCTACTTGACTATTACGCCAACCTGATTCCTTATTACGCCAACTACCTTAGCCCGTTGTTGGTATTTATTGCTACCGTTTTCTTTACGGCTCGAATGGCAGCTCGCACCGAAATCATTGCCATTTTTAGCAGTGGCGTAAGTTTTTTGCGGATGTTGGTTCCTTATTTTATTGGTTCGGCGATGTTGGCGTTATTCACGTTTTACATGGTGGGTTGGGTGATTCCTCGGGCGAATAAAATCCGCTTGGGTTTTGAATATAAATACATCGAAGATCAATATTATTTTAACCAGCGTAACTTTCACATTAAAGTAGCTCCTAAGCTTTACGCCTACCTTGAGAGCTATAATAACGCCTCGCTTACGGGGTATAAGTTTACGTTGGAACGCATTGAAGGCAATCAACTGAAAGAAAAACTTACTTCTGACCGCATCGTTTGGGAACCTAAAAAGAAAAAATGGACGGTTTACGACTATCGAATCCGCAAAATTGACGGCCTAACAGAAACCATCACCAAAGGAACCCAAATTGACACTACGCTCAACCTCAGCCCCAAAGACTTTGAAAATGACAAGAATCGCTTCGAAGAGCTAACCCTGACGCAACTCAATGACTATATTGATTTGCTAAAACTTCGCGGAGCCGACGGGGTCGAAACGTATTTGCTCGAAAAATACACCCGTTTCACGCACCCGTTTGCCTTTATTATTTTGACCATCATCGGCGTAGTCGTATCGGCGCGAAAAAGCCGCCGTGGCTCAGGCTTACAAATTGCGTTTGGGTTTATTTTGGCCTTCGTCTATCTGTTGTTTTTTATGTTGGCCAAAGGGATTGCTGAATCAGGTACAATTCCCGCTATCGTGGCGGTATGGCTGCCCAATATCATTTTTGCCGCGATTGGTTTTGTGTTGTATAAGACATTACCTAGGTAAAAAAATAATTTCTTACTTTTGGTTGTAAACAGCTCAAGTCATGCGAATCATCATAGAAACGAAAGAACGTCATCGCAATTTGTTTTTAGAAATGGCCAAGGCCGTCAAAGCAAAAGTCAAAATAGAAGACGATGACCACGACCGACCACCTACCAAAGAGGAATTTTTGGATAGCCTCGAACGGTCTTTCCACCAAGCGGAACTTCACGCTCAGGGGAAGATTAAGTTATCTACATTAAAAGATTTTTTGGATGAACTTTGATATCATTCTTACAGAGGATTTTAAGAAAGAATTCAAACGACTATACAAAAAATACTCTTCCCTCCCTGAAGATATTAGTAAGTTAGGGGAGTCGCTGAAAGCGAACCCACTAGCAGGCACTTCTATAGGTAAAGATTGCTATAAGATTCGTATGCCTATTCGCTCCAAAAACAAAGGTAAAAGCGCAGGGGCACGAGTCATCACGTACGTTAAAATCATAGACGAAACTGTTTATTTATTAAGCATTTACGATAAAAGTGAACAAACTGCCATTTCAGAAAAAGAAATCATTATTCGACTTAACTCAATCAACAAACCTCAATGAATAAGTTTTTTTTCCCGCTTTTGTGCTGCCTATTTGGCGCACTATCACCACTTATCGCTCAACCCCCTGCCGCAAACTACCACGCCAATTCTCGCTTTGAGCAAATGGGAACGGCTCTGCCAACACCCAACACTTACCGCACCGCATCAGGAGCGCCAGGCAAAGAATATTGGCAAAATCGCGTTGATTATGACATCAAAGCGGAAATCGACGACGAAAAACAACGCCTCACGGGTTCTGAAGTAGTAACGTATTTCAACAACTCTCCCGACGAGCTACGGTATTTGTGGATTCAGCTTGACCAAAATCTTTTTGCCAAAAACTCCATGGCCAATCAGACGCGGACGAGCTCTATCAACGAAAAAGGAATGCCTGCTACGTCGATGACGCGTTCGATGATTGACAAAGATTATGGTCATAAAGTCACGGCCGTAAAAGACCCTAAGACGGGGCAAGCTCTTCGTTATCGCATCAACGAAACCATGATGCGTATCGACCTCAACGCTCCTATCCGCTCAGGACAATCGGTCAGTTTTCAGATTGATTGGAATTTCAACATCACCGATTTTCGCTTTGCCCAAGGCGCTCGCGGTGGCGCTGAATTTTTTGCCAAAGATGGCAACTTCATTTACGAAATCGCTCAGTGGTTCCCACGGGCTTGTGTGTATGACGACGTAAACGGCTGGCAAAACAAGCAGTTTTTAGGCCAAGGCGAGTTTACATTACCCTTCGGAAACTACAAAGTAGCGATTACCGTCCCTAACGACCATATCGTAGGGGCAAGTGGTGAACTTCAAAACGCTTCGCAAATTCTTTCGTCGGAACAAATGAAGCGCTTAGAAAAAGCCCGCGCCACGTTCGATAAACCCATTTTGATTGTAAACCAAGACGAGGCTACTAAAAACGAAGCCAACAAGCCCAACGGTAAAAAAACCTGGGTATTCAAAGCCGATAACGTCCGTGATTTTGCTTTTGCAAGTAGCCGTAAGTTTATTTGGGATGCCATGAACGTAGAACTCAACGGCAAAAAAGTGCTTGCCATGTCGTTTTATCCCAAAGAAGCCAATCCACTTTGGGGACAATATTCAACCATGTTGGTAGCTCACACGGTAAAAACGTACTCAAAATTCACATTCGACTATCCATATCCAGTAGCGCAGTCGGTACACGGCCCAGTAGGAGGGATGGAATATCCGATGATTTCGTTCAACGGAGCGCGCCCCGAAGCCGATGGAACGTATTCGGAAGGTATCAAAAACTTTTTGATTCAAGTGGTTATTCACGAAGTGGGGCACAACTGGTTTCCGATGATTGTCAATTCTGATGAGCGCCAATGGTCGTGGATGGACGAAGGTTTGAACTCGTTTATGGAGTATTTAACGACCAAAGAATGGGATCGTAACCTTGGGGGCGACGTCGCTGAACCACAGAATATCACCGAATACATGCGTACCGAGCAAAGCAAGCAGGTACCTATCATGTCGAGTTCTGATAACATCATGGGCTTTGGCCCAAATGCCTATACCAAACCTGCAACGGGTTTGAACATTTTGCGCGAAACGATTATGGGACGTGAACTGTTTGACTATGCGTTCAAAGAATACGCCAACCGTTGGAAGTTTAAACACCCGACTCCTGCCGATTTCTTCCGTACAATGGAAGACGCTTCGGGTGTGGACTTGGATTGGTTCTGGAAAGGCTGGTTTTATGGTACCGAACCCGTTGACCAAGATTTAGTAGAAGTAGAATGGTTTGCCTTAGACACGCAAAATCCAGACATTACCAAAGCAAACGCTAAAAAAGAGGCGGACGAGAAGCGTAACACGGTAGCCCGTCAACGCGATAAAGATTTTATCAAAGAGTCGGTAGTAGAGAAAAACCCTGACATGAAGGATTTCTACAATTCGTACGACCCTTACAAAGTAACAGATGCTGACAAGAAAAAATACGAAACGTACTTGGCAAGCCTAACGCCTGAAGAGCGTAAGTTGGTAGAATCAGGTTTGAACTTTTATACGTTAAAAGTAAAAAATAAAGGTGGTTTGCCAATGCCTGTGATTGTGAAGATGCAATTTGAAGACGGCACGGATTCAGTAGCGCGCTTCCCAGCAGAAATCTGGCGTTTGAACGACCAACAAGTATCGAAAGTCGTAACGACGAAGAAAAAAGTGGTACAGTGGACGTTGGATCCGTACCGTGAGATTGCCGACATCGACGAAGAGAGCAACAGCTTCCCACGTCAGCCGACGCAACCAACACGTTTCCAACTATTCAAAGGGGGCGGTTTCCAGCGTGGAGGTTCTAACCCAATGCGTGAAGCGCAACAGGCCCAACCTCCAAAAGCAGGCCAGCAAGGCGGCGCTAAAAACGAGTAATTTTTTTACCCATCAATCATACATAAACGAATGTCACAAAGAGTAAATCTCTCCACTGGAGCGCCTTGGGAAGCTATTATTGGCTATTCCCGCGCAGTACGTATCGGAAACATTATTGAAGTCACGGGCACCGTAGCTGCCGATGAAAATGGCCCCGTAGCCGTCGGAGACGCCTATGGCCAAACCAAATTTATCATTGAAAAAATCGAAAAGGTATTAGTGCAAGCGGGCGCTTCACTCAAAGACGTGGTTCGCACGCGCCTTTTTGTTACTGATATTGCTCAATGGGAAACGTACGGACGTGCGCACGGAGAGTTTTTTGGAGAGATTCGTCCTTGTACGACGATGGTAGAAATCAGCAAACTCATTGCTCCCGAATACCTCATTGAAATTGAAGTAACGGCTATCCTTCAAGAAGCCTAAATGCCAACTTCCCGAAAGCTTGAAGCTTTCGGGAGGTTTTTTATTAAATATACTGATTTCCAAGCGCTTTGGCATCTGCTACAAAATCCCGCACGCGCTGTTCTTCGTCGATTTTACAAATCATAAGTACCCCGTCGTTTTCAGCGACAATGTACCCTTCCAACCCTTGTACCACCACTAGCTTATCCTTCGGAGTTTTAATGATGCAATTTTTTGTATCATAAAGCATCAGTTTACCATCTGCCGCGTTTCGTTCTTCATCTTTGGTCGAAATATCGTACATCGATTTCCAAGTTCCCAAATCGGACCACCCCAAATCGCTCAGAACAACAAACACATTTTCTGCTTTTTCCATGATACCAAAGTCAATGGAAATATTTTTGCAAAGCATGTATGCCTTTTCAATAAAACCTTTCTCGGTGTCGGTATAATAGTCGCTTTTTCCTTCGTCAAACACCTCTGCAACCTCGGGCAAGTGCGCTTCAAATGCCTTGATAATCGAACGCACACCCCAAATAAAAATCCCTGCATTCCACACAAAATCACCACTTTCCAAGAACTTAACGGCAATTTCTAGTTGAGGTTTTTCGGTAAATGTTTTTACTTTTTTCACCAACCCCTCCGAAGGCAAATACTGAATATAGCCATAGCCAGTGTCGGGGCGCGTAGGTTGAATGCCCAGCGTAATCAGCACCTCACTTTGGGCTGCCACGTCGAGGGCTAATCTGACTTTTTCTTTGAACACATCTTCTTTCAGAATAATATGGTCAGCGGGAGCGACAACCACCGTTGCTTGCGGGTCTTTGGCTGCGATTTTATAACACGCATACGCAATGCACGGCGCTGTATTGCGGCGGTTGGGCTCAAGTAAGATTTGGTCATCACTCAAAAACGGCAACTGTGTTTTGACCAATTGATAATATTCAGTACTCGTCACGATGTAGATATTTTCATCGGGACAAACCCCCTCAAAACGGCTTGCTGTTTGCTGAAGCAATGTTTTTCCCGTTCCTAGTACATCATGAAACTGTTTTGGATTATTGTTGCGGCTAAAAGGCCAGAAACGTGTTCCGACGCCTCCTGCCATGATGATGACGTATGTATGTTGATTCATTAATCTAAAGTCAAAATAAGATGAATAGGTGTAATTGAAGTCGTTAGCGCGTTACTTCCCCGCATTCTTCCAATAATTTTCTATACGCAAAGCTACGTTTTCTCGGATGCTCTGCCAAAAAAGATTCATATCAGCGCTGTGCCAAACCTTGGTGCGCAACAAAAACCGTCCCTTGACGTAAGGCTTGTGTATCCACAAAAGCCCTTGGTGGACTTGGGCATCGGCCAGTTGAGGATGAAACGTGAACCGTAACCCGACTCCTCCTTTATTGAGGTTTTTAGGGGCATAGGTTTCGTCTAGTCGCCAAGTCAACGGATTGGTACAAACGGCCGTTGCAAATTGGTACGTTTGGTACTTTTCGGGGAAATAGTCACGTAAATACGTATGCCAAGACGCAAAACCACCTACTTCTTCGGCAGAACGCGCAGGTTTAATAAATTCAAATTCGTTGGGCTGTGCAGGTGGCCCCGCAATGTCACCTACTAGATAGGCAAAAACAAGCTTTTGTTGGAGCGATTTTCCGTCAAAAAACTCTTTGAGCAGGCGTTTTGCGTGTAACGTTCCTTGGCTGTGCGAAGCAATGACAATAGGGCGTCCATCTTGGTAATGTGCTAAATAATATTCAAACGCTTTTTTGACATCTGCATAGGCCAAATCAAGTGCTTGCTGTCTATCTTCTTGGTTTGGGGTAACAAAAGCGTAATAATGTGCTTGCCGATAACGCGGCGCATAGACCCGACACGAACCATTAAAAATCGAAGCTTGGTTCAGGATTGTGGACTCATCCACCTTCTTATTCAGGGCCGCGTCGTTGATATCAGCATTCCATTCAAAAACTCCTTCTGCGGGTTTCTGCGTATAAATAGTGGGGTGAATAAAGAAGACGTCCGCTTTCGCATCGGCTTGTCCATCGGTTAATCCGGGCGATTTTAGGGGCAAATTGTCGGCGGCATCTTTTTGGGTAGGCAATGCTGCCCAGCTCGTTGTGAGCGAATAATCTGGCGCCATCGGAACCGTTCCTATCCCGTAGGAATTTCGTAAAACAACCTGAGCTTCTACCGTGGGAGATATACCAATTATTCCCACAATTGTCCAAAATAAGGTTTTTTTCAAAAAGTCCATTTTGTATTTTTCAAATAATTATGCGTGCATAACAGTTTTATAATATGAATATACAGAGTATAAATTGTAAATTATCTTTAAAAGAGCGAATATTACGCAGTAAAATTATCACAAGAGCAATCTAAAACCAATTAAAAACCTATGAGTAAATCACTACGTAATGCCGTGTTTTATCTAACGGCATGGTTAGTCAGTGCAGGTGCGTTACTGGCACAAACCAAATTATCGGGCAATATCACCGATGCAACTACGCGTGAGGGCTTAGTGGGAGTAAGTATTCAGGTAAAAGGAAAAGTAATTGGTACCATCACCGACTCCAAAGGCAATTTTTCTCTTACAACAAGCACTCCTACACCTTTTGCTTTGATCGTGTCCTCAGTAGGATACGAAAGCCAAGAAATACAAGTTACTGGCGACCGCTCCGACATCAAAGTTTCGCTCAAAGAGCAAGTAATGCTAGGCCAAGAAGTAGTGGTATCGGCCTCGCGGGTAGAAGAAAGCGTTCTACAATCGCCCGTGACAGTTGAGAAAATGGACATTAGAGGAATTCGGGAAACCCCCTCTGCTAATTTTTATGATGCTATTCGAAACCTAAAAGGAGTCGAGGTAAGCACCCAATCTTTGTTGTTTACTTCAATTAACACAAGAGGTTTTACTGGCAATGGTAACAGCCGTGTCGTCCAGCTCATTGACGGGATTGACAACCAAGCCCCAGGGTTGAATTTCTCAGTTGGTAACATTGTCGGGATTTCGGAACTCGACTTAGAAAGCGTCGAACTACTCCCAGGCGCAGCCTCAGCATTGTACGGACCAAACGCTATCAATGGTTTGTTGTTGATGAACAGCAAAAGCCCCTTCCTCTACCAAGGTGCTAGTGCGTCGGCTAAGATGGGTATTATGAGTGCTGACAATCGCTCGACCAAAACTACTCCTTTTTATGATGTTGCATTTCGGTATGCAAAAGCATTCAATAATAAGTTTGCTTTCAAATTAAATTTGGGCTACATAACTGCCCAAGATTGGCAAGTAAGCGATTACCGTGACCAAAGTTTTCGAGGAACTACTCCACTAAACGGTAGCCGCTCTAACCCTGGATATGATGGTGTAAACATATACGGTGATGAAAACTCAAGCGGTGCTGGTTTGGCAAGTTTACGCCCTACTTTTACCCAGCTTCTTGGCGTACCACTTGCACAGCTGAATGCCATAAGTGCTCCATTAGCACAGCTTGTGGGCGGAATCAATCAATTTTCGGCTGCTACACGCATTCCTGCCTCTCAGCTTATCAACGACATTTTATTACCCAACGTTGCCGTGTCTAGGACAGGTTACAACGAGTTTGATTTGGTAGATTATCGAACCCAAAGTCTTAAACTAAATGCAGCGCTTCATTACAGAATCAACGATAGAGTTGAAGCAATTATTCAGGCAAACTGGGGCTCTGGCTCGACCGTTTATACATCTTCCGACCGTTATCAGCTCAAAAACTTTACCATGGGGTTGTACAAAGCAGAGCTTAGAGGCTCAAACTTCTTCGTGCGTGGCTATGTAACTGCCGAAAACTCTGGAGATACGTACGCGGCTGGGTTACTAGGAACTTACATCAATGAAGCTTGGAAACCGAGTGTTCCACCCGCATCGGCAGGATTGGCTGGTTTGGCCCAAGGATGGTATCCCCAATACGCCTTGACGTATGCTGGCGGTGCTTTCCAAGCGTTTGTTCCAGCTTTCCAAGCTGCGTTACAAGCAGGACAAACCCCTCAGGCAGCCTATGCAACGGCCTTGGGAGTCGTCAATAACAACGCGGGTGCTTTCCACAATGCTGCAAGAGGAGTGGCAGACCAAGGACGCGTACTTCCTGGGGACCCACGATTTACTCAAATCGCCGACCAAGTAAAAGCGAATCCTATTCCTAATGGCGCTCTGTTTGTAGATAAAACGCGGCTCTATCATGCTGAAGCAATGTACAACTTCAACAAAGTGATAGATCCTAAAGTATTAGAAATTATCGTCGGTGGTAATTTTAGACAGTATGCCCTCAACTCAAACGGAACGCTATTCTTAAAAAAATCAGATGGCAGTGAGTACAGCATCAACGAATTTGGTGGATATGCCCAAATGAGCAAGAACATCAATGATGTTTTAAAACTGACGGGTTCTGTTCGTTACGACAAAAACGAGAACTTCGCAGGCCAATGGAGTCCTCGATTCTCGGCAGTTTATACAGTAAACAAAAACCACAACATTCGTGCTTCTTATCAAACAGGGTTTAGAATTCCGACCAATCAAAATCAATACATCAACCTCAATACCCCTGTATCGCTCTTGATTGGTGGCTTACCAGCTCTTTGGGACAACTATAAACTCCGCGAAGGAGCTGGCTCTACCAATATAGTAACTGGACAAGCTTGGAATTTCCCAGAGTTTAAGCCAGAACGCGCAATAAGCTTTGAGTTGGGCTATAAATCAATGATTGCCAAAAAGTTGTTGGTTGACGCCTATTACTATAACACCACGATGAAAAACTACAAAAGCGGTGTCTTACTTCGTAATGCAGCCATTCCTCAGATTATTTCTATGTCAACAAATTATACTGGTGATATTAAAACACAAGGATTTGGCATCGGCATCGACTATATTCTACCTAAAAACTTCACGGTGGGAGGTAATATTTCTAACAACACGCTCAATGCTGGTGGCGTAAAAATGTTTGATGGCAAGAAAAATCTTAATACTTTAAGTGATGGTTTCCAACTCGATTTTAACACGCCAAAATATCGTTACAATCTAAATTTTGGTAATCGTAACTTTAGAAACTCTGGATGGGGCTTTAACATCGTCTGGAGACATCAATCTGAGTTTGACTGGTCAGACCTCATTCAACCTACTTTGGCTCGATTGCCTCAAAATAGTAATCAACTTACTATCCCTGCCTTCGGAACGCTTGATGCCCAAGTGAGCAAAAAACTCTCAAGTATCAAGTCTATTTTGAAAATTGGAGGCTCAAATATTCTTGGAAAACAATACACAACAGGATGGGGTAACCCTACTGTAGGCTCAATGTACTACGTTTCGTTAACTTTCGACGAGCTACTTAACAAGTAATATTCTCTCTAACAAACAAAAAACGGCTTCGGGATAACTCGAAGCCGTTTTTTGTTTTATACCAATCAATCTCTATTTCCCAGTCAGTTTATTCACTAACCAGCCCGTCATCCGTTCGTTTTGTTCGGGGTAAGTCCAGTGTCCTGTTTCGAGCGCTAAAAACAACTCTTTGGAAGCCGAAATGACATTGTAAGAGGCATACATCGAGGTTGGGGGGCAGGTTTCGTCGTTGAATCCCCACGAGTAATACCCTGGCACTTTGACCCTCCGCGCAAAGTTTACCACATCATAATAGCCAATCGTCGCGATTTTGTCGGGTTTATTGCCAAAAGCAATGGTGTTTTTATCAAAATAATGCGGCCATCCTCCCGCACGCCCTTTTAAATAGCCCGTTACGTCTGATAACGCTGGATAAAATGCCCCTAACCACTTGACACGGTTATCTAGCCCTGCCGTCACAATCGACAATGCACCTCCTTGACTTCCGCCCGTTACAGCCAAATTCGAGCCATCGTATTGAGGTAAGCTCGTTAAGAAATCATTGGCACGCACGCAGCCTAAATAGACCCGCTTGTAATAAAAGCGGTCGCGGTCGTCCATGTTATACGCCCAGTAACCATTAAAAGCCCCTGCCCCTAAATCGGTGTAAACGGTGGGTTCCATCGTCACTGGAATGCCGTGAATGCCTATTTGCAACGTAATGATTCCTTTTTCGGCATTGGCAATATCTCCGCTGTACGGGCGAACACCCGCGCCTGGTACGTGAAGCAATGCGGGATATTTTCCTTCTTTTTTAGGCACGCACAAAATCCCGTAAAGGCGCGCGCCCATTCGGAAATTTTGAATATTTACGTGATAGACGTTCACTTTTTCCGTGCAGCGTTCGGGCAAAAGCGTCATTTTCGCGTCTAAAGGAATTTTGGCCAAATCTGCTTTTGCGTTAGTCCAAAATGTATCAAAATCCGAAGGATTATCCACCGTCGGCTGAATACTCAGTGGGTCAAAGCCCGCCGTCGCCAGCCCTTTGTATTCTTTCCCTTCTATTTCCGCAAATGCGATACAACGCAGAAAACCAGCCGTTTTCATCGTACCAGCATCTACCGTCAGCGAGCCTGTTGGGAGTGAAAGGGTTTCTTTTTTTGTAGGCTCCATTTTTTCGGGGCCAACTTCGTAGCGAATACGGGCATTTTTTACCAAGTTCCCATTTTGGAGGACAGAAATGGTAAATTTCACGTTTTCACCCGTCTTGTACGTCCAGTCGAAGTGATCGGGCGCCACGACTACTTTGTAAAATCGTTCGGCGGGTTGGCCTAACGCCACCCAACTAATAAGGAGGTAAAATGATACAAAAATGGTCTTTTTCATGCGGAGAAAACTAAGTTTACCAATAAATTGAGATATAAAAAGAACGTTTTTATAAAAGGAAGTCTGCCTCTTTTTCTATGCACATTTTGTACTTTTGTTCCTTACAAGACCTAATCTAGCGTTTCTATTGACCTCCGACCCACTCAAAGTCGTCGTTTTACCCGATGCTGGCCCTGAAAACCCCTTTCAGTACGAGCTAGTTCGTTATTTGCGAGAAAAAGGGTTTGACGTGATTATTGGAGAAAAATATACCATTGGGAGTACGCTAAGGGCTATTTTCGCGCATCGCCCCCCAGTAATTTACTACGATTGGGTACATAGTTTTATTCTTGGTAAATCTCGCTTGTGGACGTACTTCAAATCGTCCGTTTTTGTCGCCGAAATTTTGGCTGCACGCTACCTATTCAAGGTTCGTTTTGTTCATACACTCCACAACCTACAAAACCACGCGGGGCTATGGCTTCGTTGGGAACGCTGTATTTATGGGTTTTTTCTCAGAAAATGCCACCAAATCAGGGTTTATTCGGAAGAAACTCGCCAAGCTGCCATTGAGCGTTTTTCGCTTCAACCCGAACGCATAAAGGTGATTCAGGATTTGCCGTATCATTTTTATTACCCCAACACCCTTTCTAAAAATGAATGTCGAAAACGTCTGAATCTTGACGACGATAATTTTGTATATTTGTTTTTTGGCGAAATCAAACCTTACAAAGGTGTTAGTAGCTTAATCGACGCTTTCGCTGAAATTGCTCGACCCAACGACCGTTTGTTGATTGCGGGCAAAAGTTACGACACCACTTTTTTTGAACCTATTGAGAAGGCCATCCAAGCCAACTCCTCTATACATCTCCACCACCGTTTCATTCAAGACGACGAAGTCCAAGTATTTTTCAACGCCGCCGACGTGGTGGTGTTGCCATTTGTTCGCATCGACCACTCTGGTTCGATCGACTTGGCGCTCTCGTTTCGTAAACCCATCGTTACGCTAAAAACCGACGCCACCGCTCGGTTGTTGGCGCACCAATCCACACTTCTGTTTGAAACACCCTCCCAACTCCCCACCTGTCTAAAAATCGCTCCCGAGTTGCCCCTCGAAACGATTGGCGACAAAAACTTTGCCATTGCTGATTCAACCAATTACCGCGACCTTACCTTACTTGTTACCCTATGAAAGAAAAATTAAAAACCCTGCTTCGGCAAAACCTCATTTATCAGCTCAATCAGCTACGATTGCAGTGGCGGAGTATTCCCTATCGGCTTGGGGATGAGGTGGAATGCCCCATTTGTCAGAGCCATTACCGCGCTTTTATGCCTTTTCGGTATCGGACAAATGCCTATTGCCCCAATTGTAAGTCGCTTGAGCGACACCGTTACATTTTTTTAGCCCTCCGCGACCGTCTTGGTTTTTTCTCAGCTCCCCGCAAAAAAGTGCTGCACTTCGCACCAGACATCTGTCTGATTCCCAGCATCAAAGCGTCCCCGTACATCGACTACGTCACGGCCGACTACATGACGTCTTTTACGAGTAGTATTACCGTAAAGCCCGACCATGTAATGTCGATTGATGACATTAAATTTGACAATGATACGTTCAACGTAGTAATTGCGATTGGAATTTTGGTAATGGTTCCTGACGACACCAAAGCCATGCGTGAAGTACTACGCGTACTTAAACCCAATGGATATGCCGTTTTTCATGATCCCATCAACAAGGATTTTCCAACCTCATTTTCGGATGCCAAATTGACCAAAGAAGAAAAACAAAAGTTGTATCACGGCCACGACCAACGCTGGTATTACGGCGCTGATTATGCTGATCGCTTGCGCGCCCAAGGGTTTAGCGTAGAGGATGATACTTTTGTCCAAACCATTGATTACAAACGCTATGGCATCTCGCCCACAGAACGGGTATATATAGCTCGAAAAACCGCATGAAAATCGTATTTTGTACCAATGCTTTTGAAAATGTAACGAATGGCCCCGTCCGATTTGCGAATAGTATTCTCGAAATCAACGAGCGCTTTCCCGAACATGAGCTACGGATTTTGACCGAAGATGTGTCTGACGAGCGGCTTGCGTCGCTTCGCTATGTTCACAAAGTTCCTGTCAAAATTCCTCGTTTGTTAAAGCCGCTTGGGCAAATTTTACGATGGTTTATCTATTATCGCCACGTCAAAGCGTTGGAGAAGTCATTTGATTTTGACGTACTGGTTTATATCAATTCCTTCAATGGAACCTGGGCGAGCTTGGTCTCTGACAAACCCACCGTGGGTATGATCAATGACGAAAAAAACATGCTCGCCCACTGGGGAAATTTTGAATGGAAATCGCTGTGGTTCAAACGATTTGTATTTCAGCAATTTGAGCGTTTATCGGCCCAAAAGCAGCAACTCGTGATTGCCAATTCGGAGTTTTTGCAAGATCGTATTCGCCAAACTTACCAATTGCCCACGTCGAAAGTAACGAGGCTCTATAAAACCATTCCGCTCGATGGTATTGAGTTCAACCCTCACCGTGCTTTTGGGAGTACTATTAAGGTACTGTTTGTGAAAGCTGATTATTTGGTAGGACAACTGCCTTTGGTCGCAGCAGCGCTCAAAAAGCTCCCACAGTATTCTTTTTTGTTGACCGTTATTGGCCCCGAACCTTGGTTTGCAGGCCATGTGCGTTCGTTTTTTGAGAATATTCCCAACGTCCAACTCGACTATCAAGGGCCGCAACCTCAAGCGCGCGTGTACGAAGCCCTGCGTAGTCACGACCTATTTTGCGTACCATCTTATACTGAAGCATTTGGCGTTGCTAATATCGAAGCACTTGCCCACGGGATTTCGGTCGTAAGTTCCCGCGTTGGGGGGATTCCCGAGGTAGTTGACAACGGCAATAACGGTTGGCTGGTCGAATCAGGTAATGTAGAAAGCCTAGCTGCGGCCTTGGTTGAATGCATCGAAAGCCCCCCACTGCGGTTAAAAAAAGCCGAAAATGGGCGGAAATTCATCCAAAAGTTTTCCAAAGACGAAATGTTGCGCAACTTTGTACAAATGCTTGAGTCGGTAGTCAACGCACACTGATTGGCGCCGAACGATAAACTATGCAATGGCGAAGAATTTTTCGAAACAGAGCACTCTTGGATTGGCACTTGGTGATGTATTTCCTCAACACCTTTTTGGTCATTTATGGATATGGGTTGAGGGGAGGGGCATTCCAAACGGCCAAATTGCTTCGTACGGGCTTAGTGGTGGTTTCGTTACTTGGTATTTTGTTTGCCCAAGGCCAGATAAAATACATATTTAACCAACAAAAAAACTGGGCACTTTATGGCTTTATTGGCCTCAACATACTCGTTTTACCCTTTAGTGTCGATGTTTTTCGGAGTTTTGAACGACTATCCGCTTGGATACCGTTTTTGATTTATACCAACTACTTCGTCGTCTATCTTTTTAAGCATTATTCCAAAGAGGAGGCTAAAATCAAACTGTTACAGATTTTCAGCTTAGCGTATTTTTATCCTGTCGCAATGATGCTCTTCACTGGCGTTGCCTTTCAATCTACCAACGTTTACGGCCAGTACGTCGGGGTGTATAAAGCCAACGTCATCGGCTGGGCTTGTACACTGTTCATAGTATCGAGTTTTGATTTATATGCCAATAGCCCCATGAAAAAATGGGTCCAATACCTCTTTTTTTTCATTGCGTTTCTGACGCTGTGGGGCATTGTTCTCACGGGTTCACGAAGCAGTTATGCGGGTTTGGCGCTGTCTTCGGCGGTTCTCATTGCCCGTAACCGAAAAATTTCCATTTACCTCAAAGCCGCCGCTCTTACTTGTGTTTTGGCTTTTGCGTACTACATTGTGATGAGCCCCGATTCGGTCATTAACTTGCGTTCAAAATACGCAGGAATACGCCGCCAACGCGGAGAAATCCGTTTTCAGTTGGCCCAAAAAGCCTTTGAAGTATTTACAAATGACCCTGCTGTGTTATTGACAGGTTTTGGATTTGATAATTTCAAAGCAGGATTGGAAGTATATGCCGACGTCCACACCGATTTAGCTTCGCACAATTCGTACCTCGAAATCTTATTTTCAGGCGGTCTCCTTTCGTTTCTTTTTTTCTTGATTTTTTACGCCATCAACGCCTTTTGGGTCTATGTGCGCTACGACAGTCCGTACTTTGTTTTTCTGCCATCATTGATGATTATACCATACTTTGAGTCTAACCTCAACGCGGGTCAATTTTTATTTTTTCCATGGATGACCGTCTTGTTTTACTACATCCACGTTCGTTCATTGCAGATTCCTGTACACGAGATGAGCCTCAATAACACACAAAAAAGGGAAGCCTAGGCTTCCCTTTTTTGTGTTTCTGCAAAGCAGTTGACTATTTTTTCTCTTCTTCACTGCCACCAAAAAGTCCTTTGATAAACCCTGTTGCTTTGTCGAGTGCTTCACCCGCTTCTTCTTTGAGGTCTTCAAATTTTTCTTGAGCTTCAGCGGCCAACTCTTCCGCTTTGGCTTTGGCTTCTGCCAATGCTTCTTCGGCTTCAGCTTTCATTTCTTCAGCTTTTGCTGCTGCTTGCGCTTTCAAGCCTTCTACGTCAACGCTTTGTATTTTCTCCGTAATTTCTTCTTTCAACTCTTGAAATGTCTCTTGTGCGTCTGAAGCTAATTCTTGCGCTTTGGCTTTGGCTTGTTCGGCTGCATTTTTCAATTGGTCTTCCATGATTACTCGTATTATGTGGTTTAAAATAAGTGAATGTAAGTTGCTACAAATTTAAGAGAAACCAAGCGGGTTGGTTCGCCGCTCATCACATTAATTTTCAGCGAAACTCCGTTCCCAAATTGGATTTTTGCGAGGTCGTTTCTTCATTCAGACGCAGGCATTGGGCATCAGTAACACCCCTAACTCTTTGAAATTGAGTCAGGAATTTTTATTTTTGTACAAAATTTATTTGAAAGCTGTATTTAACTCTAAAAATAGCATAATTAAGTGGATATTTTCGAGAAACTACGTAGTAACTGGGGACCTATCGGGGCGGCCGCAAAAGCCCTTAATAGCCACCACTATTTTTCATTTCCAAAGCTAGAAGGGGAAATCGGCCCACATATGAAATTTCGTGGAATGGACGTCCTCAACTGGAGTTTGAATAACTACCTCGGTTTGGCCAACCATCCAGAAGTTCGTAAGGCCGATGCCGAAGGCGCAGAAAAATGGGGATTGGCGTATCCAATGGGCGCCCGTATGATGTCGGGTAACTCTGATTTACACGAGATTTTCGAGAAAGAATTGGCGGAATTTGTTGGCAAAAAAGAAGCATTCTTGCTCAACTATGGCTACCAAGGAGTAATGTCGGTGATTGAGTGCGTATGCGACCACCGCGACGTTATCGTCTATGATGCCGAAGCGCACGCATGTTTGATTGACGGTATCCGTTTGCACAAAGCGAAAATGGGTCAATACTACAAGTTTAACCATAATGACATGGCAAGCTTGGAGAAAAACCTCATTCGTGCCACCAAGTTGGCCGAAGAAAAAGGCGGTGGCGTTCTTGTCATTACGGAAGGAGTGTTCGGAATGTCAGGAAAAGTAGGTAGCCTCGACAAAGTTGTTGAATTGAAGCAAAAATATAATTTCCGTCTTTTGGTAGACGACGCGCACGGTTTTGGAACCATGGGCGCCAACGGAGGCGGAGTAGCCGAGCTTTTTGGCGTAGCAAAAGAAGTCGATTTGTACTTCTCGACTTTTGCCAAATCAATGGCCGCCATTGGTGGATTTATCGCTGCCGATGATCCAGACATTATCATGTACCTCAAGTACAATATGCGCTCACAAACTTACGCCAAAGCCCTTCCAATGCCTTACGTGGAAGCGGGTCGTAAGCGTTTGGAGCTTATCAAAGCACATCCCGAACTTCGCGAAAAACTCTGGACAATTGTTAATGCCCTTCAAAACGGTCTCCGCGACCTTGGGTTTAACATTGGCGAAACGACCTCTCCTGTGACGCCCGTGTTTATGCAGGGCCTTCAAGGCGGTCTTCCCGAAGTGACCAACATGGTACGCGATTTGCGCGAAAACATGGGAATTTTCTGTTCTATCGTCGTTTATCCTGTGATTCCAAAAGGACAAATCATCTTGCGTTTGATTCCGACGGCGGCTCACACGCTTGAAGACGTAGATCGTACCTTAAAAGCTTTTGACAACATGCGCTCCAAACTCGACGCAGGCGTATATCGCGCTGGCCTCGAAGTGGTTGCCTAAATAATTTTGGTTTTGTATTCCAAAGCGAGTGCCTCTTAGGAGGTTACTCGCTTTTTTTATGCTAGAAATGGGGAGGTTTGTAAACAATGTTCTTTTATTAAAAATACCCTTCTCCTATGAAATCGCTGCAAGTTTTTCTCTTACTGATTATTAGTAGTTTACTGGCCGAAGCCAAACCGCTTCGGTTGGGTGTGGCAGGATTTACCCACGACCACGTCCATCAAATTCTGAGTCGCCCCGACAAAGGGGATGTCGAAATCGTGGGAGTGGCCGAGCCCAACCGTGAGTTAGCGATGCGTTATTTGAAACGCTATAAATTGTCAGAAAAACTGTGGTATCCGTCGCTCGAAGCCATGATTGCCGCCACGCAACCCGAAGCCGTTTGTGCTTTTAATAGCATTTACGAACACAAACAAGTGGTGGAAATCTGCGCGCCAAAAGGTATTCATGTGATGGTTGAAAAACCGTTGGCCGTGAATCGTGAACACGCCGAAGCCATGGTTAAGCTAGCTCAAAAGCACAAAATTCAATTGTTGACCAACTTTGAAACAACCTGGTACGCCAGCCATCAAGAAGCCTATCGGATGATAAAAGAACAAAATGCGTTGGGCGAAATTCGGAAGGTAGTGGTTCACGATGGTCACAAAGGACCCCGAGAAATTGGTTGCTCCGAAGATTTTTTGTCGTGGCTCACCGATCCTGTGATGAATGGAGGAGGAGCCATTATTGATTTTGGGTGCTATGGCGCCAATCTAATGACATGGCTCATGCAAGGCGAACGCCCGCTGTTGGTCACGGCCATTACCCAACAAATCAAACCTGCTGTTTACCCCAAGGTGGACGACGAAGCCACTATCATTCTTACCTATCCGCACGCTCAAGCCGTCATTCAAGCTTCGTGGAACTGGCCTTTTGACCGCAAAGACATCGAAATTTATGGGCAAAAAGGGTACGTTGTCTGTGACAAAACCCTCCAAATGCGCGTTCGGCAGGGAGACGGCGCACAACGCGACGCCCCCGAAAAATTGCAAACACTCACGCCACTTTCGGCACCATACAACGACCCTTTCTCTTATTTTGCTGCGGTCATCAAAGGCGAAATCACTCCCAAGAAAGATTTATCTTCCCTCGAAATCAACCAAGTGGTGGTTGAGATTTTGGATGCTGCCGTGCAATCTGCTAAAACAGGAAAGACTATTTCTTTGAGATAACACAGGGGGTTGCTCACAACCCCTACACGCTATGGAACAACGACTAATTTCCCCATCGCTCGGCGTTCGAGCATGTCGTACAGCGCTTGCGGGGCTTCTTCGAGCGAGTATGTTTTCTGAATATGGGGTTTGAGTTCGCCCGTTTGGTACCATTGAAACAACTCCGTAATGTTCTGAAAATTAGCTTTAGGCTCTCGTTCGGCAAAAGCTCCCCAAAACACGCCAACAATAGCGCAACCTTTTAGAAGTGCCAAATTGAGCGGAATCGACGGTATTTGTCCTGCGGCAAAGCCTACCACCAAATATCGTCCTTTCCAGTTCATCGCACGCAACGCAGGTTCGGCATATTTATCCCCTACAGGATCGTAAATCACGTCCACACCACCACCTGTTATTTCTTTTAGGCGTTCGCGCAGGTCTTCTTTTGAGTAATTGATTACGGCATCAGCACCGTACGACTTGCAGAGCTCCAGTTTTTCCTCGCTCGACGCCGCTGCAATCACCTTTGCCCCCATGATTTTGCCCAAATTAACAGCCGCTAACCCTACACCTCCAGCCGCACCAAGTACGAGCAGCGTTTCACCCGCTTTCAGTTCGGCGCGGTCTTTCAGGGCATGATACGAGGTTCCGTACGTGTACATCAATGAAGAAGCCACTTTATAATCCATTTTAGGCGGCATCCGAAATACTCGGTTGGCTTTCACGGCCAGTTCCTCCGCAAACCCGCCCCAGCCTGGCATGGCAAATACATCGTCTCCAGCTTTGAGGTGCTTTACGCCTTCGCCTACTTCTTTGACCACTCCTGCGACCTCACCACCAGGCGAAAAAGGAAACGCAGGTTTAAACTGGTATTTCCCTTGAATGATAAGGGTATCGGGAAAATTAACTCCGCAGGCTTTGACCGTAATAACCACCTCATCTGCCTTAGGAGCAAGTGGTGCTATGTCTTCAACGAGGAGGCTATCGGGAGTTCCGTACTGTTTGCAGAGAAGTGCTTTCATGAGGAAAGAAGGTTGGTTTTCCCCTAAAAGCAAAAAAAATTACCGCCTTACTTTTTTGACGGTTATCGGAACGCACATCGTCCTTTGAATGTCCAAACGAGCAGGTGTTCGACCCAAACTTTTACATCCAGAATCAAGGCGGCGGGTTTCGGCATAATACATACCAGAGTTAGTCGGAATATACTGTAATATTCCTTTTGCCAACAATGTCCCACCCGTTGGTTTATCATACCAATCGACGGTTTCATTGTCCTTTGGGAACGCAATTAGGGGAGGAATAGGCTGCCCTTCGCAGGTACTTTGGCTAACTGCCAAGGGAGCGTCGGGTAAAATAGGGTCGCAAATAGGGAGCGGAATTACTTCTTGACGGGCGAGCTCGGTGGTGTCGTTTGGCCGAATTGTCACCATTACTTTGTAGTCAAAACTAGGATCAATGTCCACGATGGTATCATTTTGAATACGGCCTTTATTCGTACTGATTTCAGCATCTATCAAGCTGAAAACAATTCGATAACGGCTTTCTCCCTCACACACTTTGGGGCATATTATTTCAGTTACTTTGAAACTAACTTTGCCTTGAGAAAAGGTGTGAGTGACGGATACAATCATCAAGAGGAAGCCCCACAAAGGGCTTCTTCGACATAATAATTTCACTTATGAGTAGGGTATAATAGAATACAAATTTAATGGCTTCTATTATACCCTCCAAAAAAATAAAATTAAAATTGGCTGATTAACAGCGAATTACAAATCTGGTCTCTTTTTATATCCCAATAGAAATATACCAATTCTAACGCAAAATCTGCACTTCAACGGCACTTGAAGCGCCTTTTTGGTGATAAACTGTGTGCGTTGCTTTGATAAAATCTGAGTCGTTTGCAACGTAAATATTAGGCACAAATTTTTGAGGATTTCGGTCAAAAAGTGGAAAAGCGGTACTCTGAACTTGGATCTGAATGCGGTGTCCTTTCTTAAAAGTATGCAGTACATCCTGCAAGCGGAAGTTCACATCTGTTACTTTATTAGGCACCAAAGCTTCGGGTTTTTCAAACGAATTTCGGAAACGAGCACGCATAATTTCGCTACGCACCATCTGGTGATAATTGCTTAAAATGACGTTCTTATTAGGCATAAAAGCATGATTAGGTTCATCACCAGGATAGACATCAATTAGCTTCACAAAAAAATCGGCATCCGAGCCTGTCGTGCTAATCTTGAGTTTGGCCATTATTTCTCCTCCCAGGGTTACATCTTCGGTAAGTGGTTCGGTCTGAAACGTCAGCACATCCGTACGACGCGCCGCAAAACGCTGGTCTTCCGACATGTAATTAAACGGCGTGAAGCCCATGGTTTCGGTATTATCTTCAATGTACGGCACTGGCTTGAGCGGGTCGCTGATGTAGGCTGTATTTGATGCGGCTTGTGTTGGCGCTTCAAACGACAACTTACCATTGGCGTGGAAATACAAGGTTTTCTTTTCGGCAACAGCGGCAGGCCAACGTTCAAATTTCTCCCATTGCTTCTTGCCAGTATTAAACAAGTACGCGTCGGGCAAGCCCGTTTTTCCATCGCCCGCACCTTTCAAAAAGTGGTTGAAAAACGTACGCTCAATTTCTCGTTGATAAAACGTGGCCACACTATCTCCAAAATACACATTGCTATGCAGCGTATGCCCCGTTTCGGCCGACCACCGACCGTGCCCAAAAGGCCCCATCACCAACGTATTGTAGGTCGAAGGATTGTTTTTTTCTAGGGTTTTATAAACCGTCAGTGGCCCGTACAAGTCTTCGGCATCAAACCAGCCTCCTACCGTCATCACGGCGTGTTTCACGTTTTTTAAATGCGGAATAATGCTGCGTTTCTGCCAAAACTCGTCGTAGTTGGGGTGATCTTTGTGTTCTTGCCAAAAGAAGTTGTCTTTGTAATATTTATCAAAATGTTTGAGAGAGCCCAAATCAAGGTTAAACTGATAGCCGTCTTTGGTTTTTTCTTGAATCATCTGCGGCATCCACCAGTGCGCTGTGGTAGGTTTTTGGTGTTGAATCCCAAACACAGGAAACGTCAAGAAATAGCCTTGCGTAAAAGCACCATTGTGGTGAAAATCATCGAAATAAAAATCTGAAACAGGCGCTTGGGGTGACGAAGCCTTGAGGGCTGGATGCTGGCTCAACGCGCCTGCCACCGTATAAAACCCTGGATAACTGATACCCCACTGACCAACGCGACCATTGTTATTGGCCACGTTTTTCACCAACCAATCTATCGTATCGTACGTATCAGATGATTCATCCACCTGCGTTGGTTTGGTTTTATCCGCAATCTGCGGAGTCATGTTTGTCCAAGTACCTTCGCTCATATAACGCCCACGAACATCCTGGTAAACAAAGATATACTTGTCTTTCATTAAAAACTTATTGGGGCCTAATTGCCCAGGAAATTTGCCTTCGCCGTAAGGCGCCACGCTGTAGCACGTCCGTTGCATCAAAAACGGATAGGTATTAGACGCCGACGCGTCTTTGGGCACATAAACGATGGTGTGCAACTTCACGCCATCACGAACTGGAATATCGTATTCGGTTTTGGTGTAATTTTCCTTTACCCAATCAACTTGGGCATAGAGGGTATGTTGTAGTGCTACAACACAAAAAAGAATCCACTTTTTCATGGTTTAACAGTTTGTTTAATGAGTAAATAATCTCCTGTTGAATTGGTTGAAAACTTTTTAAATCCTAATGAAGCTTGATTGGCCAAAAACGACTGAAAACCAGCATCTTTCGCAAAATATATTTGCATATCTTGGGTCATCAGAATGAAATTAATGTTTTTAGATTTTACGAAGTCCGTAAAATTACCCGAAGTATATTCTTCCACGTGAATCCAATCAGATTCCTCTTTGAGAAAAACCCGATACCAATCACGCTCAAGAACGCGTAAACGTGCTGTAGGCTGAATGGCTTTGATAAACCGAACGTTGTCGGCAATAGGAGTGGGAAGAGGTTGAGAATACGAGAAATACCGAATTCCCACAAATATAAGCAAGACGCCCAAAGCGACCGTTCCTTGCAAAGATTGGCTAAACATTGGCAAATCGCGCAACACAATTCGTTTTACGACTTGGGCTAACAACCAGAAAATGAGAATCAAATGAAATACCAAGTAATGTGTACGCGGGTAAATTAGGACGGTAGCAATGAGCGACGGTAGCAGCAACACCAGCACCGCTATAAACCCCCAAAAATCGACTGCGGTTTTCTGAAAATTTTGAAAAGTGCGACGGTAATCCACACAAGCAGCAAATATCAAGGCAATTAAACCTACGAAAACCGTTCGCGAGCGCGAGTACCATCCCCGAAAAAGAGTTTGATAAAACGTGTCCACCGCATTTTTAACATTGGCCGTTAGGCTATGTGTGATATTCGTAAAAACGTGTTTAAACGCCCATTGAGGCTGTTTTTTGACTGCATCGGCAAAGGTTTGGACATCATCTCCCAATACTTTATGAAATAGCTTTAACTGCGATTCAATTGTACTAGGCTCAGGCTGATGGTTCCACGCACTGTAATTTACCACAAAATGCTGCTGAAATGCTACTGTGCTACGGTTGTCGTCGGCTCCGAACAGGGGATTACCAAAGAGCAAGTGTAACACCAAAGAAGCTACAGCAAAACTCCCCAAAGGCAACCATCGAATTTCACCTTTGGAAGCTTCTTTCCACAACCACCCCAATGCTATGGCCGTTCCACCAAGAAACGACACGTAAAATTCGGGGCGAATGTAGGAGCAAACCAACCCTGTAAATGCCACCACCAAAAAGCGCAAGTACTGAGGCCATGTGTTGAAATGAACCAGCGCAAGCGCTCCTAAAATCAGGCAGAAGGGGGCAATAGAAATTTTAGGGTTGAGCGGAAGGTTTTGGTTGGAAAATAAAAACAGCACCGCTAACCACGCGCTCACTGCCACCGATACCTTCAGTGAGCGAAACCACAAAAAGCTAACAACGCCCGCTATAACGCTTAAAATAGCCCAGTTGGCGTAGTACAAATCGAGGCTATCGGGGATAAACAAATGCCAAAAAGCATACCAAGCAGCATACAAAGGGCCCCATTGTACCCCTCCAATAAATGGGACAGAAAACGTCAGACCTGAGCCCAAATAGGTGGTTTCATCTCCAAATTCAACGTCCTTCCAGACGGTGATGTCATGAACAAGCACCCACCCTGCAATCAACACAATAAGTACTCCAAGCCAATGTAAACGCATATAGAAAAAAATTGTCGAAGCGTTTATGCCTCGACAATATATTTTTTAGTCAATAAATTAAATCGCTTTGGTCGTGTCCACAGGAGCCGTTTGTGGTTCAGGTTGCGGCGTTGGTAGTACCTGTCGAGGAACATTTGGGGCAGGAATTAACTCCACCGAAATGACGAAATACTCCGTATCTCCATTCCAAGGAAGCTTAAAAAATTTCTCTTCGTAATGAAGCGATACCCTTTGCCCTGTCCGTTGTGACTCGTTTAGGGCATTTACCACCGCTTCGTTGTCTCCATCCACTGAAAAATCCCAAGTGGTAGAATTAAATGTTCCTGTTCCATCCGACATTCCTCCTACCATCAACTGACCTTCGTAAGTTTTAAAAACGTATCCTTTGCGGCTCAACTTCACCAGTGAGCCTACGCGCGTACCGTCGCTGTAATAACCAAATGTAACATAATAGAAAATTCCTCCTAAAATCAGGAAGAAAATCACAAGAAAGAGCCACTTACGCATAATCTTGTAAAAATTAGAGTGTTAAACAGATTAAAGGGCGAACTTCGTAAAAGTCGTTGGATTTTGCAAGAAGCACCTGTTTATGACCAAAAATTACTACTTTTGACCCCATCATAAGACAGTAAAAAAATAAAATAAAGTGGCTCTAATAAAATCAATCTCGGGTATTCGTGGTACGATTGGAGGTAAGACGGGAGATTCGCTTACGCCTATTGATGTTGTAAAGTTTGCAGCAGCTTTTGGAACTTGGCTCAAACGCTCTCGGCCTAATAATTTACGCATTGTGATTGGTCGCGATGCACGCCTTTCGGGCGAAATGGTTTCTAAGCTTGTGGCCTCTACCCTTCAAGGCATTGGGTTTGAAGTAATCGACTTAGGACTTTCAACTACTCCCACGGTAGAAATTGCCGTACCGCTCGAAAATGCCGCAGGGGGCATCATTCTCACGGCAAGCCACAATCCAATTCAATGGAATGCCCTCAAACTCCTCAACAGTGCGGGCGAATTTATTTCGGGTCAAGACGGGGCGGATGTACTTGCTTTGGCCGAAAGTGAAGATTTTGATTTTGCCGAAGTCCGTAAATTAGGAAGCTACCGAACAGATAACACTTATTTTCAGAAACACATTGAGTTGATTCTTGACTTGCCATTGGTCGATAAAGAGGCTATTGCTGCGCAAAATTTCAAAATCGCGGTCGATGCCGTAAACTCAACGGGAGGGATTGCCGTACCAATGCTGTTGGAAGCTTTGGGCGTAAAAAAGGAAAACATCAAACTCATCAACTGCGAGCCTACGGGAAACTTTGCCCACAACCCTGAGCCTCTTCCCGAAAACTTAATCGAAATCAGCAGCGAACTCAAACGCGGCCACTACGACCTCGGTATCGTTGTTGACCCCGACGTCGATCGTTTGGCTTTGATTTGCGAAGATGGCTCTCCCTTTGGTGAAGAATATACCCTCGTAGCTGTGGCCGACTATGTGTTGAAACATACCCTCGGAAATACGGTTTCTAACTTATCATCTACGGGCGCACTCCGTGACATTACCCTCAAGGCAGGAGCGCAGTATTTTGCCGCTGCGGTAGGGGAGGTGAATGTTGTAGAAATGATGAAAGCGCAAAATGCCGTCATCGGTGGCGAAGGCAACGGAGGTATAATTTATCCTGCTTTACACAGCGGCCGCGATGCCCTTGTTGGTATTGCGTTATTCTTAACGCACTTGGCTAATTTCGGAAAATCAATTGCTATTCTTAGAAGTACATACCCCAATTATTTTATTTCTAAAAATAAAATTGAGCTCACACCTGACATCAACGTGGACAAGGTTCTCGAAAAAATTAGCCAGAAATACGCCAAAAATCCCGTTAATACCATCGATGGTGTAAAGATTGAATTTGACAAAGAGTGGGTTCACTTACGCAAATCTAACACCGAGCCCATCATTCGGATTTATTCTGAATCAGAAACGGAATCTACGGCCAACCATCTTGCAAAAAAAATCATCAATGATATTAAGGAAGTCATTTCCAATCATTTATAAATCGACAACATTATGAGTCGCGTTGCGTTCATTGCTCCTACTTCCTGTGTAATGGGCCAAGTAACCCTCGGCGAAGGGGCATCGGTTTGGTACGGCGCGGTAATTCGTGCCGATGTGGAAAAAATCAGCATCGGTGCCCGTAGCAACATCCAAGACACGGCCGTTCTTCACGCTGATTTTGGTTCTCCAACCATCATTGGTGAAGATGTCACGGTGGGGCATGGAGCGATTGTACACGGCGCCATTGTTGGCGACGGCTCGCTGATTGGAATGCGTGCAACGATTCTGAACAACGCCAAAATTGGGAGATTTTGCATCATAGGCGCCCATACCCTTGTGACTGAGGGCATGGAAATACCTGATTTTTCGATGGTTGTAGGTACGCCAGGGAAAATCATCAAGCAACTTCCCGAAACCTATGCCAAAAAGCTTCTTGAAAGCGCTGCTCATTACGTCGAAATGGCATATAAACACGCAGAAGGCGCATTTCCATTAGTACAATAAACACTGATACTTTATTTAATACCCTCTTTGCCAAACGTTTACTTCGTTTGGCATTATTTTTGATATACACTTTTTCGTTATACGCCTTACCTATTAAAGACGAATAAGTATGAAAAACAGTCTATTTTTTAGATCACTGAGAAGAAAATTACCCACAGCGGTTGCCGCTTTGGTTGCTTTGACGATATATAGTTGCCGTGACGCTTCTCAAGAACCCGTCGAACCTACTCCTACTGCCAATTCAAAAGGAACCGAAACCTACAGTGCTGACGTAGCTACCAAGTGGGCCGAAATGGATTTGGTGCTTACGCAAAACAGCACTGGATTTACGCCACCTGTGGCCGCACGCGCCTTGGGGTATGCAGGAGTAGCCATGTACGAAGCCGTTGTGCCTGGTATCAAGGACAATCGTTCGCTGGTCAAGCAATTAAATGGTTTAACAGAGTTGCCAGTACCCGAAACTAATCAAGAATACAACTGGGCAGCCAGCGCCAATGCAGCTCAAATTTATATGGCCAAAAACCTCTGGCCTACTGCCAACGAAGCTACCAAGAAGAAAATTGATTCGCTCGGAACGGCCATTCGCAATGAGCTCATTGCAGGAAGCAGCCAAGCCATCGTAGAGCGTTCGGAAGCATTTGGATACGCCATTGGAAAAGCTATTTTTGACTGGTCAAAAAGCGACGGTGGACACGAGGGGTTTAACCGTAACTTCCCCACCACCTACAAAGTGCCTGTTTTTCCAGGGGCGTGGCAGCCAACCGAAAATGGGCGCACCATCCCAATGCTACCGTATTGGGGGCAAAATCGTACATTCATCGCCGCCAATGGACTGCTAACTCCCCCTGCACCTCTGACGATTTCGACGCAGGTCAATTCGCCTTACTTCCAGCAATACTACGATGTTTACAAGAAAAACATTAGCCTCACCCAAACTGAAAAGGAAATCTCAATCTGGTGGGCCGACGATCCAAGCGAGACATTTACGCCTCCTGGTCACTCGTATAACATCGCGAAAATTGCCATCAAAACTAGCAATGTAAAACTGGACAAAGCCGCCGAAGCATTGGCCCGTACGGGTATTGCAGTCGCCGACGCTTTTATTATATGTTGGAAATGCAAGTATATGTTCAACAACGAGCGCCCTTATACTTTTGTACGCCGTGCAATCGACCCTAGTTGGGTTCCATTCTGGCCTGCACCACCGTTTCCTGGGTATGCCTCAGGCCATGCTACCCAGTCATCGGCCTCGGCTGTAGCATTAGAAGGGGTTTTCGGAACTTCGTTTGCCTTTGTAGATGACTCCCACGTAAAACGCGTAAAAGACACCAAACGAAACGTTGATTTTAAAGCCCGAAGCTTTAAATCGCTCCAAGAAGCCGCTTCTGAATCAGCCTATTCGCGCTTTCTCGGCGGTATTCATACCTTCCAAGACAACGACACTGGCCTGAAAGAAGGTAAAAAAGTAGGACAACATATCAATGCCCTGGCTTGGAAGAAATAACGGCCACCTACTAAGCAGTCTGTTCGCTCACCATAAAGGCAAATGTCCTTTTGGTGAGCGAAAGTTTTTTTAAGGGAATGGTTTTTTCTATTTTTGTCACCATTGGAACTATCTCATTTCATTTTAAAGTAAATTTTTGGAAATCAACTCTTTACAAATTGAACGATGAAAGGGACTTGTTTACGATCAACTTTTAAAAACTTTAAAACAATTTTACAGTGAAAAACGGACTACTTATTTGGAATGCAGTTTTGACTTTGGCCGTCGTTTTTTTGGGATACCAACACTTCCAACATCACTCTTCAGGGGGAGATAGCAGCAGCACTCCTGATGCCGCAAAAGGCAAAAAAATCGTTTATGTGCAAGCTGATTCGCTTCTCAAAAACTATGATTATTACAAAGACTTTCAAAAAGAGTTTGAAAGTAAAGGCTTTCAATTGGAAAACGACCTAGCCAACAAAGGACGCACGTTCCAAAATAAAGTGGCTTTCTTCCAACAACGTGCCCAACAAGGGGCTCTTTCACAAGATCAAGCACAAGCAGCGCAAGCGCAGTTAGGTAAAGAAGAGCAAGACATTACGAAATACCGCGATGAGCAACTTCGTAAGTTGGAAGAAGAACGTTTGAAAAAAACCGAAGAGTTTTATACCAACATTTTTGATTACATCAAAAAATACAACAAAGAAAGTGGCTACGAGTTTGTACTGGGCTACAGCAAAGGAGGCGGTATTTTGTTTGCCGATGCCAGCCTTGACGTAACCAAGAAAATCGTAGAAGGACTTAACAAAGAATACAAAGAAAAAGACGCAGCTAAAGCCAAAAAATAAGCACGTCTTAGGCTTCAAAAGCGGCAGCATTTCTCCATCGAAGTGCTGCCGCTTTTTGTTTATACAACAATTTTTGAGGGACAACTGCGTTAATTTTCAAACCATTTACCAATCTTTATTCACCTCTTCGTCGCTTCTTTATGACCCATTACGTTTACTTTTTTCTTAACCAACCCGTCTTAACACAGAATGAAAAAAGTAATCGTACTCCTGACTTTGGTAGGGCTTGCAAGCTGCCAGCGTGAAATTACGTCAACGGCCCCCGCGGCTGATTGCCTCGTGACTGCTTCCGCCACCAGCGGCGATATTATTGAGGGTGAATACATTATTACGCTCAAAGAAGCTTCCAGCACGTCCAGCACTACTGCCCGAATAGCCGCCGTTTCTGACCAATTGCGGCAGAAATACAACCTTTCCTCAAAAGCTATTCGTACCACCTTCAAAGGACACCGCGAAGGCTTTTTTGCCAGCCTCACCCCAGCGGAACTTCATTCCCTCCAAACTGACCCTAGCATAGAGCTCGTTGAGCCCGACCGAAAAGTAGGCTTATGTTCGTGTTTGGAAGTAGTAAGTTCGACCTCTGTTACTTGGAACGTCAAAAAAACAGGGTATGGCAACGGAGAAAACTTCCAAGAAAAAACAGTCTGGGTCATTGATACGGGCGTTGACCTCGACCACCCTGACCTCAACATCGACACCCAACGCAGCCAATCCTTCATCAGCGGCATCACTACTGCCGAAGACAACAACGGGCACGGCACCCACGTAGCGGGTATTATTGGGGCAAAAAATAACACCTTGGGAGTAATGGGCGTTGCGTCGGGCGCCAAAATAGTGGCGCTCAAAGTACTAGACCAGTTAGGCGAAGGGCGACTGTCGAGCGTAATTTCGGCACTTACCTACATTCGCCAAAATGGCAAAGCGGGCGACGTTGTCAATATGAGTTTGGGACTTGAAGGTATTTCAACCACCCTCGACCGCGAAGTGCAGGCTGCCGCAAATTTGGGGATTTTGTTTTCCATTGCCGCAGGAAACGACGCCAAGCTGGCCAGCGGTTTTTCGCCCGCAAGACTTAATCACAGCAATATTTTCACGGTGTCAGCGGTAGATAGCACGGGACGTTTTGCAAGCTTTTCCAATTATGGCAACGACGCCGTGGATGTCGCCGCCTATGGGGTTCGTATTCTTTCCACCTATTCCAATGGCCGTTATGCGATTCTTTCGGGCACTTCTATGGCGGCACCACACGTGGCAGGTTTACTTTTAATTAAGGGGATCAATATTCCAACCTCAGGAACCGCCTCCAACGACCCCGACGGAGTACCTGACCCCATTGCCAGGGCGGGCAAAACGCAAGTGGCAGTAGCGGTGGTGGACAATTAATCTTCCAAGACGTTGGCCACGAAAGTGGCCTTGAGCAGGAGCAAACCTAAGAAGAAGGTAATCGCCCAATTGAGGTAAATTCGATAATAATCTTTGACTTCTTGGTAACGTCGATTTTTAACATTGACTCGTTCCAATCGGTCAATTTGGCGAAACACTTGTGCAAGCGTGGTATTGTCGGTAGCTCGATAGAAATGGCCATTGGTGGTAGAAGAAATGGTTTTGAGCATGGCCTCGTCGGCTACCGAATGCACCAGCTTTGTTCCTACAGAATCGCGTACGGCCCTGCTAATAAATGGTTTACCAACGGCAATGGTATAAACCCGTATGCCAAAGGCTTTGGCAAGTTGCGCGGCGGTGGTTGGGTCAAGATTTCCTGCGGTATTTTCTCCGTCACTCAATAAAATAACAACTTTTGACTTCGCTAGGCTTTCTCGCAGCCGGTTGATACAAACCGCCAAAGCACTCCCCACGGCCGTTCCAGCCACGGTAATCATACGGTGATTTACTTCCTCCAGAAAACCATAAATTAGTTCGTAGTCATTGGTAAGCGGACAAAGCGTAAATGCTTCTCCCGCAAACACCACTAACCCCACTCGGTCTTGTAAACGACCGCCAATAAACGATTTGGCGACGCTTTTGGCCGATACCAAGCGGTTGGGAGGTAAATCTTTTTCTAACATCGAATCCGAAATGTCCAAAGCCAACATGATGTCTATCACTTCGGCATCTCTTTCGGTCAAGGTGTTGATTAATTGTGGCCGCGCAAGTGCTATTAGTAAACAACTTAAGGCAAGAAAACCCGTCACAGGAAACAAATACCGCAGCGCCACTGACCAGCTTCTGGGCGCATCTTTATCGACAAATGTGATTCCTAACCGCTGAACCGCTCCTGCATGAAACACATTTCGTAGCCAAAATGCCACGGGAATGGCCAAAATACCGTACAAATAGTACGGATGTGCCCACGAGAATGCGCGTAGTTTTACCAACGTAAACCACTCCAAAGAAAGCCAGTCCCACATAATATATCCAAAGAAAGGGTTAGTCTTTCACTTCCTCGTAATCCACGTATTCGCCACCATCGAAACGCGATGTGCCCGAATTAGAAGGTTTTTTCTCTACCCTAATCTCACCCTCACGGCGTTGTTGGGCCGTTGGGGTATTTTTACGTTGCTCTTTGACCAACTGACGCCCCACCAACAGCCAAAACAGAAAGCGGCGGAACGCAGGAACAAAGGCCACCAACATAATGAAGATGAGTATGATATTAAAAAGTATTTTCATTGTTCTAGTTTTTTATTTATCCACAACAAAAACGCAGGAAGAAGGATTAAATTGGACAACATTCCCATTAACAAGGTAATAGAAACCAAAATTCCCAACGCCACTGTGCCTTTAAACGTCGAAGCTGTAAAAATAGCAAATCCTACGAAGAGTATAATAGCCGTGTAAAACATACTGATTCCCGTAAACTGAATTGTTTGAGAAACGGCCTCGGCAACGGTTCGGCCTTTGTTCCGAAATTCGTCTTTGTATTTGGTCAAAAAGTAAATTGTTCCGTCGGACGAAAGCCCAAAAGCAATGCTAAAAATGAGCGTTGTTGAGGGTTTAAGGTGAATTCCTGCAAAACCCATAATGCCCGCCGTAATCACCAACGGAACCAAGCTAGGAATGATGGCAATCAAAATCATTCGCCAATTTCCAAACAAAACCACCATCAGTACCGAAATCAACCCAATGGCCAATAACGTACTTTCGATGAGGTTTTGGAGCAAATAATCGTTGCCTTTGGTAAACACAACACTATTGCCCGTAATTTTGGCTTCGTATCGGTCTTCTTTGTCAACCCATCCTCCTGTCTCGGGATTGATGTTAAAAATGCTGTCAATTTTAGGTTGAAGCAGGTCATACAAGGCATCAATGCGTTTGGTGCCAATATCTGCCACCTGAAAACTCACCCGCGTATAACGGCGCGTCGTATCCATAGAACTTCCAAAGCTAGCTTCCGTTCCTTTGGTCGCCCCCGTGTATTCGGCCAGCTTGTTCAACTCCAACGCCCCAGGAAGCACAAAATACTTGGGATCTCCGCCACGATAGGCTTGATAAATAAACTTGATGGCTTCGACCAACGACAGCGGCTTGGTAAACTCAGGATGCGTCGCAAATTCTTTTTGCATCTGCCGTATTTTGGTCAACGTCTGCGGCGCAAATACCCTCCCAGGCCGCCCCGTGTCAATGCTTACTTCAAAAGGCATGACTCCGTGAAAATGGCGTTCAAAAAATTGTAAATCGGTCAAAATGGGGTCATTTTTGGGTAAGTCATCCACAATAAATCCGATCGCCGTGATTCGGCTTAGCCCATAGGCCGACACCAAGACTAAAACACCGACTGTCAAGTAAATGAACCGACGGCGGTGCTTCACCAAATCATTGACTTTTTGAAGAAAACGGCTGACAAATTTTCCTTCCAAACGCGCAAGGTGCTTGGCGTTGGGTGCGGGAAGGTAACTATACAAAATAGTGATTAACACCAAACAAATCACGTACATTGTCATCACGCTCAAAGACGCGATCAATCCAAACTCCACCAACAACTTACTGCCCGTCAAATAGAATACGCCAAACCCAATGGAGGTGGTCATATTGGCCCAAAAAGTGGTTTCTCCAATTTTCTCCGCCGCCGTTGCCAAAGCTTGCGACTTGTCTTTGGTTTTGCCAAACTCTTCGTGGTATTTATTGGTCAAAAAAATGGAATTAGGCACCCCAATCACCACCATGAGCGAGGGAATCAGCCCTGTCAGCAGCGAAATTTCGTACCCAAACAACACCATGTAGCCTACGCTACACACCACCCCCATCAGCACCACGCCCAAGGAAATCAGCATCACCCACCACGACCGAAAGAAAAACATTAAAATGAGCCCCGTTACCAGCACTGCCAAAATGGTAAACATTACGACTTCACGGCTTACTTTGGCCGAAAATTCGGTACGAATGTAAGGCAACCCCGACAAATGTACTTTTAAAGAGTGCTTTTGCTCAAAGGCAGCCGTTGCTTTTAAAATCGCCTCTAACAATTCTCCCCTACTTTCATCATTGAGTTTGTGCTGGTCGAGGGTGACAGCCATCAAATGCGCCTTGCCGTCTTCGCTGACGATAAAGCCTTGGTAAAAAGGCAGTCGGTTGATTTTTAGTCGTATTGAGTCAACTTCCGACTGTAAGCGTGGTTTTTGAGCGACAATAGGTACAAAATCAAAGCGTTTTAGGCTATCATTTCGGACAATTTCCTTCAAGGAAGCGTTAGAAACTACCTCCTTCACGCCTTCAATTTTTTTAATTGCTTCATTGAGTTCGTACCAGCTACTAAATACTTCCCGCTGAAACATTTGGTCGGTTGCTACGCCCATCACAAGTACATTCCCATCTTCACCGTACCTTGCTTTGAATGCTTCGTACAGCTGAAAATTTGTATCTGAAGCGGGTAAAATTTTGGCTAATTCGTAAGAAAGCCGAACTTTGGAGGCTTGAAACCCCATAAAACCCGTCAGCAGCACCACCAAACCCAGTAGTACCGTACGATTCTTTAGAATAAACTTAGAAGTGGCTCGCCAAAACACGTCAATAGGGGGTTAAAGTAAAAGTCGAACAACCACAAATGTAAAGAATATCAACGGATGGCCGAAACACTTCATCTTCCGCAAACAACCGACCGCGCTCTTATTTATGAGCACCTTTATCCACAAATTGAGGCCCTTGTGGAAGGAGAAACTGACCTCATTGCCAACCTTGCCAATATTGCAGCAGCGCTCAAAGAGGCATTTCGATTTTTTTGGGTAGGGTTTTATCTCTCTAAAAACGGGCAACTGGTACTTGGCCCTTTCCAAGGCCCGATTGCATGCACGCGCATCCAGTACCATCGAGGCGTTTGTGGTGCTTGTTATACCCGTCGCGAAACCATTATTGTACCCAACGTAGAAGAGTTTCCTGGGCACATTGCGTGCAGTTCGGCCTCAAAATCAGAAATTGTTTTACCCGTTTTTGGGGCCAACGGCGAGGTAGCGATGGTGCTTGATGTTGACAGCGACCAGCTCAATGATTTTTCAGAAGTGGACGCCGAAGGCTTGGAAAAAATCACCGCGCTGATTGGCCGCCTTATGGCCGCTGTTGTGGTTTAAGCTCTTTGATTTCAAACTGAAGCGAAAGCTCGTTCATGCACTTAAAATGTCCTTTCGGGCAACGCTTATTGCCAATTTTAGAACACGGGCGGCAATCAAGTTGGCGGTTTTCCAGAATCACAAAGTTGGTTTGGTAAGGGTACATTCCAAACTCAGGTACGGTATTACCCCAAATCGAATACACTTTTTTCTTGAAAGCCGCCGCCACGTGCATCAGGCCCGTATCGTGGCTAAAAACCAATTTTGATTGCTGCACTAGCGACGCCGACTGATTGAAATTGCATTTGCCGCACGCATTATACACCCGTTGTTTTCCCAACGCCCGTTCAATCGCTTCGCCATTTTCGGTATCTTCTTTTCCTCCTAACAACACAATCGGATAATTAATTTTTTGACAAAGCTCAATCATCCGCTCCAGC
Source organism: Runella sp. R0.1_18 (assembly GCF_057652155.1). Classification (NCBI taxonomy): domain Bacteria; kingdom Pseudomonadati; phylum Bacteroidota; class Cytophagia; order Cytophagales; family Spirosomataceae; genus Runella; species Runella sp. R0.1_18. The sequence continues at coordinate 536,859 of NZ_JBYFCK010000002.1, forward strand.
GGCAGTTTTTTGGTCTCGTGTTGCCCACCGATGGCGTAGGCGACATAGCCATTTTGGTGCGTGATAGGCAGCCAATCGGGTTCAATGATGTCTTTATAGGGAATAAAATAATCGAGACCTTGGTCATCATTGACAACCCCTAGCTTTCGGACGGCATCAAGGTACCGATCGACAATGTGGACATTGGGCATGGCCTTGACTTTTAGGTTGACAAACAGCCATTTTTCCCAGTTTAACTTATTAAAACTATACGATTCGACTCCCAATGCCGTTTTTAATTGCAGGGTACGGAGGTTATTGTGCAAGTCGATGACCACATCAAACTTCTCTTGCCGCAGCTTCCCAATTAGCCCCCAAAGGCTTTCTTCCAGCACGTGAATTTTGTCAATGTAGGGATTGTCGGCAATCAAAAACCGATACGAAGCCTTGGTTACGTAATGGAGTTCAATATCAGGACGTTGCGTTTTGAGGCATCGTACCACGGGCGTCGTCAGTACAATGTCACCAATGGAAGAAAACCGAATCACCAAGACTTTTAAAGGCATGAACGTATAGGGTTCGTAGAAACTTGACTTTTACTACAAAACTAACTAATTTTACTAAAAAACAGCCTTCCGAATTATGTTAGATAAACTTTTTGACATCAAAAACGACCGCCGTTTGAGCGTCTATTTGTACCGTACAGGCTTTGGTCTGTGGCTTCTTTACATTTTGTTGGGAGCAAGTTTTCTCCACGAATTTGTGGCGTACCGCATCCACTGCGCCGTCATGTGTGGATTTTTCATGATTTTTGGTCTTTCCGCGTCCATGTATTACGACTACTACCACCACCACGAGGAGTTTGAACAAAAGAAGAAGTGGCTTATTATCAGCTACCTCATCTTGTTTGGGCTGCTCTATTTCTTTGTTTTCAAAGACAAGGCTTTTTCGCTAAATCTGTTTTAAACACTATTTCATCACGTTGGTGATTTCGTTGAGTTTTTCGAGCTTATCCTGAAAATCTCCTTTGAGTTTATTCCTAATTTGTTGCAAGTTATCCAGCGTTGCTTGCAGCGAATCGGGCAAAATCTCTTCTAACACCTCGCGAAAGCGTTTGGCGAAGGTCGGGGATTTGCCATTGGTCGAAATCGCTATTTTTAAATCCCCCTTTTTCACAACCGAGCTCAAATAAAAATCACACAGCTCAGGGGTATCTGCCACGTTGACCAAAATCTTGTGGGCTTTGCAATCTTGCTGTACTTGGTGATTGACGGCTTTGTCGTTAGTGCCAACAATTACAATATCGCGACCTTCCAAGAAATTCGGTTCGTAACGGGCATAAATCAATTCAACGCTGGGGTGCGAAGCGGCAAGTTCTTTAATTTCTTCGCGGATTTCGGGGGCAATGAGCGTTACTTGCGTTTGGGGAGAATTGGCCAACACGGCCGTTAGTTTTTCCAACCCCACGTACCCACCACCTACGATGAGTACGTGAAGTTGTTCTAATTTCAAAAAAACAGGAAAAAGCGTATTCACGAGTTTATTGTTTTAGGTTGCTCTTGTGCAACAACCTTTTCCTCTGATATTGTTCATTCGTTACTTCACTCTTGTCCAACTATCGGTTCGGCCTATGAGCGATACGCCAATAAAGCCTCTTACATCCAACTGATTAGCACTCACCAATTTCATTTTACAACTATATTCTTTTCCATTTTCAGGGTCGTAGATTTTCCCACCTTCCCATACGTTATCACCATCGTATTTAAAGTTGTTCAAATTAATCATGCCCAAGATTGGACGCGATTTTTTTTGTGCATCAGGGTTATTTTTATCCAACTTGGGTTTGCCCGTAGCTTCATCGTTGGGTTCTTTGAGCCAAATAATTTTACCAAAATACTTGTCACCTTGTTTGTAGATTTGAACGTGTCCTTTTTTAGATCCCGTCAACCACGTTCCTAAACATGCGTCTGGATTTGCTTGTGCGAAGAGTTGAAGCGACAAAAATGTCATGAAAAGCACTACTTTTACTTTTTTCATTTCGAGTTTGGATTTTAGTTTGAATAACGAACGCAAGTTCTTCGGTTTTTATTACAGATACAACCACCGACTCAAAATATTGTTATACAAAGTTTTTGTAGTATTTTTTTATTTATGACTTCTGACATAAGCGCTATTTTTACCCAACTTGGGGGAGAATTTATTACGCCAGTTTCTGAATTGGCCGAAAAACTATCGTCGGTCAAAGCCTTTATTTTTGACTGGGACGGCGTCTTTAACGACGGCACCAAAAACGAACAAGGCAGCAGCAATTTTAGCGAAGTTGACTCCATGGGAACCAACCTCCTGCGTTTTGGCTGGTGGCTTTCGCAAGCGTCCATGCCTTACACGGCGGTCATTTCGGGCGAGCGCAACTTGCTTTCATTCCAGCTCGTGCAACGAGAACATTACCATGCTTGTTATTTTCGGATAAAACATAAAATCGAAGCACTCGAACATTTTATGAGCAGCCGAGGACTGAAAGCCAGCGAAGTGGCTTTCTTTTTTGACGACGCCCTCGACTTGTCCATCGCCGAGCAATGCGGCGTGCGGATTTTGATACGCCACAAAGGCAACCCACTTTTTCAGCAGTACGTCATCAAAAACAAGCTTGTTGATTACATCACAGCCCAAGACGGCGGAAACTTTGCCGTGCGCGAAGGTTGTGAGTTGATGCTTGGCTTGCAGGGAGTCCACGACCAAACCATCGACGAGCGGTTACGGTTTTATCCTCATTACAACAATTACCTCACAGAGCGACAAGCCATTCAAAGTCAGTTTTTTACCCTTGTCAACGGCCAATTTGAACCCCAGTCCGTCTAACTTTCACAACGTTTTACCTAACTTTGTCAAAGTTTAGCACTCCGACAACGCGTAGCATGGATTTACAAAACAATAGACTCAAAACAGGAGATGGCGGGGTGATTGTCACCAGCGTCGAAGACTTGCTCAATTGGTCGCGGCTTTCGTCGCTCTGGCCGATGGGATTTGGCTTGGCCTGTTGTGCCATCGAAATGATGGCCTCGTATGCTTCCAACTACGACCTGGAGCGTTTCGGAATTTTTCCACGTCCCTCACCTCGCCAGTCGGACGTGATGATTGTGGCAGGCACCGTAACGTTCAAAATGGCCGACCGCATCCGACGCCTTTATGAGCAAATGCCAGAGCCTCGCTACGTGATTTCGATGGGAAGCTGCTCCAACTGCGGCGGGCCTTATTGGGAGCACGGCTATCACGTCGTGAAAGGAGTAGATAGAATCATCCCAGTGGATGTATATGTGCCAGGCTGTCCACCTCGCCCCGAAGCATTGATTGGTGGTTTTTTGAAATTACAGGAAAAAATTAGCAACGAACACCCGCTTGCACCTACGCTTTTGCTCGAAATAGAAAAAGAAAACGTGTAGCCTAATTGAGCCCTTCCCCTCATGATATTTTCAGAAATAACGCAGGTACTGACCGAACAATTTGGGATAGATTCGTTTTCGGTCGTCAACCAAAAAGCCAACCAGCCCATTATACAAATTCAGGCCAACCAGTTGTTGGAGCTGTGTCAGTTTTTGGCCAATGACGAACGCCTGTTTTTTGATTATTTGGCTTGTGTCACGGGTATCGACAATGGCACTGCGGCCAGCACGATGGAAGTGATTTATCATTTGACGTCGATTCCGTACGAGCATAATTTAGCCATCAAAGTCATCGTTGAGCGCCCTGCTGATGGCACACCGCCAAAGGTACCTTCGGTATCCTCCATTTGGCGAACGGCCGATTGGCACGAGCGGGAAACGTACGATTTGGTAGGAATTTCCTTTGAGAACCACCCTGACTTGCGGCGCATTCTACTTCCCAACGATTGGCATGGGCACCCGCTTCGGAAGGACTACCAAGCGCAAGAATTCTATCATGGCATAAAAGTAATTTATTGATTATCAGGGCATAAAAAAAACTTCTTGACATATTCAAAAAAAATACTATCCTTCGCAACATTTTCCAGCCCAAAAACGTTGGATTTGCACGATTCGACTGGATAATTAACCTATTTTAGAACCAATAAAAGGAAGAGAGTATGTATTGGACATTGGAACTAGCCTCCTATTTAGAAGACGCGCCTTGGCCCGCTACAAAAGATGAATTAATTGACTTTGCTATTCGCACAGGAGCACCGTTAGAAGTAGTCGAAAACCTTCAAGAACTTGAAGATGATGGCCAACCTTACGAAAGTATCGAGGAGATTTGGCCAGATTACCCTACCAAAGACGACTTCTTCTTCAACGAAGACGAATACTGATCGATTTCTCTGTAGTCTTCAGTTAAAGAGCGACTTTGCTGACCCTCTCTTTTGCCTTGTTTTGATAAGGCCGAAGAGAGGGTTTCCCTTTTTTCTATACCATTTATCAAAAAAATATGAAACAATCAATCAATCCTCGTTTTACGACCCTATTGTGCTTCATTCTTGCACTTGCTTTGATTCGCATTATCAACGTAGCACAGCCCTCAGCCGTTGCCAACTTCACGCCCATTGGCGCCATGGGGCTATTTGCGGGTGCTTATTTCTCGCAGCGCGGGAAAGCCTTGTTTTTCCCTCTTCTGACCCTTTTTATTAGCGATATGGTCATCAATAACGTGATTTATGGCGGCCAATATGGTTTTATTTACGACGGCTGGTACTGGGTGTATGGCATCTTTGCTTTGATTGTTTTGCTTGGCAACGTACTTTTAAAAAAGGTAAGCCTCAAAAACATTGTCGTGGCCAGCATCGCAGCAGCCGTCACTCATTGGGTTTTATCTGATTTTACGGTCTGGTTAAGCGGCGGAACTGACATTCGCACGCAGCTCCCCCTCAGTCGCGACTGGGCTGGACTACAACAAGCACTGGCACAAGGTTTTCCTTTCATGCGCAATTTCCTAGCAGGTACGCTTGCCTATGGTGCGCTTTTCTTTGGAGGCTTTGAATTACTCAAAGTTCGTTTTCCACAATTAGCAGTGGTTAAATGAAACACAAAACCCTCATGAACTGGTCGGGAGGCAAAGATTCGGCTTTGTCTCTTTATCATGTTTTGCAAAACCCAACACTCGAAGTAACGCAACTACTGACGACCGTCAATGAGGCGTATGGGCGCGTGTCGATGCACGGTGTGCGAGAAGAACTTCTTGACCAACAAGCGCAGGCCATAAGGCTACCGCTCGTCAAACTTCGACTGCCCGAAACCGTTTCGATGGAAGAATACCACCACCGTATGGCTGAGACATTGACACCTTTGGTAGCATCGGGCATAACGCATTCGGTCTTTGGGGATATTTTTTTGGAAGACCTTCGGCAACACCGCGAAGAACGACTGCGACCCCTAGGGTTAACGGGCGTTTTTCCCTTGTGGAAACGGGCTTCACTCGAATTATTAGATGATTTTTGGGCAAAAGGTTTTCAAACTATCGTCGTGAGTGTCAATGGCGATGTGCTCGACAAATCGTTTTGTGGACGGGTATTGGATGCCGATTTTGTCAAAGATTTGCCTCCCCACATCGACCCTTGCGGTGAAAACGGGGAGTTTCATACCTTTGTTTTTGACGCTCCTTATTTTTCAGAACCAATCCGTTTTCAAATCGGAGAAACGGTCGAAAAAACCTACCATTATACCACCGCCGAAGGCACCGCCATCACGACTACTTATTTTTTTACCGACTTAGTTCCTTCAATGCCTATTCAGTAGCCAAGAAAAAACCTTATTTTTGTCTTCTGAAAGGTCTTATTTCACAAACAGACGAAGATTGTGCCGATAAAAAAGCCCACTACAGGAAAACTTTTGATTGCAGAACCCTTCTTAGGCGACTCCAATTTTGAGCGAAGTGTTGTGTTTATGTGCGAGCACAACGAACAAGGTACGTTTGGGCTAGTCCTTAATCAAACCACTAATTTGAGCTTAAACGACGTTTTGCGCGAGCCTGTTGTCAACAACCTTCCGCTGTACTTAGGTGGCCCTGTCGAGCAAAATACCTTGCATTTTTTACACCAGCTCCCATTTATTGAAGACGCCATTCCAGTAGGCGAAAACTGTTTCTGGAGTGGTGATTTTGAACAAATTGTAAGCCTTCTCAACGTTGGCAAAATAACCGAACGAGATATACGTTTTTTCATTGGGTATTCAGGCTGGTCGGGCGGACAACTGGAGGATGAAATCAACCAAAAAGCATGGATTGTTGCAGATGCTGATCCATCATTTTTATTTGACACTCCTTCCGAACAGCTGTGGAGAGCAGTTTTGAGACGAATGGGAGGCGAGTATAGGGTCAAATCACATTATCCAACCGACCCTAGCTTGAATTAGAAGACTATTTAATTAACTATCACAATGAATTTGAAACACAAATTATTACTTTTTTTAGCGTTTTTAACTTTTGGTGCTTCGGCTCAAACGCTCTATCTTAAACCACATTTTGGGGTAAAGGCAGGCTTGAACATTGCTCGGAGTACTTATTCTCCAAACTTTATTTACAGCCTAAAACGCCAATCGCACCCTAATTTGGGCGTGTTTTTTCGTTATCGTACACCCGATAGAAAATGGGTATTCCAGCCCGAAGTACAGCTTTCTGTACGCGGAGGAACATTCAAGGGTGAGTTTCAGGTAGTTCGCAATAACTTTAACTACGGAAGTTTTGTACCAACGGTAGGCTACACCATCACCGAAGGTCTTACGTTGGAAGTAGCTCCCGAAATTAGCTACTTGCTTCATAACCCAAACACGATTGTTCCCCTTCGTAAAAATGAGTTTAGTTTAGGCTCTGGGCTTCGCTTTGATTTTATGGACATGGCCGAAGACTTTAGCCTCAACCTTCGCTATATACACGGCTTTACCAATATTTCGAGCACTTCTACCGAATCGCTCTACAACCGCACGTTGCAGGTATCGGTCATTTATAATTTTTACAAGAAAAAGTAAGGGTTCTCAACACCTCTCAAAATAAAAATTTGGTTTTTTAAAACACGATTGTACTTTTGTGACATGAATCCAAACGTAAAAAATACAAGCTGGTGGTGGCGTTCTTCTTTTCCGAGATGAACAGATAGCACTATGCTCACTTTTTTACCCAAAAAAGCCCGCTGTTCATCAAACAGCGGGCTTTTTATTTTTATGCACCTCAATCTCAAATGATACATGACAACCACCGACACAATCTTCAAAATCACTACCCAAAGCAAAAAATTGCTGGGTGACATGCTTACGCCCGTGGGCGTTTATCTCAAACTTCGCGATAAGTTTCCTTACACTGTAATGCTCGAAAGTGCCGAATATCACGGCATGGAACACGGCTTTAGCGTCATCGCTTGCGACCCCGTTGCTTCTTTTGTTATCGACGAAGACGTTGTCACTCAAACCTTTCCTGATGGAAGCGAAGAAACGTTCCGCTTGCCTTATCGCAAACAGGCCATGCAGACGTTGCATGATTTTATTCAGCGCTTCGACGCCCCTAAAAACGAACACCCTTTCATCAACGGAGGCTTGTTTGGCCATATTACCTACGATTCGGTGGAGTATTTTGAAGACATTGAGATTCAAGACAAAACCCCCGACAATGCCATTCCGCAGATGGTGTATCGGGTGTATCGGTTTGTGATTGCCTTCAACCACTTCAAAGACGAAGTATATCTTTTTGAACACAATTATGGCGTAACGCGCGACGACGCGAATCATAGCAAGTCGATGGGAATGGACTTAGACTCGCTCGAAATGATTGTGAAAGCCCCCAAAATGGCTACTTTCCGCTTTAAAGCCCAAGAAAGCGAACAAAGCAACGTAACCGACCCCGAAATGGAGGGTATCATCCAACAGTGCATCAACCACTGCTTGCGCGGCGACGTTTTTCAGATTGTACCATCGAGAAGATTCAGCAAAAAGTTTGAAGGTGACGAGTTCAACGTTTACCGTGCTTTGCGTTCGGTAAACCCTTCGCCGTACTTGTTTTTCTTTGACTTTGGCGGATACAAAGTATTTGGTTCGTCGCCCGAGAAACAAATTTTTATCAAAAATGGCCAAGCCGAAATTCACCCCATTGCGGGTACTTTCCGCCGCACGGGCGACGACGAAAAAGACGCCGAGCTAGCCCGTCAATTAGCCGCTGACCCCAAAGAAACGGCCGAGCACGTGATGCTCGTTGATCTTGCCCGTAATGATTTGAGCCGTAGCTGCGATGTAGTGAAGGTAGAAACTTACAAAGAAGCGCAGTTTTTCTCGCACGTTATCCACCTTGTATCAAAAGTAACTGGTAAGATGAACGCAGGCGTAAATCCGCTTCAACTTGTCGCAGATACCTTCCCCGCAGGAACGCTTTCGGGCGCACCCAAACACAATGCCATGACCATCATCAACCGCCTCGAACATACCAATCGAAGTATTTATGGCGGTGCACTTGGGCATATTAGTTTCAACGGAGACTTCAACCACTGCATTACGATTCGTACATTTTTAAGTAAAAACAATACTTTGTTTTACCAAGCTGGCATGGGAGTTGTAGCCAAGTCAAATATTGCTTCTGAAATGCAAGAAGTGAATAACAAACTAGCCGCCTTGAGAAAGGCAATCGAGTTTGCTAATGAATTGTAAAAAAGCTTAATGTAACTTTTTTACAAAGTTTAACTATCTTTGTTTCATTTCTTACGTATATATTTTGTAGAATCAAAATAACAACGAGAATGTGTAACTGTTTACGATTTATGAGGGGTTTATTGGTTTTGTTGGCGGTACTTTGCACTCAACTTTCGTTTGGGCAGGGGTTTGTTGACCTAACGTCGGAATCAGAAACAACCAAATGGCTTCCCGACGGGTCATTGTCACATACTTTTACGAACTTAGGTACACCTCCTGTAACCGTAACAGCCAACATTCAAGGATCAACCAACCGTTTTAATAACAACACCCCACGTAGTGACTCTCGGGGTCTATGGTTGAGCATGAACCTCGGAAGCCGTACGCAGGTCGTTACGATTTCTTTCACATTCAGCGACCCCGTTACAAATTTATCGTTTGCTTTATTGGGAATCGACCGCGAGTTGAGCTTTAGTAACTACCAAGACCGTGTGGCTATCGAAGCTTACGATGACAAAAACACGGGGGTTGTACCCACAATTACGTACAATCCCAGTACAGCTTATTTGTCCAACGGGACTGCCGCGCACATTAAAGTGTTGTCTGGTTTCAATGCCGACCCCTTAGACACCACCCGCGCAACGGTCACTTTTCGTAATGGCGGCGTAAAACGCTTTACGCTCACTTACGGCAGTGGAAGTGACGCAAGAAATGGTGCACTTAGTACCCAAAGTATTTTCTTGTCAAGTCTATCATGGTCAAATATTGTCCCTGTTCAATTGATGTATTTTCGGGGAAAAGCAGAAGCCGAACGGGTACGACTTTCGTGGGCAACGGCGCTCGAAATCAACAGTAGCCATTTTAACGTAGAGCGGAGTACTGATTTAAAAGAATTTGCTACGATTGGGAAACTCACCTCCGCAGGCGACTCCCGTCAAGTGATTAATTACAGCTTTTTGGACGAAGCACCGCTCCCTGGCGTCAATTACTATCGACTAAAACAGGTGGACAAAGACGGTACGTCGGATTATTCAAAAATTATAGCTGTTAGCCCTCAGGCCGAGGCAACGCAGTTTGTCATTTATCCAAACCCATCGGATGGGAGCAGCGTCCGCCTACAGTTTGATAATCTTGAGCTTGACCGTTTGCGACTAATAACGATGTTGGGACAAGAAATTCCGTTTGAGATTCAAGCAACTTCTAACAATAGCCTTACAATTCGGCCCCATAAAACCCTTGAGAATGGGCTTTATTTTATGACGTACCAAACGCCAGACCGAGGCCGTGTTTCTCAAAAATTATGGGTTACTCGCTAGCTAACATCTCGAAAGTTTTGAACTTTCGAGATGTTATGTTACCCCCTTTTACATAAACTCTCGCTGAATTTCATCCTTGACAAACTTGAGCGCCAAGGCGGTTGGGTTTCGGTTTTCTTGAACTATTTTTTCAAAGATTTTCTTAGATAAATCAATGGGTGCTGCATCGGGTTGCACCTCTGCCGCAGCTTGGTTAATGAGCGTGATTACTTCTTGCTGTGCCGACCGAACCTGCTCCCAAGCATGGTGGCTCATATAAACCTGTTGCGATAGGTTATGATTAAATTCTTCCCGAACCTCATGCAAAAGAATTTGTTGAAATTCAATGGCTTGCGTAGCTACTCCATTGGTACGAACGAGCAAGTTATTGGGCGTAATTCGCTCCAAAAACAAACACATTCGTTCGTATGCTTGCAAGCGAATCGGCAACGCAATTTCTACGTTTTTACGCTGTAACTCTACTTCTTTTTCGGTCAATTGCTTTTTCAAAAATGCCGTTACAGTTAGGTACATGGCATACAGTACCAATGCCGATGGAAGAATAATTTTCAATAAGTCGGTGACGATTTCCATTGATTTGTTGTTTGATTACCTACACAAGGTTTATTCCCGCAAAGAACGCAAAGTATCACCAAAATAGTGCGTCGGGTAGCGACAAACGTACAAAACAACATGGCAAACGCTCAACCTATTCGGATTTCAGAGACGGCAAAACGCGAAATTATTGACACCCTTACGGCCAATAAAATACCTGACAGCTACGGTTTACGCGTTGGAATGAAAGGTGGCGGGTGCGTTGGGCAGTTTTTGTTAGGATTTGATACGCCTACCGAACACGACCAAGTGTATGAGATTGACGCCATCAAAGTAATCATCGACAAACGTCACTTAATGTATGTCATAGGTACGGAAGTCGATTTTGAAGAAACTGACAATGGGGCAGGCTTTACGGTCGTAAAATAATTAGCTGACAGCGAGATAGTTATTTAATACTTCTTAATAAAAGTAACTTTTGGCACGATTTTAGGGAGGGTTGTGAATAAACTCAAACCCTAGCTTTAACGTTCGTGCAGCAAGTTAAACGACATATTTTTGCTTTTCTGGCCTTTGCTTCTTTTCTGTTGGCATTGCTATCGTTTTTTGTATTTGAAAGAGGCGCATTAGGAGCATCAGAGGAAAAATATTTTTCGACTGTAAAAGAACGCGTAAAACAAGAACTGGATCTCTCCCACAAAGAATTAGGAGAAATCATGACGATTGCCTCCCAAAACAGTTCTCGTCAATTCTCTGCCTTTCGTCGCCCAACCAAATACCCTTATTACATCTTCCAAAATGGGCAACTGGTTTTTTGGTCCGATTATCGTTTTATTCCCGAATACGAATCTATTCGTAAAATTGCACAAACTCAGCTAGTTACCTTTGAACAGGGGAAGTTTCTGGTAAGTCGGCGGCAGTTGGTTCAGAATGATACCCGCCTTGATGTCGTTTCAGTAATTAATTTATACAGCCACTATAAAAACAAAAACAACTACTTTCAGTCAGGCTACAACACCGAGCTATTTTCGATTGACCCTCAGCAGATTTCGACGCGCTTGGGGCCTATTTACAGCAACGTCCTCGACAACAACACCCATTTCCTATTTTCAATTACCCCTCCCAAATTTGAGACCTACAACCAAACAACCCCCGTAAATACCATTATTTGGGGGGCATTGTGTATTTTCTTTTTGGGAATTTATGTCGTCCGTTGGATACTCCGATGGAGTCGCGAACGCCATTATGAGCGTGCTTTTGTTTTGCTTGCCCTATATTTGATGCTCTTACGGCTTGGAATGCTGTATTTTGGGGTTCCGTTTGTGTTTTACGAGAACGATATTTTTAACCCCAAATTTTACGCTTCATCGCCCATTGCCCCTTCCTTGGGCGACCTGCTACTCAACTCCATCGTTGTTTTTGTATTGGTGTTGTACCTAGCAGACTTTTATTTTCGTTCCAAAATTTACGGGAAATTGCTTCGTATTTCGGGGGTTCCCAAAGTATTGCTTTCTGGTTTATTTGTTATTCTTAGCTTCGGCGTCTTTTACGGGTGTTTCTCTGAACTACAAAATATTTACGAAAAATCACAGTTCACCCTCGACATCACCCTGAGCATTTCATTCTCGATACTCAAGATTGTTTGCATTATCATATTCATTTGTATTTCAAGCATTTACTTTCTTGGAACACACCTATTTGTCAGCCTCTTTATTCGCTTCAACCCTAAAAATCGCGTTCAGGGAACGCTCATTTTTCTACTAAGTTGCGGGGTATTTATCCTACTTCTGTGGATTTTTAGCGGTCAACTGACCTGGGTTTTATGGATTCATGCTGTTTATTTTATTGTACTTTATTTCTCACGGTTTCCTCGTATTCTTTATTCGTTTCGGTATCGCACCACCATTTATTATTTCACGGGGGCCTTCTTCTGGGCATTGGTGACAACCTACGTCGTTTATACCGAAGAAGACCGCAAAGACATTACGAATAAGAAAGAATTTGGCCAAAAAATCATCGCAGAAAACGACCCTTTTGGCGAGTTTTTGCTCGACCGCGCCAAAGATGCCATTAGTAAAGATGTGGACATTCAGGAAACATTTATCAGTGATACCATTCTCTCCCGCGAACGCATTCAGCAAAAAGTAAAAAGTATTCACTTAGATAAATATTTCGACAAATACGACATTGAGGTACTTTCATTCAAAGCCGACGGACAGCCGCTTGATAATACGTTCGAGGCCCTTAACTTCGATGATTACACCCACCCGTATCGACAAGTGAAGTACCAGACCAATTATCCTTCCTTGTTTTTTATCAATGACCTTGTCAATAACTTCAAAAAACAATACCTCAGCCTGATTGATATTCGACAAGATTCGCTCTTGCTAGGATGGGTCGTGCTCAACCTAAACCCCCGCGAAGACCAACCCAAAAATGTGTATCCAGAGTTATTGATGGACAAAAAGTTTGTTCCAACTCCCGAAACACGACAATATAGTTACGCTATTTATGACGCCCAAAAAGAGCTTATGTACAGCTCGGGCAGCTATAATTATGACCGTAAAATGCCCCTTACGGTGCTAGATGATTCCACACTTTTTGATACGGGACTCCTTTTGTACGATTATAAACACGTAGGAAGTAGAGACAAAAACAAACGCTATGTGGTGGTATCGTCAAAGTCGTATCCATTCAAAAGCCTGACTTCCAACTTTTCGTTTTTGTACTTAGTGTTGGTGCTGTACGTCATCTGTATTATTGCCGTTTATGCACTCAAATATGGGTTCCGACGACTGAAAATCAGTTATACTACCAAAATCCAAATTTTACTAAATGTAGCCTTTTTCTTGCCGCTTATTTTGATTGTTTTGATTACGTTGAGTGTCATTAGTACCAATTATTTCAACAACCAAGAAAGCTCGTACCTTTCCAGCACCAAAAACATTGCCACCAACTTTGTTCAATACTTGGAAGAACACCAACGTGGCGGACGTAGCCAAGATGCTTTGAAGGAAGAATTGGAAAAAATTGCCCGCGATGCCAACGTGGACATCAATTTCTTTTCAAACGACGGTACACTGTACATGACCACCAAACCGCTCATTTACGAAAGTAAGCTACTGTCCAAATGGATTAACCCTGACGCCTATATTCACCTTATCCAAGACCGCGAAAATGAGGTTTTGTTGGACGAATCGCTGGGTAAAAAACAATACCGTACGGCCTACGTGACCGTACGAGCTAGTAGCAATAGTAAACCGTTGGGTGTACTTAGTATTCCGCATTTTGATTCAAAACCCGAGTTAGACCGCCAAATTATTGAGGTTATTTCAACGATTTTGAGCGTTTTTGCCATTATGTTTTTGGTGTTTTTGGTGCTGTCCTACTGGGCATCTAACCTTTTGACAATACCGCTCCGAATCATGACGCAGAAGTTTCGTCGCATCAATTTACACCAACTCAACGAGCCCGTAGATTGGAAATCAGACGACGAAATCGGGACGTTGGTGAAGTCGTACAACGATATGCTTAAAAAACTCAGCGAAAGCAAAGAAGAATTGGCCAAAAACGAAAAGCAATCGGCTTGGCGAGAAATGGCCAAGCAAGTAGCGCACGAAATTAAGAACCCACTGACGCCGATGAAGTTGACGATTCAGCAACTTCAACGAACGATGCTGCGTGATTTACCGCCAAATATGCCCCAAAGTGAGCGAATTCGGCGGACGTTTGAATCGCTCATCGACCAAATCGACAACATCAGTGACATTGCGACGTCGTTCTCGGATTTTGCTAAAATGCCTTTGCCCAAAAACGAGTTATTCGAAATTTCTTCGGTACTCAATAAAGCCGCCGATTTGTATTCCGACGACCCAAAAATCACCCTACAAAGGGATATTAGGGTACAACGGGTCAATGTCATGGGCGACCGACAGCTCATTGGGCGTATCATTACCAACCTCATCATCAACGGCATCCAATCCGTGCCCGAAGGGCGCCGTCCTGAGATTTCGCTACGACTCCGTACCGACGAAGGCAACGTCTATATTGAAGTTCAGGACAACGGAAACGGGATTCCCGAACCCATTCGTCCCAAGGTATTTTTACCCAACTTTAGCACCAAACAAGGCGGCTCTGGCCTCGGTTTGGCCATTGCCAAAAGAGGCGTAGAACACGCTGGAGGGAATATTTGGTTTGAAACCGAAGACGGAGTTGGCACTTCCTTTTTCTTATCGCTTCCGCTCACGCACAGTCCACTGCTATCGGAAGTAAAATAATCATTTATTTTTTTCGGGTATCAAGGCCGTAGCTTTTCAAAATACCCCTTGCCAAGGCGGTTTTGTGTACTTCGTCGGCTCCGTCGTAAATCCGTGCAGCTCGCTCATGGGCGTACCAATACGACAATAGCACGTCGCTGGTCATGCCTAGCCCGCCGTGGGTTTGAATAGATCGGTCAATTACCCGAAGCATCATGTTGGCCGTAAAAAATTTAATCATCGAAATTTCGTCACGCACCGCCGCAGCGCCACGTTCATCGATGTGCTTGGCCGTGCGCAATACAAGCAAGCGTGCCGCGTCGATTTCCGCCCTGCTTTCGGCGATAAACCCTTGGATAAACTGCTTTTCTCCCAACATAACCCCTTCTTCCATCTCCCGACTAGCGGCATAGCGGCACATCAAATCAAAACTCCGCTCGGCAATCCCGATAAAACGCATACAGTGGTGAATACGGCCAGGCCCAAGGCGTTCTTGCGCCAATAAAAATCCTGCCCCTTCAGCCCCAATTAGATTAGACTGAGGTACACGAACGTTTTCATAGCGCATCTCCGCGTGGCTTGCCCAACTGTCTCCAGCATGGCCCATAATCGGGATATTACGTACGAGTTTTACCCCAGGCGTGTCCATCGGAACTACGATTTGACTTGCTCGTTTGTGCGGCGCAGCATCGGGGTTGGTGACGGCCATCACCACGGCAAACGCCGCACCATCAGCGCTACTCGTAAACCATTTGTGGCCATTAATCACGTAATCATCTCCGTCTTTGACTGCCGTAGTTCCCATTCGTGTAGGATTTGACCCCGCAAACTCTGGTTCTGTCATACTAAAACAGCTACGAATATCGCCGTCCATCAATGGTTTTAAGTACTGCTCTTTCAAGTGCGTCGGCGCGTATTTGTGCATCAGTTCGGTATTCCCAATGTCAGGGGCTTGGGTATTGAACACAAAGTGCCCAAAAGGCGAACTAGCCAGTACTTCGCTGATTTGCCCAAACTCGCAAAGTGTTAGGTTTAGCCCGCCGTCTTCTTCGGGCAAATGCAGTCCCCACAAACCTGCTTTTTTGACCAATTGCCGTTTTTGCTGAAGAATAGGCTCCACGTGCGAAAAGTCATGGGCAAGGTATTCGGGGGTTTCGAGTGGATATAACTCACTCTCAATGAAGGCTTTGATTTTCGGAAGGAGCTCTTTAATTCGCTCGGTAACAAAAAGTGATTCCATAAAGTATAGATTTAAGCAAATATAAAGTATTTAGACTACTAACTTTGTCAAAGTCCCAAACTTTGACAAAGTTCATGATTACACTCCAAAACGCTTTTGTTCGTCGCTACGACACCGTTGTTTTATCTAATCTTTCCCTCACCATTCAAACGGGTGAACAATGGGCCATTATTGGAGAAAATGGAAGCGGAAAATCCACATTATTAGAGGTGTTAGCAGGGAAATGGCCCATTTGGCGCGGAAAATTAACCCACGACTACGGAGATGTGTTGCTGTCCAAAGTAGCCGAACTTGTTCCATCAGATTACTCTTTCAATCGCATCATCCGATCCGCTGCGCAGTATTACCAGCAGCGTTTTCATAGTCACGAAGCGGAAGTTGCGCCGACCGTTCGTGAAGTGCTGACCAATCAACTCAAGCCTGTAGGAACCGTTGACAACCATTCGGTGGTACTTCCTCCAAACACCATTAGTGAAGCCGATTTACTTGCCACTTGCCAGTTGCTTTCCATCGACCACCTGCTTAATCGCCATTTTGTGACTTTGTCCAACGGCGAAACTCGGCGGATGCTGTTGGCGCGGTCGTTGCTCAAAAAACCGCAATTATTATTGTTGGATAACCCGTTTTCTGGCTTAGACGTCCATTCGCGCGAAGTACTGAGAAACGCCCTTGCTCACCTCAAAGACGCAGGTGTCACCATTGTGCTGGTGACTTCTTCGGTAGAAATTCCCGCGAGCGTCACCCAAGTCGTACGATTGAAAGAAGGCCAAATTATTTCAGAAGAAGAATCACTTTCAGAAACCGACAAAGCCACATTTCAGCCTCGTGAGGTAGTTCCTATTTCTCCGACTTATAACTTTGCGTTAGCCGTTAACCTCCGTAACATTACCATCACCTACAACGGCAAAAAAGTACTTGATAATGTTAACTGGCAAATCAAAAAAGGGGAGAAGTGGGCACTGGTTGGACCCAATGGTTCAGGAAAGTCAACGCTGTTGAGTATTTTGACCGCCGATAACCCTCAACGTTTTGCCAATGATTATGATTTGTTTGACTTAAAACGAGGTGGGCCGTCGATGTGGGACGTTAAAAACAAAATTGGGCACGTTTCGCCCGAATTGCATTTGTATTTCCCCCAAGAAACGACCGTTTTTAAGACCATTGCCTCAGGTTTTTTTGACGCAACGGGCGTTTATTTTAGAAAATTAACCGACGACCAAATACAACAAACCCACGCCGTTGCCGAATGGCTCAACGTGGGTTCGCTACTCGATAAATTATTTAAAAACCTTTCTAAAGGCCAACAACGCCTCGTTTTATTGGCCAGAGCACTAGTGAAACATCCGCCACTACTGATTTTAGACGAACCCTGCCAAGGGCTAGATTTTGCCGCAGTAGAGCATTTTAAGGAGGTTGTTAACGCCGTCTGTGATTCAAAAGAACAAACACTCATCTACGTTTCACATTATCCTTATGAAATCCCGAGTTGCGTTACCCAAACCCTCCGCCTTTCCGAAGGTGTTGTCTGTTAAAGGCTAATTGCCGTCTTTGGGTTTTGCTTTTTTGGCGTCAATTACCTCGGTAAACGTACTAACTGCCGCCGCGCCAAAGAAGCCCAACGCTTTGCGCCCTGTCGGATTGGTATTTTTTATGTTACTGTAAATATTGGATGGAGCCGTTGCAAATAGCCCCTGATTACTCGACTCAGTCCGTACTTGATTTAAGAAATAATACCCCTCCAACGGAATGCTGCAAAGCTCTACTTTGACCGTATCTTTTTCTTTGTAAAACTCAGGGGAAATGGCGCGACGAATGGGTAAAATAAAGCGTAGGCCATCGCTGTTCCCACCTGGGCTAAACGCCGCATCATAAGCAATTGTGATCTCGGTAGTTCTGTTAAAATACTTACCGTTTTTGTAGCTTTTTATCCAGTAGCAGTCACCTGCCCCCGTTGGGTCACGGGCAAAAAACTCCGCCGTATAGCCTTCCTGAGGTGCATCATCCGCTGGTGCAATCGGTAATTTGTCAAAGAAATAGGTCACTGAATCGATTTTAGGAACCCGATTAAGCTTACTCACTGCTGTATATTCTTCGGTTCCTGTTTTGATACGTAACGTGTAGGTTCTTCCTACCCGTCCGATGGTATCGCGGGCCGAAGTGGGCTGCCAAACGTACACCCCATCTTTTTTTAGATCCACAAATGTAAATGTACCGCCTTTATCATCGGAGACGGTCACAGTTGCATTTAGGACTGGTTTTGCTGGATTATTGTCAAAGTAGCCCGCTGATTCGGTCAAGCGAATGATTTGGCTTGTTTGTTGATTCGTTACCCAACCATCTACTACTAGCTGCGGAGCACCCGACTTTACGTCTAAGTCCACCACATCCTCACAACTACTGAGGGTCGTAAGGGTCAAAAGTGAGAGGACTGTATAAGTCAAAAAAGTATGAAGCGTATTCTTTTTCATGGCTATTAAAATTTAAAATTGTACGTAATGGCTGGAACAACTGAACCAATCACGGCATACCGTACGGCTTCCGTCTTGAGGTTATTGTCCTCGTTTTGACGCACATACATTGAGAAAGGATTACGGCGATTATAGACGTTATAGATACTAAGTACCCACTCGCCTTGGCCTTTACCAAAGAGTTTTTTCTTCGATTTGAGCGTTGCCCCTAAGTCGAGGCGGTGATACGAAGGAATACGAGCTGCATTTCGGCTATTGTCCACATTTTGAGGCAATGTCCAGCCCCCCCATTCAAAACGGTTGGTCGGAAAAGTAGCAGGCGTCCCCGTATTGAAGGCAAAATTGGCCGAGAAACTCAAACGGTCGTTGAGTTGATACAAAACCACCGTCGATAAATTATGGGTTTTGTCAAAACGCGCAGGGAACCAGTTATCGTTGTTAATGCCTTCTATTTTGCGCTCGGTGCGAGCAAGGGTATAACTCAACCACCCCGTCAGTTTTCCACGATTTTTTTTCACATAAACTTCGGCTCCGTACGCCCGACCATTTCCGAAAAGTAAGTCACCTTCGAGATAGGTATTGAGCAACAAATCAGAGTTAGCTACGTAGTCAATTTGGTTTTGAAGTTTCTTGTAATACACTTCCAACGATGCCTCAAACATATTCTCTTGGAAGTTTTGAAACCAGCCTAACGCTACCTGATCGGCTATTTGGGGCTTGATAATTTTAGAACTTAACGTCCACACATCCAAGGGCGAACTCGCCGCCGTGTTTGACAATAAGTGCAAATACTGGGCCGTTCGGTTGTAGCTGGCTTTGATGGAAGTGGATGGGTTTAACTCTATTTTTGTAGAAAAACGGGGTTCCCAATTGCCATACGTATTAATTACACCCGACTCAAATTTTTTCTCTGAGACAGGCAGCTGTCGGTCACCTTTTACGACTTCCAAAAACTCATAAGCCGTTCCTGGGCCCAGATTTCGGAAATACGAGTACCGAATCCCGTACTGAAACGAAAGCCATTCCGTCATTTTCTGGTCATTACCAATGTACAAAGCCGACTCATCTGCGTAGCGTGAATCTAAACTAAAATTTCGTTCCTCACCGCTCGAAACTCCTATAGCAGTCCCTGGTTTTGTCTTGTAATTGATGTACTGTCCGCCAAAAGTAACGGTATTGTTAGGAGTGAGGTAATACGTAAAATCGGGCTTTATACTCCAAGTAGAAATGCTCGAATTCCACTTGAATTTATCCCCATTTTTGTTCTTATTGTTTCGATCCGACTCCAACCCATAGTCATAATCTGAGTAAAACGCCGTAGCATTCATAAACAGTTTATTGTTAAAAACGTGGTTCCAGCGAACAGTCGCCGTTTGGTTTCCCCACTCAAAACCAAAATCTGCCCCAAAAACATCGCGACCAAAGTAGCCCGAAGCAAAGACAGTATTTTTGTCATCAATTCGGTAATTGGCTTTGGCCGTAAGGTCATAGAAATAAAAGCGCGAGTTTTTTAAATCACCATTCAAAAATGGCTTGGCCAATACGTCGATGTACGAACGCCGCCCCGCTACGATAAACGAACCTTTACTTTTGGCAAAAGGCTGCTCGTAGCTCAAACGAGAGAAAATCGTTCCAATCCCGCCGTTGATTTCCCGTTTTTTGGCGTTTCCTTCCTTTAAGCGAACGTCCAAAATCGACGAAATACGACCTCCATATTGCGCAGGAATCCCGCCTTTAACGAGTTTTACGTCTTTAACCGCATCTGGATTAAACACTGAGAAAAAGCCAAACAAGTGCGACGCATTGAAGACAGGCGCTTCGTCGAGCAATACTAGATTTTGGTCAATATTTCCTCCTCTGACGTTAAACCCACTGGCCCCTTCGCCCACACTCGTTACCCCAGGGAGTAGTTGGATGCTCCGCACCAAATCAACTTCTCCAAGCAAGGCTGGCATTTGGCGAATGGTTTTCATCTCCACCTTGTTGACCGACATCTCAATGTTCTTAACATTCTCGTCTTCTTTGGTGGTTTTGACAATAACTTCTTGCAGCTTCACACTTTCATCCTTGAGCTCAATACTGAGCTTCAAATCGGCAGTAAGCGTCACTTTTTTCTCTACTTTTTCGTAACCGATATAATTAAAGACCAACGTGTACGAGACTCCTGTAGGCAGGTTTAAGGCATAATAGCCGTAGTCGTTGGTTACGGTTCCGTTCCCGATTTCTCGAACGTACACCGACACCCCAATCAGGCTTTCGCCATTGGAAGCATCTTTAATATACCCGCTAATCGTTCGCTTTTCTTGGCTGTACGCCCACGTGGCCACCCCAAGCCACAGTAAAATACTGAAGATATGTTTCATAGCTGACAATAAGTGGCAAGCCACTATTACTTGTTAATGGATAAAAGAAGAAGTTTACATTTGTACTTTTTCATTATAATAACGAGGTAAAGCTACGTTTTTGTTTAAAAAAATAAGACTAAATTGGGATAAAGTGCCAGAAAAGCAGCGTGAACGGGAAGAATACTCTCGCCAACAAGAAAGGCGCTGTGGGTACAGCGCCTTTCTTGTTGCGTATGTCTAATAGCTTATCTTATCAATCTACCACTACTTCATCCATTGAAATCGTGGTCGGGCGACCTGCTTCTGGATGACCTGCGGGGGCATTTCCTGCATTTTTAGCCCGTACTCGAATATACCGAGCCCGCGCTGTTTTGAAGTCGGCTACCACGGGTAAAATTTGCCATCCTCCTTCTAGCTGGTATGTCACGGGCTGCGCCAAGGCTTCTTTGAAACTTTCGCCGTCGCGCGAGAGGCTAATCTCCACCGAAGTAGGCGGGAAGATGTTGTACAAAATCAGTTTTAAGAAATTGGCCGACACTTTGGTCACGGGTTTTACCTCGCCCAAATCAATCGTAATTTCCAGGTCTTTACCCGAAATCTGTACCCATTCCGCGCTGTTTTGAGGACTTTGAGCCACCTGCCCGTCGGTCAATTTCTTTTTATCTGGATCAGCCCAATCAGCAGGAGCGTTGGCATATTTGTAAGGCTTACCTTTGGCACGATGTACAAAGAATTTTTCTTCAAAAGTAGCACCAGCAGTTGTAACCGCCTTGATGGTCGTGATTTTATCCAACGTTATCGGCATCGTATATTCCGTTGAGCTTGTCGTTGGCTGCTTGCCGTCGGTGGTATAGTAGGTTTTGCTATCCGAGTCCAATTTATCCAAACGCACCTGCAGCTGCCCTTGGTTATTGAACTGCGTCACCGCCCGAACGTCCAAAATACGTTTTGAATAATTGACTTTGAGGTAATCTAATCGTTTTAAATGTTCTTTCAAACGCATCGCAAAATCCTCAAAGTTTTTGACGCCCGAAGGCATCCAAGCCGATTCCGCAATGGCCGTAGCGCGCGGAAATGTCATATATTCTACTTGCTCAGGAGTAGGTACATATTCCGTCCACAAGTTTCCTTGTACCCCCAAAATGTATTTCTTAGACGCCTCGTCAAAGCCATCGGCGGGGTCGTAGCCATACACTTTTTCGATGGGCAAATACCCGCCAATTGCTAAAGGTTCTTTGGCGGGATTTCCTTGGTAATAGTCGAGGTAATAGTAGGTTGTCGGCGTCATGATGACATTATGCTTCTGTTTAGCCGCTTCAATGCCCCCCGACGTGCCTCTCCAGCTCATCACGGTTGCGTTGGGAGCTACGCCACCTTCCAAAATCTCGTCCCAGCCAATAATGCTTTTCTTTTTGGAGTTGACAAACTTCTCAATCCGCTTGATGAAGTAGCTTTGCAGCTCGTGTTCGTCTTTCAAGCCCTGTTTTTTTATCAATTCTTGACAAAAAGTACTCTGTTTCCAAGCCTCTTTGGGGCACTCGTCACCGCCAATGTGTATATACTTGCTAGGGAAAAGCACCATTACTTCGGTCAACACGTCCTGCAAAAAGGTAAAAGTTTTTTCCGTGGGGCAAAACACGTCGTACATCACCCCCCATTTTGTGCCCACTTGGTAGTTTTTTGAAGGCTCACAACCCAACTCTGGATAAGCCGCCAAGGCAGCCGTTGCGTGCCCAGGCAACTCGATTTCGGGGATAATCGTGACGTATTTTGCCTGCGCATACTTTACAATGTCCTTTATTTCGGCTTGGGTATAAAAACCTCCGTACTCTTTTCCGTCGTATTTCTGAGGGTAATTTTCTGAGTAGTGCCCTACCAGCGTTTCCTTGCGTTTTGAGCCCACTTGTGTGAGTTTAGGGTACTTCTTTATTTCAATGCGCCAGCCTTGGTCATCGGTCAAATGCCAGTGCAATACGTTCATTTTATGGAGCGCCAAAAGGTCGATGTATTTTTTGATGAACGAAGCAGGCATAAAATGACGCGCTACGTCAAGCATCAACCCACGGTGTACAAAACGGGGTTTGTCTTGGATTTGGCACACGGGCATTGTCCACGCGACGTTTTCAACGGGAGTAGGGCTAAAAACGGCGGTTGGCAACAGCTGAAGGATGGTTTGTAGGCCGTAAAAAGCTCCTTGTGGCGTCGCCGACTCAAGTATTACGCGTTCTTTTCCTACCAATAATTTATACCCTTCGTTTCCCAAGCCTAAGGCTTTGTTCAAACGAATAAAAATCGTGTTGGTCGCAGTAGGAGGGGCGGCGGGCGCTACCACCAAATTGAATTTAGAGGCTGTTTTAAGCGTATTAGCCAGCGACTGCGCAATGGGTTTCAACGGCACATCTTTGGCCGTTACAATGATTTTGGTTTGTCCATTGACCACAAATTGCCCATCTCCACCGTTGAATTGCGCAGGAAAAGGCACCAAGTTGTAGCTATTGTCTTGGGCACAGAGTGATGTACAAGTAAGAAAAGCGAGAGAGAAAACAAAAAATAATTTCTTCATACGTAAATAATCGTCGTTTGGGTGACAAAGGAAGTAAAAAACGGTAGCAATCGAAAAATTAGTGTGTAAGCGGCCGAAAACAAAAACGCCCCAACCGAAGTCGGGGCGTTTTCTTCTATAAACTCACGGGGAAACCTGTTAGTTTGCTAATTCACGTTTGCTACGACGCGAGCTGCTACGCTCACGTGATTCGGTCACTGTTTCGAGTTCTTCTTTCGAACCAATGATGTTTTTCTGGTAGCGACGTACACCCGTTCCTGCTGGAATAAGGTGACCTACAATTACGTTTTCTTTCAAGCCATCGAGCGTATCGCGTTTTCCTCGTACCGCTGCTTCGCTCAACACTTTGGTCGTCTCTTGGAAAGACGCGGCTGAGATAAAGCTTTCAGTACCCAACGATGCTTGCGTAATACCCATCAAAGTTGGTTGTGCAACGGCTGCTTTCGCATCACGTGCCACGACCAAACGTTGGTCACGACGCTTGAGGGTAGAGTTTTCGTCACGCAAACGGCGCGCAGAAATCAACATACCTGGCTTCACGTTTTCAGAATCGCCCGAATCCTCTACCACTTTCATGTCAAGAACACGGTCGTTTTCTTCGCGGAACGTCCACTTATCAACGGGTTGCATTTCCAAGAAGTTGGTATCTCCAGCTTCCATGATTTCAACTTTCTGCATCATTTGGCGTACAATACACTCAATGTGCTTATCGTTGATTTTCACCCCTTGGAGACGGTAAACTTCCTGAATTTCGTTTACCAAGTACTCTTGTACCGCCGTTGGCCCTTTGATCGAAAGGATGTCGCTTGGCGTAATGGCACCATCAGAAAGTGGTTCACCCGCTTTCACGTAGTCACCATCTTGCACCAAGATGTGTTTCGACAAAGGCACAAGGTATTTCTTACGGGTACCGTCTTTCGACTCGATATTGATTTCGCGGTTACCGCGTTTTACAATTCCGTAAATAACCACCCCGTCGATTTCAGAAACTACCGCTGGGTTAGATGGGTTACGTGCTTCAAACAACTCCGTTACCCGTGGCAAACCACCCGTAATGTCACGCGTTTTACCGAGTGTACGTGGTAATTTCGCTAAAGGCTGACCTGCTTTTACCGTCGAACCATCTTTGATTACTAAGCGCGCACCCACAGGCAAGTTATAAATCTTCTCATCGGCGTCGGTCAAGAGTGGGCTCTTACCTTTCACCAAGATACCTGGGTTTTTGGTACGGTCACGTGTTTCGATGATTACCATTTCTTGGAAGCCCGATTGTTCGTCGATTTCTTCGCGGAAAGTGATACCTTCTTCGATTGATTCGTATTGAGCAGAACCGTTAAATTCTGACAAGATTACGGCGTTGTAAGGATCCCAGTTACAAAGTTCGTGGCCTTTGGTAACGCGCTCACCTTCTTTCACAAGCAATGTCGCTCCGTAAGGAACGTTATTACCAATCAATACCTGTCCGTTTGACTCGCTAACGATGCGAATTTCACCCGAACGACCCATTACAATCGTTACTGGATTTCCTTCGGCATCCGTTGACTCTACGGTACGCATATCTTCAAACTCAATCTTACCTTCAAATTTTGCTCTGATGTTGGCTTCTACTGCGATGTTTTGCGCAGTACCCCCAACGTGGAACGTACGAAGTGTCAGCTGCGTACCTGGCTCACCGATTGACTGTGAGGCAATAACCCCCACCGACTCACCGATTTCGGCCATGCGCCCCGACGCCAAGTTACGTCCGTAGCATTTTGAACAAACCCCACTGCGGGTTTCGCAAGTCAATACCGAGCGAATTTCAACGGTTTCGATGCTAGTTTCGTCGATACGAGCCGCGATTTCTTCGGTGATTTCTTGGCCTGATGATAAAATTAACTCACCCGAAAGTGGGTCAAGTACATCGTGTACAGAAACCCGTCCCAAGATACGCTCAGACAATGGCTCAACGATGTCCTCGTTGTCTTTCAATGCTGAAATCTCGATACCGCGCAATGTTCCACAGTCAACTTCGTTCACAACCACATCCTGAGCTACGTCGTGCAAACGACGTGTCAAGTAACCCGCATCGGCTGTTTTCAAGGCCGTATCAGCCAAACCTTTACGCGCACCGTGGGTAGAGATAAAGTACTCAAGTACGTCGAGACCCTCCTTAAAGTTTGAAAGGATTGGGTTTTCGATGATTTCTCCAACGCCCCCAGCAAGGTTTTTCTGAGGTTTCGCCATCAAACCACGCATACCTCCCAACTGACGTACCTGCTCGCGAGAACCACGGGCTCCCGAGTGCATCATCATATAAACGGAGTTGAAGCCTTGTTGGTCGTTCTCCAATTGGGTCAAAAGCGTATTGGCCAATTTCGTGTTGGTACGTGTCCAAACGTCGATAATTTGGTTATAACGTTCGTTTTCGGTGATAAGACCCATCATGAAGTTGTCCATCACACCTTGAACTTCTTCTTTTGCTCCTTCGATGAGTTGCCATTTCACATCTGGGATTTTAATATCTCCCAAACCGATTGACAAACCACCTTTGAAGGCCGTTTGGAAACCAAGTTGCTTGATGTCGTCCAAGAATTGCGCACAACGTGCATTACCCGCAATCTTGAAGACGTGTCCAATAATTTGTTGAAGTTTCTTCTTCGTCAACAATTCATTGATATATCCAACGGATTCAGGAACGCACTGGTTGAACAATAGACGTCCTGCAACCGTATCAATCAATTTTTTCTCAAGCGAACCATCTTCGTTACGAACTGTCACACGGCACTTGATGTGCGCATGTTTAGACACTTTTCCTTCGTTGAGGGCGATGATTACTTCTTCAGCACCGTAGAATGTCATTCCTTCTCCAGCAATAGGCACTTCTGGGGTCGATTTACGTCCTTTTGTTACGTAATACAGACCCAATACCATGTCTTGTGAAGGTACGGTAATTGGCGCTCCGTTGGCAGGGTTCAAGATGTTGTGCGATGACAACATCAACAACGATGCTTCCAAAATAGCCTCTTGACCTAGTGGTACGTGTACCGCCATCTGGTCACCGTCAAAGTCGGCGTTGAAGGCCGTACATACCAATGGGTGCAACTGAATCGCTTTTCCTTCAATCAACTTAGGTTGGAAGGCTTGGATACCCAAACGGTGAAGGGTAGGAGCACGGTTAAGCAATACAGGGTGGCCTTTCAATACGTTTTCCAAGATGTCCCAAACAACAGGATCTTTGCGGTCAACGATTTTCTTTGCCGATTTTACTGTCTTAACAATCCCACGCTCAATCAGCTTGCGAATAATAAACGGCTTAAACAACTCTGCGGCCATGTCTTTGGGAAGACCACACTCGTGAAGTTTGAGCTCTGGACCTACCACAATTACCGAACGACCTGAGTAGTCAACCCGCTTACCAAGTAAGTTCTGACGGAAACGACCTTGCTTTCCTTTCAGCATATCTGAAAGTGATTTCAAGGCACGGTTACCTTCCGAACGTACCGCGTTTACTTTACGGCTGTTATCGAATAGCGAGTCAACTGCTTCTTGCAACATCCGTTTTTCGTTACGCAAAATTACTTCTGGCGCTTTGATTTCAATCAGACGCTTCAAACGGTTGTTACGAATGATTACGCGACGGTAGAGGTCGTTAAGGTCAGACGTAGCAAAACGTCCACCATCCAAAGGCACAAGCGGACGAAGTTCTGGTGGAATCACTGGCACCATCCGAATCACCATCCATTCTGGGCGGTTTTCGATGCGTGTATTTGCATCACGAAGTGCTTCAACAACTTTCAAACGCTTCAACGCTTCTGCTTTACGCTGTTGCGAAGTATCGTTTGCGGCGTTGTGGCGCAACTCATACGAAAGTTCGTCTAATTGCGTACGTGACAACAACAACTCTAATCCTTCAGCCCCCATCTTAGCGATGAATTTGTTCGGGTCTGTATCGGGTAGCATTTGGTTCTCACGAGGGAGACGATCCATAATATCCAAGTATTCATCTTCAGTCAAGAAGTCCATTTTGTTGACTCCATCTTCTGCTTTCACACCTGGTTGAACTACTACGTATCGTTCGTAGTAGATGATTTGGTCCAATTTCTTGGTTGACAAGCCTAACAAATAACCAATTTTGTTAGGTAAGCTACGGAAGTACCAAATGTGAGCAACAGGCACCACCAATTCGATGTGTCCCATACGTTCACGACGTACTTTTTTCTCCGTTACTTCCACCCCACAACGGTCACAGATAATGCCCTTATAACGAATACGCTTATATTTACCACAGTGGCATTCCCAGTCTTTTACGGGGCCGAAGATACGCTCGCAGAAAAGTCCACCCATCTCAGGCTTATAGGTCCGATAGTTGATGGTTTCGGGTTGCGTTACTTCACCGTATGAGCTTTCCAGAATAGACTCTGGCGAAGCCAAACTGATGGTAATCCGCGAAAAGTCACTATTGATTTTCTTGTTTTTCTTGAATGACATTTTCGATATGATTTGTGTGAAATTTTTGTTTAGGGTTTAGAGTTTACTATCTCAAGTTTAGGGTTGTATTACCAACCGTAACTCCGAAACAGTAAACCCCAAACATTGATTAGTCCATCGTAATTTCGAGGGCAAGGCCGCGTAATTCGTGAATCAATACATTGAATGATTCTGGAATATTTGGCTTCGGAAGGTTTTCACCTTTTACGATTGCCTCATACGCTTTTGCCCGTCCAATTACGTCATCGGACTTCACTGTCAAAATCTCTTGGAGGATGTGAGAAGCTCCAAACGCCTCAAGCGCCCAAACTTCCATCTCTCCGAAACGCTGTCCACCAAACTGTGCCTTACCACCCAATGGTTGCTGCGTAATAAGTGAGTATGGTCCGATCGAACGAGCGTGCATTTTGTCATCCACCAAGTGCCCCAGTTTAAGCATGTACATGATACCTACTGTAACTGCTTGGTCAAATTTATCACCCGATTGCCCATCATAAAGTGGTGTACGTCCAAAAGAAGGAATTCCTGCTTCATTCAATTCAGAAACTACTTGATCTTCGGTAGCACCATCAAAGATTGGCGTTGCGTATTTACGGCCTAATTTACGACCTGCCCATGCCAAGATGGTTTCGTAAATCTGACCGATGTTCATACGCGAAGGTACCCCTAGAGGGTTCAATACGATGTCCATTGGTGTTCCATCGGCCAAGAAAGGCATGTCTTCATCGCGAACGATTTTAGCCACAACCCCTTTGTTACCGTGGCGACCCGCCATTTTATCACCCACTTTGAGTTTACGTTTTTTAGCGATATATACTTTCGCTAATTTCACGATACCCGCAGGTAATTCATCTCCAACTTCCAACGTAAAGCGGTCACGTTTGAAACGTCCCGAAATCTCGTTGCGGCGTTTTTGATAGTTTTTCACCATCTCAAACAACAGCTTGTTGGTCGTTGGGTCGTCCGTCCAACCTTCAATGATTAAGTCACCCAAAAGGTTTACTTCTTCTGGAACAACGTAGCCACCTTCGTCACGGTACGGGTTTTTGTCTGGGAAGATATTGTTGATGATGTTCACGCGGCTAAATTTCACGCCTTTACTCATGATTTCTTCGCCAAACTTGTGCTTCACTCCAGCACTCGTTTTACCATCAAGCAATTCTACCATTTTGTCGATAAGAACTTCACGGAGTTTGCTCAAGTCGCGTCCGTAGCTCTTCATCAACACTTTCAACTCGTCTTTTTGTTTTACGCGCTCATCGCGGCCTGGACGAGAGAAAAGTTTTGTATCTACAACTACCCCTTTCATCGACGGAGGTGCTTTCCGTGAAGCATCCTTCACATCACCTGCTTTATCTCCAAAGATGGCACGGAGAAGTTTTTCTTCTGGTGTAGGATCTGATTCACCTTTTGGCGTAATCTTTCCAATCAAGATATCACCTTCTTTTACTTCCGTTCCTACGCGAACGATACCATTTTCGTCGAGGTTTTTAACAGCCTCCTCACTTACGTTCGGAATCTCCGCTGTCAATTCTTCCTCACCGCGTTTGGTATCACGTACTTCAAGGTCGTATTCTTCGATGTGGATCGAAGTAAAAATATCTTCGCGTACTACACGCTCAGAAATTACAATCGCATCCTCAAAGTTATACCCTTGCCAAGGCATGAAGGCTACGAGGAGGTTACGTCCAAGTGCCAACTCACCACCTTCAGTCGCATATCCTTCGCTCAAGATTTGACCTTTCTCTACCGGTTGGCCTTTCAAAACCATCGGTTTAAGGTTGATACAAGTATCTTGGTTAGTACGACGGAACTTAATTAAATCATACGTTACGATATCGCTATCAAAACTTACCAAACGCTGCTCGTACGAACGTTCGTAACGAATGACAATCTTGGTTGCATCCACAAACTCAACTACCCCGTTGCCTTCGGCTACCACCAAAGCACGTGAGTCGCGAGCTACGCGGCCTTCCAAACCTGTCCCTACAATTGGCGCCTGTGGACGGAGCAATGGCACCGCCTGACGTTGCATGTTTGAACCCATCAAGGCACGGTTGGCATCATCGTGCTCCAAGAACGGAATCATCGAAGCCGCTACCGATACAATCTGGTTTGCTGCAATATCCATCAAAGACACCTGTGCAGGCTCTACCATTGGGAAGTCACCTTCAAAACGTGTCTTGATTTTATCAACCAAGAAAGTTCCGTTATCGTCCACCGACGCATTGGCTTGGGCGATGTATTTAGAATCTTCTTCTTCTGCGGTCAAATACACAAGTTCATTCGACAACTTACCATCATTAATAACGCGGTAAGGTGTTTCGATGAAGCCCATGCTGTTGGTTTTTGCATAAACGCAAAGCGAAGAAATCAAACCGATGTTTGGCCCTTCAGGAGTTTCAATGGTACAAAGACGCCCGTAGTGCGTATAGTGAACGTCACGAACCTCGAAACCTGCACGCTCACGGCTCAAACCACCTGGCCCTAGTGCTGACATACGACGCTTGTGCGTGATTTCAGCCAGTGGGTTGGTTTGGTCCATGAACTGCGAAAGCTGGTTGGTTCCAAAGAACGAGTTGATTACCGACGACAACGTACGTGCATTAATCAAGTCGATTGGTTTGAAGTCTTCGTTATCACGAACGTTCATACGTTCTTTGATTGTACGCGACATACGTGCCAAACCAACACCAAATTGTGCCCATAATTGCTCACCTACCGTACGAACACGGCGGTTTGACAAGTGGTCGATATCATCGACTACGGCTTTGGCATTGATAAGACCAATCAAGTATTTTACAATGGAAACGATGTCTTGCGTGGTTAACACTTTCGTTGACATCGCAATATCCAATTGCAATTTTTTATTGACACGGTAGCGACCTACATCACCCAAGTCATAACGCTTATCTGAGAAGAACAAGCTCTGAATTACTTCACGAGCAGTTTGTTCGTCAGGCGCTTCGGCGTTACGCAATTGGCGGTAAATTTGCTCAACAGCCTCTTTTTCTGAGTTAGAGCTGTCTTTTTGCAACGTGTTATAAATGATATTATAATCGGCCATGTTCATGTCCTCACGGTGCATAATAATTGATTTTTGCCCCGAATCAAGGATCACGTCTAGGTCACCGGCCGTGATAAGAGAGTCACGCTCAAGCAACACTTCGTTACGGCTGATTGACACTACTTCACCAGTATCTTCATCCACGAAGTCTTCTGTCCATGTACGTAGTACCCGCGCAGCTAGGCGGCGGCCTACGGCTTTTTTCAAGCTAGCAGAAGTAGCAGGGATTTCTTCTGAAAGTTCAAACAAATCAAGAATTTCTTTGTCAGAACCAAAGCCAATCGCCCGTAGGAGGGTAGTAACTGGAAACTTTTTCTTACGGTCGATGTACGCATACATCACGTTATTTACGTCCGTAGAAAATTCAATCCAAGACCCTTTAAAAGGAATAATCCGTGCCGAGTACAATTTAGTACCGTTGGTGTGCTTGCTCATTGAGAAAAACACTCCTGGCGAACGGTGTAGCTGAGAAACGATAACGCGTTCAGCTCCATTAATTACAAAAGAGCCTTTTTCAGTCATGTACGGGATAGCTCCCAAGAACACTTCCTGCTCAATTGTTTCAAAATCTTCGTTATCGGCGTCATTACATTTTAGGCGTAGTTTTGCCTTCAATGGCACCGAATACGTAAGTCCACGTGAAATACACTCATTAACAGAGTATTTAGGTGGATCTAGTGCATAATCAACGAATTCAAGGACAAAGTTTTCACGTGAATCAGAGATTGGGAAGTTCTCTTGGAATACTTTGTACAACCCTTCTTTGTGACGTTCTTCGGCTGCGGTATCTAAATTAACGAATTCGCGATACGAGCGAAGCTGTACGTCAAGGAAGTCCGGATAATCAATAACAGGTTTAATCCGGGCAAAACTTCTACGTGGAGTTTGTTTGGTTACCAAGGCTTTACAAGTTTTTGGTGGATAAGAACCAGGCGACGTTCTAAGGATACTGAACGCGAGGACTCAAATAGTTAGTTTGCAAAAAACTTAGCTTGCCTCGTAGATTTTAGAATTTCGCCCCTGTGCATCGCTCCTACGAGTAGCGAAGTGTTTCAGGCAGAAACTCATTAAAGAAGAAACGCTATTGTAGTTAGATGTCAGATTAATGATTATTTCTGATTTTTGACTAACTGTTGCTGTTTTCAATAGCCAAAACAGCGGTACTTACTTAAACAGGAAAAGACCTGACACAAGGTCAGGCCTATTTCCGTTTGTTTTTAGGAGCGCCAAGCGCAGAAATTACTTGATTTCTACTTCAGCACCAGCTTCTTCCAATTGCTTTTTCAAAGCTTCTGCTTCGTCTTTAGCAATACCTTCTTTCAATGGTTTTGGAGCGCCGTCAACCAATTCTTTAGCTTCTTTCAAGCCAAGACCTGTCAAGTCTTTTACAAGTTTAACAACTTGCAATTTAGCAGCACCGCCTGATTTCAAGATTACATCAAAAGCTGTTTTTTCTTCTACAACTGGAGCTGCATCACCACCACCTGCTGCTGCTACCATTACTGGAGCTGCTGCTGCTGGTTCGATACCGTACTCATCTTTCAAGATTGCAGCAAGTTCATTTACTTCCTTTACTGTAAGATTAACAAGCTGTTCTGCGAATGCTTTCAAATCTGCCATTTTATTGTAATGTTAAAATTTGTTACGAGTTTTTTTGAATTTGAAAATTTGTGAACCTGAAGCAGTGAAATTAATATCTGAATAATTCTCAGTGCTTCAAATTTAGTACTTGAATTACCCTTCGCGTTCTGAAAGGGTTTTGAGGATACCAGCCAATTTGCCGCCTCCGCTTTGCAATGCCGATACGACATTTTTCGCAGGAGATTGCAACAAGCCAACGATTTCCCCGATTAATTCTTGTCTTGATTTCAGGGTCAAGAGCGTCTCTAATTGATTTTCGCCAATAAAAAGGCTATACTCAACCGAAGCACCTTTAAGCTTCAATTTGTCGTTGCCTGATTCTTTACGAAATTCTTTGATCAATTTAGCAGCTACTTTGCCTGACTCTTGGTGAAACATGATGCCAGAAAAACCAGTCAAAACGCTTTCGTTGAATGGCGTGTAATCTGTATCTAGTGTTTCAAGTGCCTTTGCAATCAGCGTGTTTTTAACAACGCGATACTCTACTCCTTGGTTAAAACACTTACGACGTAAGTTATTTGTTTCTCCAACTGTCATGCCTGCGGCATCAACAATATAGAAGTAAGGAATCGCCTTGAACTTGTCGCTGAGTTCCTCTATGATAACGGCTTTTTCTTCGCGTGTCATAATTATATTCCTGCAATCGTGCTTTTATCGATGATGACACCTGGACTCATTGTGCTTGAGAGGTGTACGCTTTTTACGTAAGTACCTTTAGCCGAAGAAGGTTTAAGCCTCATTAAAGTCGCAATCAACTCTTGAGCATTTTGGGCAATTTTATCAGGGCCAAAAGATACACGGCCGATACTAGCGTGGATAATACCAAACTTGTCAACCTTGAAATCAATTTTACCTGCCTTTACCTCTTTTACTGCTTTACCAACTTCCAACGTTACCGTACCTGACTTAGGGTTAGGCATCAAGCCACGAGGACCTAAGATTTTACCCAAACGGCCAATTTTGGCCATTACAGTTGGCATTGTAATGATTACGTCCACGTCAGTCCATCCTTTTTCGATTTTCTGAATAAACTCATCCAACCCAACGAAGTCAGCACCAGCTTCTTTTGCTTCGGCTTCTTTATCAGGCGAACAAAGTACCAATACACGTACTTCACGACCTGTACCGTGTGGTAAAGCCACCACGCCACGAACCATTTGGTCTGCTTTGCGGGGGTCAACACCCAAACGCACATCAATATCTACCGAAGCATCAAACTTCGTGTAGGTGATGTCTTTCAGAATTTCTGCAGCTTTCTCGAACGAGTACTCGATTTTAGCATCGTATTTCGCTAAAGCTTCTTTTCTTTTTTTAGTCAACTTTGCCATTGTTCAAAATGTCTTTACGTCCGCTTCGTGATTAGTTATCCCAAGGGGCTGTACCTGATACTGTAATCCCCATACTACGTGCTGTACCTGCAATCATTTTCATTGCGGATTCTATCGTAAAGCAATTCAAATCTGGCATCTTAGTTTCAGCAATCGTTTTCACTTGATCCCAGCTAACTGAACCCACTTTCTTACGGTTAGGTTGAGCTGAACCAAGTTTAATTTTTGCAGCCTCCAAAAGCAAGATAGGTGCTGGTGGAGTTTTGATAACAAATTCAAATGATTTGTCTTTGTAGTACGTAATTACAACGGGTAAGATTACACCCATTTTGTCCTGCGTACGACCGTTAAATTGCTTGCAGAACTCCATGATGTTCAAACCCTTAGAACCAAGTGCTGGTCCAATTGGGGGGGAAGGATTGGCTTGGCCACCTTTCACTTGCAGTTTGACGTAACCTGCTACTTCTTTCGCCATCGTTTTAAAACGTTTAAATTGGCGTTACCGGTTCGGACGTACGGCTGATAGACAACATGGAAGCTTTTTGTCTCGTACTCCCGGCAACATTCTGAAAAATCAGCTTTCTTTTTCGACTTGTGCGTAACCCAACTCCACGGGCGTACTACGCCCGAATATTTTCACAACGACATTGAGCTTCTTCTTGTCGTCAAAAATTTCTTCTACTGTTCCAATAAAGCCACTGAAAGGGCCATCGGTAATTTTAACACTCTCGCCTTTCAAGAAACTCACTTTTGGCGCTTCAACTTCTTCTACCGCATCTTCGACCTTACCTAAAATCCGATTGATTTCCGACTGACGCAACGGCACTGGTATTTTTGAGTTACCGCTGGTATTTCCCAAAAAACCCAATACACCTGGCATTGTCGTAATAAGGTGATGTGTTTCTCCTTTCGCCAAATCGGCCGAAATGATGATATACCCAGGAAAAAAGTTCTTCTCGCGGATGCGTTTCTTACCGTTACGCATTTCGACAATTTTTTCCGTCGGAATTAAAATTTCGGGAATAGCTTCTTGAAGGCCTTGTCTGACGATTTCATTTTCAAGATAAGATTTAATCTTCTTTTCTTGACCAGACACAGCCCGGATAACGTACCAATTCAGATTACTCATACCTGCTCAACGTTTGGATAACCGGGGCAAAGCCCTAGAATGACTGATAAATGAAATTGAGAGCATTCTCAAATAGGAAGTCCATAAGACCTACTACGGCTGCAAAAATAAGCGAGCCGAGGAGTACAAGTGTTGTACTAGATTGAAGGTCATTAAGCTTGGGCCAAGTGACATTGTGCCGAACCTCGTCCCATGAGGCTTTAAAAAATTCTACAATTGAGTTCATTTTGCGCAAAAGTTGCACGGGCACCAGGACTCGAACCCAGACCGAAGGTTTTGGAGACCTTAGTTCTACCTTTAAACTATGCCCGTGTATATAATACTTCTTGAAATCGGACTGCAAAAGTATGAAACAAATTTTTCAATTGCAACCTTTTGCAAAAAAAATCATTTGCGCGATAAAATTTGTTTCACTAAAACCAAACTTAGAAGCGTCAAAACACCGCCCATTGCAAACGGAGCACCTGGAAAAACAACAGGGGCAGCCGAAGTTGTAAAGTACGCAAACAAACTCGTCATCATCACTGGCCCCACAACGGCCGTTAAACTCATCAAACTCGTAAGTGCTCCTCTGAGCTCTCCTTGCTCATTGGCAGGCACCTCATTTGACATAATGGCTTGAAGCGCAGGTGTGGCAATTCCCCCTAATGCGGCTAAAATAGTAATCGCAAACAGCATCCAACCTTGGTTGGCAAAGGCATACATAAAAAAGCTGATACCGTAGGCGCTTAACCCCCAATAAATGGATTTTGTGTTGCCCAAACGAGGGATAATCGTGCGGGTTAGTCCGCCTTGCACAAGAGCGGCCATTACACCTACAAAGGCCAGCGAATATCCGACCCATTTTTCGTCCCAGCCAAATTTTTCCATGGTAAAGTAAGTCCATGTACTCTGCGTAGCGTAGCCTGCGATATAAATCAGTACAAGCGGAATAACCAAACCAAAAATAATGGGGTACTTTTTTAAATGGCGCAATGAACCCACAGGATTGGCCCGCTTCCAATCAAACGGACGACGGTTTTCGGGAAGCAGTGACTCTGGTAATACAAAATATCCGTATAGCCAGTTTAATAGTGCCAAGCCTGCAGATACAAAAAAAGGAACGCGGGCGCCATACTGGCCAAGAAGCCCCCCAAGCATGGGACCAATAATAAAGCCTAAACCGAAAGCTGCGCCAATGAGTCCAAAATTTTGGGCTCTTTTTTCAGGTGGGCTCACATCCGCAATGTACGCGCCTGCTGTGGTAAAACTGGCTCCCAAAACGCCAGCAATGAGGCGTCCTACAAACAACCATCCTATACTCGGGGCAAAACCCAAGAAGATATAATCTATTCCAAATCCAAAAAGAGAGGCTAATAACACAGGCCTACGCCCGTATTGGTCGCTTAAACCGCCCAAAATTGGGGAAAATATAAACTGCATTACCGAATACGCAAACGTGAGCCAACCTCCGTACAAAGAGGCTTGGGATAAATCACCATGAATGAGCTCGGTAATCAATTTAGGAAATACGGGAATAATTATCCCAATACCTGTTACGTCAATAAGTAACGTTATAAAGATAAATAAAAGGGCAGAGTTGCGTTTTTCAGCCATATAAAGGGGACAACAAAGGTACAAAAGTAGAAAAAAATCAGGAGATTGGCACTTGCGCCGACGCATGGGTTCCTTTTCCGTTGGATTCAATCTGCCACGTGCCCCTGAGCGACGAAATTCTTTCTTGGATATTTCCTAAGCCTTTTCCTTGGTGATTATAATCTTGCATTCCTACTCCATCGTCCTCAATGTCAAGGTGTAAGTGATTGTCTTGTTCATAAAGACGAACCACCGCTTCTTTCGCTCTTGAATGCTTGATAATGTTATTAATCAACTCCAATGAAATGCTGTATAGCTCAAACTCAACTTGTTTATCGTATTTTTTATCGAGGTTTATCTCGGTTTTAAATCGCGTTCTATTGTTTCGGTTAAGCTTTTCTGTCAGTTTCTCCACGCTTATTGCTAACCCATCGGCTTCTAAATTTTCGGGCACAAGGTTATGACTCAAAAACCGCACCCGCTGCTGTGCCTCATTGGTCATTTCGACCAACGACTCATAGACCTGTTGTTCCTGCTCCGTCAGGCTCTCGGAGTTAATTGACGCCAATGTCCAACGAATCGCAGAGAGTGTCCCACCTAAAGAATCATGCAAATCAGCCGCAACACGCTTGCGTTCAATGGTTTGTCCTTTAATTTGGGCTTTTGAAATTTCTTCATTTTGGGTTTGTAATGTGTGAATAAGTTCTTTTTGGGATTGTTCGCGTTCTTCGCGTGTTCGGCGATAATCATCCGCCAATGCCCACATAAAAAAGACCATTTCAAACATACTTCCAATGTGCATGGCATTGATAACAAGCAGATTAGGTTTTAAGTAAGCCAACGTCCAAAGTAAAACGACCATGACACCAATAAAATAAGAAAGTGTCCCAAAAAGATAGTAAATAGCAGACGGATTGCCGCGCCGATAGCTTACAATGCAGGAAATAGAGACCAAACAAAAAAAGGCAATGATGATAGCACACGAATACACATTCGGGCTAATGAGTCCTTCAAAAAAGAAAATCCAGACACTCAATAT
Source organism: Runella sp. R0.1_18 (assembly GCF_057652155.1). Lineage (NCBI taxonomy): Bacteria > Pseudomonadati > Bacteroidota > Cytophagia > Cytophagales > Spirosomataceae > Runella > Runella sp. R0.1_18. The sequence goes on from NZ_JBYFCK010000002.1 coordinate 574,421, forward strand.
CACCGATGCAATCGCATCTATTCGCATCAGCGTGTAGAGGGTAGGGGCTAATGCCCGTAAATGAAGCGCATGGGCGTAAAACAACACTCCTAAAAAATTGCTAATAACGACTGCAATCACGATGCTATAACCTTTCATCCAGACATGATTTGGCCACAGTAGCTGGTCAATAATACCGTATCCTCCTACAACGGCCACCAATAAATATCCTATTAAAAAGAGGAGATAAAGCAAGAAATTTCGCTCTTTGGTTACCAATAAAAATACCAATTGCACAACAATCATACAAATCACAAACCCCAAGTGGCCACTCCAAAACCAGAGTTCATCGAGGTAGGTTTCGTAAAAATGATACGTTTCGGCAATTCTAAACTGGATTTTTTTGGCGTCTCCTGTACGTAATTTGATATAAACAGAATACAATACATGCGGCGCAAGCTCCAAAGGAACGGCGCATTGGTGTACATTGATATTTCGTTGATAGCCTGGTATTGCTTCTTTTAAGGTTTGGTGTTTCACCTCTCCCGTTTGTTCATTGAAAACAAACACGTCAAGCTCTTCCACCATGGGATAATCATTTGAAATTACCCAGTGAATCTGTCGATCGGTTTGTTTTTTTACCTTGAAACGCAGCCAGACATCTTGGTCGTTAAAACCTAAGTCAGCAGAAATGCCTAGGGGTCGCTTGAAAAAAAAAGAGGAGTCTTTTCGTAGCTGTTGAACTGTTAATTTTTGGGAAGTATCGGCAAGATACTCAAGCGCCGGATGCTTCCATAGCTCTGTATCTACCATTTTATCAGTAAGATATAATACAGGAACTTGTGCACGAACGGTAATCGTACACATCCACCCTAATAGTATCCCAACAACAACTAGCCTTAATGGTATCATTTGACCCGAGAAAACGAACGCCAATGTACTCAGTTAATCACAAAATAAAAAGGGAAGCCCTTACGAGCTTCCCTTTTTTATAGTTGGTGTATCCCTTGATTAAAGGATTTCAGTTACCTGACCAGCACCTACCGTACGTCCACCTTCACGAATCGCGAAACGAAGACCTTTTTCCATTGCAATTGAGTTGATAAGCTCAACAGTGATTGTCAAGTTATCACCAGGCATAACCATCTCAACGCCAGCTGGCAAAGTGATGATACCTGTTACGTCAGTTGTACGGAAATAGAACTGCGGACGGTAGTTGTTAAAGAATGGTGTGTGACGACCACCTTCTTCTTTTGACAAGATATAAACCTCAGCTTTGAATTTGTCGTGAGGCTTAACCGAACCTGGCTTACAGATAACCATACCACGACGGATATCCGATTTTTCAATACCACGGAGGAGCAAACCTACGTTGTCACCAGCTTCACCACGATCAAGGATTTTACGGAACATTTCAACCCCAGTCACAGTTGACTTAAGGTTTTCAGCTCCCATACCCAAGATTTCTACAGGCTCACCAGAGTTGATGATACCACGCTCGATACGACCTGTTGCTACAGTACCACGACCAGTGATCGTGAACACGTCTTCAACTGGCATCAAGAAAGGCTTGTCTGTATCACGAGCAGGCGTTGGGATAAAGCTATCCACAGCTTCCATCAATGCGTCGATAGTAGCAACCCATTTCGCATCACCGTTCAAACCACCAAGAGCTGAACCTTGAATAACTGGAATGTTATCGCCGTCGAATTCGTAGAATGACAACAATTCACGGATTTCCATTTCAACAAGTTCCAACAACTCTGGATCGTCAACCATGTCAACTTTGTTCATGAAAACGACCAACTGAGGTACACCTACCTGACGAGCAAGAAGGATGTGCTCACGAGTTTGTGGCATTGGACCGTCAGTAGCAGCTACTACAAGGATGGCACCGTCCATTTGGGCAGCACCAGTTACCATGTTTTTCACGTAGTCGGCGTGACCTGGACAGTCAACGTGAGCATAGTGACGGTTTACTGTTTGATATTCTACGTGCGCAGTGTTGATAGTGATACCGCGCTCTTTTTCTTCTGGAGCGGAGTCAATCGACGAGAAATCTTTCTTTTCTGCCAAACCTTTTTCTGAAAGAACTTTGGTGATAGCAGCAGTCAAAGTAGTTTTACCGTGGTCAACGTGACCGATTGTACCTACGTTTACGTGAGGTTTACTCCGGTCGAATTGTTCTTTTGCCATTGTTTTATTAACTAAAATTTGGTTTTGTATTAATTATGGATTTACAGAGAAAACTTGAGTGTCCAGAGTTTTACGGTAAATGACGACCATAGCTATCACTACTACCGCGAAAAGAACTCCTAATTGTTAACTATTTTTTCTGCCAGAGCCGTTACGGGGATTTGAACCCCGGGCCTCTTCCTTACCAAGGAAGTGCTCTACCCCTGAGCTATAACGGCTTTTCAACAAAAAAGTTAATCGCTATTCGTTAACAGTTATTTGTAGTTAAAACTTCCAATTAACAATTAACAAGTAACAATTAACTTGCTATGGAGCGACAAAATCCTATGAGGTAAATGTTTGCAACTTTTCAAGTTACGACTCCATTTTGAGCGGGAGACGGGGCTCGAACCCGCCACCTGAAGCTTGGAAGGCTACCGCTCTACCAAATGAGCTACTCCCGCTGATATTCTTATGTAAAAAGGTGGGGGCGGATGGATTCGAACCACCGAAGACGTACGTCAGCAGATTTACAGTCTGCCCCATTTGGCCACTCTGGTACACCCCCTTCTTATTTTCAAAAAACTTCCAAAAGACTTTGTTGTCGTTTTTGGAGTCGCAAATGTATGCTGTTTTTAATTCAGTTCAAACTTTTAGGCAAAAAAAAACAATTTTTTTTTCAAGAAAAATAATTACGGTGCTTCTAAATCATCTTCAAAAGCACCGTAATCGCCTAATTGTTAGCACTATAAACGAACACCAAAACTAATCATTCGTACCGCAGGCCCTTTGTTAGTTTGAAACAGTTCACCTAAGTCATACTGCATAAAAAGGTCAGGAAAATGGCGAATGCCTAACTCAGCACCGAAACCATATCGAAAGTTATTAAGGTAGTAGTTGGAGTGAATTCGCTCCGAGCGTCCTTTTCTAGTCTCTTGGGTTTTGGTGTAGCTGTCGAGCCGATAGCCTGCATACATTCCAACGCTCAAATAAGAAATAGGGCCTCGGTGAATCGCCAGCGTTGGCATCAAAGATAGGTTGATGTAAGCCGCCGTGAGTTTAGACTTATGAAGGTCATTTGTGGCCGTAGGAAAGCTAATGGCATTGGCGTCTTTACGAACAGTATTGTTTCCGTCAAACATCAAATTGTACCACGCGACATCTACCCCCAAATCAAGCCCCAGTGAAGCATCTTTTCCTCGGCTGATGGCCGCACCTCTTACCCAACTCAAACTTACAAATCGAGAACCCCAAGGTAATAAGTCATAATCTTCCTTGTTGTAAGCAAGCGGTGTATTTTGGGCATAGGTATTCAGTCCGACGAGTACATCAAAACCATTTCGAGGGCTTTTGTAACGCCGAGTTACGCTTCTCGTGATTTTACCATCATCGTGGCTAGACGACGCATCATTGTCTTTTTCGTACTTTTCTTCCTTCTTTTCTGTCGAAGAACTAGAAGATGAGTCATTGATAGAGATTTTAATCTCACCATCCTTACGACTAACTACTAATACCGTGTCTTTTAGATACTTACGACCGTTCTGTTCGTTGATATAAATGTAGGTTTCCTTTCCACTAGAATCAAGCGTAGCTCCCAAATCGCGAATGATTTTATTGAGGTCGTACTGTTTTAAGTTACGAATCTCCGACTTGTCTTTGGCTTGAACAATGAGCCGGGTGTTGTTCCCAAACTGAACAATGAGCGTATCTCCCTGAACGGTGTACTTTTCGGCGTAGGCTGCAATGCTAGTCACTACGGTTAGAACGATGGCTGTTATTACATTTTTCATGGCTATGTTAATTATTGAAGTTGTCATTACGGTCTAAAAATAACATTGTGATTATTTGCCAATGGCTTTGGCTACCAGCTTATTAGGATTAAAACCTACCTCATCCCAATCGACTTTTTCTCCGTTTTTGGCATTTTTAAGCTGTTGCCATACTTTCGCCATTCTTGTCGATTTACGAGGTTTGTTTAATACATCGTTATCAAAAGAAGGTGTACTAGCTGATGGATTAGATTGTACTTCGTTGAAGGCCACCAATGCCTCCTTTGATTGGTTGTTTTCTTTCAACGCAGGCAATTGAAGAACAACTGTTTTTTCCACAGGTTTTGCTACCTCTGCCACCGCATTTGTCAACGACATCGTTTTGACAGCTTCCTCTACTTTCACAGGACGCTGAGGTTCCACGGTAGCCGTAGGCGTAGTCACCACCTGCGCAATTTGCGACTCCTGTATCGACGGCAGTGTCTCTAACTTTGTTTCTTCCCGCTTTTGCATCGGGGCTTTTGCTACCGCTTGCTGCACAGCGCCTACCGATGTTTTGTTCGTTGGTTGAGGAACCGTTTCCCTGGTGGCTATTGCTTGAGATGCCTCTGCCGATATCGGCGACGATTCGCTTCCTTTGGTTTGAGGAGTAGCAATCGTTTTTTTAACTGAAGGCTCCACGGTCGCAACAGTCGAGTCAGCAGGTTGGCTCATCAGCCACCATCCTCCCCCTGCCATAAGCAATAAGCTCACGCCAGCCGCTGCCAGCCAAGAGCCTTGCTGCCACCAGCCGATTCGGCGCTCTTTGGTTTGTAACCTTTGTTGAAACTTTTGAAAAGCTTCATCGCGAGGGGTTATTTCAGCGTCGCGAAGTTTGCGCGAGAACAACTCATCAACTGGATGCTTTTTCATATTCTTTAGTGTTTTACGCTTTCCATTTTAAACCTTCTACTTCCGTGACCATTTGTTGCAACAAAGCCCTTGCTCGGTGCAACTGCGACTTCGAGGTACTTTCATTTATTCCTAACTGCTCCGCAATCTCGGCGTGCGAATACCCTTCAATGGCATACAAGTTGAAAACCGTCCGATAGCCCGTAGGCAACTTTGCCAAGATGGCCATCAAGTCTTCCACTTCTAGGTTATTTTCAATACTTTCAAAGTGAACCTGCTGGTGTACTTCGGGGGCATCAATGTCGATTTCGATGTGGCGCCGCGTTCTCAAACGCATCAAGGCTTCGTTGGTAATAAGGCGACGCATCCACCCTTCAAAACTCCCTTCTCCCTTATATTGGTCAATTCGTTCAAAAACCTTCATAAATCCCTCTATCATTACATCCTCAGCTTCCATCTGATCGGTCAGGTAACGTACACAAACTGCCAACATTCGAGCAGAGTACTTCTCGTAGAAATACCGCTGCGCCTTGGGATCTCCTTTTTGTAAGGCTTTGACCAGTTGGCCCTCGTTTGTGAATAGTTGTAATATTTTCACCATGTTTAGGCTGTTTCAATGGGTAGATGCAAAAAACAAATAGAAAGGTTGCACGGGGTTTGAAAATTTTTTTTGGGTTACAACCGTTATTACCTCAACAGCGTCATAGTCCTAGTTTTTACTAAAAAAATCTACTGCTATGACAAGAGCCTTAAGCCCTGAAACAAACATGAAATCGCCTTCATTTTTCCAAAGCGTAATGGTCATTGCGGCCACGCTTTTTTTACTTTGGGCAGCCTTGGGTTGCACCTCTTCGGGTAATTCTGATGAAATCAGCCCCATCGGTATCCCATCGAAGTTTTCTAGCCAAACCAACGAATTTGCTTTTGAATTTTTCAAAACATTAAACAACGAAACTGCACAAAAGAACCAAAACGTTTTTGTGTCACCTTTGAGTTTGCACACAGCTCTTGGAATGTTACTCAACGGCGCCAACGGAAAAACTGCCGACGAAATCCAGCAAACGCTCAAGCTCAGTGGAATATCAACCGCCGAGGCCAACCAAATTTACCAAAAATTGATGGAAGCCCTTCCAAAAGCCGACCCTAAAGTAACGCTTGGCCTAGCCAATTCGGTTTGGTATCGAAGTACGTTCCAGCCAGAAACAGATTTTCTAAACACCATGAAGTCTTGGTTCAAGGCAGACGTTACATCTTACACAGGTAGTGATGCTTCGCCGCTTAATCAATGGGCTAGCGATAAAACCAACGGTAAAATCAAAAAAGTACTGGACAACATCGAACCACAAATGGTGATGTTTTTGATGAACGCCCTCTATTTTAAGGGTGATTGGAAAACCAGCTTTTCTGAAAAATTAACTTCTGATTATCCGTTCCAACTAACTGATAGCCAAACAAAAAATGTAAAGATGATGTTTTTGGAAGATAACGTCAGAGTTGGTACTCGTGACACTTATTTTGCTTACGAGCTTCCCTACGGCAACGGCCAATATACCATGACAGTAATCGTTCCTAAAGATGGCAACCAAGTGGCTAATTTGATTGCCAGTTTTTCGGCCAGCGAATGGTCACAATTGCAAGAAGGAATGAAAGAGGTACCTAAAGCTAAAATCGGGTTACCTAAGTTTACGTTAGAATATGAAGTAAAGCTAAATAGTGTTCTTCAAACCATGGGAATGCCAACGGCCTTTATTCCTGGCGCGGCCGATTTGACTAAAATCAACTCCAAAGGTGGCTTAAACGTAGGGTTTGTAAAACAAAATACCTTCGTAGCCGTCGATGAAAAAGGAACGGAAGCCGCGGCAGTAACTACCATTGGCGTTGAATTAACTTCGGCAGGGCCTAACAATTACTACCACGCCGACCGTCCGTTTATGTTTGTCATTAGCGAAAAAACGTCCAATACCATTTTGTTTATGGGCAAAATGCTTGACCCGTCTTAATCCTAAATAGACAATAGTGTGACCAGAAACAGCGGACAGTCTGACTATCGTCTGACTGTCCGCTTCGGAACAAACAGTACGGCATCTGCGACAACGATTCCATCCGCATTTTGGTTGGTAATTTCGATAAAGTTACCGTTCCCTTTGGCCAACGAAAAACTCCCTACTCGAATCCAGTCACTCACTTGTTCGCGGGTCGAAATGGCCAGTTCTTGCTCTTGGTTCCCTGCTTTTACTTTTAACTTTGTTTTGCTTGCTTTGGACTGATTTTGGGCATCGCCTGGATTACCTCCACCACCAGTAGGGTTGGGGTTATAGATGTAAAGTTCGTATTCTCCCGTTTGGGGAATTTCGGGCGTAAACCGAACTGATTTTGGAATAGCCCCTTTGGAAATATCGACCAACTGCGTAGCAGCATACTTACTTCCCGTTTTCAGGGTTTGCCAATCGCCCACTACTTGGATATTTGTAGGAGTAACGTCGTTATCCAATAAAATTTCGGATTGGCTACCATCCACGAGTGGATTGATTTTTAGCGTTCTTTGAAGTGTTTCAATGTCTATTTCTTGGACAGCTTTTTTGCTGTTGATGGCCTGAACTGCCGCCATTGCCGACGCTTGTCCCAACGCCATAAATACAGGTTCCATTCGAATAGAGCCATACGCAATGTGCGTTGCCGATAAGCATACAGGGACAAACAAGTTTTGGCATTCCGCTTTACGAGGAATCAACGACCTGTAGCTAATCGGGTAGGGGGGAAAACCACCTACTTGTACGTCACCTTCATTTCTCACCTCCATTTTTCCTGAAGTTGGGTTTTTGAAAAGTATCCGCTGACAGTTGTGAGAATCCATCGTATAGGCTGCCATACCAATGCCATCTTTTACGATTTCACGGCCTTCGCAATTATGCTGCGTCATCACATATTCTCCCACCATTCGGCGCGCTTCTCGGACGTAGATTTGGTGTGAAAAGTGGTTATTATCAAGGTACTCATCTTTGGGGTATCCCCATTCGAGCATTTGTTGACGCAAATGTTGGGGCATTCTGGGGTCATGGCCTACGAAATACAAAAACCCTTTGGTATAATCTTCGTGTTCTTTGATGATTTTTTTACGGGTTTGGTAATCAGCTTCAGCAAACGAATGATTCATGCCAATCATATCCGTCGAAAAACCTCCTTTGTTGTTAATATCCGTCTTTGAATTGGGCATATCAGCAATGTGCAATACCCCCCAATTAATGTGCGCTGGTTTCTCGACTGCCACTTGGCGCAACAACAATTCATACTTCGTTGAGTCATAACGCGCTGGCTTAGTAATCGGAATCTGATTGGTAGGGTCTTTGGTCAAACACAACCGAAAATTATAGGCTTGCAATAGTTTATCACCTGAACCTGTTGGGGCTAATGTTGCCGTGGAAATCCCCCACAATAATCCACTTGAAGGGTCGCCAGGGATTTTATACGGGTCAATACCTTCTGGAAATTGGTGTTTGTCGTGCATCTGTACCCCATTCCACGTTTCGTTGTACTGGCTATTGGCTTCACGTCCAACGATGTAACTTACTCCTGCTTGGCCCATTAAATCACCTTCATAGGTACAATCAATAAACATTTTGGCTGTTACGAGCCGTACTTTTTCTCCTTGTGACTCTGAAGAAGTTACGGTAATGGACTGAATTCTTCCTGCTTGTTTTTGAACTTTTACCAAGCGATGTTCGAGCCAAACAGGTACGTTAGCTCTTTTGATATAGTCATTGAATAATTGTTCGGCCACGTGTGGCTCAAACGTCCATTGCTCAAACTTGCCATAGTGCTTACCGATGCGACGATAAAAATCGCGGGCGACACCCGTTATTGCATATTTATTACCAATGTCGGTTTGGCCCAATCCACCCGAGCTAAGACCGCCCAAATGCCGACTTGGTTCGATTAAAAGTACTTTTTTCCCTGATTTTGCAGCGGTATAGGCAGCAATTACTCCCGCCGAGGTTCCGCCATATACACAGACATCTACCTCTTGGGCATGGCTCTTGTGAACATACTGAATAAGAACGCTAAGTAAAACGAGTAGGTGTTTTTTCATTCGTTTGTTGGATTTATGGGCAAAAGATAGTGAACTTTGAAACTAGAAAATTACTTATCTATTTTAAAACTATAAAAAGGAGTTTTATGAAACGATTACTTGCCGCTTTTTGTGTTTTGACAGCCTTGGGCGCAAATGCCCAACGAGCAGAGTGGGGATTAAAAGCGGGATTACAGATTTCGCAGCTCAGAGGAGATGATTTTCTTGGGCGTCGGGCAACATCAAGCTCGGCTACACCAGAAACAATAACCACCCAAGGAAGTAGCAAAGCAGGCTACGTAGTGGGGGCGTATGTACGCAGTACAGAAGATGTTTTTTTACAAGCAGAGGCATTACTTTCTGTTAAAGGAGGTGAAATAGAATCGACAGGAAGCACCAATAAAACGTCTATTCAATATGGGCAGTTGGATATTCCTCTTTCGCTGGGCTACAAACATAAGCGGTTGGAATTTACGGGTGGCCCGCTTATTTCGTTGCAACTGTTTGACGACAGCAACCTCAAAAATTTCTTGTCGCAATATTCTTCGACCCCGCTTACCTTTTCGCCTTACCGCACCTATGCGTTTGGCTACCATGCAGGGGTCGCGCTCAATCTGAACAAACTTTCGATTGGCGTTCGCTACTTAGCAAGTATTCAAGGCGTAAGCGATATGTACATTGCCTATGCTGTTCCAGGCGAGGCACAATTGAGAGATAGCCGTTTTCAACAACGCTTCAGCGGCTTGCAACTCACAGCTTCTTACCGACTAACCAAATAAGACGGAAGTTCTTCCACTTTCAACCAACGCCCCACTATTTTTTTGTCTCGGTCGAGCAGATAAATGGTGGGGTATTCTATGACTCCTAGTTTATAAAATTCAATGGAGCGGTTAGCGTCTCGAACGTTGATAAAATGTTCCGTCTGGAACTGTTGAATGAACTCCTTCCATGCAACTTCGTTCGGGTCGAGTGTCACCGCGACTACCTTCATCTTAGGACTGTACTGCTTGGCTAACGTAGCCAACGCAGGCGTCGCTTCCCGACAATGGCTACACCCTGGGTCAAAAAAGAAAAGAAGGGTATAATCACTCTGAACATCTTCCCATTTGAAGGACTTTCCTTCCGACGTGGTGAGCGAGAGTTGCGGAAACTCCTTCCCCACCGCCATATTGGATTTTATCGCTTTCAGTTCTTTTAATCGCTGCAAAGTGCTCGCATCCCACAATTTTGTATCGTTATCCACATAGTTATCCACAATTCGATCAAAAAGCTGGTCAAAATCTGGATTAGATGTTAATTCTACCTTTTGAGCAAGCCCGCCAATGATGTATTTGCGGAGCTCCGTAGTTCCTTTTGTTTTCTGAATAAGGTTATCGACCCACTTATTTCGATTTTCTTTGTCCAATTGAGGAAGGGCTTTCAAAAAACGTTCAAACCGGGCAGGAACGGTAGAAGTATAGACCATTCGTTCGTCGGAGAGAAAAGAATTGTCAAAAAAATGCTCCCAGGCGTAGTTTCTCAAATACAGAGAATCTTTGGCCGATAATTTCTGAACGGGCAAAATGGGCAAATTAGGTTCTTGGTAACTTTTCAAAAAGCGCGTACTCAAGTAGGTAGGGTGTTTTTGATAAAGTGAGTCAACAAATACCTTCACTTGTTGATTGAGTTCTTGAAATCGACTTTTCCAGCGTGGGTCTGAGTCTTCTTTCACCCCCATGCGCTGACGCTCTGCCAGCGCCGCTTGGTAGCGCCGTCGTAGTTCTCGTTGGTAATCAAAAAAAAGGGAATTTTCAGGGGAGTTTTTAAAACGAATACTGGCAATCAGGTCTTTATAATCGGCTTCAAAGGAAAACTGTTGTGACCCCGTCACAAAAATATCAAGCCCTCGCCCTAACCCCACAATCCGACAAACGCCTTCGGGAATGGCATCGGTCTGCCAAACTACACGGCCGTCGGCTCCCAAAATAGCAGTATCTACGGGCATTTGTTGCCCTGCAAAGTATTGAGCCAAAATCAGACGCATAGGTTTGGCATTGGCAATTTTTGCTTCAATTCGTAGCCCCTTTTGAGCCATTGAAGCAGCCCAATTTGTCAACACAAGCAGACAAGCACAAAGAATCCAGCGGTTATTCGGCATATTTTTGAGTTTTGAAAAGTAAAGGCAAATGTTGTGCCATAAAAAAAGCGTGGAACAACAGGTTATTGAAAACCCGCTATTCCACGCTTGAGTTTGGTTAGACCATCCAAGTTTCAAAAACTTGGATGGTCTGAAAAATATTAGTCGTTTTTAGCGCCGCCTTGCTGACCTGCTTTGGGAGGTTGGGCCTGTTGCGCTTCACGCATTGGGTTAGTACCGCCTCCGCGTTGGAAACCACCTCCTTTGAACATTTGGAAACGCGTTGGTTGCGCTGGCTGACGTGGGAAACTGTTGCTCTCTTCGTCAATGTCCGCAATCTCACGATAGGGATCCAATGTCCACTGTACCACTTTTTTCTTCGTCGTTACGACTTTCGATACCTGTTGGTCATTCAAGCGCCAGATTTCTGCTGGGAAGCGAGCTACCGAATCAGTACCGTCTTCAAACTGCATTTTTACAATCACAGGCATTGGCAAACCACCTTTGTTCTTCACTTTCAAGGTATAGAAGTTCATACCCGACTCTACCAATTTGCGTTCGTCGGGCGTTAAGCTTGCCAAGTAGGCTTCGTATTTCTTCTTGTCAGCATCTGTTACTTTGTAAGGGTCATACGAATTGTAGAAATCCTTCATGTCAGGATTTTTCTCCACAACTGGCTCTTTGATAAAGTCTTTATCGCGCTGACGAGCCACAGTATTACGCTTGGCTTCGGCTTCTTTCTTGGCGTTTGCTTTCGTAATTTCTGGGTTTTGCGTGTCTAAGGCAAACCATTCTACTTCAGTTAAATCTTGGTCAACAGGCTCAACGCCGTAAAACCAACCTTTCCAGAACCAATCCAAATCCACCCCCGACGCATCTTCCATTGTGCGGAAGAAGTCAGCAGGAGTTGGATTCTTAAACGCCCAACGACGTGCATATTCTTTGAATGCATAGTCAAATAACTCACGTCCCATCACAGTTTCACGCAAAATGTTTAAGCCCGTCGCAGGTTTCGCGTAGGCATTAGGGCCGTATTGCATGATGTTATCAGAGCTAGTCATGATAGGCACCAAATTCTCGGTTCCTTGCTTCATGTAATCAGTAATGTACTGAGGCTCACCACGGCGCGTTGGGTAATCTTTGTCCCACTCTTTTTCGGTCAAGTACTGCACAAATGTATTCAAACCTTCGTCCATCCATCCCCACTGACGCTCGTCAGAGTTGACAATCATTGGGAAGAAGTTGTGGCCTACTTCGTGGATAATTACGCCAATCATCCCGTATTTAGTCCCTTCCGAATATGTTCCGTCGGGTTCAGGGCGTCCACCGTTGAACGAAATCATTGGGTATTCCATCCCACCGCCGCTTGCGTGGCACGAGTAAGCTACTGGATAAGGGTAATCAATCGTATATTTTGAGTATGACTTAATCGTATGCGCCACTACCATGGTAGAGTACTTACCCCAAAGTGGATTTCCTTCTTTTGAGTAAAGCGACATACACATTACTTTTTTGCCCGCTTGGTCGATTTGCATCGCATCCCAAATAAATTTACGGCTAGTAGCAAAGGCAAAATCACGAACGTTGTCCGCTTTAAACACCCACGTTTTCTTACCCGTTGGTTTGCCTTTTTCAGCTTTTTCGGCTTCTTCTTGGCTTACAATCAACACAGGGCGCGTAGCTGATTTGGCTTGCTCCAAGCGTTTTTGCTGTTCCGACGACAACACTTGCGCCGCATTTTGCAATTCTCCTGTTGCACCTACAATGTGATCATTAGGCACAGTCAAAGCAACTTTGTAGTTTCCAAACGTCAATGTAAACTCACCTTGGCCCAAAAACTGCTTGTGTTGCCAGCCATTTACATCGTCATACACACACATACGAGGGAACCAGTGTGCAATGAAGTAGTTGGTATTTCCATCTTTCGGGAAAAACTCATAACCAGCACGGCCATAGTATTCGTTGATGAAATAATTCCAATCCACCGAAAACGCGTACGATTGGCCAGTTTTGATACTCGCAGGCAACTCAATGCGCATCATGGTGTTGTTGATGGTGTAGGTCAACGGCTTACCCGTTTTTGCGTCCTTCACCGCCATGATTTTAAAATCATATTCTTTGTCACCAGCCACGGTAGTCCGTACCGAACTTGGGGCATTTAAACCACGTACGGCATTTGATGACATCTGGGGCTGGATGCTATTGTGCTGCGAAAGGGCATTAATAGAACCTTTGGCAAACAAGTTTTGGTCAAGTTGCAACCAAACAAACTTCAACTCATCGGGTGAGTAGTTGTGGTACGTAATGGTCTCCGTTCCCGTGATTTTACGTTGCTCATCGTCCAATTCGGCTTTGATGTCGTAGTCGGCACGTTGTTGCCAAAAGTCTTTTCCAGGCGCTCCCGAAGCCGTACGGGTCGTATTTGGCGTGGGTAGTTGAGCACCTAATTGCTCAAAACGTGAATTAGCATGGTAGTTTGCCGCAGGGGGTTGGGCAAATAATAAGCCCGTACTGAGCATAAGCCAGTAAAAAATAAACTGTTTTCTCATTGGTACTTGGTTGTTAGTTGAATAGTAAAAATAAGGTAAATCAATCAAAATTAGGCCAAGGCATAGACGCGTAGGGGCTTTTTTGCGACATTATTCCACTGGCAGCCCTACTAACGTCCGAAAAAGCTCATTGTTAAGAATTAGCGACAAGGCCATCCCTGCTACAATCCCAGAAATCAAGTGATTCCAAGTGAGGCGTTTTAGCTTGATGATTTCGATAAACAAAGAGGCAATTCCCAATGCAATGGCCACAATCACCAATTGTCCCAACTCCAAGCCCACGTTGAACGAAAACAAGGGCATAACGATACTTTCTTGTTCGCCCAACAAGCTTCGCAAATAGTTGGAAAATCCCATGCCGTGAATTAAGCCAAAACAAGCCGCGAAGATGTACCGCAGTTTGGGGGATTTTGGTTCGCCGAGGCTATTATCTGAGAAATTGGATACCGCTGTGGCAAAAATGGTGATGGGAATGAGAAACTCAATGATGTCGGACCGGTACGTTATCAGCTTTAAGGTGGCCAAAGCCAACGTCACCGAGTGGCCTAGCGTAAATGCCGTAATAAGAACCAGCACTTTTTTCCAATCGCGAAAAGCGTAAATGGCGCACAAAGCCACTACAAACAAAATGTGGTCGTAACCGTTGGGGTCGGTGATGTGGTCAAACCCCAGTCCAAGGTAAATTTGGAAATCAGACATGAAGAAAATGGTTGATTAGGTGTTGATAAAGTAACTAAGTAAAAGGCAAATTGGGCTATGGTGCTAGTACATAAACTCCGTCCACATTTCGGCCATAGCCTTCATAATCAAGACCATAGCCAAGCACAAAACGATTTTCTATTTCAAATGCGGCGTACTTAACACTTAGTGGCGTTTTGAGGGCTTTGGGTTTGAACAACATAGTTGCTACTTGAATCGACTCGGGGCGCTGGGCCGAAAGTTGAAAGAGAAGCTTGTTCATCGTAAGTCCCGTATCGACAATGTCTTCGACGATAATCACGTGGCGGTCGCGAATGGGTTCTTTCAACCCCAATACTTCCGTCACCTCACCCGTCGATTGGGTTTTTGAATACGACGATACACGTACGAAGGTAATCTCACACGGAATAGTCACGTTTTTCATTAGCTCAGCGGCAAACATAAATGCTCCATTGAGGACGACCACAAAAAGAGGGTTCTTGTCTCGGTAATCTTCGTTAATTTCGCGCCCTAACTCCGCAATTCGCTCTTCGAGTGGTTGTTTTTCGATAAATGGAACAAACTTTTTGTCTTTGACCGTCAGCATGATGAAAAAATATTAAAAAAAACTTAAAAAATGGCAACCTTGATAAACTGTAACGAGAAGTTGTACGTTAATATCCACAGCAAAGATAATAGACCATGAAAAAGAACATCTTAAAATATTGGATATTCGGTATCATTAGCTGGGTACTTTTAGGTACTACTACAGCCAATGCCCAACTTTATGCCTCCTCTGACTTTGATGGCAAGTACGATATGTTGCTCTCCAATCCAGGCGTACAAATCGAAGCTACAGAGGCTATTAACAAACTTTATAATTTTAAATTTGCCGAAGCCGACGCTGAGTTTCGTTGGTTGCGCTACCGCTATCCGTACCATCCCATGCCTTATTTTTTGATGGGGTTGGCCGAGTGGTGGAAAATTGTGCCTAACACGGAAGACACTCGCTACGACGACCGCTGTTTGGCCTTGATGGATACTTGCATTACGTTGGCCGAAAAACTGTACGATGCGCGCGAAAACAAAATCGAACCTTCGTTTTTCTTAGCCGCAGCTTATGCCTTCAAAGGACGGATTCACTCAGAACGGAAACACTGGTCACGGGCTACGTTTGCGGGAAAAAACGCCTTGAAATACATGGAAAAATGTGAAGGAAAAAGCGATCTAAGCCCAGAATTACTGTTTGGCGATGGGTTGTTCAATTACTTTGCGCAATGGATTCCTGACAACTATCCGTTGCTCAAACCTATTCTCTGGCTTTTCCCCAAAGGCAATAAACAACTTGGTATTCAGCAACTTGAAAAAGTAGGCAACAACGCTTTTTACACCCGAACGGAAGCACGGTATTTCTTACTGCAGATTTACAGCTACGAAAATCAGTACGCCAAAGCGTATGATTTAGCAAAATACTCGTGGGAAACTTATCCTGACAATCCCTACTTTGAACGCTATTACCTCCGCTCAGCTTTTGTAAGGGGAAATACCGCCGAAGCAGAAAAAGCCGCCAACAGCATTTTGTCCAAAATCGACAAAGGGATGGCAGGCTACGAAGCTGTAAGTGGGCGAAATGCGGCTTACGTTTTGGCATATTACTACAACAATTATCACCGCGATATTCCAAAAGCCAAAGAATATTACTTGCAGGCTGTCAATTATTCGATTCAAGCCAAAGCGTTTACGTCGGGCTACTATTTATCGTCGTTAATTGCCTTGGGTAAAATGTCGGAAACTGAAAAAGACTACGAAGCGGCGCGAGAGTATTACAAAACGGTGATTGACCGAGGGGAGAAGAAATCAAGCCAAGTCAAAGAAGCCAAAGACGCCATTAGTCAACTCAACAAATCACGTCGGGAAGAACGGAGAAAGCGGAGGGATTAAGATAGACAGTGAGTGGCGTCAGAGACGCCGTACCATATCGTCCCGACTAGATGTCGGGACGAGCTAATTCTAAAGAATCAACAGCCCTTCACGGCGGTAGCCTAAAAATTGCGGTGCATCAGCAGGCAAGTCAGTCACCAAATAATCAATATCCGATAACTCACACACTTGAAGTTTTTGGGTACTTCCCAATTTTTCGCTGATGGTCACAACGGCGCTTCGCTTAGACGCCTTTATCATGGCTTTTTTCACCTGAACCGCCTCTAAATCCGTATCCGTAATACATTCGGTATCAATGGCATTGGTACCCATGATGCACAAATCTGCCTTGATTTCATTGAGACGGCTAATGACTTCACCTCCCACGCTAATCTGCGAATTTTTAACCAATGTTCCCCCCAAAAATATCACGTCAATCGTCGGGTGGTCGCACAACTGCAGGGCGGTTGTCAGGCTTATGGTAAAAAAAGTAGCTTTTAAATCAACAGGAAGTAGGCGAGCCAATTCCCGTACGGTCGTTCCGCCACCTAGAATAACAAACATTCCGTCTTCGATAAGGGTGGCGGCTTTTTGCGCAATGACCGTTTTTTCCGATAAAGCATAAGTCGTACTCGGTGCATAATCGTAATGGTACGATTTTGACAAGGCCCCACCGTGAACCTTCACCAGTTCACCCGCCTCCGCCAGTTCATTAAGGTCACGACGGATAGTATCCTCCGAAACGTTCAACATCAATCCCAAATCGGCAGACAATATCCGATTGTGAAGATTGATTTGTTTCATTATGAATGCCTGTCGTTCTCGCTTTAGCATTTGGGTTTGAATTGGGTGCATAATGGTTCAAAAAATATAAAATCAAATCCGCAAAAAGTTGCAATAAAATTAGAGACATTTTTTGATTCAGCTCAAATTTTCGCCAAAATCTTAATTTTTTTTCATTTTATTCTACTAATACAAATATTTTTCACCAAACAAATGACGGAGTTTGCTGTTTTTATTGTTTATTTATTGCGGTTTTATGCCGATTTTAAAAATAAACCTTTAATTAATAACTTATGCTTCACAACAATTACGGCCAAATCATTCAGAACCGTTTTCGTTCTGAACTTATGCGGACGATTGTGGCAATTGTAGCGATTTGTTTTTCGCTAAATGGATGGGCCCAATCGTACGCCGTCAAAGGAAAAGTAACTGACAATAACGGTCAGCCTATCCCTGGGGCTACGGTACAAGTAGCAGGAACTTCGCTCGGAACGACTGCCAATGTAGAGGGAGATTTTTCACTTAATGTAAGTGGTAATGTCAAAATTACGTTCAGTGCAGTAGGCTACAGCACAGTTACACGAGAAGTTTCTTCGAGCCAATCTATCGTCAATGTTTCGCTTCGAGAAGACCAAATGAACCTCGACGAAGTTGTTGTGACGGGTTCTACCATTCGGGCCGAACGCCGACAACTCGGTAACGCAATTACGACGATTAAGGCGGACAACCTCGAAAAAACAGGCTCACCCAACCTTGTAAGCGCGCTCCAAGGAAAAATCCCAGGTGCTCAAATCACCCAAAACTCAGGCGACCCCGCAGGAGGAATTACGGTACGTTTGCGCGGGGTGAAATCCATCCAAGGAAGTTCAGACCCGCTGTATGTGATTGACGGTGTAATTATTAACAACGAAACGTCACCTGCTTCTCAGTTGGCACTTTCGCTCGGCAACCAAGCGCCAAGTACTGCGCTCGGTACCAACCGTTTGGCCGACATTAACCCCAGCGACATTGAGTCTTTAAACGTTATCAACGGTGCTGCCGCTGCCGCTCAATACGGTTCGCGAGCTGCCAACGGGGTGGTGATTATTACCACCAAGCGGGGAAAGTCGGGCGCGCCAAAAATCAACTTTACCACGAGCTTTTCTTCCAATGAGCTTCGCAAAGGTGTTTTCATTTCTACCTTGGGTAAACAATTTGGGTTCAAAGACTTACGTCTTCACACCATTGGCGTAATTAGTGCTGCACAAAGCGCCGCCAACCCTACCATGACGACCACGGGCATCGTTCGCGACGGAGCCACTTCTTTGCTGGCCTCTAATTTGGTGGACGTGACACGTTACAACTATTTTGATCAAATTTTCCGTACAGGTTTTGGCAACGACAATACGCTTTCGATTTCGGGCGGAACGGATCGTACGCAGTATTTTGTGTCGGCATCTTACATGAAAAACGAAGGAATTGTCAAGGGCGTCGATTTTCGGCGGGCGAGTTTACGGGCGCGCGTTGACCAACGTCTTAACAATTGGGCAAAACTATCGGCGGGCTTGAATTATTCAAATAGCTTTTCCAACGAAAAAGCCAACGGAAACGTGTTTTATAGCCCGATAAACTCGGTAACTATCACCAACAACATCTACGACATCACTCAGCGCGACGCCGCAGGCAACTTGTTGGCGGTTGAGCCTACCCGCGTCAACCCGCTCACGACCGTAGAAACCATGAAATTTACGCAAGCTGTCAGCCGTACTATCGCTGATGCTCAGTTGAACCTTACGCCTGTCAAAGGTCTTGGCATCGACTGGGTTGTTGGGGTGGATACTTACGGGCAGTTGGGTAAAAACTACATTCCGCCGTATCCTTATCAAGCCGTAGCTGGTCTTCCTGCCGAACGTTATCCTGATGGTTTTGCGGCCAATGCCAATAACAACGTGACGCAGTTTAACAGCGACATCAACGCTACCTACGAAACCGAACTTAGCAGTTCTCTCAAATTAAACGCCGCCGCTGGTTTCAACTACCAGTTCTACCAGTCGGATTTTACCCGGGCGAGTGGTTTAAACACAGCGCCTTTCATCGAAACCGTCAGCGGAACTGCTAGTACAACCGTCACGGCAGGCTATGGCCTCGACCGCTACAATTTGAGTGGATTTTTTGTACAGGCGACCTTGGGTTACAAAAACTTAGCCTTCGTTACGGCTGCCGTTCGCCGCGACCGTTCGTCGAAGTTTTCTCCGAGCGAAACCAATCAAACTTATCCTAAATTGAGCGGTAGTTTGGTCGTTTCTGACCTTGAGTTTTGGAAAAATAGCAATTTGGCCAACGTTTGGGATGGCTTCAAACTTCGGGCATCGTACGGGCAAGCGGGGAACTTGACAGGGATTGGAAGCTATAGTCGTTTTTGGCAGTTTAGTCCAGTACCTTTCCTTGGCAAAAACACCATCATTCCTGGCGCTACATTGGCCAACCCTCGCGTACGTCCTGAACGCATGGACGAAATCGAAGTGGGTGCCGACCTTTCGTTCTTGAAAAGTCGCCTCAACTTGGGTATTTCGGTCTATAATCAGCAAATCAAAGACTTGGTAGTGAACCGTGAATTAGCTCCTTCAACGGGGGGAACGGGCATTGTGAACAACGTAGGAACGATGGAAAACAAAGGGTTTGAAATTAGCCTCAACGCCTTGGCAGTGAAGAAAAAAGATTTCTCAGCCGATTTCACCGTTCTTTACAACCAAAACCGCAACAAAATATTGGATATTGACCAAGGAAACCCATTGATTTCAACACTTACCATCGGTAACTCAGCGGGCGCACCTGTTTTCTTGATTGAAGGCCAGCCTGCCAGCGTATTCTACGGTTTCCCTTATGCTCGTAATACCGACGGAAGTTTATTGTTGACCAGACAAAATCTTCCACAACGCGAAATGGGTACTCAAAATGCTACCGACCCAACGCAATACACTATTAGCCGTAATGCTGACGGTCAACCTTCAGGGGCGTTTGTTCGTTCAGTGATTGGTAATCCCAATCCAAAATGGACAGGTTCATTCAGTGGAAATTTGACGTACAAAAAACTTGGTTTGCGTTTCTTGTTGGATGCAGTTCAAGGTTTCCAAGTGTTCAATGCCGATAAGCGTACGCGCAACAACGTAGGAATTGGCGACATTGCCGAAGCAGAAATGTTGGGTACGTTACCACGTGGCTATGTATTTTCGTTGGTCAACATCGAAGAGTACCGCGTCGATGAAGGAGGCTTTACCAAATTGCGCGAATTGGCCCTTACGTATCAGCTTCCCAAATTCAGGGGAATCAACAATTGGAGTGTATCTCTCGTAGGTCGTAACTTGATTTCATGGGATAAATACAACGGTTTTGACCCCGAAACAAACGCAGGTAACAACAGCGACATTTTACGCGGGGTGGACTTCGGAAACGTCCCTATTCCACGTACTTACCAGCTCCAGTTGAATTTATCTTTCTAACGCGAAACCTGTACTTCAATGAAAAAGACGATATTATATACATTTCTAGCGGGAACGATGCTGACGGCCACTTCCTGCGACCAAGAATACCTCAACCCAAGTGCCGCCAGCGAAACCCAAGTAACGACCGATATAAACGGGCTCATTACACTCTGCAACGGCCTCCAATACCGCTACTCAAGCACCCGCGCAGGGGTACTTTACACGGCGATTACGGCAAGTGGACTTTCTACCAAAGAACTTACGGTATTGAATGCGGGTAACGGCGACGAAGAACAGCTTCGGATTGGCGGGGCAAACGTAACGCCTAACAACGGTATTTTGCGGAACCTTTGGGCGCAAAATCAACTGGTAAAAGCCAATGCAGATCTTGTTTTAAAAAGCGTAGCTACGGTATCTGGTGATGCTGGCACCAAAAGTGGCATTACGGCCTACGCTTCTATTTTTAGGGCATTGGCGTTGGGAACTATCGCTCAATTTTGGGAAAAACTCCCTGTTTCCACAGGCGATAATGCAGTGTTTGTCACGCGTGATGAAGCCTTGAAAGAAGCCATTCGTACGCTCGAAACCGCTGCTACTACACTCACCGCTACGCCTGTTTCTTCCACTTTCACTACGCGTATTGTGGCAGGAATAGATTTGGCCAACACCATCCAAGCGTTGATTGCTCGCTATAGCCTCATGGTAGGCGACAATGCCAAAGCCTTAGCTGCTGCAAACAAAGTGGATTTGACCAAAAAATCGTCGTTCAACTTTGATGACGCAACTCAAAACCCGATGTTTTTCAACACCTTCGGAAACCGTAACGTTACTGAACCTGTTAACGCCACGCTAGGTTTACCAGAAGCACTTCGCCCCGTTGCCACCGACAAGCGCTTGGCGTTCTATTTGTCGAATCCTGCGGGAGTCGCCAGCGGAGGTATCAACTTGGGCCGCGCCAGTTTCTTTACCGCCAACAATGCCGCGATTCCTATTTATTTACCAGGTGAAATTCAGCTAATCAAGGCCGAAGCAAGTGCCCGTACTAATGATTTGGTAGGTGCTACGACCGCTTTAAACGCCGTTTTAACCAAAACGACCGATGCGTGGGGCATAGGAGCGGGGCTTCCTGCTTACTCGGGTGCCAACACCGCCGATGCGTTACTAACCGAAATTTACCGTCAGCGTTGCATAGAGTTGTTTTTGTCAGGATTAAAATTGGAAGATAGCCGTCGCTTTAATCGTTTGGCTCCCGTTGCGGGCAATGCCGCTTCGCAAGTAGAGCGTACCCGCACTTTTTATCCGTATCCGTTGATTGAGAAAGATAATAACCGTGCCAACACGCCTGCTGATCCTGCTATTTAGTATGAATCACAGATTTTGAGATTCTTCGGGTTGTGAGCAACCCTTTACACAAAAAAGCCCTGATGATGAGTCAGGGCTTTTTTGTACTATTCTGAATAACGGACTACTACTGCAACATCAAATAGGCTTTGATAAACTCGTCCAAGTCGCCGTCCATTACTCCCTGAACATCAGAGGTTTCTACGCCCGTTCGGACGTCTTTTACCAATTTGTAAGGGTGCATGACGTAGTTACGAATTTGAGACCCCCACTCAATTTTCTTTTTAGAAGCTTCCACTTCGGCGCGGGCTGCGTTTCGTTTTTCTACCTCAATTTGGTACAATTTCGATTTCAACAAACGCATGGCCAAATCGCGGTTGAGGTGCTGACTCCGCTCTTGTTGGCACTCAATCATCAAGCCCGAAGGTCTGTGACGAAGCCGAACGGCCGTTTCTACTTTGTTGACGTTCTGTCCACCAGCTCCTCCCGAACGGTACGTATCCCATTCAATATCCGCAGGATTTACTTCGATTTCGATACTATCGTCAATCAACGGATACGCATACACCGAAGCAAACGAAGTATGGCGACGCGCATTAGAGTCAAAAGGCGAAATACGCACCAAACGGTGTACGCCGTTTTCTGATTGCAAGTAGCCGTAAGCCTGTGGCCCATCTATTTGAATGGAAGCCGATTTGATTCCTGCTCCATCGCCCTCTTGGTAGTCGATTTGGGTTACTTTGTAGCCGTGTTTTTCGGCCCAGCGCACGTACATTCGATACAGCATATCTGCCCAATCTTGGCTTTCAGTACCACCTGCCCCCGAGTTAATTTCGAGGACGGCGTTGAGCTGATCTTCTTCGTTGGAGAGCATTTTTTTGAGCTCGACCTCTTCCAATACCTTCAATAAGGCTTGGTATTCGGCTTCAACTTCCGTTTCGGTGGCTTCGCCTAGCTCAAAAAACTCTTGAAGTGTTTCCAAGTCACCAAGGCGTTCTTCTACCGATTCATATCCTTCAGTCCACCCTTTCAAGCCCCGAACCTCCTTCATGGTTTGTTCGGCTTTGGTATTGTCGTTCCAAAATTCAGGTTGGTTCTGAATTTGTTGTAATTCTGTTAATCGTTCTTTCTTAGTATCGTAGTCAAAGATACCCCCTCAAAGCCGAAACGCGGGCTTTCAAGTCTTTCAACTGTTCTGTGGTCATCGAATATTTATTTCAATTTATTATTTTTTCACAATCACTCCATCTGCCACAAACGTCAATTCGCGCTTAGGTTCGGTGATTTTCGCAATTTCTTCTTTGCTTTTTCCTGCGTCTTCGGCATAGTGCTGCAATTCTGCTACCGAGGTAGTCTTCATTTTAGCTTCACCGTCAATCACGACGGTTTTACCCGCAATGTCTTTTGGCACAAAGAAACCATAATCTTTAAACGACACGCGCATGGTTTGTCCGTCGGCTGTTTTCACTTTCATCCAGCAGCCTTTTGCTTGGCACACCGACTCCACCGTACCAGTCACTTTGGCCGTCATTTTTTCTTTGCTTCCCATTTTCTTAGGGAGCTCCGTAGCAGCTACGGCGCCTTTTTCATTGATTTTTTCGCCAAAAAAGCCATCACTTTGTGCAAACGCACCTAGGGTACAAACCGCAAACAAGGTTGTTAAGAGTACTTTTTTCATGGTAATGCTAGTCAATAAAATGATTGATGAAATGACAAATTTTCTTCAAAACTATACAATTTTTGTTGATGTTCGTTAAAAAATCCCTTCAAAAAAGTCTATCTCTTTCTCTGCTTTAGGAATTTTGTAATTCTTCAAAAACTCTTTCAAAACCAACTGACTTCCAAAGGCTTTCACATCATTTTTAATACTGGCAGCCGCTCTTTTAAATTCTTTAATATCCTGTTCAAGCGATAGACGGAGTCGGTGAATATTACTCACAATATAATCAGGTTTCCCGCTCATTTGAGCAACCTGCGAAACCATATTTTCTAGTTCGTAACTCAGTTCTTCGGCCTGTTCGCGCAGGAGCTTATTGTAATTTTTCAGGTGGCTTTCGGCCATATTTTCAATGTGGTTTTGGTCGATTCGATCAAACTCCAACTGCAAACGCAACAGCCCCAATAAATCATTTTTTTCGTAGGCTTCCGTCACGCGGTGCATGATTTGAGTTTTGCGTTCGCGTTCGTCGGCATCGGGCTCACGATCAGGGTGAAAAGCTTTGACCAAATCCATGTAAATTGTCCGCACCGATTTGGTAATGTTTCGAGCTTCTAATTCTTTCTTTTCTTCTTTCTCTTGCTGCTTTTTACTTTTCGGACGTTTGGCTTTTCGTTCTTCAGCTTGGCGTTGCTCTTGCTCAAACTCGTCTTGTTTTTCCGCGATTTTTTTGTCCATCAGCTCCTGAAGCTTTTCAGGATTTGTTATGTCAATGTCTTCATCGATTTCAATGCCAAACATTGAAAAAATCCCCTTTAACTGTTCGGCCGCTAGTTCGTTGACTTGCTCGTTTTCTTCTTCGTACGATGTCTCGTTGTATTTATCGTAAATCGGAATCAACTCCTCCATGCCTCCGTATTCAATCACATCGTGCGCAAGTTCACAAATGAGGTACGTGAGTTTTTTCTGTTCCCTTTTTTTGAAATAACCCGAATCATGAGCACGGTCAAAACACTTCACCAACTCCGCTTTCTGAGCATAATATTCTTTCCGAACGGGAGTCAACGCGCCGTGGAGACGTTGGTTTACTTCCTCGACCCCAGCGCGGTACTCGGCAATCTCTTGTTCCAGCTTTTCTATCTTTTTGATGAGTCGGTTAAACTCCTTCTGAACTTTTGATTGTTCGGTTTTCTCTTTAGTGATTTGGATAATCTTTGCCATCAGTCAAGGGAAGAATGAGGTAAATTTTTAACGACTCAAACTGTTGGGGTGTTGTTTACGAAGCACCAACGAAATCAATAAAATAGGCATTACGACGAGCATCAACGTAAACCGAAACTCATCAAAAATGAAACTTGAAGGCTCAAGTTTATCTATGTCGGCCAGTTTTTGTTGGAAACTTTCGTTGCCCCATACTTTTATCGCTTCCGCTTTGTTGACCAACAGCGATTGGCGCAAAATACCTTGGTAGTGGGTCAATGCTTTTGGGGAAAAGTAAAAATACAGGCTCGATAAATAGCCACACACCAACGCACCCGTAATCCACACTACGTAGCCAATCGAGATTCCTTCCCACATGTGTAGGTAGCCTTGCCCTACCTTCTTACGGTAATACCAAGTGGCAGCCGCAATGATAATAGCAAAAAAACCGACGTCGAGCGCTCGGCTTGTGCTTGAGAATTTTTCTAGGCTCTGAACGAGCAAAAAGAACAAAAAGCAAACTACACCTGCAATCACCCCAAACAATAGGGGAAGCTTGAGCAATGGCTTGTTTAAGAAGTTAATCACACTTTGCATAGGTTATCCACAAAGTTATCCACATTTTTCCACCATTCCTTGGTTGATAACATAGACAGCTTTGCCTTTAAATTGAGTTCCAAAAAACGGCGAATTCTTTGATTTAGAACGAGTTTCCTTAAAAATCCATTCCAAATCGGGGTTAAAAATGGTAAAATTAGCTACATTGTCTTCTGAAATAGCTACTGAAGGCAAACGTAGAATAGCACGGGGCTGATGGGTAAGTTTTCCTACCAGTTGGTCCAACGGTACTTGGGTATTGTGGGTGTTGAGTACTGCAAAAGCCGTTTCTAACCCGATAATTCCAAATTCGGCCAAATCAAACTCCAAATTCTTAGACTCTTCATCTTGGGGATTATGGTCCGACACCACAGCGTCGATGGTGCCGTCGGCCAATCCTTCCCAAATTGCTTCGATATCGGATTGTGCTCTAAAAGGTGGGTTGACCTTATAATTCGTATCAAAATTCAGTAAGGCCGAATCGTCAAACGCAATTTGGTGCGCTGCCACGTCACAAGACACAGGATAGCCCTTGGCTTTCGCCGCCCGAATCAGTTCCACCGTAGTCGCCGTCGAAATCGTCGAGAAGTGTAGGAGAGGAGCTTCACTTTTAATCCCCATGTATTCGAGCATTTTAAGGTCGCGCATGACCATAAGTTCCTCCGCAATGGTGGGAATTCCCCTCATTCCGAGCAACGTACTCATTTCGCCTTCGTTCATTTGCCCAAACACGGTCAAATCGTAATCTTCGGGGCGATTCATCAACACTCGGTCAACCTGCTGGAGATATTGCAACGATTTGAGCAAAATGTGCGTGTTATAAATAGGGTGAGAGCCATCCGAAAAAGCGACAGCACCTGCATTCGACAGGTCAATCATTTCGGTGAAATCTTTGCCTTCACAGCTTTTTGTAACCGCGCCAATCGGGTGTACATTCACCACTTGTCCCAAAGCCCTATGTTTAACGTAAACGAGGGTATCTTTCGAGTCGAGGGCAGGTTTGGCGTTGGGTAATACTGCAATGTCAGTAAAGCCACCTACCGCCGCGGCTGCACAAGCCGAGCGCAAGTCTTCTTTTTGCTCATACCCTGGGTCATACGCATGAACACGCATATCCACCCAGCCAGGTGAAATATGCCAATTTTCGCCTTCAAGTACTTGGGCATTGGCCACCTCGATGTGGTCAGCAATCTGAGATATTTGGCCATTTTCTACCAAAATATCTTTTATTTGCCCATTATAAGGCGAGTGAGTGTCAGTAATTTTTACAGAACGAATCAGTAACATTTTTTTATCAACTTTCTTGGCTCCCCGTTGGGATTAGGGCTAAAAAAAAGCCCCTTTCGGAGCTTGTTCTTATTCACCAATCAATTCTTTATAGGCTTCTACAGAGAGTAAGTCATCGGTTGAGCCTGTTATTTTAACACGAATCATCCAACCTTCACCGTAAGGATCAGTGTTAACCAAATCTGGATCAGCTTCCAAAGCTGTATTAAATTCAAGAATTTCTCCTGAAACGGGCAAATAAAGGTCAGAAACGGTTTTTACGGCTTCTACTGTTCCAAATAATTCACCTTCGTTGATGGTTTCGCCGATGGTGTTAATGTCAACATAAACAATATCACCCAATTCTCTTTGGGCAAAATCAGTAATACCTACAACGGCAGTACCGTCGCTTTCAAGGCGAATCCACTCGTGGTCTTTGGTGTACTTAAGCTCTGCTGGAAATGTCATGGTTTGTTGAAGCTTTTCGTTTTGGCTGCTAAATTAGGGGATTAACCCCTGAAATCAAAAACCATTCTCAATATGCCACCAATGAAGTTTTTTTTCAACCAAATTATTTATGCGTAGAGCAATACTGTCTTTTATATCCTGGCTCTCCAAATATTCATAATCTGCCAAGATTTCTGCCTCGGTCATACTAGACATGCTGAACACATTAAAATAAAAGCCACTGTTTATTGCTTCAGAGGAGCTACTTTATTTTTAATGCGTTCAACCTACATGCTAGAAGTTGTAAAACAAAAGAATAGCCCACTCTTTGTCTTTGGTAGTATGGGTACTAAATTCCCTTTTCCAATGAAACGGTTATACATCCTCCTATTCGGGCTACTTTCGTGTACGGCCCTTGCCCAAACGCCTTTGCGCCGCTCCGAAAGCTACTTCGGATTGCATTTTGATTTTCATGCCACTTTGCAAGACACTCTCATAGGTAAAACCCTCACCGACAAGATGATAGATTCACTTTTGTTAAAAGTGAAGCCCGATTTTATTCAAGTAGATTGCAAGGGACACTCAGGGGTTACGAGTTATCCGACCAAGGTGGGAAACCCTCCCAAACGGGTCGAAAAAGACATTTTAAAACTCTTTCGGGAAGTTACCCTGCGCCGAGGGGTAGCGTTGTACGTTCATTACTCAGGTGTGTGGGACGACGAAGCTGTTAAACACCATCCCAATTGGTCGCGGATTGATTCAGAAGGCAAACCAGACCGCCAAAAAGCCTCGCTCTGGAGCGCTTACACCGATAGTTTGCTGATTCCACAATTGAAAGAAATTAGTGACTATGGCGTCAATGGAGCTTGGATTGATGGCGACTGCTGGGCAACCAACCCCGATTATTGCCAAGCTGCTATCGACGAATTTCGGTTTATCACAGGCATCCAAAACATTCCCCGAAAAAAAACCGACCCCAATTACGATAAATGGCTCGAATTTCACCGTGATGCTTTTCGCCGCTACGTTCGTAAATATACCGATGCCATTCATGCGTACAACCCTCGTTTTCAGATTACTAGCAACTGGTCGTATTCGGCCATGATGCCCGAAAAAGTGGATATTAACGTCGATTTTTTATCGGGCGATACCGAACCCCTCAACGGCGCCAACCAATCCGCTTTTCAGGCGCGTTGTTTAGCCCCACAGGGAAAACCGTGGGATTTAATGTCTTGGAGTTTTGGGTACGGATGGGAAGACCAAGTAAAATCACCCAAAAACGCCATTCAACTTTCGCAAGAAGCCGCCCAAGTGATCTCGATGGGAGGTGGCTTTCAAGCCTATTGGACCCAAGAACGAGACGGAAGTTTGCCTACTTTTTCGTACCAAACCATGAGTGACTTGGCGAAGTTTTGCCGCCAACGGCAAGCATTTACCCAAGCTACTAAACCTGTTCCACAAGTTGCTTTACTTTATTCAAACGTAGGCTACAAAAGCCAGCTAACTACCGTTTATAACACTGGAGATGGTAAACAGCAACCCATGATTGGCACCCTCAATGCGCTATTATACAGCCAATTGCCCACCGAAATCCTACAAGAACATCACTTAAAGGGGCGTACTCAGTCGTACCCACTCATTGTAATTCCTGAATGGAAAATTATTGACAAAACCCTCCAAGATGAACTGATAGAATACGTGCGCCAAGGCGGAAATTTGCTCGTGATTGGCAGTGAAACGGTCAAATTATTTGAAGCTCAATTAGGCGTTCGACTTGGTGCTTCCACCCAAACTATTTCCAATTGGGGCTTTGATCAACTCCTGACGGGTACAAAGGCTACCTTTCGCCCTTTTGAACCACTTTCAAGTACGCAAACCTTCGGACAGTGGTTTTCGGGCGGCGATCTTCGTTTTGCGGCAGGCCCTGTTGCTTCCATCGCGTCCTTTGGCAAGGGAAAAATCGCGGGCATTTATTTTAATTTTGGCGAACAACATTACAAGCGCGAAACCTACGTCGGAAGGGATTTTTTGGGAACGATGGCTAAAAAATTGTTTCAACCTCAAGTCACCGTCAATGGTTCTAAGTTTGTAAACGTTGCGCTCAACCAAAAACAAGGAACAACTTACCTTAACCTAATCAACATGGCAGGCAACCACGCCAATAAAGCCATCCATGCCAGTGACGAAATTCCCCCTTTGTTTAATCTAAAAGTAACTGTAAAATCGCCCCTTCGCCCCAAACAAGTCATGCTCCAACCCGAAAATAAGCCGTTACCCTTTGCGTATAAAAATGGAGAAATTACCTTTACCATAAGCAAAATAGACATTCACTCCATCGTCGCCATCAAACCATGATTTTACTGCAAGCCTCCTCCGATTGGGCCGCTTTTATTGGACGTTTTCACCCTGTATTGGTGCACTTACCCATTGGATTTTTACTCCTAGCAGGGCTGCTCGAACTGGGACGCTTGACCAATAAGGTAGAAGTAAAAGACTCGACGATTTCATTTATTTTGTTTTGGTCAGCCATTGGAGCTACAGCATCGTGCATTGCGGGCTATTTGTTGTCGTTGGGAGGAGGTTATGAAGCCGAACTCCTCGAAGAACACAAATGGCAAGGGATTTGGGTAGCAGTAGCTTCGTGGATTGCGTGGGTTTCTAAGACCGATTTGTTGTTTCAAAATTTCAAATTAGGCGGACTTTTGTACCTTCCTGCTTTGGCAATAGGCGGTCTTTTTACAATGGTCGCAGGGCATCATGGTGGTTCTCTTACGCATGGTGAAGGCTATCTCACCCAAGAAACGCCCGAACCCTTTCGGGCGTGGGCAGGTATGGAACCCAAAACTGAAAAAGGAGGCGATGAAATTAAGCCCATTGCCGACGTCAATAATGCCTTGGTTTATCAAGATATCGTCAACCCTATTCTAAAATCAAGGTGTGTTCAGTGCCACAACGCAAAAAAATCCAAGGGCGATTTGCGAATGGATGAAATAGAATTATTGAAAAAAGGAGGAGAAAATGGCCCTGTTTTTATTGCAGGAAAATCTGAAGAAAGTGAGCTCATTAAGCGCTGTTTGCTCCCACTAGAAGACGAAAATCACATGCCACCCAAAGGAAAAACCCAACTTTCGGAAGGGCAAGTGGCTATTTTATCTTGGTGGATTGACCAAGGAGCGCCCGTGGACAAAAAAGTGGCAGAACTCAAAACAACCGACGCCGTTAAACCCGCGTTAGCAGCCCTCAGCAAACCGCAGTCTGCCGAAAGTGGTTCATCTGCTTCAAGCCAAAAAGACGAATTAGCTTCAATTAAAGTATCAGCACCCGACGCTAGTGACATCGAGGCACTCAAAAAAGTAGGTGTTTTGGTTACTCCTATTGCGACAGGCAGCCATTTATTGGACATCAACGCCGTCAATGTGAGCAGTCTAACCGACAGCCAAGTTGCACTTCTTGAGCCTCTCAGCGAGCAAATAGTTTGGGTAAAACTCAGTGGGACAAAAATTACCGACCAAGCAGCGACTACCTTGGCCAAACTCAAAAATTTGCAAAAACTCCATTTAGAAAATACTGCTATCTCAGACGCTACTATCAAAAAAATCAAGGACTTACCACTGCTAACGTACCTCAATTTGGTCAACACCCAAGTGTCTGACGCGGGAATTAAAGAGCTTACCAGTGCTAAAAAACTCTCTAGCTTACACCTTTGGAAAACCAAAGTCACGGAAGCTGGCATGGCTGCGCTGAAACAATCCCACCCAACCCTCGACGTGACTTTGGGCATTAATGAGCAAAAAATTGCGGAGTTTGTTAAGGCTGGTCAAAAAACACCTCAACCAGAAGAAGCGGAAAAAAAATAAGCTATTCGTTTAAAATTGCCACAACCCGAGCAGGAGCCGCCGATGCGCCCACAATTTTGAGGGGAAACACGCACACTTTAAAGCCCACAATAGGCAATTCGCCTAGGTTGACCAATTGCTCGATGTGGCAATACTCTTTTTCGCGACCTACCAAATGCGCTTGCCAAAACAAATCACGATTGCCCGATTCTTTCGCTTTTTGAATCATGTAGCGCATGGGTAAATCCCAGCCCCACTGATCAATACCCATGACTTTGATTCCTTGGTCAATAAGCCATTCGGTCGCCTCTTTGCTCATACCCGTTCCTATGTCCGCAAATTGCTTTGTTCCATTGAACTTATCGCGCCCTGTTCGGATGAGTACAATCATTCCAGCCTGCAAAGAAACACCTTTCTTAGTTAGGTATTCTTGTATATCCTTTAATGTAATAACATCAAAGTCTGCTTTGTGAGTCATGTCAATGACTAGCCCATTGCCGTAGCACCATTCCAACGGGATTTCATCAATGGTTTTTGCGGGCTGCCCTGCCACGGTTGGGTAATAATGCCAAGGCGCATCAAGATGCGTAGTCGCATGAACCCCCATATGTTTAATAGTGTCATCTGCCCAGCCTACAAAACCCTCGGGGAACAGTCGGAAAGGTAAACCCAGAAAGCGAATCAGCCACCGAGCGGCTTTATGAGGTTTGTGTTTAATTTTTACCCGCATAAACCAAGGGTCTTCGGCATTAAAGCGAATTGGTTTGGAAAGGTCTATAATTCGTGGCATATCAGTGAGAAACGTGTTTTTTTAGGGTTCGATATTAAGCATATTTAAGGTTTTTTTTAAAGATTAGTCGTTTTTATTTCTTTGCAATTTCCTATAAAAAAGCCTTAATTTGGGTTGAGTTTTCATTCTTTGCTTTACCTCTTACATTTTTATTGATGAACCCCCAAGATTCGTTCAGAATCGTCGTCTTAGGTGGCGGCGAAAGTGGCGTTGGCGCGGCCTTATTGGCTCAAGCCAAAGGTTTTGACGTATTTTTATCGGATAAGGGCTCCCTTACCGAGGAATATCGGGGTATTCTGGCTGCAAATAATATACCATTTGAAGAAGGTAAACATACCGAAACTATTATTCTTTCCGCAAAAGAAGTGATAAAAAGTCCAGGTATTCCTGACAAAGTGCCGTTGATTAAAAAATTATATGAACAAGGTACACCCGTTATTTCTGAAATTGAGTTTGCATCACGTTATACAAAAGCAAAAAAAATTGCGATTACGGGCAGCAATGGTAAAACAACAACGACTTTATTGATTTATCACCTTCTTAAATCAGCAGGCATCAATGTTGGATTAGCAGGAAATATCGGCGAGAGTTTCGCCAAACAAGTCATCGACGATACCTTCGACTGGTTTGTACTCGAAATTAGCAGCTTTCAGTTGGACAATATGTATGAGTTCAAAGCCGATGTCGCGGTTTTACTCAACATTACACCCGATCACCTCGATCGCTACGAATACACTTTCCAAAAGTACGTCGATTCAAAATTTCGTTTGTTACAAAATCTCCAAGCAAGCGACGATTTTATTTATTTCATTGACAACGAACCCATTGCCCTAGAACTTGGCAGGAAATCATTCAACGTCAACCACTTACCTATTTCTTTCTTGAAAAAAGAAAAGAATGGCGGTTTTTTTCAGGAAGGAATTTTGCATCTCACTCGCAATACACGTACTTTTGATATAAACGCAAACGAGTTACCCATCAAAGGACCTCACAATGCTATAAACGCGATGGCCGCGACCTTGGCGTCTATGGCAGTAGGATTGACCGATGAGCAAATCAAAAATGGATTGCTGACCTTCCAAAATGCGGCTCACCGCTTGGAACCCGTAGCCGAAATCAACGGAATCAGTTTCGTTAATGATTCGAAAGCTACCAACGTCGATTCCGTTTTTTATGCGTTAAATAGCTTTGATACCCCTATAATTTGGATAGCTGGCGGACTTGACAAAGGCAACGATTATACCCAAATCGAACCTTTGGTACGCCAAAAAGTAAAAGCCCTTATCTGTCTGGGCAAAGATAACAGCAAACTTCTCTCGTTTTTCGCTTCTACTGTCCCCGTAGTCATTGAGACACAGGACGTTAAAGAAGCGGTACAGTATGCGCTGTCGCTTGGTCAACCAAATGACGTCGCTCTTCTATCTCCAGCATGCGCTAGTTTTGATTTGTTCAACAACTACGAAGACCGTGGTGAACAGTTCAAAGCGACTGTACGAAGTTTTATTTCCTAACTCACATTTAGAAAGATGAACAAGAACGAGATGAACACGGGGACGATTCGCCCTTCTACATTAGAGCATTGGGACAATATCAAAAACTGGTTGAGTAGAAACCTCAAAGGCGACGTCGTCATTTGGGTCATTGTCGCCATTTTGTCGCTTGTGAGCTTATTGATTGTTTATAGCGCTACGGGTACACTCGCTTACCAACGTGGAGGAGGTTATCCAGAAGCATTTTTATTGAAACACATTTTTTATACCAGTATGGGGCTGTTCGTGATGTGGTGGGTTCACCGCGTCAATTACACCTACTTTTCTCGTCTTTCGCGCGCGGCACTTCTCATTTCCATTCCTTTGTTGATTTTGGTAAAAGTAGCAGGGGTTACCATCAACGGCGCTACGCGTTGGTTAGCCATTCCTGGCACAGGTCTTACCATCCAACCCGCCGATTTTGCCCGTTTAGCCCTTATTGCGAACCTCGCTGCGATGCTCGCCAAACGCCAGCGCGTTGAATACAGTTGGCAGGTTTTTGGTAAAATGATTTTATGGGTAGGTATTATCTGTTTTTTCATCGCCCTTACCAGTACCTCTACCGCCGTATTGCTTGGACTATCTTGTTTTTTAATGTTCTATATCGGACGAGTTCCTGGTAAATATCTGATGGCTATGATTGTTGCCATAGGCATCACTGGTGGACTCGGACTTGTTGCTGGTCAACGACTTGAAACAGCGGTTGGGCGTATTGAGCGTTTCCTCGACAATGACGAATACCAAGCAAAACAAGGGTTTATTGCCATTGCCAACGGGGGCACTTTTGGACAAGGGCTTGGCAACAGTCACCAGCGCAATTACCTTACCCAAGCTTATTCTGACTTTATTTATGCCATTATCATCGAAGAATATGGTCTTGTCGGAGGGGTTTTTATCATGTTTCTCTACGCAATTTTACTTGTGAGGGGAGTCCAAAACATTGGAGGTACTAATCGCGCCTTCGGCGGGTTATTGTCCGCAGGGCTCACATTAAGTATTGGTTTACAAGCATTTACTAATATGGCTGTCGCTGTAGGGGCATTCCCTGTTACTGGCCAACCACTACCTCTTCTCAGTATGGGAGGAACATCTGTATTCTTTACCTGTATCTCGATCGGAATCATCCTCAGTGTAAGTAGAGGTGAAACAGACGAAAGTACTATTTAAGAGAACCTATGAAGAAAGTAATCATAAGCGGAGGAGGTACTGGAGGGCATATCTACCCTGCCATCGCCATTGCCAATTCCTTAAAAGCCATTGATCCTTCCATTCAGATTTTGTTTGTGGGAGCATTGGGGAAAATGGAGATGGAAAAAGTACCCAAAGCAGGTTATGAAATCATTGGTCTGCCTATTTCGGGGATAAAACGTGAGCTTTCGGCCGATAATCTTTCGTTTCCTTTCAAACTAACGCGTAGTTTGTTGAAAGCCAGAAGCATTATCAAAAGCTTTCAGCCCGACATTGCCATTGGCGTGGGAGGATTTGCCAGTGGACCATTGTTAATGGTTGCTTCCTTGATGGGCATTCCGACGCTTATTCAGGAGCAAAATTCGTACGCAGGAATTACCAATAAACTCTTGGCAAAACGTGCCAAAGCCATTTGTGTAGCGTACCCCAACATGGAGGCTTTTTTTCCAAAAAATAAGCTCAAACTAACAGGCAATCCCGTTAGGAACGACATAGTAAATAGTACCAATAAACGCGAATTAGCCTATGAGCGTTTTGGGTTGCAACCTAACCACAAAACTTTACTCGTCATTGGTGGGAGTTTGGGAGCAAAAACCATCAATGAAAGCATCGAAGCGGGGCTGAAAATGATCATAGACTCGGGCTACCAAGTGCTTTGGCAAACAGGCAAGCCTTATGCAGAACGTGCAAAAGCGGCAGTAGAGGCCCTAAAAACGCCCTATGCACAGGCTTTTGATTTTATCTATGAAATGGACTTGGCCTATGCCCTTGCCGACGTAGTGGTATCTAGGGCTGGTGCATTGTCGGTCTCTGAGTTATGTTTGGTTGAGAAGCCAGCTATTTTGGTTCCTTTCCCTTACGCATCCGAAGATCATCAAACCAAAAATGCGATGAGTTTAGTAGAACAAAACGCGGCACTTTTGGTGAAGGACAAAGACGCCAAAGACGAACTTGTTCAAACCACGTTGCGGTTGTTACAAGATATCGATAAACAACAAGAATTAAGTAAAAATATCAAGAAACTAGCGAAACCTAACGCGGCAAAAGAAATTGCCGAAACCGTACTAAGTCTGATTTAAGATGAATATTCAACATTTCAAATATATCTACTTTCTTGGCATCGGAGGCATCGGTATGAGTGCATTGGCGCGTTGGTTCAACATCAACGGCTTTGCAGTAGCTGGCTATGACCGCACCGCGACTGCCCTTACCAATACCTTGGAAGAAGAAGGAATTTCGGTTCATTTCGACGACGATATTGCCCACATTCCTGCGGATTTTTTGAAGGAGCCCGCTCAAACATTGGTTGTATTTACCCCTGCTATACCAGCCGAGCATTCGGAGTATAATTATCTTAAACAGCACGGGTTTATTCTTCAAAAGCGTTCTCAGGTTTTGGGTTTAATCGCGGGTGGAATGTTTACGATTGGGGTGGCGGGAACCCACGGTAAAACGACGACCTCTTCCATGACAGCGCATATTTTGCGGCATTCGGGCATCAATTGTGCCGCTTTTTTGGGTGGAATAACGCAAAATTATGGTACCAATATGTTGCTAAATGAACCAACAGACGAATTAAAAAACGTACCATGTGTTGTAGAAGCCGACGAATTTGATCGGTCTTTTTTGACCCTTTTTCCCGAAATTGCGATAGTTACCTCCACTGATGCCGACCATTTGGATATTTACGGCACGCACGACTCGGTACTCGCTTCTTTTTCGGCTTATGTAAGTCAGATAAAGCCCCAAGGGCGCTTGTTTATGCGCAAAGGGCTACAATTAGCCGAAAAGACCCAAGCTAAGGTTTTTGAGTATTCTATCGACGAAGGCGACTACCACGCCGAAAACGTGCGTATCGAAAATGCTTGTTTCCGCTTTGATGCTGTACATCCAAACGGAATCATCAAAGACCTAATGCTCAAAGTTCCTGGTTTTCACAATGTTGAAAATGCCATTGCTGCCATCGCTGTAGGTTTGGAAATTGGTCTTTCAGACGACCAAATTCGTGCAGCCATCGCGTCGTTTGGAGGTGTAAAACGCCGTTTTGAATACTATCTCAAAACCGACACCAAAGTCTTAATTGATGACTATGCCCATCACCCAGCCGAGGTAAAAGCATTTTTGTCATCAGCCAAGGCGCTTTATCCAGATCGGCACGTAACGGCTATTTTTCAGCCTCATTTGTTCAGCCGTACGCGTGATTTTGCCGACGAATTTGCCGAAAGTTTATCGTTGGCAGACCGTGTTATTTTATTGGATATTTATCCCGCTCGTGAGCTACCAATCGAAGGGGTTAGCTCCGATTTAATATTCCAAAAGATAACATGTGACAAAGTGCAATGTTTGAAGTCGGAGTTAATAGATGTACTCAAACAACAAACATGTGATGTAGTCGCAACCATTGGGGCAGGAGATATTGATCGGTATATTTTACCCATTAAAGATATTTTACAAGCAACCTAACGACCATGAAACGCTGGATTTGGATTACTGTAGGGGTTTTAGTGGTAGGGACTCTGTTCTTTTACGTTGAATATCAACAAAATAACAAACGATGTAAAAGTGTCGTGGTGAAGCTCGATAACAAAGCAGAGTATCCATTTTTCAGCGAACAAGACATCAAAGACCTACTCACGGTGAAAGGAGTTGATGTGATTGAAGGAATGAATTTTTCGGATATTAACTTTAAAGGGCTCGAAAAAAGAGTCCTAAAAAACCGTTTGATAAAAAAATGTGACGTTTTTCGAGATTTATCAGGAAATTTGGTCGTAGCAATCGAACAACAACGCCCCATCGGTCGCATAATGGGTAGCTTTAACGAAGCAACTCAGTCAATAACGGCCGAATCAGGAGGGTATTTAACGGAATCTGGGGATATTATTCCTCTTTCTGGACGATTTGCCGCTCGTACGGTTATTCTTTCAGGAGATTTTTTAAAAAATACCAAAGCCATCAAATCTCCCAAAGGAGAACAGCTGATCGATTTTTTAAAACAGCTACAGCAAAATTCTTTTTGGAAGTCTCAAGTGACCGAAGTCATTGTGGCAGAAGACGGAGAACTAACATTAATCCCCCAAGTGGGACAACACCAAATTGATTTTGGTTTTCCAGAGGACGCAGACGTCAAATTTGAGAAATTAAAGGTCTTTTACAAGACCATCCTCCCTATCAGTGGTTGGGAAAAATACCATCGAGTAAGTGTAAAATTTAAAAATCAGATAGTGTGTGAATAATCCCTTTCTATTCATCACCAACCTATCAATAGTACATATCATAAGTTTTTATTAAAGCCTTAGCACATCATGTCAGAACACGAAATTTATTTAGGAATAGACATTGGTAGCACCAAAGTAGCTGCGGTTTTAGCAAAACCCAAAAAGCTAAGTAACCATACGATGCTTCAGGTGATAGGGATGGGGTCAGCCCGCAATGAAGGTGTTCATCGTGGGAACATTAATAACCCCATCAAAACCAAAGACGCCATCCGTCAAGCGCTTGAAATGGCAGCAAAAAAAGCGGATCGCATTGATTTGTTATCTCATAACCTATTCGCCTCTGTCAATGTAAGTGGGACACACTTAGCAACAACGTCGGAAACAGGCTCAGTAGCCTGCCATGCCTTTGGTGTGCAAGGAAGAGATGTGAAATCACTGTTTGAAACCATGCAGCAAACGTTTGATTCTGATACGAATCAAATCATTCACTTGCTTCCTCTCAAATTTTCGGTGGGAGAACAGCACGAAATTATTGACCCTGTTGGGCATACTGGACTTAAATTAAGCGGTGATTTTAAAATCATCACCGCAAAAAAATCGGCGCTGCACCAAATCAAAGATTCGTTACAAAAAGCGAACCTTTCGGTCAATGAAGAAGATGGTTTTTCGGCTTCTCCACTGGCTTCTGGCTTGGCTATCCTTTCCGAAGACCACAAAAGCCTAGGGGTTGTACTTGTTGACATTGGCGGCGGAACCACCGACATTGCCATTTATCACGATGGTTTATTATGTCATACTGTAGTGTTGCCTTTTGGGGGAAATCATATCACGAACGATATTCGTGAGGGATGTCATCTTACCCACGAAAGTGCTGAAGAAGCCAAAATATTTCTAGGTGAAACCAACCCCAAAAACTGCTCGCTAAACACCTTGTTGGTGATTCCAACTGCCGAAGGCATTCCACCCATTGAAATTGTGGCCCGCAACGTCGTCTTGATTGCCCGGGCGCGATTGCGTGAAATCGCGGCTTTGGTACTGGCTGAAATCAAAAAAGCAGGATATGAGCACAAATTACGTGCAGGGATCATTTTGACGGGAGGAACGTCAAAAATTAAAGGAATTGAGAGCATTTTCCGAGAAATCACAGGAATGTACGTTCAGATTGGCACGCCCAAGAACCTCGAACGAAGCAATAGCGCACTCGATTCACTTATCACTGATCCATCTTACACTACAGCCCTAGGCTTGGCCTGGTCTAGTGTAAAACCACTCGATAAACGAATCGAAAAAACAACGGTTACTCCTGAGCCAGAGCAAAAAAAACCAAGCAGCAGTTGGTCTATCCCTGGTTTTCGTAAAAGCACCTCTCAGGAATCAACCATCAAAGAAATAAGTACCTTTATTTGGAAAGGTCTTACCCAAGATGACATCAAAGGACACGACGATTATTAATAAAGGCCAAAATATCCCTACCTAGTTTGTTTATTTTTAAGAAAATATGGTTTTTGCACGAAAAAACGTTTTTGAGCACGACTACGAGTTTGTTATGGAAGAGTCAACCCACTTAGACGATGCCCCTATCATCAAAGTAATTGGTGTAGGAGGGGGAGGTAGCAATGCCGTCAACCACATGTATAAAAAAGGCATCAAAGATGTGGTGTTTGTGGTATGTAATACCGACAAGCAGGCGTTGATGCGTAGTCCTATCAATAACAAAATTCAATTAGGAGCCGATAGTCTCAAAGGCTTAGGAGCAGGAACTGATTCTGCTACTGGCCGCAGCGCTGCAGAAGAGAGTATTGAATATATTCGTCAATTGATGCAACCTCCTACCCAGATGGTATTTATTACTGCTGGTATGGGGGGAGGAACAGGAACTGGTGCTGCTCCTGTCATTGCAAAGGTTGCTAAAGAAATGGGGATGTTAACCGTTGCGGTTGTGACAGCTCCCTATAGCCACGAAGGCCGTATCAAGAAAAATCAAGCCATTGATGGTATCAATGCCCTCAAAGAGCATTGCGATACGGTGTTGGTAATTCTTAACGACGAATTGGCTAAGTTATACGGCAAATTACCGATTCTTCGTGCTTACGAGCACGCTGATAACGTCCTATCAAACGCCGTAAAAAGTATTGCAGAAATTATCACCGTCCACGGAAGTGTCAACTCCGACTTTATGGACGTCAAAAAAGTACTTCAAGGTGCAGGTACGTCTGTGATGAGTTCGGCGGTTTCATCGGGCGAGCATCGGGCTGAATTGGCGATTGAGGCGGCGCTTAACTCTCCGCTTCTCAACAACCGTGATATTCGTGGTGCAAAACGTATCCTTGTGACGCTTGCATCAAGTACACAAGAAGAGCACATGGCTACGCTTGATGAGCAAATGATTATCACTGATTACATCGAAGGACTCATCGGAGATGAAGCAGATATGTGTAAAGTGGGTATTATTTTTGATGATGCCCTTGGTGATCAGTTGTTGGTGACAGTCATTGCGGCGGGTTTTGAAGACTCTCACTTGCCGTTTAATTATGACACAAGTGTAAAGCAGAGAAAAGAGCCAGTTCAACTACCATCTGTTTCGGACACCCTCCAAAGAAACAACACATTGCCACCTGCTCCAGAGCGGAAAGCAGAGTATAACCCTAGACAATCGACTGCTACCACTAGCAATTCGCCAATCTCCGTTTCTCCGCAAAAACCAGAGATAACTGAGGCAAAGATTGAGGTAACAAAGCCTGTACAAGAACCGCCAAAAGTAGAAGTACCACAACCTCCAAAACCTGTTTTTGAGGAACCAGTAAAACCACCACAGCCTCCAGTAGTTGAAAAAACACCCGAGGAACCACAAGAAGACCCCGAGATTTTACGCCGTCTTGTACACGACATTTCGTATGGAAAATATTCGGAGAAAGAACTCGAAAAACCTGCCTTCTTGCGTCAAAATGTTGTTTTATTCCAGAAACCGAATTCACCTGACGATGTGTTTATTCAAATTCTTTTAGACAAACACAAAAGATAAGATGACAGGAATTGAGTCCATTCAAAAAGATTTACACTCCCTAGGCAGCCCCGAAAAGGCTGCCTTTCTTTCGCGCTTTTTTAAAACAGGAAAAGGCCAATATGGAGAAGGAGATTTGTTTTTAGGCATTACAATGCCCGAAATACGGTCTGTGGTCTCCCAATATGCCTACCTGTCTATTTTAGAATGGCAAGCGCTACTTATTAGCCCTTACCACGAAATTAGAATGGCCTCTTTGATTGGCTTAATGAAGCATTTTCAGAAATCAAAAAAAGACCCCGCTGCTCAGAAGCAAATTTTTGATTTCTACCTTACGCACCTTGATTACATCAACAATTGGGATTTGGTAGATGTTACCTGCCGCGATATTGTTGGCGCTTATTTATTAAAACAAGACCGCAGCATTCTTGATGACTTGGCGCAACGCCCACATCTTTGGGCGCAACGCGTGGCCATGGTCTCTACATGGCATTTTATCAAACACAATCAATTTAGTGACACCTTGCGTATCGCAGAACTTCTATTGACTCATTCTCACGACCTTATCCACAAAGCAGTGGGGTGGATGTTGCGCGAGGTAGGAAAACGCGATGAACTGGTCTTGGAAGAGTTTCTAGACACCCATACCAAACAAATGCCTCGAACCGCTTTACGGTACGCCATTGAACGTTTTCCTGAGTCAAAACGTAAGTATTATCTATCACTTTGACACATAGATTGATTTCTTATGTATCTTTGGCGCGGCCTTTAAAAGGCTCAAAACGCTATTGAGTTTGATTATCAGCGTCTTATCTAAACTCAAAGTACACAAATCAAAACTCGAATCTAACTCATGTCTTGGTTTACTAGAAAAGAAAGGGGCATCCAGACGCCCACCGAAATGAAACGCGAAGCTCCTGATGGGCTT
This sequence comes from Runella sp. R0.1_18, assembly GCF_057652155.1. Taxonomy (NCBI): domain Bacteria; kingdom Pseudomonadati; phylum Bacteroidota; class Cytophagia; order Cytophagales; family Spirosomataceae; genus Runella; species Runella sp. R0.1_18. Next base: position 615,803 of record NZ_JBYFCK010000002.1, read on the forward strand.
TGGTATCAGTGCCCTAGCTGCAAGCATGTTATGCACACTCGCGAACATAAAGTCAATGCTTATACGTGCGTAAAATGTAATTATCACGAAAAAATTGGTTCGGAAGCATATTTCTCTGTTCTTTTTGACAATGCAGAATACACCGAACTTGATGCCAATATGCTATCGGGAGATCCTCTCAATTTTGAAGATACAAAGAAGTATCCCGATCGTATCCGTGACACCGTAAAGAAAACAGGACTAAAAGATGCCGTCCGTACCGCTTATGGTAAAATGGATGAGCTCGACATTGTTGTAAGTTGCATGGATTTCAACTTTATTGGTGGTTCTATGGGCTCGGTAGTAGGGGAGAAGATAGCGAGAGGAATTGACCACGCATTGCAAAATAAAATGCCGTTTTTGATGATTTCTCGCTCTGGTGGCGCACGAATGATGGAAGCAGGCTATTCGTTAATGCAAATGGCTAAAACTTCGGCCAAACTTGCGCTCTTGTCGGAGGCAAAAATTCCATATATATCTTTACTTACGGATCCCACCACTGGTGGTGTTACGGCATCCTACGCCATGTTAGGTGATTTTAATATTGCCGAACCTGGCGCACTTATTGGGTTTGCAGGACCGCGCGTTATTCGCGAAACCATTGGGAAAGACTTACCTAAAGGCTTCCAAAGCGCCGAATTCGTTCTAGAACACGGCTTCTTAGATTTTATCGTTGATCGTAAAGACTTAAAAGATAAGCTTGCGAGTTTACTACGAATGCTTCAATAAATTCCCACTTTCTGGAAAGCACCCTACTTTCCAGAAAGTTTTTTACCCCCTATGCGTCTTGTATCCCACCCTGTCTTATGTAATTACTATGTGACGTATCGCTGTAACGCCGCTTGTAGCTTTTGTGACATTTGGGAACGCCCTTCGCCATACATAACCCTCGAAGAAGCCAAAGCCAATCTCGCTGCCCTAAAACGGTTAGGGGTAAAAGTCGTTGATTTCACAGGGGGAGAACCATTATTACATCGTCAGCTTCACGAGCTGCTAAAGGAATGTAAACGGCTGGGGCTTTTGACTACGATTACGACCAACTGCTTGCTTTACCCTAAATATGCCAATCGCCTTCGAGGGCTGGTTGACATGCTTCATTTTTCCCTTGATTCTCCCGAACGAGAAGAGCACGATTTGTCCAGAGGGGTAAAATGTTTCGACAAAGTCATGGAATCTATCCAACTCGCGAAGTCGTTGGGAGAGCGTCCAGACATACTTTTTACCGTTTTTGAGTCGAATATTCACCAAATAGAAAAGGTTTGGCAAGAAATATGCAAACCTCACGGCCTTGTACTTATCCTAAATCCCGTCTTTGAGTACAATAAAGTGGGCTCACAGCTCTCTCCAGCGGCATTACAGCAGCTTCGGCAGTGGGGAAAAAAAAGCAATGTCTATCTCAATGATGCCTTCATTCAGTTACGTCTTGATGGTGGAAACCACATAGATTCCCCCATTTGTCTTGCAGGTAGTACCACCATCGTCATTTCACCAGAAAACAAACTCGTACTCCCTTGTTATCATTTAGGGCTGAAAGAATTTGCGATTGAAAATAATTTATATGAGCTATACCTCTCAGACGAAGTTCAAAAGCTAGTCGCACTAGAAGGCCGTCTTCCTGCTTGCGAGGGTTGTGCCATCAATTGTTACATGCAACCATCTTTTGCCGTGACTATCAATAAATATTGGTGGAAAGCGCTTCCGAGTACCCTCAAATACAACAGAATCAAAGGGACGTGGAAACAACTCTTTTGATACTTCCCTTATTCTTCCTTAATTTTGCCTTATAATATTTGAAGCTAACTCATTAATTTAGAGGAAGTAAGGCTATTTTTACTCTACTTTTTTAGTGTTTTAGCATCCCGTTTTAAACACCTAATTTTGTCCAAATTTCTAGAGGAACCAGCCATTCTATTAATAAAATACCCTGGTTTTCAGTAATTTACAGGCAATATTCGTTTATTATCGGGCATATTTTAGTAGAACTACGACCAATATTCAATCCTCCCAATGATTCAATTTTTCAACGAAGACGTAGATTTTAAGATTCCTAATCCGCGTAAAACAAAGACGTGGCTCAAAGACATCATTGAGTCCGAAGGGTTTGAACTGAACCAATTAAATTACATTTTTTGTTCTGACGAGTACTTGCTCGGCGTAAATCAGCAATACCTTAATCATGATTTTTATACAGATATTATCACTTTTGATAATTCAGAAGAAATAGAAGGGATTGTTGAAGGCGATATTTTTATCAGCATCGACAGAGTAAAAGAGAATGCCGAACAATTATCAAAAACTTTCAAAGAAGAATTGTTAAGGGTACTTGCTCACGGTGTCCTTCATTTAGTGGGATATGACGACCACGAAGATGAAGACGAATTAATAATGAGACAAAAGGAAGATACATACATTGCAACCTTTCCAAAGTCCTAAATGTGGTTCTTTACAAAAATGTTTCATGTGAAACATTTTTAGATTTTCCACAAAACAGTACATTTTCACGAGATTTGACTAATTAAACAAAAACTTTATGTTTCCAGAATACGACGTGATTGTAGTAGGAGCAGGGCATGCAGGTTGTGAGGCGGCGGCAGCGGCAGCAAACATGGGCTCTCACGTTTTACTCATCACAATGAATATGCACACGATTGCCCAGATGTCGTGCAACCCTGCAATGGGTGGCGTAGCAAAAGGACAAATCGTGCGCGAGATTGATGCACTCGGGGGGCAGTCAGGAATAATTAGCGATAAAACAATGATTCAATTCAGAATGTTGAATCGCTCAAAAGGCCCAGCAATGTGGTCGCCTAGATGCCAAAGTGACCGTATGCGTTTTGCAGAAGAATGGCGAATGACATTGGAGCAAACCACAAACGTGGACATTTGGCAAGACACAGCGAAAGAAATTATAATAAAAGATAACAGGGCTGTTGGAGTCAAAACTTCACTCGGCGTGGAAATTACCGCTAAGGCTGTGGTACTAACCAACGGCACATTCCTAAACGGACTAATCCATATTGGCGAAAAACAATTTGGCGGAGGTAGGGTAGGAGAGAAGGCTGCTACTGGAATAACCGAACAACTTATACAATTGGGATTCGAGGCTGGGCGAATGAAAACAGGGACGCCACCTCGCATAGACGGTCGTTCGCTGGACTATAAAAAAATGGAAGAACAGCCAGGTGATGAAATCCCAAGCAAGTTTTCTTACACAGAAACGCCACCACTTACCCACCAAAGAAGTTGCTGGATTACCTATACCAATGAAAAAGTACACGACGTTTTAAAGACTGGCTTCGATAAATCGCCCATGTTCACGGGGCGGATTAAAGGACTTGGCCCCCGTTATTGTCCGTCAGTGGAAGACAAAATCAATCGTTTTGCGGACAAAGATAGCCACCAAATTTTTGTAGAACCCGAAGGCTGGTCAACCGTAGAAATGTATATCAACGGTTTTTCAACATCACTTCCAGAAGATATTCAATACAAAGCAATTCGACTGATACCAGGTTTTGAAAACGCAAAAATGTTCCGACCAGGGTACGCCATTGAGTATGATTATTTTCCACCAACCCAGCTAAAGCTTACCCTAGAAACTCACTTGATTGGTAATTTATTCTTTGCAGGCCAAATCAACGGGACGACAGGGTACGAAGAAGCCGCCTGCCAAGGACTCATTGCAGGAATCAATGCACACCAAAATGCGCACGAGTTAGATGCTTTTATTTTAAAAAGATCCGAAGCATATATTGGCGTATTGATTGATGACCTCGTAAACAAAGGGACAGAAGAACCTTATCGAATGTTTACTTCTAGGGCAGAGTACCGCACTTTGCTCCGCCAAGACAATGCAGATATTCGACTCACGGCATTAGGGCATAAAATAGGATTGGCAAGCGAAGAACGCTTAGTACGTGTGAAAGAGAAAATTGCCAATACAGACGTCATTTTAGATGAACTTCAAAAAGTAAAAGTAACGCCCAATGAAGTAAATCCGATTTTGGCAGAGATAGGTACGTCCCCAATTCGAGAAAAACAACCCCTGTATCAATTGCTAAAACGCCCCGATGTAGAAATCGAAGACATCAAAAAACTCAGTGAAACGTTCGCAACATTTTTAAATGGCTTTAATACAGAGTCCGCAGAACAGGCCATGATAAAAGTGAAATACGAAAGCTACATTGAAAAAGAAAGATTAATGGTCGAAAAAATGAACAAGCTGGAAGACCTCGAAATCATTCCTAATTTCGATTATGACAAAGTCCCTGCACTTTCTTTTGAAGGCCGACAGAAGCTAAAAACCATTCGACCATACACGTTAGGGCAAGCATCTCGAATCAGCGGAGTTAGTCCTTCGGATGTTTCGGTCTTATTGATCCACATAGGGCGCTAATTTTTTTATTGATTACCAAAAGAAAAGGGGAACTTTGAAAGTTCCCCTTTTCTTTTGGTAGAAAGTCATCAAACAATAAACTCGTTTTAAAAGATGTTAATTTGCAAGGGCTAACAAAAGCCCTTTTTATTTTTGTTAAAAATTTCGCCCAACACATGAGTTCCTTCAACATAAAACAGTTAGTAAATACGCTTCGCATCTACAGTCTGCTGACTGCTGCTTTTTACTTCTTACTACTGGGTTGCTCCCAACCCATTTCTCCAACGGGAGGAAAACGAGATACAATTCCGCCAAAGTTGATAAAGAGTATTCCCGAAAATAAGCAAACCAACTACAAAGGAAAAACCATAGAACTTGAATTTGACGAGTACATTGTAGCCGAAAATCTACAGCAAAAATTATTGGTTACGCCCGACCCAGGCGAATATGAGTACAAAGCAAAACCAACGAGTGTTCGTCTTGTATTTAAGAAGTCACTCGATTCAGCCAAGACATATTCGTTTTCATTTGGGGATGCGATTAAAGATTTTAGCGAAAAAAATCCTGCCAAAAATTTACGGCTCGTCTTTAGCACAGGGATTGGAATCGACTCTGCCCTCGTTAGGGGAGAGGTAAAAGACCTGCTTACCAACAAGCCTATGATTGATGTCTTGGTTGGCCTATATCCGCATTCTGATACGCTCAATATCGAAAAAATGAAGCCCATGTATTTTACACGGTCGGATAGTTCGGGTAGGTTTAGCATCGAAAATATCCAGTCCAACCTCTATCGTCTTGTAGCTTTCGATGACAAAAACCGCTCATTTACCTATAATTTGAAGACGGAGAGAATCGCTTATTTAAGGGATAGCCTCGTAATTAAAGATTCTACGCAATTCTCAGGCGCTTCACTCAAACTGTTTTTAGCCAATACTACCCCCGCAAAAGTGAAGGGAACCATCCCGCGAACCTATTATTATTCTATCAATTACGACAAGGGGTTTGTTGATTATAAGGTAAAGTTCGATAATCCCAATGACTCTATTCCCTACCTTCAGAACGGCCCAAGCGAGTTAAAGTTCTTCAATACCAAGACTAGGAAAGACACATTAGTGGCAAAAATTATGATTCGAGACTCAGTAGGGATTCTGTTTGAACACGTTCAAAAAATCAAATTTCGAGAAGCTAGAAACGCCGGGAAAAATAGTGATAGCAATAAAGAACCGTTTGATATGAAAGCCAGTCACCAAGACAATGACCCTATCGAACCTCGGTTATTTACTTTAAAGCTCACATTCAATAAGCCCTTAGCTGAAGCAAGATTGAACCAAATTCAGTTGGTGAGTGATAGTCTCAAAACCGAACAACTACTTCCTAGCGATTATACATGGGAAAATAATAAAACCATACTAACCATTACACACCAAATTTCAGCCCGTAAGTTGTTGAAGGTGGTACTTCCCAAAAGCACTTTTTTTAGTGTTGAAAACGACACCATTCCAGAACGGATATTAAAACTTCCCATCATGGATGAAGAAGAATACAGTATGCTAGAGGGAGAAATCAAGGGAGCCAAGCAGCCTTTTATTATAGAGTTATTGGACGAGAAATTTGAGGTCGTCAAAACATCTACAAAACCATCATTCCGATTCAGTTACTTAAAACCAGCCCTATATAATATTCGAATCATCGTAGATGAAAATCAGAATGGGAAGTGGGATGCAGGCGATTTTAAAACCCGAAAATTGGCCGAACCTATTCTTTTTTATCCTGATGCGATCAAAGTCAAGAAAAACTTTGTCTTGAGTGGCATAGATATAGACTTATCCACAAAATAATTCACAATTCACATACGGTGTGGAAAAGCTAATGCGCCTCTTGGCGCATTTTTTGTATATATTCAAAATAAGCGTAGGTAGATTTTAATCTGTGAAACGTCATTTTCACAAAAAAGAACATTTGGCGGAAAAAATGTTAACAACATTGTGGATAACTGTTTTCATTCACACAATTTAGTGGATAACCCGGGGATAAGGCTGTCGATAACCTTTTTGAATTGTGGAGAATTATTTGTCCACATCCACTATGTGGGAATCTACACAGGTTTTGCACATCATTTCAAGGTGTTTTTCACACTGAATTTTGTGGACAAATAGTCATCCACATCGTTGATAATACTATCCACAATCCACGACAAAATGTGAACAATTGTTTATTTGCTTGAAAAACAGTAATTTCAGTTGTGGAAAAAAATAAAAACAAGTGGATAACCTTATATTTTATTCACAATAGCGTTTTAGAATAAAGTGGAAAACTTGTGAATAGTTTTGTTTTCCACTTATCCCCGGCCTTAATTAACTTTAATAGTTTTAAAAATTAATATTTATTGTTTTTATAATGGGAAAAGAAAAAGTGTGTATAACCCCAAATCGGGTGTGGATACTACTCGTGGGGCTAGGCTTGTTGTTAATGTCCAGTATGGCTTATGCCCAAAGCGATGCTGACTTAGCGGATGCCTATTTTCAAAAAGGAGAGTGTGATAAAGTCGTGGCGCTTTATCAAAAAATATTACGCAAAGACTTCAACAAGATTTATCTGCGGAGGTATGTCAGCTGTTCTATTAAATTGAAAGATTTTGAAGAAGCTGAAAAGTTTTTCAAACGTCAGCAAAAATCGGACGCTCGATTTGGCTATTTATATACGCTTTATTGGGGAAGAATGCTCGAACAAACGGGACAAATGCCCCAAGCAATGCAGAAATATGATGAAAGCCTAGCACAAGTGCCTTCTAAGGACATCAATGCGTATAAAGAGCTCTCTGATGAGTTTCGGGAAATAGATAACACAGAAGCGGCGATAGGGGCCTTACTGAAGGGACGGGCTGCGGCGGGTAACGAAACTATTTTCAAAATGGAGCTGGCGTCATTGTATGCCCAAACAGGAAAGACCGAACAAATGATTGAAGAATTGCTGAGCCTTGGGCTGGCCATTCAAAATAAAGAAGTTATTCAAAACTATTTGCAGGATTTTCTCAAAGAAGAAAAAGACCAAGCAAAATTTGAGAAAGTATTGTATGAAAAAATCCAGCGGCACCCCAATGAAACTTTCTATGCTGAAATGCTGATTTGGTTTTTTACCCAGAAAAAACAATTCGGAAAGGCTTTCATCCAAGAAAGAGCGCTAGATAGAAGACTCAAATACAACGGAACCAAAGTATTTGACTTAGGAAACTTGGCGTTGCAAAACAAAGATTACAGCGCAGCTATTCAATCATTCGATTATCTGATCAAAGAATATCCGCAGGGGCAGTTGTATCCGTATGCCCGTCGTATGGTGATTGTGGCCAGAGAAGAACAAGTGAAGAATACGTTTCCGATTGAAAAACCAAGTGTGCGTAAACTTATAGATGATTATCGAAAATTATTATCGGAGTTGGGGCAAAATAATCGCACCTTGGAAGCAATGCGCAGCATGGCCAATTTATATGCGTTTTACATGGATGACAAAGACTCGGCCATTGTGGTGCTTCAAGACGCTGTTAAAATTGGACGTGCAGAAAGTGATTTTATCGACAAATGTAAATTAGATTTGGGCGATATATATTTGTTGAAAAATGAGCCATGGGAATCCACATTGCTGTACTCTCAAGTGGAAAAGTCGCAAAAAGAAACCCCACTAGGGTATGAGGCCAAACTTAGAAATGCACGACAATTCTATTATACAGGTGATTTTGAATTGTCAAAAGCCTTGCTTGACATCCTGAAAATGGCGACATCGCGAGAGATTGCCAACGACGCGGGCTCGTTGAGCCTATTAATTCAAGATAATACGGGTTTAGATACGTCAGAAGACGCGATGAAGGAGTATGCGTCGATTGACTTGCTTTTGTATCAGAATCAACCAGAGCTTGCGCTAGGACGCTTAGACGAGATGTTGAAAAAGTATAAAGACCATACACTGGCCGATGAAATCTTGTGGCTTAAAGCAAAAACCTATGCCAAAATGGGGGATAATGTAAAAGCAGTGGAAAACTTACAGATAATTGTGGATAAGTATGCAATGGACATTCTTGGCGATGATGCACTTTACATGATGGCCGATTTGTACCAAAATCGACTCAAAGACAAAGACAAATCAATGGAATTGTATCAAAAATTGCTAGAAAAGTATCCAGCTAGTATTTATGCGGCTGATGCACGAAAACGATTTAGACAATTGAGAGGCGACAACCTTTAATTATCAACAGTTATCCACAATAATGTGTACAAACGTGAATAAGTTAGGGAAAGTAAATAGTTTGTTGATTGTGTGTTTATGGCTGAGTTTGTCGGCTTGCTATACCTCAAAAATATATGTAGTTCGACACGCCGAGCGGCTAGATCAAAGTACAGATACACCGTTGTCCAGCGCGGGCTTACAACGGGCGCAGGCTTTAGCAGATAGCTTAAAAAACAAAAACATTGACCGAATTTTTGGAACCAAATACCAACGAAACCGACAGACGGCCCAAGTACTTTGTGATGTTACAGGAAAAGGTTACGAGGTATATGAACCACATCCTACCGAAGTCATTGTAAAAACTGTAGAAAAAATAGGGAAGCAGAATGTAGTTATTGTGGGTCACAGTGACACGGTATTAGAAATCGTCAAGGGATTTGGCGTAACACCTACAAAAGCAAAAATAGAATCGTCGGATTACGATAATTTGTTTGTGATTACGATTAAAAAAGGAGTAGGTGGTAGTCGAAAAACACTCGAAGAAAAAACATACGGGGCACAGACATTACCATAACGTCCCCGAATCCGCCCACCGTAGAGAAACAAAAAAGTGCAACAGATTGATGACCAACTTGTTGCACTTTTATTTTGTAGCGGGAACAGGACTCGAACCTGTGACCTCCGGGTTATGAGCCCGACGAGCTACCAACTGCTCTATCCCGCGATATAATGGGACTGCAAAGGTAAGAGCTATTTTCAAAAAAACAACTATCTTTGCAAAAAAATATTTTTTTTATCGACACCTAGCCCCTCTGATACATGTAGAGGGGCTAGGTGTATTAATACGAAAACAATGATAATTGAAGATAAAGAGGTGTATAACAATCCCAATCATCGTGCGGGGTTTATTAGTATTGTTGGAAAACCTAACGTAGGAAAATCGACGCTAATGAACGTTTTGGTCGGAGAAAAGCTTTCTATTATTACGTCAAAAGCCCAAACTACCCGCCACCGTATCATGGGGATTTTGAATGGAGTTCACGAAGAAACCGAATTTCAGTTGGTTTATTCAGATACGCCAGGCATCATAAAACCCCAATACAAACTGCATGAATCAATGATGGAGTTTGTAAAAGGCTCACTGGAAGATGCTGACATCGTTTTGTTTGTCACTGATATTTTTGAAAAACACGACGAAAGTGAAGTATTAGAACAACTTTCAAGAACGGAAGGTGCCCTAATTTTAGTCATCAATAAGACTGACTTAGCTACGGAAGAACAAGTTCAAGAAAAAATAGCCTATTGGAAAGAAAAGCTATTTACGGCGGCTATCGTGACGGTATCGGCTTTGCAGCAAGAGGGGATAGACAAGCTCTTCACGGCCATCATGGAGTATTTGCCGATACACCCACCGTATTTTCCAAAAGATGAGCTTACCGACAAGCCAGAACGCTTTTTTGCCTCGGAAATCATTCGAGAAAAAGTGTTTTTGAACTACAAAAAAGAAGTTCCTTACAGTACAGAGGTAGTGATTGAGGAGTTTAAGGAGAAAAAGGAAATCATCGTGATTCGAGCGGTAATTTTGGTGGAACGTGCTAGTCAAAAAGGAATCATCATCGGCGATAAAGGCGCGATGCTGAAAAAGATAGGAACGCAAGCGCGGGAGGATATGGAACAGTTTTTTGGTAAAAAGGTGTTCTTAGAACAATACGTAAAAGTAGAACCCGACTGGCGAAACAAAATTCAACGCTTGAAACAGTTTGGATACGATAACTAAGGGAAAAAGGCTGTAGGCACATCTCAAGCGAATGTGCGAAAGGGGGTATAGTTTGACCCGAGCCTTGATTACCAACATTTTACACTTTTTCAATGTCAAATATAGTAGCAATAGTAGGACGCCCCAACGTGGGTAAATCAACGCTGTTTAACAGGTTGATTCAACAACGGCAAGCCATCATGGATGACCAAAGTGGGGTAACCCGCGACCGTCATTACGGCAATTCCTTTTGGACAGAACAGTATTTTACAGTTATTGATACTGGTGGATACGTAGTGGGTTCGGAAGATGTCTTTGAAGGTGCCATTCGTGAACAAGTTGAAATCGCAATGGACGAAGCCGACGTGATTTTGTTTATGGTCGATAGCATGACAGGGCTAACTGACCTAGACAAAGAGTTTGCAAATGTGGTACGTAAGTCGAAAAAGCCAGTGTATCTGGTCGTTAATAAGGCCGAAACCCGTGATCGTGAAATGGCCGCTGCCGAATTTTACGAACTGGGTCTTGGAGAGCCTTACGCTATTTCGTCGCAAACAGGTTTTGGAACGGGTGATTTGCTCGACCAAGTGGTAAAACATTTCAAAAACGCAGGGATTGAGGATCCTGATGCAGGCATTCCCAAAATCTCAATCCTTGGTCGCCCCAATGTAGGAAAATCGTCGTTCTTGAACGTTCTAACGGGCAAAGAGCGAAGTATTGTGACTGACATTGCTGGAACCACCCGCGATGCCATCAACACGCGTTATAAAGCCTACGGTAAAGATTTTATCTTGATTGATACGGCAGGTATTCGTCGCAAATCACGGGTGAAAGAGGCCATTGAGTTTTATTCAACGCTGCGTTCGGTAAAAGCCATGGAGGATTCGGACGTCGTGCTTGTGATGTTAGATGCTTCGCGTGGTTTAGAAGCCCAAGATCTTCATATTATTGGAATGGCACACAAAGCCAAAAAAGGCATTGTGGTGATGGTCAATAAGTGGGATTTGATGGAGAAAGACTCAAAAACTGCCGACAAACTTCGTAAAGAGATGATTGAACGATTGGCGCCCATGGATTATATGCCCATCATTTTTGCGTCAGTTCATGAAAAGCAGCGAATTTTCCAGGTGATGGAAAAGGTAATGGAAGTCTATGAAAACAAAACGAAGAAAATCACGACTTCTAAATTGAATGAAGTAATGCAAGCGGAAATTGAGCGTTATCCGCCACCAGCACACCGTGGTAAGCACATTAAAATCAAGTACATGATTCAATTGCCAACGCCGTCACCAACCTTTGTTTTCTTCACCAACCACCCTAAATACATCAAAGAATCGTACATCCGATATTTGGAAAATAGAATGCGAGAAAACTTTGATTTTGAAGGGGTTCCGATTACAATATTCTTCCGCGACAAATAGGGTTTAGTCCATGGTCGATAGTCAACAGTTTGTGGGTATAAATGCAATACCATCGGCTGTGGACTATCGACCGTTGACTATAAATCAATAACTACTTCACAATTTTTAGCTCTTTTACCAAATCGGAACCGCCTAGTTTTTCGATGCACCAAAGCACGTAGCGGATGTCAACGTTGATACAACGTTTGAATTTTTGGTCGAAGACAATATCTCCCGACATCGCTTCCCAGTTGCCGTCAAAAGCCAAACCAATCAATTCGCCTTTGGCATTGAGCACTGGGCTACCCGAGTTACCACCCGTAATGTCATTGTTGGTGATAAAACCGACACTGACTTCGCCGTCGCTATCCGTGTATTGACCAAAATCCTTGGCTTTGTACAGGTCAAGAAACTTTTGTGGTAAATCAAATTCGTCGTCTTTTGGTTTGTACTTTTCAATAACCCCCGAAATCGTCGTGCGGTATTTGTAGTGAACGCCGTCGCGTGGGTCATAGTCTTGCACATTCCCGTAGCTCACACGCAAAGTACTATTGGCATCAGGATACTGAACCAAAGCTGGATTCATTTCGCCAAGTCCTTTGATGTAGGTGCGTGCCAATCGTTTGTCAACTTCTTGAAAATCAGTGCTGTATTTTGCGTATTTTGCAACATAGTTTCTCTGGAAATCATAAAAATACTTAAATGCCCAGTCGTTGGTCAATTTCTCATAATTAGGGTTTTCTAAAAACTGAGTAAATCGGCCTTTGTCGCTAAAAATGCTTGTTAGGTAAAGCTCCTGGGCAAATTTTTTGAACGACTCCTCAGGTGTTCCTGCCGAAAATTTCGATAAAATCTCCCCAATGATGGCAGGATGTTGGTCTTTTGGAATATCGTTATAGAAAGCAAGGAGTGTTTGGGCAACAATTTTCTGGTCAGAAGGCAAATTAAACGACTTGAAAAAACTTTCCCCTGCCGTTTTTAAGCGCTCAGAAGCTGCTTTTGTTGTGGCAGCTTCTTTAAATCCATTGGCACTCATCACTGCTGGAAGGGCGATGTTGACCAAATGAGCCCCAAAAATTCCCTGAGAAAGATACACGGAGTGAGTTGAATAAGGTTCGTATGCCGCGTAGGCTTTTGTCCATTCCTCAAAAATGCTTTCGTACTCAGCTTTGCCTTTGGCCCATTCTTTAAATTGGTTTTCGAGGGCTACTTTTTGGTCATACACTTTGAGGTGAACGAGTTGTTCGGTTTGACCAATGAAGTATTTCCAATAGTTGGCAATGCTGGCATATTCAGACGCAAGAGCAAGTTTGACTGCCACGTCTTTGTCCATTTCTTCTTTCCACGCTTCCAAACGTACCCCACGATTTTTGACGATACCAGGATTTACTTTTTCAATCGCCAATTTAATTCCCATAGAAGTCTCGTAGCGGTTGGTACGTCCTGGAAACCCAAATACCATTGCAAAATCGCCTGGTTTGATGCCTTTTAGGGAAATAGGTAAGAATTTTTTGGGACGGTACGGAACGTTGTCTTTGGAGTAATCGGCTCCTTTGTTGTCTTTGTTGGCATAAATACGAAATACTGAGAAGTCGCCCGTATGACGAGGCCAAACCCAGTTATCGGTATCGCCACCGTACTTTCCAATGCTTTGGGGAGGTGTTCCTACCAAACGTATGTCAGAAAATTTTTCAAAGACAAACAGATAATAGGCATTTCCTTTGGCAAACTCGCGTACAGAAGCGTTGTAATTGGTGCCTTCGGTAGCTTTTTGAGAAAGCTCATTGCCTAATTGGTTGACTTTGGCAGCGCGGGCTTTTTCGTTAAGACCTGCCAATTGAGGGAGAACTTTGTCTGTCACATCCTCCATCCGTACCAATATGTCGATATAAAGGTCTTTGATGGGGCGTTCTTCGTTGGATGATTTTGCCCAAAAACCATTGTCGAGAATGTTGTCTTGTGGAGTCGAGTTTGTCGCGATGGCATCGTAGCCGCAGTGGTGGTTGGTAAACAAAAGTCCTTGGTCAGAGACAATTTCGCCCGTACAAAAACCGCCACCCATCCGTACGATGGCATCTTTCAAGCTGGCATTATTGACGTTATAAATCTCTTTTGCGGAGAGTTTAAAGCCTTGTTTTTTCATTTGGGCTTCATTTTTTCCAATCAAGAGTGGAAGCCACATCCCTTCATCGGAGGGGTTCCCAGCCCATGCCAGCGAACTTGCCAACAAGGCACACAGGGTCGTTTTAAGTTTATTCATGGTTTGCTAAAACAGAAATGTAATAAAAAGTAACTATTGGTTGAACGTAGATTTTTCTGATTTTGTAAAGGGAAAGGTTACTTCTAAAGTAAGATTCCCAGCAAAATTCCCCCAAAAACAATGATGTAAGGAGGGGTTTTGGTGAAGTAAAGTAAACAAATTGTTAGCAGAATACTAAAAATGCCCGTCGTCGTCGTAGCTGTAGCCAAAAACATCCGAATGACTGCCGCAATAGTCAAGCCAACACTGGCGGCGTTGAGACCTTCGAGCGAAGCTCTGATTCCTCGGTATTTCTTTAATTCGTTCCAAAAACGATACACAAAGAAAATTAAAAATGTTCCAGGTAAAAAAATTCCTAAGCTGGCTGCCGTACTGCCAATAAGTTGCCCAAAAACGCCATCGTTACGCATAGAAAGCGCGCCAATGTAAGACGAAATCGAAAAAACAGGGCCAGGGACAATCTGAGCCAAGGCCATGCCCGTCAAAAATTCTTGCTCTGAGAGCCATTGTTTAAACTCCACAAACTCCGTGTAAAGCATGGGATTAAGCACCTGCCCGCCGCCAAATACCAAACTACCATTTCGGTAAAAGTTCTCAAACAAGCGAATCGGGAGCCAGTTGGTAATTTTCCCAAGAAGGGCTGCGGCGATGAGTACACCAAGCCAAAGAAAAAAGTTGGCCCATTCGATACGAATAGGCGTTTTGTCCAATTTTTGGAGTCGTTGGTATTGAAAAGATGTGATGACACCGCCTAAAATCACGACAATGGGTGTCATGTAGGGTGAGGGAAAAATGTACGATACGAGTGCCGATATTCCTAAAATAATCCAATGTAGCTGATTATGAATGACTTTGGAGCCAATCGAATAGCCGCCATACGCTAGAAAACCAATGGCCATTGGTTCTACAAAACGCATGAACGACAATGAAATATGGTGCTGCTGGAGGTAAGAAATACCCAAAGCTGCCAACGTCATGACAATCACCGCAGGCAACGACCAAATCAGTACGGTAAGATAGGCAAGGGTAGGACCTCCGATTTTAAAGCCCAATGCCGTGATGGTTTGGGTGGAAGTAGGGCCAGGAAGTACTTGGCAAAGTGCTTGTAATTCAAGAAGTTCGGCTTCGGTGATGTAACGTCTTTTTTGAACAAAACGCTCCAAAAACATCACCAAATGCACTTGTGGGCCTCCAAAACACGTCAACGCAAGAACAAGAACATCTTTAAGAAAGATGAGGTAGCGAATTTGCCTAACGTGTGAGTGTAAAACTGATTCCGACAAGTGATTAGGAGGGCTTAGCCTCCTCACTACCTTCAGAAAAAGCAGTGAGGAGGCGGGTGATTAGGCTTTTTTCAATCCAAGCTCAATGAGGCGTTCGTTTAGGAATTCTCCTGCAGTCATGTCAACGTACAGTTTGGGATGTTCGGCCGTAACGCAACTGCTCAAACAAGTCAAGTTCATTTCAGCACGTGGGTGCATAAAAAACGGAATCGAGTACCGCGATGTATTCATCTTTTCACGTGGAGGATTGACTACTCGGTGAATCGTTGACTTGAGTTTGTGGTTGGTGAGGCGGTCGAGCATATCACCTACGTTGATGATGATTTGGTCGGGAGAAGGGGTGGCTGCAATCCAAGCCCCGTCGCGACGGAGCACTTCTAATCCTTCGGCACTTGCACCCATCAACAACGTAATGAGGTTGATGTCGCCGTGGGCAGCAGCCCGAACGGCTCCTTCTGGTACGGTTTCGGGGTCGAGTGGAAAATAATGCAAAGCGCGCAGAATGCTATCTCCGTTACGCACTTTGTCTTCAAAATAATCTTCATCCAAATCAAGATATAGGGCAATGGCGCGAAGAAGAGTTTTTCCCGTATTTTCAAATGTGTTGAAAACCAGTGTTGTGTATTCTTCAAAGTTAGGTACTTCTTCGGGGAAAACATTGGACGGCATTTCGCCTTCGGGAGTAGGTTGTCCTACGTGGTAAAACTCCTTTAAATCAGCTACTTTAAACCCTTTCGCTTTTTCACGTCCTTTGCTGACGTAGCCACGCTGACCGTTGAGTTCCAGAAACTCGTATTTGTATTTGACTTCGTCTGGTTGTTTAAAAAATGCCTGAACTGTTTCATAAAGTTTCACCCGAATGTCTTCCGTCAGGCCGTGGTTAGAAATGGCTACAAAGCCAATATTATTAAAAGCAGATCCTAAATCTTGGACAAATTTGGCTTTGCGCTCAGGATTGCCCGATGTAAAATCGGATAAGTCTAAAGACGGGATTTCGTCTAAAAGAGCAATTTCTGACATGATAGTTGATGATTTGGAATAAAAGAAAATATCCGCTACTGGTCAAATAGCGGATATCCCAACAATTTGGGATTCATTTCTACAAAGTTTGAAAAAACAATCGGTTTATTCAAACATCAAATAAATTGTAACGGTATGAGAAGTCAGGCGATGAATACCATTGCTCGATGTATTGAGGTCGTTGCTACGGAATAAGTTAAGAATCCCGTGTGAAAACCGAATTTCAGGAGAAAATTTTGTGTAGGCCAAGAATTGCTCAAGTCCAAAACCGTAGTCCACTGTTAAATCTGAACCACGGGTGTTTAAAAAATCCGAACCTTGGCGAAGGCGCTTACGAACGTTGGTCTCAAAGCCAAACGTCATCCCCCCAAGCATGTACATGCGGGTGTTCATTCGACGTTGGGATTTGTATTTGAATAAGACAGGAATTTCAATCCAAGTGGCTTCACGGAGTTCGGTACGTGTGCTTCCTTTCGCATATTCGTATTGAACACGGCGGTCGTAGAGCGATACAGAGGGCGTCGTACGGATGTCCCAACTGTCATTTAGATAGCCATTTACCACAAATCCCATACGAAAACCTGCGGTAGCAGGCGCCGTAATGCGATTGAGGGTATCTTGGGTTAAAAACGTATTGCTATGCACGATTCCAAAACGGGTAACGGGCAGGGCAAACAAAAAGCCGTAATGTACGGGCTTGTCGTCGTAGTGTTCTAAATGTTTACGGTAATAGCTTGACGTTTGGGCGTTTGCCGAAAACAAGATTGCTTGCCCAAGGAGCAACGCGCCAATAATTACTTTTTGCCAACGTAAATGGAGCAAATTCCGAAAGTGAGTGGTATGCATTTCGTGTTTTTAAAACCTGCCTGTTCGTAAACTTTCAAAAAGTCGTTCCCATCAGGAAACGCCTGTACCGATTCGGGCAAATAGGTGTAGGCCGAGGCATCTTTGGAAACCATTCGTCCGATAACTGGTAAAATGTAACGAAAGTAAAAGTTGTATAATTGTTTGAAAGGGAAAGTTTTCGGTTTTGAAAACTCCAAAACAACGCAAGTTCCGCCTGGTTTGGTCACACGGCACATTTCGGTGAGGCCCGCTAATAGGTTTTCAAAGTTACGGACTCCGAAAGAAGCAATGACGGCATCGAACGAATTGGTTTCGAGCATGAGGTTGGTCGAGTCGCCACTGCGAAGCTCAATCACGTTTTCCTTGCCCATTTTTTTGATTTTTTCACGACCCACAGCCAACATCCCCTCCGAAATGTCCACCCCAATGATTTTGGTTGGATTCAACTTGAGGGCCTCAATGGCAAAGTCGCCCGTGCCCGTGGCAATGTCCAAAATCGTTTGAGGTTTTTCGGCTTGAAGGAGCTTGATGGCACGTTTGCGCCAGTAAAAATCAATTCCTGCACTCAGGAAGTGATTTAAAAAATCATACTTTGCCGATACGTTGTCAAACATTTCAGCAATTTGCTCTCGCTTAGAGGCGTCTTTATCTTTATAAGGAACTACAGCCATATCAATATCAATAAAAAGTTCACAAAGGTACGAACGACATTTGTGAAACGCTTTGTAGGACTAAAGAGTTTTGTGTAAAATTGTTCACCGTATTGAAATACTTAGCTAGCATGATAGAAAAAATCGAAGAAATTCGGGATTATTTGTACAAATACCTCGAAGCCCGCCTGGATTTATTTAAAACCGAAGCCCAAGAGCAGATTGAAAACATTGTTATTCAAATCATCTATTTGGTGGTTTTGTTATTGCTAGTTTCGCTAACGGGCATTTTTGTTTTTATAATGTTGGCCGTTTTACTCAACGAATGGCTCGATAGCCGCTATTGGGGCTTTGCCATTGTGTTTGGGCTACTTTTAATAAAAACGATTGTTTGGATTCGGGCAGGAGGTTGGGTCAACAACATCGTTCGTCGGCTTTTATACCATATTTTTAAGAAAAACTAAGCTGATTTTATTTTGATAACCCGAGCAGGATTTCCGCGCACAATGGCGTTGTCAGGAATGTTTTTGGTAATGATACTTCCCGCGGCAATCATACAGTTTTTACCAATGGTTAAGTTAGGTGCGATGACCGTACCAGCGCCAATCAACGTCGCTTCACCTACCCGAACGTTGCCGCACAAGGTAGCTTTTGGGGCAATGTGTACAAAGTCTTCAATAACACAGTCGTGGTCGATGGAGGCAGAGGTGTTGACAATCACGTGCTTACCAATGCGGGCGTCGGCTTGAATGACTGACTGATGGAATATAACCGTACCTTCTTGCCAATTCACTGAGTTGTCGATGAGGGCTGTCGGGTGAGCGATTTTTCCAAAGGGGTGTCGGATGCTTGCTGCTACTTTTTTTCGTATGGCATTGTAGCCAATAGAAATAATGAGGGGAAGAGAAGGCGATTGTTGGGCACTATAACTTCCAACGACAGGAATCCCCCAAAGTTCGTTTTTCGATAAATCATCATCGAAAATGGCGTTTATCTCTATATTTTGAGCCCGCAAACAACTGATGATTACCTTGGCATGACCACTTGCACCGTATAAAAGCATAGTTGTTTGAGTTAGTTGTTTCCCGTAAATTTTTCCATTGTCGTTGTTTGCGAAGCATTTATTCCTTCTGATTTAACCACTTTCATGGCCGTTAGCCATAAAATCTTCAAGTCGAGAAAGAAGGAGAGATTTTCTACGTACCAAACGTCGTACTCAAATTTTTGCTGCCACGAAATTGCGTTGCGTCCGTTGACTTGTGCCCAACCCGTAATCCCAGGTTTGACTTCATGTCGGCGTTTTTGGTGTGTATTGTACAATGGTAAGTATTCCACCAACAATGGGCGTGGCCCCACCAACGACATATCGCCCTTCAAGACATTGATAAGTTGAGGTAATTCATCAAGTGATGTTTTTCGTACCCATTTACCTACAATTGTCAAGCGTTCGTGGTCAGGTAATAGCTCGCCGCTTTTGTCCTTACGGTCGTTCATGGTCTTGAACTTCCAAATTCTAAAAATTTGGCCATAAAGCCCAGGCCGCAGTTGAAAAAAGAAAGGTTTTCCGTCGTTGTAAATATATAATAACCCGCTTATTAATAGTGTAATAGGCAAAGTAAATAACAACAAAATGACAGCGACGGTTTTGTCAATCAGTGGTTTGAAAAATCGGGGATACATTTGGCAAAGTTACGGATTCGGAAGCGGCAACCAAACGCCGATAAAGCATAAGTTTTGCGTGCCAGACGTCTTGAGGACTGAATTGTTTGCGGACTCTGAATTGGGCCGTTTTGCCGTGCTGTTTCACAATTTCGGGGTTTTGAAGGTAAAAAATAAGTTTTTTAGCTAAGTCTTGGCTGGACTTGGGTTTACAAAAAATACCCGTTTGATGCTCAATTACAGCGTCTTTTAGCCCTGTTACTCGACTGACAACCGACGGTTTACCCATCGCTGCGGCTTCCAATACGACGTTTCCAAGCCCTTCGCGGTGACTAGGCAATACCAAAAAATCAATCAGTGCATAAACCGAACTAATGTCAGATTGGTGATTTAGACACACAATCGAAGAATCATTTTTTAATTGTAAAAGAAGTCGCTTAGAAATAGGCTGCCGTTCATCACAGTCTCCCACAATCAAGAGTTTGGCAGTGGAAATGACTTGTTTTACTCGTCGCCAAGCATCGTATAATTCTTGAATACCTTTGTCGGGTGTGAGCCTTCCTACAAATCCGATGATGGGCTGAGCAGAATTAAGATTCCACTTTTTTCGTAGATTTTCTACTTTTTGGAAGTCTATAAAATCAGGGTTAAATTTTTGAATGGCATCAATGCCGTTGCAACTTCCAAAGTGCATGACAGAAATTTTGGAAGCAGAAACGAGCCGTTTTTTAATAGCACTTTTTCGTAGCGAAGGGCTGACTGCGATGACGTGGGTCGCCAATGCGCAGGTTATTTTTTCTATCCCCCAATAGAATATTTTCCAAGGCCAGGGTGCGGTTTCTAGCGGAAGCCCGTGCATTTCATACACCCGAACAGGCACATGAACAAGCCTAGCTGCAATCATGCTCAGAAAAGCAGCTTTGGGCGTATTGCCATGCACGATGGTCGGCTGCTGTCGCTTGAAATAAGAAAATAACGTTCGGAGATTGGAGAGGGAGTTGAATAGGTCTTTGTCACGGCTAAATGAGACAGCATAAGTGGAGACACCATTTTTCTGACAAAATTCTTCTAATAGGCCGCGTTCTTCAGCTGAAATGACGTGTAATTTGTAGTTATTTATATTCCAAAACGACGATTGGTTTTCTAAGAAACAAAGCGAAATGGGTACAGTGAATGTGTGTATTACCTTCATAATGAGTCACTTTTTAAAACCTTGGTGACTTTAAAATAGGTAATTAATGCAAGCACTTTCGCACAAAATCCATAAAAATTTTTACAAAAAATACAGATATACCTAAGAATAATCCAATAAACTGCCTTTTTTTTAGATAATATTTTACCAAAACGATTAGCCAACTCAAGCGAGTTTGGAAATTTTGGTAGAAATTATTTTTAAAGGTATATTCTAGCAAATGAGTTGAAAGATTTGAGTATGTGCTTGAAGAAGATGCCCTCAGGAGAAGTTCTTGGTCTTCATTTCGGGTAAAATCTTGATAAGGCCATTTTTTAAACCATGCGGTACGTCCACACCAAGTGGGATGAGCGATGGAAATGGTTTTGAGCCAAGGCTTTGAAATTATACCCGAATGCAAAGTAGAAAATATACGCTTTCCAATTATTTCGCCAGTGGGTTTAACTAAGTAAATGGCGGTGCCTACGAGGTCAATTTCGGGGTGCTTTTCCAGAAAATGAAGTTGTTGTTCTAATCGCTCGGGCAAAGAAAAATCGTCGGCGTCCATTCGTGCTATGTATGGTGTATCGGCGAGCTCCACCCCTTGATTGAGTCGCGCAACAATGCCTTTGTGAAGTCCATCACTGATTACGGTAATCCGAGAATCTTGAAATGAATGTACAATTTCCAAGGTAGCATCGGTGGAGCCATCATCAATCACTAACAATTTCCAATGCGGATGGGTCTGGTGTAGAATCGACTCTACTGCCCTTGCGAGCGTAGTTTCACCGTTCAAAACGGGTAAAATGACGGTTACTTGGGGCAAAGTCATAACTACGATATGTCGCGGCTTTTTTCTAAAAAAGCAATAAAAATACGCCGTACTAAATCTACGTTTCGACTCAATTCTTCTAGTTCAGGGTATGTCGTTGCGTATGCTTTGGGCGAATGAAATTCATACTTTCTGAAAAAATCGTTTCCCATCACCTCAAAATAATACGTGGTTCCATCTAGTAACATGGTCAATTTTGGGGGCTTATTAGAAATCACTTTTACTTCCCCATCCTGTATTTCTACCCGAGTCGTTTGTTTAAAAGAACGATAGACATTGTATAACGAATCCGTAATAATGGATTGGTCGCGACTTGTTAACACAGCGTTGGCTATTAGCTCATTGAAAAAGGTTTTATCCTTTACTTCTGCTTTTAAATCGACCGCAGAACGCAAAAATCCATCTTTTGTATGATAAAGCGTGCGCTTTTCGAGTAACAATTTTTTTCGTTTTTGGGTAATGATATATACCTCTTGAGCCTTCCCAAAAGCAAGTGAGACATTCACCCAAAGCCTTACTTGGTAGGAGCCTTTAGGTAATTTGGGAGGAGCTAAATGCAATTGCTCACTAAGCTCTTTAAAATAAGGCTCAAACGGTTGACCCCAGGCTTGGTGGGCCAGAAAAAAAAGTACTAAAAAGCGCAAACTATTCATCGTGGTTCTTGGAAGGGGGGGGCTGACAACTATTACGTTTGAATGACACCGACGTTAAATGGTTTTTGGATAGGTGCATGGTTTGCCGCTTCGATACCTGCCGAAATAATTCGCCGCGTGTCTAAGGGATGAATAATACCGTCGGTCCACAAGTGTGCGGCGGCATAATACGGTGAAAGTTGCTCGTTGTAACGGTTGGTGATGTCGGATAAAAGCTCTTTTTCCACTTCTGGGTCAATCGCCTGACCCTTTGCTTTAAGCGTTGCTACTTGGATTTGGAGCAACGTTTTGGCCGCCGAAGCTCCACTCATGACGGCCAATTGGGCCGTTGGCCACGCATAAATCAGGCGTGGGTCATACGCTTTTCCGCACATGGCATAATTGCCCGCGCCGTAAGAATTTCCGATGATAAACGTGAATTTAGGCACCACTGAGTTGGCTACGGCATTCACCATCTTTGCTCCATCCTTAATGATACCTCCTTGTTCCGAACGGCTACCCACCATAAAACCCGTCACATCGTGCATAAATACCAGCGGAATTTTCTTTTGGTTACAGTTCATGATAAAACGGGCAGCTTTATCGGCCGAGTCGGAGTAAATCACGCCACCCATTTGCATTTCGTTGCCGCTTCCACTTCCTTTTTTTGCTTTGACCATTTTTCGCTGATTAGCGACAATTCCGACCGACCAGCCGTCGATTCGTGCATAACCACAGAGCAAAGTTTGGCCGTACAATTGTTTATATTCTTCAAACTCAGAATTATCCACAATTCGCTCAATGATTTCCCGCATATCGTAAGGTTTGTTGCGGTCGGGGGGGAGCAAATCAAAAATATCGTCGGGATTTTTTTGGGGTGAAGCGGGAGCGATGCGGTCAAAACCAGCTTCAAGCGAATGACCAAGTCGGTCAAAAATCCGTTTGATAGCGTCCAAACACGAAGGGTCGTCAGGATATTTATTATCGGTAACGCCCGAAATTTCACAGTGCGTGGAGGCACCTCCCAAGGTTTCGGCATCCACATCTTCACCGATGGAGGCTTTGACCAAATAAGGCCCTGCCAAAAATATCGAACCCGTTCCTTCTACAATCAGCGCTTCGTCCGACATAATAGGCAAATAGGCTCCGCCCGCCACGCAGCTGCCCATAATGGCCGCTACTTGCAGCAATCCCATGGAAGACATCACGGCATTATTCCGAAAAATTCTCCCAAAATGCTCTTTATCAGCAAATACATCGGCCTGGAGGGGTAGGTAAATACCCGCGCTGTCCACCAAATAAATAATAGGGAGTTGGTTCTCAATCGCGATTTCTTGAGCCCGTAAGTTTTTCTTGGCCGTAATCGGAAACCAAGCGCCCGCCTTCACGGTGGCATCGTTGGCCACAATCACGCATTGCCGCCCCGATACTTTCCCGATACCAATTACCACACCACCCGATGGACAACCGCCTTCTTCGGGATACATACCTTCTCCCACAAAAGCCCCCACTTCCACAAAATCGTTGGGAATATCCACCAAATAGTTGATGCGCTCGCGGGCGGTTAGTTTTCCTTTGGCTTTGTGTTTTTCGATGTTTTTAAGTCCACCGCCTAATTTTACTTTTTCGTAACGACGGTTCAATTCGTCTAAAAGCTGTTGATGAAATTCACGGTTAGTCATATTGACCTGATTTAGGGAATGAATGATGTCACAAAATGCACCTTTTTAGGGAAGTTTCCCCAATAAATTTAGTAAAAGGTGCGCTGAATTGTAAGATGCCACCTGTTTAAAATTTTCGATGCTGTCGCGCGCTTTACTGTCGGCTTTGTCGCTCATGCTTCTGATAACCAAACAAGGCACTTTTTGTTGCCAGCAAATTTGAGCCACGGCGGCTCCCTCCATTTCGGTGGCATCCGCCCCAAACTTTCGGCGTAGTTCGTTGGCCTTATTTTCAGAAGTAACGAGCAAATCGCCCGTAACAATGGTTCCTGTCAAAATTTTTGGTGAACGATGATTCGTGCCCAAGGTTTGAAAATCGGTGTGCTTGGCTGCTTCTTGAGCAGTTGTTAATAAAATAGAGTCAGCCAAAAAATACAATGGATTGAGTTGTTTCGTCATCGGATTGCGGGTACTGCGGGTGAATGTACTGTCGTTGGTCGCTTGGCCATAATCGTATTGGAGCGTTTGTTTGCCAATCACAATATCTCCTGCCTCCAAATCGGGGTGTAAACCTCCCGCAATTCCCGTAAAAATCAGCTGTTTAGGACGAAATTCGTTGAGGAGAAAAGCTACAGCCATGGAGGCATTTACTTTTCCAATTCCTGTTTTTAGGATAACGACCTTCTGTTTCCCAATTTTCCCCGTATAAAAAGGAATACCGTGGATGATTTTTGTCTTGGAATGTTGCAATGAACGTTGAAGTAATTCGATTTCTTCGTCCATTGCTCCTACGAGTGCGATGGTCGAGGTAGAAGAATAAACTTGAGAAAAAAGCAGGGGGATATTGCCCCATAGAAAGATAAATAGTAGTTTCCAGCGCAAAAAATACATAAAAAAGATAGTTGAAGATGGGAATAAATGCTTATTTGATGCAAAATTGCAGAAAAACCTATCGCTGATTCCGCTATTTTTGTAATTCCTTGTAATAACCCACTCTAATACACAATGAAAGATACTGCCGAAAGAAAGCGTATTCATGCGCGTGCCGACAACAAAGGCTGGAAAAAATGGGGGCCTTACTTGGCTGAACGCCAATGGGGAACTGTTCGCGAAGATTATAGTTACTGGGGCGATTCGTGGGGGTTCATCTCACACGAACTTTCTCGTTCGTACGCGTATCGTTGGGGTGAAGATGGTATCGGTGGTATTTCCGATAATAAAGGCCATGTCTGTTTGGCTTTCTCGTTTTGGAATCACCATGACCCCATCATCAAAGAACGTTTGTTTGGCCTAACAGGCCCCGAAGGAAACCACGGGGAAGATGTGAAGGAATTGTACTATTATCTCGACAGTACACCGACGCACTCGTACATGAAATTGCTGTATAAATACCCGCAGCAAGCATTTCCTTATGCCAAACTATCGGAGGAAAACCGCAAACGAAATCGCCTTCAACCCGAGTATGAAATCTTGGATACGGGTGTTTTTAATGATAATCGCTACTTTGATATATATATAGAGTACGCCAAAGCCGATGAAAACGACTTGTTGGTAAAAATTACGGCGCATAACCGCTATACCAAAGAAGCTCCCTTGACTATTCTGCCCACACTCTGGTTTCGCAATACTTGGTCGTGGGGGTACGAGCAATTCAACTACAAGCCTATCCTGAATGGTATTGCCAATCGTCAAATTGACGTGAACCATCGCTTGCTGGGACGGTATAAGTTCTATTTGGATGGAGCCGATGAGCTAATTTTCTGTGAAAACGAAACCAACACAGAAAAGATGTTTGGAAAACCCAATGCCATCCCTTACACCAAAGACGGTATCAATAATTATATTGTTACGGGGAAAAAGCAGTACATCAATCGAAATCAAATTGGTTCGAAAGCGGCGGGGCATTATAAAAAAATAGTACCTGCTGGCGGAAGCGTAGAAATTCGCCTTCGCTTTTCAAATCAAACCCACTTGACGAACGCGTTTGAGGATTTTGACGACATTTTTGAGCAACGCAAAGCCGAAGCCGATGAGTTTTACGACGACTTGCAAAAAAATGTTACTGATCCTGAACTTCGTACCGTGCAGCGTCAAGCCTTTGCGGGAATGTTGTGGAACAAACAGTTCTTTTATTATAATGTAAACGAATGGCTCAAAGGTGACCCTAAAATGCCGTTCGAGTTCAAAGGAAGAGCCTATCCGCGTAACCTTACGTGGAAACACATGTACACGGCCAATATCTTGTCGATGCCCGACAAATGGGAGTATCCTTGGTTTGCGGCTTGGGACTTGGCATTTCATACCGTTACCTTGGCTCGACTTGATCCTTATTTTGCCAAACGACAACTGGCGGTAGTTCTTCGGGAGTATTACATGCACCCCAATGGTCAGTTGCCTGCTTACGAATGGAACTTCTCGGACGTAAACCCGCCCGTACACGCGTGGGCGACTTGGAAAGTCTATGAAATTGACCGTGAAATGAACGGACAAGGAGATGTGGCCTTCCTAGAACGCGTTTTTCATAAACTATTGCTCAACTTCACGTGGTGGGTCAACCGTAAAGATGCCGAAGGAAACAACGTTTTCTCGGGTGGTTTCTTAGGGCTTGATAATATTGGGGTATTTGATAGAAGTGCCGAGCTACCAACGGGAGGATATTTGGAACAAGCCGATGGAACTGGCTGGATGGCCATGTACACACTGAATATGCTTCGAATTGCCTGCGAAATTTCGTTGGTTCGACCTGCCTACCAAGACATGGCGTCGAAGTTTTTTGAACACTTCTTGCACATTGCGGCTGCTATGAAATCGTTGGGAGGTGATAAAATTAGCCTTTGGGACGAAGAAGATCAGTTCTATTATGATGTACTTCATACCCCCGACAAAAAGGGAATGTTGTTAAAGGTACGGTCGATGGTCGGCTTGATTCCGCTGTTTGCCGTCGAGATTTTGGACGACGATTTGCTCGAAAAGCTTCCAGACTTTAAAAGAAGGGTAGAGTGGGTACTCACCAATCGCCCCGATTTGGCGTCGTTGGTGTCTCGTTGGCATGAACCAGGCAAAGGGGAATCACACTTATTGGCTTTACTTCGCGGTCACCGAATGAAGATGTTGCTCAAACGAATGTTTGACGAAACAGAATTTTTGTCCGACTATGGCATTCGCGCTTTGTCAAAGTTTCACGAAAAACATCCTTACGAGTTTTACGTAAATGGGGAAGTACTTCGCGTAAAATATACCCCTGCCGAATCCGAAAGTAGTATTTTCGGTGGAAACTCTAACTGGCGTGGCCCTATTTGGTTCCCGCTTAACTTCCTAATCGTCGATTCACTGTTAAAGTTCTATAACTATTATGGCGACGACTATGAGATTGAATACCCCACCAATTCGGGCAATGTTATGACTGTTCGCGAAGCAGCGATGTGTGTAGCAGAGCGACTGATTAATATTTTCCGTAGAGATGCAAACGGCAACATTCCAGTTTATACTTCATCGAAGTTGTTCCAAGAAGATGAACACTTCAAAGATTTGTACTTATTCTATGAATACTTTAATGGAGATAACGGAGATGGCCTAGGGGCATCCCACCAAATGGGCTGGACGGGGTTAGTCGCTGATTTGATAGAAATTACTTCTGTTCATAAACAGAAAATGAGCGAACTATCAGCTCATTAATCATACATTAATTCATTGTTGAATCAATGCTTTGGTCAAGGTAGGGAACAAAATAGGCATAACCTCAGTTTTGTTAACCATATCATTGACCAAAGCATTTACTATTTATACGTATGTCACTTGTAGAAGATTTCAATAGCTATCGGACCAAAATGAACGACCGCATCATGTCGTCCGATAATCTTATCATTAAACGTCTCTTCAATTTGGATACAAATTGTTATTCGGAAGGGCATCTCGATGAAGCAACCAAAGAAATGTTGGGGCTTGCGTGTTCGATGGTACTTCGGTGTGACGATTGTGTAAAATATCATTTAGGAAAATGTAAAGAATTGGGCGTAACCGAACCACAAATTCAAGAAGTTTTCTCAATCGCCACGCTCATCGGCGGCTCAATCGTGATTCCACACCTACGTCGTGCCGTTGAGTATTGGGACGAACTTTCTAAATAGTGCTTATATATATAAAGGATATGATAGAGGTAAACGAACAACTGGAACAGAACTGGGAAAAATTATTGGATACGCTCCAGTCAATGGTAGGTAAAAGACCAGAAGATTTGAACAGCGTGTTATTTTTAATAGGAGTTCAAGAGCTGGGGAAAGGGCCTTTGCACTTTACAAAAGAGCAAAAACAGGATTTAATGCACATTGCTACCTGTAAAGTTCTCAGTTTATCGGGCTTTTATACTCTTGAAGGACTCGATAAAGATGGTTGGCCGCACTGGAAATTGAACGAAAAACTCCCTCGTATCTCATTAATTAGCCAAGAAAACGTTTTGCGGGAGCACGTTTTGCGGTATTTTGGTGAGGAGTTGGGGATTTTTTTGTAGGTATAATAAATTGGTTGATAGGGTATTGCGAATTATTTTCAAAAATAGTTGTGTAAATATTTGGAAAGTGCTGATAAAAGTGGGACTTTTGCAACCCCAAACAACGAGGGCGGGGATTAGAGTCCAAATAAAATTTTGAAAAGTAAAAAAAATCAAAAATAAATTTGGATGTTAAAATAAAAAGTGAGACTTTTGCAACCCGAAAGAAATAAAGGGGAGCTGATAAAGGAGAAGAGATTTTGAAGGTTGAAAAAAAAGTTCAAAATTTTTTTGGAAATTAGAAAAGAAAGTCAGACCTTTGCAACCCGAAACGAGGAAAGAGGAAGAGGAGATAAGTTAACGAGCGGAGTTAACACATTGCTTGAGAGCGACTTGAGCAAAAGTTCTTTGACAGAATGGTGAGAAGAAAACAAACGACAGGACGCGTAACAGTACAAAGACGCAAGTCTTAATTTTTATAATATTTACGATGGAGAGTTTGATCCTGGCTCAGGATGAACGCTAGCGGCAGGCCTAATACATGCAAG
>NZ_JBYFCK010000003.1:0-122846 GCF_057652155.1 Runella sp. R0.1_18
GCGACGTGGACAACACGGCGGCAGAGTTGACGTACACGAAAGTGACGAATCCGACAAACGGGACGGTGGTACAGAATGCAAACGGCACCTACACTTACACGCCAACGACAGGTTTTGTAGGCAGCGACCGCTACACCTACAAAGTATGTGACCCAAGCGGCGCGTGCGATACGGCGACGGTAGTGATTGCGATATTGCCACCAGCAAATAATCCGCCAATTGCCACCAACGACATTGCTGAAACGCCGCAAGACAAGCCATTTGTGGGTAACGTGTTGACGAACGACGATGATCCTGAAGGTGGACCGTTGACAGTAACGACGACGCCAGTGACGCCACCGACGAAAGGAACGGTGAGTTTGAATCCAGACGGTACGTTCACTTACACGCCAAACCCAGGAGTGACGGGTCAAGACGGTTTCTGCTACGAAGTGAAGGACAATGTAGGATTGAAAGATACGGCTTGTGTGGTGATTAACATCGTACCGAATCCAAAACCTGCGAATGACAAACCTGTTGCGAACGACGATAATACACAGACGTATCAGAATACTGCAGTAGTAATTGCTGTTAAACCTAACGATACAGACCCTGATTTAATAAATACGCCAAATGGTACGTTAGGAACGCCAACTAAGTTGACTAATCCGACAAATGGTACGGTTATTGCCAACAGTGATGGTACGTTCACATATACACCAACTACAGGGTTTGTTGGTACCGATAGTTTTACGTATCAGATTTGTGACAATGGTACACCAAGTTTGTGCGATACGGCAACCGTTACTATCAATGTACTTGCCATTCCACCTGCGGGCAACAAGCCGCCAGTGGTTATTGACGATGCAATTATCACAGCGCTCAATACGCCGAAGAGTGGTGACGTGTCTAGAAACGATTATGATCCAGATGCAGGTCAAACGTTGACGTTCAGCAAACAAACAGATCCTATGCACGGAACGGTGGTGTTTAATTCGGATGGTACATATACTTACACACCAACGACGGGGTACATTGGTTCAGATATCTTCACTTACAAAGTGTGCGATAGCGGTAACCCACAACTATGTACCCTCGGAACGGTAATAATTGCTGTGTTGCCACCAGAGACGAAGGTATGTTTACAGGCAAAAGTGTACTTACAAGGAGCTTTGTTTGGGGTGTTGTTGCCAGATACCTTGATGCGAGATGACTTACGAGTGAAAGGTTATTTGCCAACTACAAGTCCATACCCAGCTATGGGAATGACTGGCTTAACTACGGCCAATACCAGTTCTTTGGCGGTACTTGGCGCAAGTAGCCCATCTGGTAAAGATGCTATTGTTGACTGGGTATTCGTAGAACTACGTAGTAAGACAAGCCCAACGACTGTTGTTGATAGCCGTTCGGCGCTCTTACAACGTGATGGTGATATTGTAGATGTAGATGGAGTTAGCGCAGTAACCTTTAACTCTGCATCACCAGATAGTTATTATGTGGTAGTAAAACACCGTAATCACTTGGGTGTGATGAGTAAGACTCCAGTGAATATGAGTAGTACATGTGGGGTAATTGATTTCCGTAAAACGACTACTCCGACTTATAACTTGGACGAAACGAACGTCATCAATAAGGCGCAAGTGGATGTTGTACAAGGGGTTGCGCTGTGGGCTGGTAATTCACTCTTCGACAATCAAGTGATTTACCAAGGAACGGATAATGACGTGAACGTTATCTACCAGCAAGTAATCAACTACGTAGGCAATGTCTTTGTAAGTAAGTTTTACACGCTTAAAGGCTACTATTCTGGAGATATTAATCTCAACGGAGATGCTATCTTCCAAGGTACAGGCAATGATGTGGAATACATTTATCAAAACATCATTAAGAACCATCCTGGCAATACCTTAGGACAGAAGTTCTTCATCATTAAAGAGCAAATTCCCTAACCAACAATAGAGTGGAAGCCCACCAAGGCTTCCACTTCAAACTCGATACGAAAGAAGAAGCAAAAACCAATTTTAAACCTTAAAAATTTATGAAGAAAGCTCTCTGCCTCGTTTTTGGGCTTGTAATGGGAATGATGAACACGCTCTGGGCCCAGCAATCCTCAAACACCGTTAATTACAAAGTAACTTTTGACGCAACCAGTCAAACTTACACTGCGTGGGTAATTCCTAATTACAATGTTCCCAACACCAACAATGCTGGAACCAGTGAAATAGGAGCCACCGCCCAGTTCACCCTTGTTGTTCCCAAAAACTTTGTGATTCAAAATATTACAGATGTAAGGGGTACATGGGAAAAATCGCCCGACAAACTTGGGCAGGGCCAAATTATCAATGGGCTTACTCAAACGTACCCTTCAACTGTCCCGAATAATATTGCATTTTATGTAATCGGTAAAACAACGGATGAAACAAATTATGGTTCATTTGCCAATGGTACGCCAGTTGCTTTATTTACATTCAAAAGTTCAACTTGTTTTGGGCCAGTGCGTGTACTTCCTCCAGGAGACCCGTTCATTACGGCGGCTAATTCCACGTATAGTTTAAATGTAGCCAATAGTTTCTATTCACGTTCAGGACAGCCTGCGGGTGGAAATGTTGATCCAAGAGAACAATTCTCAAATGTAACGGGCGGGCCAGCTTTGTGTAGTAGTCCTTATATCTTTGCGTATGATGATGATAATATCACAAATCAAAATACGGCTGTTTCAGGAAATGTGCTTACCAATGATGACTTATCTACAGGTACAGGACCGCTTGTGGTTACGACCACTCCAGTTCAAGCACCTGCACACGGTACAGTTGTATTAAATGCAAACGGAACTTATACATACACTCCCGCAAATGGGTTTACTGGAAACGATAGCTTTGTGTATCGCGTTTGTGATAGCGGAAGCCCCGCTAATTGTGATGAAGCAACCGTATCT
Source organism: Runella sp. R0.1_18 (assembly GCF_057652155.1). Classification (NCBI taxonomy): domain Bacteria; kingdom Pseudomonadati; phylum Bacteroidota; class Cytophagia; order Cytophagales; family Spirosomataceae; genus Runella; species Runella sp. R0.1_18. The sequence goes on from NZ_JBYFCK010000003.1 coordinate 2,915, forward strand.
ATCTCAGTTAGACCCACAAATCCTTCGGGTAATAATCCCCCTGTGGCCATTGGTGACAAATTCGCAACTACCCAAGAACAACCTATTTCGGGAAATGTCATTTTAAACGATAAAGATCCTGATGCAGGCCAAACCCTCACAGCATCGGTGATTCAGCAACCAACACATGGTACATTAACTTTTAACCCGAACGGGACATTTACCTATACACCTGCTACAGGTTTTACGGGAGATGACTTTTTCTTGTATCGTGTGTGTGACAATGGAACGCCTGTTTTGTGTGATACGGCTAGGGTTGATTTGAATGTTTATCCTGCCAACTCAGGAGCAATTCCACCGACGGCTAACGATGATTTGTTCTTTAGAAGCCCAACGGGTACAGCAACTGGAAATATCATTGCCAATGACAAAGACAACTCAAATACTGGCCTTGATATTACAACAACGCCAGTGTCAGGGCCAAGCAACGGAACAGTGGTTATCAATTCAGATGGAACATTTACCTACACGCCAAACGCAGGATATACAGGTGGTGATAAATTTGTGTATCAGGTGTGTGACCGACAAAATCCAAAGCAATGTGCGACGGCAACTGTGTTTATTTTGGCAAGAACTGTTTCTACTGGAAGTGCGGATTTAAAAGTGACCAAAGTAGCCGATAAAAAAACAGCAGTAATTGGGGATGAAATTACCTATACTGTAGTTGTTAAAAACCTTGGTACTGATGCCGCAACCAATGTTGTTCTGAAAGATAGCTTGATGACAGGGATGCAATTTGTCAGTGCAACCGCTAGCAAGGGAACGTATTCTAATCCGCTTTGGACAATTCCAAATTTGGCAGCTGGTGATAGCGCAGTGTTAACATTGAAAGCAAAATTGTTAGGAGAAGGTGTTTGGTTCAATACAGCCAAAATAATCTCATCTGACCAAACAGATCCTGTTTCGGATAACAACGAAGCAAGTGCATGTACGACTGTACCAGTAAAATTGTGTACAGGAGAAAAAGTGGAAGTAACTGTACCAGCTACTTATACAAATGTACAATGGTTTAAAAATGGAGGAACAACTGCCGTAGCAACGGGTAATGTTGTGCTATTAACGGAGATTGGTACTTATACCTACACTGCTACCAACGGCGCTTGTCCAGCAGGAGGGTGTTGTCCAGTGATTATCGAAGCGGGTGTAAATTGTTGTCCTGTACAATTATGTGTACCTGTAGCGGTTAAAAAACGTAAGAAATAAAATAGTAACAAGGGGCTTTTTAAAGCCCCTTGCTATCCTAACCAAGTTGAAATGCAATGGAAATCAGAAGTATAAAAAAAATCGCAGTTGTCTGCTCGCTCTTGTTGGTAGGAATAAAAGGGCATAGTCAGAGTGCATCTCCTTTTGGGGTTCATTATATGGTCGATTATGATGCGGCGCAACAAGCCTTTACTGCCTGGGTAGTGCCACAGTATAATACCCCCAATCGTTATAATTCAGATTCAGAAGAAAAAGGAGCGACTGCACAGGTAACAATCAAGGTGCCTAAAGGATTTAAGCTAACGAGTTTAGAGGATATTCGTGGGAATTGGGACAAAGTTCCTAGCCGAATTGGAAGCGAAGCTCAGTTGCTGAAAGCGGGAGCTAATCAACAGTTTGAATACTATGTAGTAGGAAAACAGGCTGCAGAAACGAATTATGGCTCTTTTAAAGAAGGTGAGCCTGTTGCACTTTTCCGCTTTAAGGGAACAGGGGCAAAACCAGAAGAGGTAACGGTGTTGGATAGCAATGATCCTTTTGTGGGCATCGCCTTTCAATCAATGTCTTTGAATGTGAAAAACAGTTTCTATTCGCGTTCAGGACAACAACCAAGTGTCTCTGCTCGACCTTTAGAGCAGTTCTCACAGCCAATTACATTGAGTAACGTGTTGACTCAATTGGCAAAAAAACTACAGGCATCAGTTGGATCAGCTATGGTAAATGAGTTGGATGATGCTAACGGTATTATTGCTTACCCAAATCCAGCCGTCAATGACGTGAATGTAAAATATTTCTCAAAAAGTGACGGTGGTAAAGTTCATCTTGAAATAATCGACCCGTCGGGGGTCGTCAGATACGATGCGTACGAAACTGCAAAGCAGGGTATAAATACAATGAAGATTAATGTAGAAAAACTTTCTTCGGGTTCTTATTTAATCCGAACTGATAAAGACAATAAAATAATCACCAAGAAATTCACAAAAGGGTAAGGGTATAAAAGAAGAAGACGAATGGTTTTCGTCTTCTTCTTAATCAGTGGATAGGGCTGCCTGATTAGGTAGTCCTATTTTTCGTTATTTTAAAAGTAATACTTTACCAGTTTGTTGCCACTGTTCATTAAAAAAATCAGTAGCGTTAATAACATAAGAATAGACTTGACTAGGAGCTTGACTACCATCTGGAAGTTGCCCATTCCATGAGTTTGATAGTGAGTCTGATACAAAGATTTCAACACCGCTGCGGTCAAATAATTTCAACTGAAATGTTTGGATTAAATAAGATGAGATAACCCAAGTGTCGTTGATGTTGTCATTATTGGGCGTAAAAACATCGGGTGGATAAATCCCAGGGAGGTCAATTAGCTCATACAACGAAGAATATAACTCGGTTGAAACAATATGCCCATTGACCTCGATGGTTATAGATGCCGTAACACGGTAAGTATCATTGGGTTTGGATTGACTTGATAAGGTGAATCGCTCCGCATATTGCCAATCTGACACGTCTGTGGGAGGCGAGTCAATCTTGCTAACTTTATACTGGATTACGTTGGAATGGCTTGGAAAAGGAGAGTTCCATTGAAGTGTTCGCCCCCTTCCTTTCAAATAAATGGTGCAAACGCTGTTGGAAGGTTCCGAAATTTGACCACAATTATTCTCAGTTTTCACGTAATAACAGTAGCTTCCTGCCGAAGGATCGACCTCTGTATCACTAAATTGAGAAGAGGTAATCGTGGCTATTTTTTCAAATGAATTTGACGAAAAAGAAGTACGGTAAAGGTGATACCTTTCGTCGGGTTGTGCGTCCAATATTTTTACAGTTGCTAATGAGCCCTCGACAGTCGCTAATACTGATTTTTTTACTTGAGGGGGGTTACACTGAGCGTAAATTTGAATTGGAAATAAAATTATGGTATAATAGCCAAGTAAACGCATTTTCGGTTTGATTTATCATGAAATAAAAATACGGTTTTTTGACGTAAATAAATACTAAAAGCAACATTGAAATGAAACAAAGAATTTTGATTTTTTGGTTTTTATTGTTTACGCTGGTTGGTCAATTAAAAGGCCAATCTTCAACAAATACCATTCGTTATCAAATTACATACGAAACCGTTAAGCAATTATATACCGTTTGGATAATTCCAGGGTATAATACGCCAAATACCTTCAATGCAGACACCGCCGAACGGGGGCCAACTGCCCAAGTGACTTTGCGCGTACCAAAATCATTTTTAATAAGTGAGGTCATTGGGGTGAAGGGCGAATGGGACAAAACGCCGTTGCGTTTGGGACCCAATGAACCCAACCAATCTTTCTTTAATTCACTAAGCGACGCCTATCGCTACTACGTTATTGGGAAAGCTGCGACCGAAACCATCTACGGTCGGTTTACGAAAGACAAGGCTGTAGCTCTTTTTCAGTTCAAAGGGAATGGGTGCTTTGGAGCCATATCGGTTTTGGATGAGTCGGACGAATTTGTGAAGTTGGCAGAAAAATACGCCTTAAATGTGAGGCCAAGTTTTTACTCTCGTTCGGGGCAGCGAAATTTTGTGAATGCGGTGCCATTGGAACAATTTGCGGATCCGCTCGATCCGCCAGCTTATTGCTGTGGTTCAGGGATTACGATGGCTACCCCAATTACCATCAACTCAAACGAAACCTCTTTTTGTCCAGGTGCTACCGCAACCGTTTCGCTGAAAGGCATCAATGGGATTACTAATCAAAGCGTACGGTTTCGGCTGACGACTACCGAGCCTTTGTCTGAGGATGAGGCGTACGCTACGAGTGGTACGCTGTTGGGAGTAGTGGCAAACAGTGCCTTGACTGCCAACAAAACTGAGGCTACCTTGGCGAATATTTCCCTCCCCAAAACGGCGGGTAAGTATTTTATTGTGGCCTCGTTAGACGGTGTGAGCGGTTCTTGCCGCCCCTATACCTCTAGCCGTTTTACCATCATTACGGTGGCAGCGGCTAGTATTGCTTCAGATAAAACAGGGGCGGTTTGTTTGGGGGAAAGTGTGACGTTAACCGCGCAACCCGCAGGACAACCCAAATATGAGTGGTTTAAAGATGGACAACTCGCCAACACAACCACGACGAATACGGTGAAAGTGACGTCGGCGGGGGAGTACAAAGTTAACGTAACCAATGAGCTTGGGTGCGGCCTAGGAACTTCAAACACCGTGAGTTTTACGACCATTGTTGTAAATAAACCAACCGTTCGGCAAGTAGGGGAGCGGTTGGTATCGAGCTCGAAAACTGGAAACCAGTGGTTCTTTAACAATGTACCCATTCAGAATGCCACCGATACGGTATATGTGGTAACCAAACAAGGCGTTTATAATGTACAAGTAACGTTGGGGAACTGCAAAAGCGAACTGTCAGAGCCTGTACTTTTTGCAATTACCTCGGTGCAAGAACCGCTAAACGCCAACGAATACCGCCTGTATCCCAACCCCACCGCTGGATTTTTTACAATTGAAAGCAATTTAGCTGAGCATGACGAGCTAGCTTGTTACGATTTCACAGGTAAAAAAATAGAAATCAATGTAGAAAAAGACGCCGAAAAACTCCGAGGCGACATCCGCCACCTCCCCAAAGGGCACTATATTCTCAAGCTCACAAACGTATCGAAAAATGCTAAAAGTTGGGTGGTGAGGAAGGAGTAAGGGGCGTTATTTGTAAATAATTACTCAACTATTGGTATAACTTTAATGTGGTCATTTGCTCATTTTTCAATTTTCCATGGCTCGGTTCGTGTATCGCAGTAATGGTAATGGGTTTAGTTAAGGGTTTAGAAACCAAACTTACTAAATGTTAGTATCGTTAACGCTAAAAAGTCATCAAATGGCCAATAAAATTGGAAACAAAAAAAGAGAATAAGGTCATTTGGTAAATAAATTTAAAATTTCAGTTATAACTATAAGTAAAACCCTTCTAAAATGTATTTCTTTGTACAGCCTCATCTTCAACATTAGGTTAGTTATAGTAATTGTGTACCAATGGATAAGAAAAAACTCTCCGAAAGGGATATTTGTACGAAATACATCACTCCTGCCATTGAAAAAGCTGGTTGGGACAAAATGACCCAATTTTTAGAAGAAGTGTTTTTTACCGACGGAAAGATTTATGTCCGTGGAACACTTACGGCACGTGGCGAAAGAAAACGAGCTGACTACATTTTCTACTATAAGTCCAATATCCCGATTGCGGTTATTGAAGCCAAAGATAACAAACACTCCGTAAGAGCTGGGATGCAACAAGCGTTGAATTATGCACAAATCCTGGACATTCCTTGCGTTTTTAGCAGCAATGGAGACGGCTTCTTATTTCATGACCGTACCGCAACGAATGAACAAATCGAAACGGAACTGGATATGGATAGTTTTCCAACTCCTCAACAACTTTGGGAGAAATACAAAAAATACAAAGGCATCGACACCATAGATACCGAAAAAATTGCCTCACAAGACTATTATTTCGACGGTAGCGGGCGCAAACCAAGGTACTATCAACAAATAGCCATCAATCGAACGGTGGAAGCTATCGCGTTGGGGCAGAAACGTATTTTGCTCGTGATGGCTACTGGTACGGGAAAAACGTACACGGCTTTTCAGATTATTTATAGGCTTTGGAAAAGTGGTGCAAAAAAACGTATTCTTTTTCTCGCCGACCGAAACGCCTTGATTGACCAAACGCGTCGGGGCGACTTTAAACATTTTAAAGATAAAATGACCGTTGTGAAACACCGTCAGATTGATAAAAGTTACGAAATCTACCTTGCACTGTACCAGGGGCTTTCGGGGGCTGATGAGGCTGCCAATGTCTATAAACAGTTTTCGCCTGATTTTTTTGATTTGATTGTTATTGATGAGTGCCACCGTGGAAGTGCCAAAGAGGAAAGTGCGTGGCGCGAAATCCTGACGTATTTTAAAAACGCTACGCATATCGGTCTTACGGCTACCCCCAAGGAAAGTAAAGAAACTAGTAATATCGAATACTTCGGTGAACCAGTCTATACTTATTCGCTCAAACAAGGCATTGACGACGGTTTTTTGGCTCCTTATCGGGTCATACGTGTAACGCTCAATGTAGATGCCGAAGGGTGGCGACCCGAGCAGGGCAAAACCGATAAGGCAGGAAACTTGGTGGAAGACCGCATGTATAACCGAACTGATTATGACCGAAACTTGGCCATTGATGAGCGTACGGATACCGTGGCTCGAAAATTAACTGAGTTTTTGAAAGGCTATGACCGCTTTGCCCAAACCATCATTTTTTGTGAAGATATTGATCATGCCGAACGAATGCGGTCGGCTGTTGCCCGTCACAATGCCGACTTGATGACCCAAAACTATAAGTACGTGATGCAAATCACGGGTGATAATGATGAAGGTAAGCGTGAGTTGGATAATTTTATTGACCCCGAACAACGGTACCCCGTCATTGCAACTACGTCAGAGCTCATGACCACGGGTGTAGATGCTCAGACCTGCAAGGTGATTGTGCTGGATGCCAATATCGGCTCCATGACTAAATTTAAGCAAATTATCGGCCGAGGAACGCGCATCAACGAAGCATTCAATAAGCTCTATTTTACCATACTTGACTTTCGGAATGCCACTGATTTGTTTGCCGATAAAGAGTTTGACGGAGAACCCATCCGAATCAAGCCCATCAGTGAAGAGGGAGATTTGAGCGGGATTATCAAGGAAGAAGAAACCAATGAGGCACCGCTCTTGGATGAAAGTTCAGGAGAGGAGATAATCATTCAAAAGCCTGTCATAAGATACCCCACAGCTTCGGGGGCTGGAGGCGAAGTACGGGAGCCTCGCCAAAAAATCTACGTCAACGGTGTAGATGTATCTATCTTGGTCAGTCGTGAATTGTACTTTGACCGCGACGGCAAACCCATCACCACTAGCCTCAAAGACCATACACGTACGATTATTCAAGGAAAATTTGCTTCATTGGATGATTTCCTTCACCGTTGGAACAGTGCTGAACGTAAGGAAGCTATCATCAACGAACTGCTCGAACAAGGTGTCATGGTAGAGGCATTGTACGAGGCAGTAGACCAAGAAGTGGATTTATTTGATTTAATTTGCCATGTGGCTTATGACCAGCCGCCCCTTAGTCGGAAAGAACGGGCCAACAACGTCAAGAAGCGTAATTATTTTACCAAGTATGGGCCACAGGCCAAAAAAGTACTGGAAACCCTGCTGGACAAATACGCCGATGAAGGCATTCAAAACATCGAAAGCATGGATATTTTGAAGGTAAAACCCCTGACCGATTTTGGTTCTCCCGTAGAAATCATTCGGGAGTTTGGCACTAAGGCCGAATACCTCAAAGCAATAAAAGAATTGGAAAACGAACTCTACAAATTAGCGTAACCTTTTATGAGTAATATTTCTGGGACGATTAAGAGCATCCGCGACATAATGTGGCAGGATACGGGTCTCAACGGCGATGCCCAACGGATTGAGCAACTGGGCTGGATGCTTTTTCTCAAAATTTTTTCTGACAAAGATTTAGAACTAGAGCTGTTGGATGACTCCTACACGTCGCCGATTCCGAAGGAGTATCATTGGGTAAGAGAAAAAGGCAATTGGGCGGGCGACGACGAGGGAATCACGGGCGATGAGCTACTGGAGTTTGTGGATCGTAAACTCTTCCCTGCCCTGCGCAACATCAATATCAGTACAGGAAACCGCCGCGCGTTGATTGTGCGTGAGGTGTTTGAAGGCAACAACAACTACATGAAGAGCGGTATCAATATCCGAAAAGTGTTGAACAAGCTCAACGAAATTGATTTTAACGTCGCCAAAGACCGACACGCCTTTGGTGAGCTGTACGAGGGGATTCTCAAAGAACTCCAAAGCGCGGGCAAAAGCGGTGAGTTTTATACGCCCCGCGCCATTACGCAATTCATTACGGATATCCTTGACCCCAAAATTGGCGAGAAGATACTCGACCCCGCCTGCGGAACGGGAGGCTACCTGACTTGTGCCATTGAGCACCTCAAAGCGCAGGCCAACAGCGTAGAAGAGCGCCAAAGCATTGCCGAAAATGTGCGCGGTTGGGAATACAAACCCCTGCCGTTTTTGTTGGCCACGACCAACCTGATTTTGCACGACATTGAAGTGCCCAACATCCGTTTTGGCGATGCACTCGACCAGCCTTTGAGCAATTTTACCGAAAAAGACCGCGTTCACGTGATTTTGGCCAACCCGCCTTTTGGAGGTATTGTGGCCAACGGCAACGAAAGTAATTTTCCCCAAAACTACCGTACCAAAGAAAGTGCCGATTTGTTTCTGATTTTGATGATTCATTTGCTCAAAACAAACGGACGCGCGGGCATTGTCTTGCCCGACGGCAGCCTCACGGGCGAGGGCGTAAAACAGCGCGTACGCGAACGCCTCCTGCGCGAGTGCAACCTCCATACCATCATTCGCTTGCCCAACAGTGTGTTTCAGCCGTATGCTACCGTGGCGACCAACTTGTTGTTTTTTGAGAAAAAAGATATTCATTCTCTGCCCTTTAGTGGCTCGGCAGAGCAGGCGGGTGCTGAGGGATTTGCTACGCAGGAAATCTGGTACTACGAACACCGCCTGCCCGAAGGTCAAAAATCGTATTCTAAAACCAAGACCATTCAAGCCAAAGAGTTTGACCCCATCAAAGCATGGTGGAACAACCGCACCGAAAGCGAGCTATGTTGGAAAGTAAACATCCAGACCATCATTGATCGTAACTTTGACTTAGACATCAAAAACCCCGTAAAACAGGAAGAAACCCACGAGTACAGCAGTGCCGAATTGATGCAGCTATTGCAAGCCTCGTTTGCGAAAAGTCAGGATTTGTTGGGACAGTTGAAAGGAACTCTAAATGGATAGGGCTCCCAAAAGTGCAGGGTAATGACATAAAAAAAAGCAATCTTTTGTAGCTCGTGCCAGTACTGGCAACCCCGGCAGGTGCAGGTTATAGTGTACAAAAATTGCTTTTAAAACTACCCTTACGATTTATTCAAATTTTCAGTGGTTAGTTACAAAAGTAGTTTATTCCAAATCACAAACAAAAGTCTTTACGTGTGAGGAATCTTTTGCAGGCGTGGTGTACATAAGAATTGCGTGGGGAAGCTTTGGCAAAAGTGGGTTTCTTTTGGGTTCGTTTTTCTTGGGCAATAGAACTGCTGAAGCCGAAAGAAAACTAAAGGAGACAAACGAAAGAAACCAATAAACCAAACAGAAGCGGTAAACCAAAAGAGTATTTTCAAATGAAAATTAGTTACGCAGACTATATAAAAAAAACAAATGTCTCTGTTTTAGTAGCAGAAGCCATCTTTAGTGAATTAGAACACAAATATCCATTGAAAAAAATTGGTGAAATTGCCGAAACTACGAGCGGAGGGACACCCTCAAGAAGTAATGCTGATTATTACAATGGTGATATACCTTGGCTAAAATCTGGAGAGTTAAATGATAGCGAAATAACAGAAGCTGAGGAATTTATTACAGAAAAAGGATTAGCCAATTCATCCGCCAAATTACACCCGGAAGAGACTTTGTTATTGGCAATGTACGGTGCAACGGCTGGCAAAACGGGTATTACGAAATTTAAAGCGGCTACTAATCAGGCTGTTTGTGCTATTTTTCCAAGTATAAATGTTAAAAGGGACTATCTTTTCTGGTTTTTTAGGCAACACCGTCATAAGTTCATAGAGATGAGCAAGGGAGGGGCGCAACCCAATATTAGTCAATCGCTTATCAAAGAAACCTTATTGCCTCTGCCCGATGAGGAAACCCAAGACTCAATCATTTCAATTCTTAATCAAATTCAACAAAGCAATAACCTTGAACTTTCGATAATTCCCGAGGAATTTAAAGAGAAAGTTGTAAAGGTTTTCTTTGTAAAAAACTCAGTATCACAACTCTCCGCCGAACTCACCCACCAGCTTGATTTGGTCAAACAACTCCGCCAAGCCTTTCTGCGCGAAGCCATGCAGGGCAAACTCACTCCCTCTCTCTCACAGGAGAGTGGGCAGGTTGAAACGGGTCAGCAGCTTTTAGCCAAAATCAAAGCTGAAAAAGCCCAACTCATCGCCGCCAAAAAACTCAAAAAAGAAAAAGACCTACCACCCATCAAACCCGAAGAAATCCCATTTGAGATTCCTAAACATTGGACTTGGTGTCGGTTGGGGGAGATTGCAGAAGAAATTGTTTATGGAACATCTGAAAAGGCATTTGAGGAAGGCGAAATTCCTGTGCTAAGAATGGGTAATATTACTACAGAAGGGAAAATTCTCTATTCAAATCTAAAATATGTGTCATCAGAAATCAATGACTTACCGAAACTATATCTTAAAAATGGGGATATGGTTTTTAACAGAACAAATAGTTTTGAATTAGTAGGTAAAACTGGGATTTTTGAAAAAAACGAACCATTTACTCTAGCCTCCTATTTGATTAGGGTTAGGTTTTTAATGGCAATCAGCTCGAAATTTATATCCAATTACATTAATAGTTCACTTTGCAGAGCTACTCAGCTTGAACCTCAAATAATACAACAAAACGGTCAAGCAAATTTTAACGGGACAAAGTTGGGAAACATTATAATCCCACTTCCCGCTTTCTCCGAGCAGCAGCGCATTGTAGAAAAGCTAGAATCACTGATGCAAACCTGCGATGCGTTGGAGGCAAGCATCAAAGACGGGCAACGCCAAAATGAGCAGCTTTTGCAGCAAGTGCTGCGGGAGGCGCTGAGAAAGTAAAGCCCGCAGTTTCGTAAACCTTAAAAGTAACCGAGATTCATTTGCAAAATTTTGATACAGAAACTGTCGAAGCCCTCCAAAAAGAATTGCCTAGTTTGAAGGGATTTTCTTACAGAAATTTGATAAAAATGAAGCAATTTTCTGAGGAATATTTTATATTTTGAATTTGATGGACTTACGCCTGAGCTATTTTTTGGTATTGGTTTTACACAACACATTATGCTGCTCAATAAATGTAAGGTTGTTGATGAAGACGAATTTTTCATAGACTTGCTTTTTTATAAACGTATCTTGAAATATTTTATGATTCTGGACTGGAGAGCATTTAGAAAATTGCGACGAAGATTACATTCTTAAAAACCTAAACAACGACGAAGATGTATCAATTACACCATGACATTTTTGAGAAAATCGGTATTTATGTGTCAGTTATCCGTCAATTCAAAGAGAGTGTTGACCATGTTCGGGTATTTAACGAAATCAAAGATCATTTTGGCAAGCGTTATAGCCGTGTACACATAGAGATCAAATTGAAAGAAGGGGAAAATAAAGACTATGAATTTGATTTAGCTCTTCAAGAGGCATTTTGGAAACGTTTTATTGAAACCCACTATTTTTCCTTTCATATTCGCAGTAATGCTGCGTATGCCGAAGATGATTCAATTTTTAACAAAGAAGAAGAAATCCATTACGATTATATTTGGAATTTTTTGGAATGGCTTTTGAAAAGAGACGATATTAAAGTAATTGCTGACCGCTTTTTGAGTGAGTATGATATCAGACAGGAAGCAAAAAAGCGGTGGAAAGAGATTGAAACACAAACTGTAAAAGAAGATGTTGCTGTTTCCAGTGTAACGATAGCGGAAGGGCAGCTTATTGCGGTGAAAAATTACGGGAATTTAAGAATCGGGTTTGTAGAAAAGGTGGTCATGCCGACGAAAAAGCAATCATTTTCCATAAAACTCATAGAAGTTTTAAAGAATCTGATACCGGGCCAAAGAGAAATATATTTTTGGTCTAAAAGGGAGCTATACGCTGTGATTCAGCCCGACCAGTTGCCAAAAGGATTAACAAAACCTAAATTGATAGAAATATTAGAAAAAAATGAAGCGGTTGAAGGTATTGTGTGGCGTAGACCACAAGAGCTATGGAAATAAAAGTGATTTTCCTAGTTCAATTCTAAATATGTCGCAAAAAGCAAAAACCCGCTAAAAAGCGGGTTTAAGGGGTTTTCGTGGAGAAGATGGGATTCGAACCCACGACCTCTTGCATGCCATGCAAGCGCTCTAGCCAGCTGAGCTACATCCCCGAAAAAAAGAACTAGTTGCGTGACGTTTAGCTAAGTGCTCTAACCAGCTGGTACGCCAGTCCGATGAGCTACATCCCCAAACGGAGTGCAAAGATGTAGTTTCGATTCGATTTTTGCAACTACTTCCCCAAAAATACTTTAGTAAGAAATGTCGGTTTTGTTTTGGGTTAAGGTTTCCATCACTGGTTTTGAGCGACTCAACAACATAGGGTCTTCAGTAACAGGGTTTTCGCGAAGGTATAGTTTTTTGAGACGTTTCAATTTGGGCATTTGTAGCGGTAGCTCACTTAAATTATTGTAGCTGACGTCGATTTCTTCCACCCCGCGTAATGTACCAATAAAGTTGGGCAAGGTACTAAACTGATTATGATTAATGTCAAGGATGGTCAACCGCCGCAATCTTTTGAGATTAGGAAGGCTCGACAATTTATTGTGATGCGCATAGATGGCTTGTAGGCGTCTCAGTTTCCGAAGGTTTGCGGGGAGTTGATTCAGTTGGTTATTTGAAAGTGCCAATTGCTGTAATCGACGCATGTGCCCAATTGACGAAGGTAGTTCGGAAAGATTGTTATGATAGAGGTCAATCACTTCTAATTTTCTTAATTTTCTGACTCCTTGGGGTAAGGTGCTGAGATCACACGAATATAAATTGATGTCGCGTAGTCGTCTCAAGCCTTGAAAACTATCATCGTTTAGCTGGGTAAGTTTGTTGTAACCGAGCCATAAGCTGGAGAGACGTTTGCAGGTTTGAACCGCGGCTGGTACGTCTGTAAAACGATTGTTTTGGATATTTAAAATTCGGAGGGTTTTGTTCTCCGTAAACGTTAAGCTGTTGTTAGTAAGTTGGTTGTTGTTGAGCCACACATGTTTAAGTTTAGGCAAACGGGCTAAATCTATGCTGACGTTTTTGAGTTCGTTTCCGCCTAGATTCAGCTCTTTCATCTCCGTAAATTTATAAATAACGTCAGGTACTTCCTTCAGTTCCAGTTGATTGAGGGCCAGAACCTTGACTGTATCGGGGCGAGTGGTGGCAATAGCCTCTTCGAGGGTGGTAATGACGTGGCGTCCTTTGGGAAGCTGACGTGTCACCCCAATGTTGATAAATTGGTGAAAGGAGTGAGCGGCTGTAATCTTAACGGGAAAACGATAGTTGTCTAAGTAAGTACGGAGAGAATCCAAGATTCTTGTTTTTGATTCTTCCGAAACTTTGCCCTCAAAGCTGTAAAGGAAATAGTCAAACCGCCCTTCTTTACTTACATAAAAACGACTCCACAGCGTACCATTGTCTTTTTTGTTGCTGTTTTTCCTTGCTTGACTGTTCACATTGAGCAAAAAGGCTTGCTCAGATTTAAAATAGGTGTTAGCTGTACCTTCAAAAAACTTTTTAGAACCAGGATAGAGGCTGTCCAATTGCTTTATACTCAGTCGCTTACTTTCGGCTTCTGAGAATGTCATTATTTTTACTTGCGAATACGCAAATGAGCTAACGAAGAAGATAGACGATAAAAAAAATAGTTTCATAGTTGTAGGAGGTTTACTCTTCTAACTACGAAACTAAAGATAATATCGTTCAAAACAATATATAAAGAAAAATTTTATATAAAAATCTTTCTAACGAGAAAGTTTCCCTGAGCTATCACCCGAAGATAGCCGCTCAACTTCATCTACAGACACCAAGTTAAAATCGCCTTCTACGGTATGTTTGAGGGCAGCAGCCGAGGTCGCAAATTCAAGGGCGTGCTGCACACTTTGGTCAAAATAGTCATAGCCATACAAGAAGCCAGCGATAAAAGCATCGCCGCTCCCGATGCGATCTACAATGTGGTGAATGTCGTAGGTGGTGGTTTTGTAAAACTTCTCGCCGTTCCAAGCTTTACCCTTTAATTGATTATGCGATGCACTGATGGAATCACGTTTGGTGTCAAGGACTAGCTTTATATTAGGGTACCGTTCCATGATTTGTTTTGAGGTAGATACCCACTTATTTTTATCCTCGGGTAGTGGTTTAATCCCAAATAAATCATCGGCATTACTATTGCCGCATACGATGAGGTCACAGTAAGATACCAATTCTGGCATAATTTCCTGTGGTGTTTTTCCCCAATTCCATAGACCTTTACGGTAGTTTACGTCTGCCGAGATTTTAACGCCTAACTTTCGGGCGGTTTGTACAGCTTCTAAGCAGGCCTGTGCGGCACTTTCAGACAGGGCAGGGGTGATGCCCGTGAAGTGAAACCAATCGGCTCCCGTCAGAATCCGTTCCCAATCAAAACTATCAGCCTCAAGGGTACAAAAGGAGTCATTGAGGCGGTCATAAATCACTTGGCTTGCTCGGGCGTTGGCGCCATTTTCTACGAAATAAATTCCCATACGGTCGCCACCTAACTGGATTTCAGAGGTGTCGAGGCCGTATTTACGCAAATACATAATGGCAGCTTTCCCAATGTCATTGTTGGGAAAACGGGTCACGTGGACGGCTTGAACGTCCCATTGGGCAGTCGCAATCGCAACGTTGGCTTCTCCACCAGCGTAGGTAATGTCAAAACGATGAGCTTGGCTAAAACGAGCAAAAGCAGGTGGTGATAACCGCATCATGATTTGACCGAAAGTAACAATTTTTTTCATACCTTGTAAAGCTAAGTTTTGGGCTATTTACTCCGTTTTTCTTGGCGTTTTTTGATGGTTTTTTTAGCCCATTGATACGAATCCGTAAAAACTTCACTTTCAATCGTAAAGCCTAAACTATAATACGGGCCGTTGTAATTGGAGGGTACATTTTTTTGGTACAACGCGTAGCGATAGCCACCCTGCGCACTGAAACCCACCCACCGTGTTGCTTTCCATTTAAGAAAGAGCCCAACTTGGGCAGGCATAAAAATATCGTTTCGCCGCCAAATCATCAAGTCATTAAGAAGTTTGTTTCTTGAACTTTGGGTTGCTCCCACACCTACTTCAACAGGTATGCTAAAACGCCAACGCTTGTTCTCAATGATATTTGGGAAATACATTAAGCTGAAAAAATACAAATCTGTTTTGGTGTAATAACCCAAATTGATGCGCTGCGAAGCATTTTTACGTAAGTCAATGAGCCTTAGAAATGAGTTAAAAGTAAGCCAATAGTACCCAAAGGTAAGTTCATGGCGCTTCCGTCCAAATTTTATTCCTGTATTTACGCCCCAAATATTGACAAACTTTTTGTCAATAAACGAACTTCTAGCGTCCCAGTTGAGGGTGTACATTAGGTTGGGGCCGCGCCTCGTGCTGTCTTGGCTACTGGAAAATATTTCTTTGAGGAATTTGAGCGATTTAGGGGTATGGGTAGAGTCACTGGTTTTGACAGAGGTGGAGTCAACGTGAGCTGCCCACATTCGAGCAGGAATGGTAAAGGTGGTTAAAAATAGATAGAAGAGGTGTTTACGAAACATGCTGTACTTGACGCTAAAACAATTATTTTCAATAACGTTTTTCTCAGAAGGTTTAGTTTTATTTTTTGTTAATTGGAACAATTTTTAACGTACGTTTGTACTACATTTATCAAGCCTCCCAGAAAAGAGGCTTTCAATTATCGGATTAACCATATAAAGCCGATAGTCTATAAGTAAAAAATATTCGTTCCACAAAAACTCTTATTTATCATGTCACTTAGATTAGGCGATATTGCTCCAGATTTTCAAGCAGATACTACGCAAGGCCCTATCAGTTTCCACGAATGGTTAGGTGATTCTTGGGGATTGTTATTTTCTCACCCTGCCGATTTTACACCAGTTTGTACTACTGAATTGGGCAAAACGGCGTTATTGAAGGGCGAATTTGCAAAAAGAAACGTAAAAGTAATAGCGGTGAGCGTGGATGATTTGGAGTCGCACGCGCGTTGGGTACCAGATATAAACGAAGTAAATGGCACGGAAGTAAATTTCCCAATCATTGCGGATGAAAACCGTAACGTGGCAACGTTGTACGACATGATTCATCCGAATGCCAGCGAAAAAGCAACGGTTCGTTCGGTGTTTGTGATTGGCCCTGACAAGAAAATTAAACTTACGTTGACTTACCCTGCTTCAACAGGTCGTAACTTCAACGAATTGATTCGCGTTATTGATTCGCTTCAACTGACAGCTTATAACCAAGTTGCTACGCCAGCAGACTGGAAACCAGGCGAAGATGTGATTGTGGTACCTGCTGTTTCGACGGAAGACGCTCAGAAAAAATACAGCGATTTGCGCATCGTAAAACCTTACTTGCGTTATACTGCGCAACCAAATAAGTAAAAAGGAAGACTTGGTCTGACTATCGTCTGACCAAGTCTTCCTTTTTTTGACTTTGTTTGGGTCTGACTATCGTCTGACCCTCTCTCTGACCCTTTTGCTCGGTCTGACTATCGTCTGACCCTCTCTGGCCTTTTTGCTCGGTCAGACGATAGTCAGACCGAGCAAAAAGGCCAAATTGTAATCTAGTAACGGTACAATTCTGATTTGAATGGTCCTTCTACCGTAACGCCAATGTAAGCAGCTTGCTCTTCATCAAGAGTTTCAAGCTTCACCCCAATGTGTGACAAGTGCAATTTCGCTACTTTTTCGTCGAGGTGCTTAGGCAAGATATAAACTTGTTTTTCGTATTTGCCTGGGTTAGTATATAACTCAATTTGTGCCAATGTTTGGTTACAGAATGAGTTTGACATCACAAAAGATGGGTGACCCATCGCGCAACCCAAGTTCACCAAACGACCTTCTGCCAAGACGATGATTTCTTTGCCATCTACTGTATAAAGATCAACTTGTGGTTTGATTTGCTCTTTCGTTGCACCGTAGTTTTCGTTCAACCAAGCCATGTCGATTTCGTTATCGAAGTGACCAATGTTACAAACTACTGCTTTGTCTTTCATTGATTTGAAATGGCGGCCTTTGATGATGTTGATGTTACCTGTCGCCGTTACAAAGATATTGGCGCGCGTCGCAGCTTCATCCATCGTAACTACTTCAAAGCCATCCATCGCTGCTTGCAATGCGCAGATTGGGTCGATTTCGGTAACCAAAACGCGGCAACCAGCACCACGAAGTGATTCAGCCGAACCTTTACCTACGTCACCATAACCTGCTACAACGGCTACTTTACCAGCCAACATCAAGTCAGTAGCACGACGGATAGCGTCCACCAATGACTCTTTGCAACCGTATTTGTTATCAAATTTTGATTTAGTAACCGAATCGTTTACGTTGATAGCTGGAAGGTGCAAAGTGCCGTTTTTCATACGCTCGTACAAACGGTGTACCCCTGTTGTAGTTTCTTCCGACAAACCACCGATGCCAGAAATCAACTCAGGATAGTTGTCAAACACCATGTTTGTCAAATCACCACCGTCGTCAAGAATCATATTCAATGGCTGACGCTCTTCTCCGAAGAAAAGTGTTTGCTCGATACACCAATCAAATTCTTCAGCTGTCATACCTTTCCAAGCATAAACCGAGATACCTGCGGCAGCAATAGCAGCAGCAGCGTGATCTTGCGTTGAGAAGATGTTACATGAAGACCAAGTTACTTCAGCGCCCAATTCAACCAACGTTTCAATCAAAACGGCAGTTTGGATAGTCATGTGCAAGCATCCTGCGATACGAGAGCCTTTCAATGGCTTCGTAGCGCCATATTCAGCACGAAGTGCCATCAAACCAGGCATTTCGGCTTCAGCCAAACGAATTTCTTTGCGGCCCCAATCGGCCAATGTGATGTCTTTAACTTTGTACGGTACGTACGTTCCTGTTGCTACTGACATTTTATTATTAAAATTAAATATGATTGCTTATTTGCTAAGTGTTTATCAAAACAAATGCAAAATTAGTAGGTATTAGCTGGAGAATGATTGTTTAAACAATTGAAAATATGCCTCTATCCAAAAAAAAGATATTTTATAAGGTAAGAATAGGAAGAAACGTTACATTGTTAGATATAAACAGTGTTATAAAATATTTTGGCAGATAAAATGTCTAGTCAAGGTTTTTGATAAAACACACGATTCTCGCTGCTTCGGTAAAACCTGCTTTTTCATGGAAGCGAATACTAAGTTGATTTTCAATTTCAACATCGGAGCAAAGTTGCTTAAAGCCGTGTTGGATAGCCCATTGTTCGGCGCGTGTGACAAGCATTTGTCCCAGACCTTTCTGTCGGTAATCGCTATCAATGTATAGCCCTTCAATGTAGGCAACAGGTAGTTTTTCGGCACCTTCTACGTAATCATTACGAATGCTAAGTTCAATAAAACCAATGGGTTGACTAGAGGTTCGTAACACAAAACAAGCCCCTTGATTCTGTTTCAAAAGGTCTGAGTAGTGGGTTTGCATTTCTACCAACTCAGTATCAGGCCACAGTTGAGTAGCCAACTGTGCGACAGCAGCGACGGTGGAGGGTTGTAGTGCTTCGATGAATGGCATTTTTGCTACTAAGATGTAGCTCCTCTGGAGCAGCTTTTTGTTTTAATACGTTCAACTTGAAACCCAAGCTTCATTCAATGAATTGCGAAATATGCTATTGAGTAATTGGCTGGAAGGAGGGTCAATTTTTTCTATACTTTTGACTAAATTGGTATAAAACGTTATTTTGTCTTCTAAAAAAAGGTTGAGAGCTGGGATAGGGTCTGCTTCATTTAACTCTTCACCCGCTTTTTTTCGTATCAATAATTCTTGAATAATGGCTTTTATACTTGGGTCATCAACCTGACTTTCAAGGAGTACATCAAATTCTACAGGAGCCATACTGTTAGTTTTTAGTATCCAGTCGCAGGCAAGTAGCGGGCGTAAAACGTAAAAGTATTTCTTTAAGCGGACTTGTTCTTTTAACAAATAATCTCGGTAATTGCCTTCTGCCATGTGTAAGTAGTGGTGAAGGCAGGCTCTTGGACTAAAAACCTCCTGTGTTAGTGTTTGAAGTTGTTGGGCTGTAGAAGTTTGCTCTAAGTAAACAATAGGACTTTGCAACCACTCTAGCAAGGGAGGATTTGATTTTCTAAAAAGTTTCAAGGCTTTTTTAAGTTCCCATCCTGATAAATCAAGCTCATTGGGCAACATTTCCTCGATAGTGTCTCGTTTCTCGTCGATTGTTAAATACCAATCTATCGTATGAATATATACAAATCGGACATCCCAATCACTGTTGGTAGAAGCGAATCCCCAAGCACGACTGCCACTCTCAACTGCAAACAAAATTTTGATATTGTGTTGTTTTTCTAAGCGTAGAAGCTCTTTTTGAATTTCCTTTTTCATCGCATTTTAAGGTTTTTGACAGAAAAATATCCTTCTACATTTTCAACAAAAAATGCGCAATCAAAAAATAGGTGCCGATACCCACCAAATCGTTGGCCGTGGTGATGAAAGGTCCCGAAGCAACGGCAGGGTTAATGCCAAAGCGGTCGAGGATGAGAGGGGTAATGGTGCCCATAAAAGACGCCAATAATACCACTGCCATTAGGGAAAGACTTACCACCCACACCAATTGGGTTTCACTAAAAACAAGTACGTATAGCCCTGCTAAAAGCCCAATAATGAGGCCGTTGAGAGAGGCAATAACAATGATTTTGAGTAAACGTTCTTTCCAACTTATTTCTAACCCCGACTTGTCGGCCAAGGCTTGTACAATCAACGACGCCGTTTGAATGCCTACATTTCCCCCCGTCGAACCCATGATGGGAATAAACATAGCAAGTGCAGCAATTTTACTCAGTTCGCCCTCAAAAACCCGAATTACAGTAGCCGCCATCAAGCTACCAATCACGCCCACAATTAGCCAAGGCAGACGCCCCTTCACTTGTTGCCAAAGGTTATCGTCTTCTTCTACTTCACCCGTAATACCCGAAATCGCTTGAATATCTTCTTCGGCTTTTTCGATAATAACGTCCAAAACGTCGTCAATGGTGATGCGGCCAAGTAAGCGTTTTTGCACGTTTACGACTGGAATGGCCTCCAAATCGTACCGTTGCATGATTTCGGATACTTCCTCTACGGGGCGGTACGTTTCGACGTAGTGAATGTCTTCGTCGTATATGTTGCCGATTTTGGTGTTTTTTCGGGCTAACACCAAGTTTTTGAGCGAAATAAGCCCTAGCAGAGTCTGATTGTCGTCAACTACATAAACGGCATAGACTTTTTCAACGTCTTCGGCCTGTTTACGAATCTCTTCAATGCACTCATTTACCGTCCAATTGACGTTGGCTTTTACCAATTCTTTTTGCATCAAGCCACCCGCCACATCTTCGTCGTAGGGGAGGAGGTCGATGATAAAGCGGGCTTGCTCACGGTCTTCGAGCAATCCGATGACCTCTTCCCGTACCTGAATGGGCTGCTCTTGGAGCAAATCCACGGCATCGTCCGAATCAAAAATTTCGATATAACGAGCAATTTCGGCGGACGAAAAATTCTCCAAAAATCGTTTGCGGTCCTCGGGTTCTATTTCTGCCAAAATTTCGGCACCTATCTCCGTATTGAGCAAACTGAAAAGATAATGGGCGGGTTCGGTTTCCAGCTCATACAGCAACATGGTGATGTCGGCAGGGTACAATTCATCCATTTCTGCCCGAAGCAACTTATCGTTACGCCCCGAGATGGCCGTTTCAATTTTTTCGAGAAACTCTTTGGTTAATTCAAACGTCATGCCTTCAATGCGTCTTATTCGGCTATTCGCCGTTGGCAGGTTGATTTTCTACAAGCTGGGTTAACAATACAAAATCAGCTACGCTAAGTTGCTCAGCCCGCTTGTCCAGCATGGGGTGATTAAAAGTGATTCCGAGCGGTTTGAGCGCATTTCGAAGCGTTTTACGTCGTTGATTAAAACCTGCTTTTACTACTTGCGTAAACCGTTTTTCATCACAATCTAGTTTGTCAACCTGGTTGCGCTTGAGCCGAACAACGCCTGACTGGACTTTTGGAGGCGGATCAAACGCTTCAGGCGGAACAGTAAAGGAATATTCGATGTCATAAAAGGCTTGAAGCAAAACGCTCAAGATACCGTAATCTTTTTTTCCTGGAGGCGCGGCAATTCGGAGCGCTACTTCTTTTTGAAACATTCCAATGATTTCGGGAATGAGGTCGCGGTAATCGAGGGCTTTAAAAAGAATTTGGGACGAAATATTATAAGGATAATTGCCAATCAGGGCAAATCGTCCCGTCCCCGTTGAAGTACCATTTTGAATAGACTGGTACCATTCGTTGAGGTTCATTCGGAGAAAGTCGCCACCGATAATTTTACCTTCGAGTTTGGGGAAATTTACTTTTAGATAGGCGACTGATTCACGGTCTATTTCAACCACATAGGTGTTGTACTGTTCCTTGGGTAAAATAAACTGCGTCAATACCCCCATTCCTGGGCCAATTTCGAGCACAGTGTCGTATCCTCCGTGTCCAGAGAGAAGGTCAGCGATGCGGTTGGATGCGTCCAAATCGCGTAAAAAGTGCTGTCCTAAGTGTTTTTTTGCTTTAACTTTCATGCCTTGGAGGCTTTTGTGGGGCTATGTTTGGGCAATTGCGGCACGAAAGTACAAAATAACCCTTTGGGGAGGGCTATCGAGGAGTAGGAAATGTTAGAGGAGTGGTCGGGCTGAAAGTAGCCCGACACACGTTCTGAAGCAATGTTTATTCAAAACCCAACTTGGTTTTGGAAGTTTGTACTTCGGGGCACGACATAAAAAGTTTCCACAGTAATCCTGTACGGTGGTTTTCAATCATGCAAATAATCGGGCCTTGGTCGATGGCCAAAAAAGAATTTGCCCACCAAAGATTGGTCAGGTTAAAAGCGTCCACAAAACCGTAGTCTTTCCAAATCTTATCGCCCAATTTGTAATAGAAAAACCGTAATGCCCGCATCGACTCTTGTGGTGTGTAAGGCATGGCCGAAATCGCTGCGGTGGGGCTGATGACCCCCAAATCTTCGGTGGGGGAGTGGGCTGCATAGCCAGTGTTTGTATCGCTGGCGGTAAGTCCCCAACAATCAGCACTGTAGCCCGAATAATTTTTAGGATTAGCCAAGCAGTATTTATAGTTGATTTGGGTATGTGCCAAATTTTGTTGCCAATAATCAGCGTATTGGTCTTTTAATCCTTTGGGATTAAGCCCCAAAAATGAATAATGAGAAAAGAACAATGGCCCGCCCAAATCAAATCCAAGCGGCAAGGTTACGCCATAAAACTGCTTGCCATTTTTCATTTTACCATTTTCTGCCCAGCCATTGGTATAAACATCTTTGTTGATGCTATGGGTAGGAGAGCCAGCGGCTAAGAAGTACGTAATCAAGCACTCGTTCCAGCCATGAATTTGGTGATTCATGCGCCATTCATAGTTGGGAGACCAATGCCAGTACAAGACTTTTTCGCCGTTTTTGGTGTGCCAATCCCATTCTACGGCATTACAAATGTCGTTGATGATTTGACGAAGCGCTGTTTCCTCGGTTGTTTTTTTGTCAAAATACTGCCGAGCGGTCATTAATCCTTGAATCAAATAGGCAGTTTCTACCAAATCGCCGCCGTTATCGTAGGTACTGAAAGGAACGGTCGCGCCCGTGGTGCCATTCAACCAGTGAGGAAAAACGCCGTGGTGGGTTTTGGTTTTGTTTTTTAAAAAATCGGTCATTTTGGCCAAACGCTCAACCGCTTGTTGACGGGTGATGAAACCGCGTTCGACAGCCACTACCATGGCCATGATGCCAAAGCCTGTTCCGCCCGAAGTACAGACATCGCCCGAGGTATTTCGCTCGCGAGCAAGCCCCGATACAGGGTGACCAAACTCCCAGAAATAACGAAATGTCTGCTTTTGTACCAAGGTCAGCAATTCGTCGTCGCTAATGCGCGGAAATTTGTCTGTGGTATCGAGAGCGGTTGTTAAACCAAAATTTATGTTGGTATTCAGGAGGGTGGTTTTGCGAGATTGTAGCTCAGGTCCTACCAAAATACTGTACTGAGTGATGCTTTTCAAGGGCTGTTGCGGAACAATCCGAACGGCGCTGTCGGCCTTAAAAAAAGTGTAATTGAGGGGGATTTTTGCCGACGATTGGCGCTCTACCAACGAAATTGCGGCAGGCGCTGAGGTCGTATTGAGTGGTGCCGAAAAACTGATTTCTATTTTGGGCAAAAGGTTGGTATTGTTGGCATAAAACCCGCCAGATTGCTGGTCGTTGACGGTCACTAACTTATAATAAAATTGCTCAGGGGTAGCAACGTTTTGGGTTTTACAGGAAAAAAAGCTCGTTGAAACAATAAGCGTAGATACGCTGGCAAAGTAAAGGAGTGGTTTTAGGGTAACCATAATGAATGTGATTTTAGGATGCGCCAATGACTTGAGTGCCTAAAGTAAGAGCACCCCTCGGAGGAGATGGTGCTCTTGTTATCATAAAAAGTAGGGTAAAAAAGTAAAAGCTAATAACTAGCGTCCAGCAGTTTCAAGCTGGAAAAGGGAGCTAATATCGCCTTCCGAAAGGGCTTTGTTCCAAATCCGAACTTCGTCAATCATACCTGTCAAAGGTACTTGCCATGCGTCAGGAGTTCCCGAAATGTTGGTTCCCCATGCGCCAATGATTGGCTTGGTTGGAGTTGTGAAGTTGAGCGTACCCGTTGTCCCTCTCAATTCCCACTCTGGGTTCGATACCTTAACGCCGTTTGCGTAAATTTTGAAGTTAGAAGTTGCGCCATCCCATGTCATAACTATGTGCGTCCATGTACCACCAAATTTTGCGGCTTGTACTCCACCTTTGGTAGGTTCGTTGCGCGAGTCTTGCCAAGAGTCGTTCCCATTTACTTTGGTAACAACCAGTCCTTTCAACACCAAAGTATCTGAAGCTGCTTTTCTCCAACCTGTTTCGGCCATCAAGTTGATGTTCCCTGCCCATTCATTGGGGCGAGTAAGCGTAAAAAATACCGATGGATTTGAACCATTGTTTTTCACGTTAGCCCAAAGGCTGATGGTCGCATTGGGAAGGCTGTTTAATGAGGCAATGGCATCGTATGCCAAATAACCTGCCGCAAAGTTAGCCGCTTGCCCTTTGATACCTGTTGAATAAGAGACGTTTTGAGACTTGGTAGGAGCGCTTCCTGATTTTGCTTCTTTAGGGTCGCCATTAAGGCCCCAATACGCCACTAAGTTTGAGCTTGCTACTTCGTCGGCGTTGTTGTAACCACCGATTGGAGGTAATGATTCTTCTTTGCTGCAAGATGTCAACATGCTTCCTGTGATGATGGCACTTGCCAATGCGCCTAAAAGGATTTTGCTAGTTTTCATGTGATTTTTAGATGTGTTAAAAAAAAGTTGAAACAATGAATAAGAAAAATTGAAAGTAAAATGCTTGATGTGTTTTTGGGGGCTTAGTAGCCGTTGTTTTGAATTAATTTTCCGCCACTTAGCGCAATTTGAAGTGCAGGAATTGGCAATAGTTCGTGGGTGCCTTTGACGAATTTTTTGCCTGTTTTTTGCAATGTTTCAGCAGCACGGCCTTGGCGGACGAGGTCAAAAAAACGGTCGTGTTCCATGGCTAATTCGACGTGGCGTTCTTGCCAAATGGCTTCGCGAAGGGTCGTTTGAGCGGTAGAGGTAGCAGCTTTTAGACCTGCTCTTTGGCGAACCCGATTCAGCGGAGTAAGTGCTTCGCCGCTTCTGCCTAGCTCGTTGGCCGCTTCGGCATGGATAAGTAACACCTCGGCAAAACGTAGCAAATGGACATTTTTTTGCTTGCGGTCGCGGTTGCCCAGCCAGCTTTCCACGTTTTTGTTTTCGCTGTGGTATGCTTTGTAATTGTATCTAAGGTTTTCGACAGAGTCAGCGCTTGGAATACGAAAACCATCAAATAAAACTGTGCCTTTGTACGTCCCGCTGTTGTCGATAAAAATGATGGTGGCATTTTTTCTCAAATCACCTGCTTCGTACGCATTTGCCAAGGTGGTAGTGGGGTTACAAAAGCCCCAGCCCAAATCAGTCCACCCGCCTTTGCCACCCACGCGTGGTCCTTGGAACATCGAATAGTTGCTGATTCCAAAGTCTGAATTATTGAATTGACCCGTTTGAACTTCCAAAATAGCCTCTCTGCTGTTGTCGCCCACTTGTCGCCAGATGGTCGAATAATCGGCCAGCAAGTCATATTGACCCGAATTGATTACTTCTTTGGATAAATCATACGCCTTTTGCCACTCTTTTCGGTACATATATACTTTTGCCAAAAGGGCTTGCGCTGTTCCTTTTGAGATACGTCCAGCTTGGGTTTGACTGCGAAGAGGAAGGGTGTTGACACCATTTTGCAAATCGTCGATAATCACTTGATAAATCTCTTCCGCAGACGCGCGGGTTTGGAAAACGGGGTCATTGTTGGCGTCGGCGGCGTCTTTGGGTACCCGAAGGATTTTTGGGACACCTCCAAACCAACGTACGAGGTTGAAATAATAATAGCCTCGAATAAAACGTACTTCGGCGCTTAAACGGGCTTTGGTGGCCTCGTCGAGGGTAGAGTTACTAATCGCCACGAGCGACTGGTTCACTTTGGCGATTCCGTTGTAATAACCACTCCAGAGTGCTTGGACGAACAAATTGGTTGGGGTGTGGGTAAACTCATCCAACACGCCTACAGTTCCAGCTTGGTCGCTGGCAGTGCTGCCTTTGTCGGCGTCGTCAGAGAGGATATTGGTTGCCGAAACGAATGCGATACCGTGTACATCTCCTTCTGCGCCAAAAGCTTCTCCTAACATTAGACTGTTGTAAACCCCAACTACGAGGTTTTGGGCAAAATTTGGATCTGTATCAGCAGTAGGTTTGCCTTGTAATGGAACATCTAAGAAGCTGCTGTTGCAAGCAGTAAGGCTCAATAACAAACTCAATATACTTACCGAAATGTTATGCTTTTTCATGTCTTTTCTTGTTTGGAATACCACTGATTTAGAAACCTACATTGATACCTACTGCCAACGTTTTTGTGGTGGGGTAGGCGTTTAGCTCAATCCCCGCTCGGGTGGGATCACCTGGGAGTTCGGGCGTAAAACCAGTGTATTTTTTTAAAGTGAAGATATTTTGGGCAGTAATAAACACCCTAGCCGTGCCGATATGGGCTTTTTGAAGGGTAGCTGCTGGGAGTGAATAACTCAGGGTTACGTTGTTGAGACGAATGAAATTTCCTGATTCAATAAAGTAAGTGGAAGCAGGAAGGTTGCCAGCATTGGCGGCAGGTTCGGTTTGAATGCCACTTCCACGTGTCCAACGGCCATAAGCCATCGAGCGCTCAACGTTGTCGAGCAGCGCTTGGCGGAAGGCTTTTTTTCCGTTGTAAACTACATTACCTAGGTTTCCAATGGCATCGGCGCTGAAATCAAAGCTTTTGTAGGTAAAGCCAAGGTTGATCCCAAAAAATACTTTTGGTTGATACGAACCTGCAAACACGCGGTCAGCGTCGTCGATACGCCCGTCGTCGTTGGTGTCTTGGTACTTAAAGTCCCCTGCTGAAGCACCTGGCTGAATCACTTGTCCTTTGGAGTTTTTATAGGCCGAGATTTCATCGTCGGTTTGAAAAACGCCCAATACTTGAAGTACATAAAAACTTCCAACGGGTTGTCCATTATCGGTTTTGGTGGTGTATTGTTGGGCCGCCCCGATGCCCCCGTCAAGAATAGGTTGCCCGCCGTTAAGGCCAATCACACTGTTTTTGTTGAAAGTGGCATTGGCTCCGACGCGGTACGAAACGGTCGAACTGATTTTGTCTCTCCAATTGAGCATTGCTTCTAAACCCGTATTACGAATCGAAGCAGCATTGGTTAACACTACCCCGTCTTTATCGCCCGTGACTGACGGCACTTTGACGTTGATGAGAAGGTTACGGGATTTTTTGTCATAAAACCCAAATTCCCCCTGCAAACGCCCGTTCATGGCGCTAAACTCTAGCCCTAAGTCCATTTCTTCGGTGGTTTCCCATTTCAAATTTGGGTCTTTGATTTGAGTAATGGCCGAACCCAACGTGGCAGTTCCTCCCCCAAAAGCATAAGCAAGGTTTGGCTCAACGGTCACAAGATAACCGTCGGAATCAATGCGGTCGTTGCCTACACGCCCCCAGCTTGCTCGAAGTTTAAGGGTTTCAAACAAGTGTTGACCTTTCATAAACGATTCTTCTGAAAGCACCCAGCCAAGCCCCACCGATGGGAAATATCCCCAGCGGTTTTGGGTTGGGAAACGAGAGCTTCCGTCGGCACGTAAGGTAGCTGTTAATAGGTATTTGTCTTTAAAATTGTAATTAGCACGGCTGATGTAGGAGTTGCGCGCCCATTTGTCCCCGTCGCCTGAGTTGGTTGAGGTGTTGGCATTTCCCGTGTTGATATACCAAAGGTTAGAAGCTGCAGGGACGTCTCTTCGGTAGGCACTGAAGGTATTCATCGAATAAGCTTCGGCAGTTGTACCTACCATTACGCCAAAGGTGTGGTCGTTCCATTGTTTATTAAACGACACTGTATTGTCCCAAACCCAGCGGAATAGGGTTGTTTGGCGACTTGTTAGGTTGCTGTTCGGATTTCGTTGATTTCCACCAGGTTGAATAAACGTCGTGCCGTCGTTATTGAATTGATAGTTATAAACTCGCTGGTTAGAAAAAATCAAATCGCCCCCCATACTGCTGCGAAATGTCAAAAAAGTAAGCGGTTTAAACTCTACATATCCCGCTCCCTGCAAACGGTTGTTGAGGGTTAAATCATCGTTGTTTTTGATGTCTAAAACGGCATTTCCTACGTTTTGATAGAGCGATGTGTTTCCGTACAAACCATTTTCAACCGCAGGAATAATAGGAGCAGCCCGATAGGCATTGTTATAGGCTGCTCCTAAGTTGACATTCTGATCTCGACTGTTGGCGTACGAGGTCATTAAGCCGATTTTTAGTTTGGGATGAAGTGTAAAATCGTTGTTGAGGCGGGCAGTAAAGCGCTTAAAAATGTTGTTAATCACAATGCCTTCGTCGGTCAAATACCCCAAGCTCAAATAATGGGTTGCTTTTTCGGAACCACCCGAAATTGACAAGTTATGATTTTGCATCATGGCAGTTCGCAGAATTTGCCCATACCAATCGGTCGAGGTTGTTCCTGCCTGAATCGGCCGTCCGCTGGCTGCACTCAAGTAGTTGGCATATTCGGTGGCATTGGCCATTTTAACAAGATTTGCCGCCTGACGCGCCCCAATTTGATTGTTGTAATTGACTGATAATTTGCCCGATGCTCCTTTTTTTGTTGTGATAATGACCACCCCATTGGCTCCACGTGAGCCGTAGATGGCTGTGGAAGAAGCGTCTTTCAAAATATCGACATTGGTGATGTCGGCGGTGTTTATGTTGCTAATGTCGTCGGTCAAAACCCCATCAACCACAAATAGCGTAGCAGTTCCTGCCAAAGCAGTGCCTGTTCCTCGGATACGAATGTTGGGAGAGCTTCCTGGACGGCCACTACTGATGATTTGAACCCCCGCCACTTTTCCTTGAATGGCTTGGGTAGGTGTCATCACAGGCTGCTTGGCGAGGTCTTCACCTTTAATGCTCGATGTAGCTCCCGTAATATCGACTTTGCGTTGGGTGCCATAGCCTACTACCACTACTTGTGCCAGTTCGTTAGCGGCTTCCGAAAGGCTGATGTCTAGCGTTGCTTGCCCAGCATAAGTTACTTCTTTGGTTTCGTACCCGACACTCGAAATCACCAGAATGGCATTCGAAGAAACTGTCAACGTGAATTGCCCATTCATGTCGGTGGTTGCGCCTTGGCTCGTTCCTTTGATAGCGATTGATACCCCTGGGATTCCTTCTTTGTTTTTTTCGTCCGAAACTTTCCCTGTAAGCTTGTTTTGGGCCACTGTCACAAACCCTACCAATAGCATCAGAAGCGTACTTGTAAGTGTTTTCATGGTCAGCTGTCGTAATGTCTTCATCATAGTTTAGTATAGGCTAAATAAAACTAGTAATTGTAATAAAATAAGATATAATGGTGTAATACGAAGGCAAAGGTAAGGCTGTTTGCAAATCGAATCCTAATTATTGGATACATCAATACCACATCATATCTTAGAAATTTTCAAATAAATGCGTATTTTGCCACATCATTGTCAATTTTTTGATGTGAATCGCCCTCTTTTTTATGAGTAAAAGGTTTTTGCGTAGTGTTTACTGGCTTGGGTTTTGGGGATGCTTTTTTTTGATTAAAACAGCGCTTTCTCAAACGGTAGAATCGCTCTGTTTGCCTGCGCTGTATAACCATAGCCACCTGACTTATAAGGCCGATAGACAAAACTGGAAGATTACCCAAAGCCCCACAACCCAGTTTATGTACTTTGCCAATTCAAAGGGGTTATTGGAGTTTGATGGGGCGCGCTGGCGGGTGTATGAGTTGCCCAATAAGCAAATTGTACGCTCGGTTTGGGCAGATACAAATGGACTGATTTATACGGGAGCGCTCGGTGAATTTGGCTATTGGAAAGAAAGTGCAAAAGGCGTTTTGCAGTATCATTCTTTGAAGAAATTGGTGCATGACCAAGCGTTTCAAAATGAAGAAATTTGGCATATCTTGAAAACTCCTTCGGGCATTCTTTTCCAATCTTTTGCTTTTATGTACTTGTATCAAGGGGGAAAAGTAAAGAAACTCACAACCCCTGGCAATATCTTGTTTACGTTTCAGGCGGGAAAGGCTTTCTATCTTGAAGTCATCGACAAGGGCTTGTTCGAATTAAAAGGAGAGCGCTTTCAGAAAATTGCGGCCAGTGAGTTTTTGGGAAAAGAAGCGATTTATACCGTCGCAACTACTGCTATTCCTAACGAACTGCTGATTGGTACAAACAAGGGGCTGTATCGTTTTGATGGCAAACAATTTTTGGTATTTAACCAAGAATTGCATGATTTTATCCGAACCAACCAGTTGAATGCAGCTACCCGACTTCGTAATGGCAATTATGTGTTTGGAACCATCCGACAAGGCTTGGTATTGACCAACCAGCGAGGGGAGATTTTGTACAAAATAAACCAAAAAAATGGCCTTCAGAACAACACGGTTCTTTCGCTTTTTGAGGATGAAAAGGGCAATGTGTGGGTTGGGTTGGACAATGGTATTTCGATGCTTGCGCTGAGTTCGCCCTTCAAATATTTTGAAGATTTAGAAGGCAAAATAGGTACTGTTTATGACATCATGACGTTTCAGAACACGCTTTATTTGGCGACAAATCACGGGGTTTTTGCCAAGGCACTGACGTCAAAAGCCGAATTTCAACTCATTCGGGGGCTACAGGGACAAGCATGGGATTTGGAGGTGTTTGACAATCAGCTTTTGTGTGGACACAACAACGGAACGTATCGGATTGAGGGAGATAAGGCTATTCAGTTGTCTGATATAACGGGTGGATGGCAACTAAAACGCGCGCTCAATAAACCGTCGATGCTGATTCAAAGTACTTACACCAAGCTCTGTTTGTATGAAAAAGATGCACAGGGAAAATGGGTGTTCAAACATACGATGGAGGGTTTTTCAAATCCAACGGCGCAATGGGAAGAGTTGCCCGACGGTCGATTGATTCTTAACACTAAAAATGCGGGTTTGGTGTTACTCCAACCTGCAAGTGATTATAAAACGGCTAAAAAGGTGACAAACTTGGGGCTGAGGGCAATCAATCTACTGAAACAAGACAAAATCTACGTTACTTCGGAGAAAGGTGTGCAAGAGTTTGACCAAAAGCAGTCGAAATTTATACCATCAGCTCGTTTTGAGGAAAGTAAAGCACAAAAACTCTTTGCTTTTTCGGATAAAAGTTGGTGGGAATTGACGGTTTCAGGGGGGCTGCGTTTATTGAAAGAGCCCAACCAATGGCAAGTAGTACCGCTGCAAAACAATTTTTTGGTGGATGATTATGAGACCATTGTCTCACATGATTCGGTTGCAAGAATTTTTGGACGAGAAAATGGGTTCGCTTTTTTGGCTTCCACCGACTTGTTGACCCAAAATAACGTCAGCCCATTGATTCGAGGTTTGGAAGTAGAACAGTTTCCAGAACTAACACAGTATTACTCCAAAAATGGCCGCTCGGGCGAAATAGCGTTGAAATACAACCAAAACAATCTTAGGTTTAAGTTTAGCTCCACCGATTTTGCTTCTAGTGTCAAATACAGTTATTGGCTAGAAAATGCGTCGAAAGATTGGTCAGATTTTTCTGACAATTCGGTGAAAGAGTTCAATAATTTGATGCCAGGGAATTATACTTTGCACCTCAAAACGAACACAGGTTTGCAAGAAGCAACCCTGAATTTTAGTATTTTGCCACCTTGGTACTGGAATTTGTGGAGTAAATTGGTTTATTGTCTATTTTTCTGCTTGATTTGTTTTTTCTTGTACCAATGGCACAAAAGACGTTTGGCGGCTGAAAATGAACGTTTGCAACAGCAAAAAGCGCTTGAATTGAAAGAGCAAGAAGAAAAAAACCGACAAGAAATTATTCGAATTAGGAATGAACAATTGGAGCAAGATTTGGTGAGGAAGTCGGAGGAGTTGGCCAATTCTACCATGGAATTGATTAAAAAAAACGAGCTTTTTCAAGAAATTCAGGCCAAGGTAAGTGAGATGCAGATTCATTCTAAACCCAATGATTTTCAGCAACTTTCCAAATGGATTGAAACCCACATTTCAACTGGGAAAGATTGGCAGGTTTTTGAACAAAATTTCAACCAAGTACACGAACAGTTTTTTAAAAAATTGATGGAAAACTATCCAGATCTGTCCAAAGGTGATTTGAAACTTGCGGCCTATTTGCGCATGAATCTTTCGTCAAAAGAAATTTCTCAGTTGTTGAACATCACCTACCGAAGTGTTGAGCTTAAACGGTATCGACTGCGGAAAAAAATGAACCTAGGGCAAGACGAAAACCTTGCCGAATTTATGATGAGTTTTTAGAGCCTTTAATTACTTTTTTTGTGGAAATCACCTTGAAAATCGAACCTAGCTCCTTTATTGACCAACTTAATTTGTTTGGACTGACGGTACTGCCAACGGGTAGAATTCGTTTTGCCAATGCCTACACCACCCGTATGCTGGGCTGGAGCGTGGAGGAGTTACAACGCTTCAATTTCTTTGAAGATTTGCTGACTGCCGAACACCGTAGCGCAATCCAAACGTTTATCAACGAATCCATTGAGCGGGGGAGGGTGGCTGAGTTTCGAGAAATACCGCTGGTTTCTAAAAATAAACATTTGCGAACAATTCAGCTTAACTCGCTGATTTTGAATAAAAATGAGGGAGAGCTTATCGACTTTACCCTGATTGGGGATGACGTGACGAATAAACTACGGGTGGCCAATGCACTCGATAAATCGAACGCTCAGTTGCAGGATTTGGTGGATAATACCAGTGACCTGATTCAGTTGGTGTCGTTGGAAGGAAAGTTTTTGTTTGTCAATCGGGTTTGGCGCGAACGCCTTGGTTACGATTTGGAGGATTTGGCAACGCTCCAATTGAAAGATATTTTGTGGCCTGAAGCCGCCGATGCGACTCTCCAACTCCTCAAACGAATCCAGGAAGGAGAACAAGTGCCTGATTTTGAGACTGTTTTTTGGGATAAACAACACAAAAAAATATACCTGACGGGCAGCGTAACTTGTCGGTATGAAAACGGAAAACCAACCGCCTTTCGTTGTATTCTTCACGATGCTACCAGCCGAGTACGGGCCGAGCGCTCCCAAAGTTTGTATTACAGCATCGCCAATTGGATGATTAAAACGCAAGATTTGGATGAGTTTTATGAACGCGTGCACGAGGAATTAGGGAAGGTGATTGATGCCAAAAACTTTTTTATTGCGCTTTATGACCCTACAAAAAGCTATATGTACTTTCCGTACTATGTAGATGAATACTTCAAAGGCAATGTGCGGTTTACAAAACGAAAAATTGGGAACGGATTGACGGAATATGCCATTCGCGCCAATAAATCACTGTTTTTATACGAAAAAGACATTGAAGAGCTGGCTGAAAAGCAGGGGCTTTATATGTACGGAAAAATACCAAAAGTACTGCTGTGTGTTCCTCTCCGCATTGGAGATCGGGTGACGGGTATCATTGGGGTAAAATCATATTCAAACGCCAATCAATACCGTCATCGTAACCTCGAAATGCTGGAATTTATTTCGGGACAAGTTGCATTAGCCATCGCTCGTAAGCAAAACGAAGCCGAACTCAATCGCCAAACGGCACGGTTGAATGCCATCTTTGACAGTAGTTCGTACTTAATTTGGTCGGTCAACAAAGCGTTGCAGCTGACTTCATTCAATAAAAACTACGTGTCGTTTTTGCAGCAACACCTTAGGACAACGCCCGCGATTAATACCACAACCGAGCGATTGGGGTGGCAGTTGATGACGATTGATAACCGTCGTTTGATGGAAGAGCGTTACCGTCAGGCATTTAGAGGGACGCCACAGGGGTTTGAAATGAAAATTGAATCCAGAAATGGAGATATGGACATGTGGCTTGAGTTTAGTTTGAGCCCCATTCGTACCAACGGCAGTGCCATCGAAGAAGTATCGGGTATTGCACGCGACATTACGCCAAGAAAACTGGCCGAACTTTCGATGCAGCAAAGCGAGGAGAAATTTAGGGGTATCTTTATCAACCTGCAAGATATTTACGTGCGCGCCGACCGTTCTGGAAGAATTACCATGATTAGTCCGTCGGTGCTTAAACGCACTGGATATACCATTGAAGAAGCCCTAAATACCAAAGTCGCCGATTATTTTGTAAACAAAAAGGATGTTCATAAAGCCTTGGTTCGCTTGTCTCGGGATAAAAGTTTACGAAATTTTGAGGCCGAACTGCGAATAAAAGATGGCACCGTTCGTCAGTTTATGTTTAATATGCTTTTGTTAAATGACGAGGACGGCGCACCAATTTTTGCTGCTTTGGCACGAGATATTACTGAACTTAAACGCAACCAAGCCGAATTGGTCAAAGCCAAAGAGGAGGCAGAACGGTCGCTGAAAGTGAAAGAACGGTTTTTGGCCAACATGAGCCACGAGATTCGTACGCCCATGAACGGCGTGATTGGAATGCTGGATCTTTTGAACGGAACGCAACTCGATGTGGAGCAAAAAGACTACGTCCAAACGATGCGGCGTTCGTCGGAAACGTTATTGAATATTTTGAATGATATTCTGGACCTTTCTAAAATTGAAGCAGGGAAAATGGCGCTCAATGAAGCCCCTGTTTCGTTGGAAGAAATTTTTGAAAAACTAACGGCACTTTTCTCGCAAGTTGCTAAAAATAAGAACAATACACTTGTTTGTAAGTTTGACGAAGGGCTGCCTCAGTATATTATTGCGGACCAAACGCGCCTGCTTCAAATTTTATCAAACCTAACTTCTAACGCCCTCAAGTTTACTGAGAATGGGGAGGTAAAAGTGGACGTGTCGCTGGTGTGGTCAAAAGGGAAGTTTCACAAAATCAAGGTCGAAGTGCGGGATTCTGGAATCGGAATCACGCCCGAAAACCTCAAATTGTTGTTCAATGCCTTTACGCAAGTCGATAATTCGTCCCGTAAAACCTTTGGAGGTACGGGGCTTGGCTTAGTGATTTCCAAGGAGTTAACTCGTTTGATGAAGGGCGAAATTGGCGTGGAGTCTGAGCTTGGCCATGGAAGTATGTTTTGGTTTACGTTTGAGACCAAAGAGACGGTAATCAGCCCGATTCAACAACAAAAATCGTCGTCGGAAGAAATTAAGCTTGAGAACTATTTTCACGAGTATCGCCCGACTATTTTGTTGGTCGATGACAATTTTGTGAACCGCAAAGTCGCCAGTGAAATTTTGAAAAAAGCGGGTTGTATTGTGGATACCGCCGATAGTGGTAAGAAAGCCATTGAACTCGTTGCGGCTACATTTTCACCCGAAAAACAGCATTATGATGTCATTTTTATGGACATTCAAATGCCTGACATGGATGGTATCGAAACCACTCAAAATTTGCGGAATCAGTTTGGGAAAACCTTACCAACCGTAGTGGCCATGACGGCCTACTCAATGAAAGAAGATCGGGAGCGTTTTTTGAGCCAAGGAATGGATGATTATGTACCAAAACCTATTCGTGCTCAGGTACTTATCCAAAAGGTAAAGGAGATTATTGATGCAGGAAAATCCTTAAAAGACACCATTGCTCTTAGCCAAAAACAAAAGGAAATAGCCCAAGAAATCAAGCTTCCTATCATTGATTTAGACATTGTGGCACAATTGCGTGATTTGGGAGGAATGGAGCTAATTAGTTCTATTTTTGAAGATTTTGTCATTGAGTCCACCGAGTTGGTAAACGAAGCAGTAGCGGCTTTTGCTGAAAACGATATACCAGTTGTCAAAAGCAATATGCACACGCTCAAAGGAAGCGCGGGCACGATTGGGGTATCGCGGGTGGCCGAAATTGCCAGAATAGGAGAGAGCAAACTTAAAACAAACGATACCAGTACATTGGCAGTGGACTTGGCCAATCTCGAACGAGAGTTTAACGTGTTTTTAAAAGAATATCAACAGATTTTAGAAGAATTTGCTCAAAGTTAGCATTTAGATACCATGTCGCACCGCACTCTTTCTTACAGCCTTTTGAGGGCTTATGTTCGTTTTTGGCACAATACTATTTTTTATCGTCAAGTAGAAATTAAGAATTTTCCGTCGCATTTATCACCAGATGCACCGTTGTTGATTATTTCTAACCACCAAAATACCCTGATGGATGCTTTGGCGATTGTGCTTAATGTCGGCAAACGCCAACCTTACTTTTTGACGCGAGCCGATTTGTTCAAAAAAGATACCGTTCGGAAATTATTGATGTCCCTAAAAATGCTACCCGTGTATCGTTTGCGGGACGGGGTAGATGAAATGCAGCAAAACGACGAAATTTTTCAAACCTGCGTCAATATTTTGAGTACTGGAGGTACATTAGCGGCATTTCCTGAAGGAAACCATGGCGTTCAGTATCACCTCCGTCCGTTTAAGAAAGGGCTGGCTCGTATTGCTTTTCGGGCAGAAACAGAGCACGATTGGCAGGTGAATTTGCAAATCCTTCCCTGCGGCTTGTACTATTCGCATTGCCAAAAAATGGGAGAAAGGTTAGTGCTAAACTTTGGAGAACCGTTCAAAGTAAGCGATTATCGGGCTGATTATGAGCAAAATCAGCCACGTACGTTAACCCAAATTACCCGTCGAATGTCGGACGAAATCAAATCGTTGATGTTACACATTGATGATTTGCCCCACCACGATACGATAAAATGGCTAACCGACAAAGAAAGCCGCAAAGCGGGTGACATGCTGACGCATATTTTACAAAAATCGGAAGAGCTTTCGAAGCTAAAAGCCAATGAACCAGAGGTATATGCCCAGAAAATAGAAGAAGCTTCGGCGGAAAGGAAGCGGCTTTCGAGCCAAGGAATTGAGGCTGAGATTGCGGGGCAACCCCAGCCTTCGTTTATTGCTTTGCTGCTGAAAACCTTAGGAATGATTGGCACGTTGCCTATTTGGCTTTACGGTACTGTCAACAGCGGTATCGCTTACGGGATTCCTTTTTTGATGACAAAAAAATTAAAAGACCCGCAGTTTTCGAGCGCATTTAGGATTGTACTTTTTGCCCTTGTTACGTTTCCTTTGGTATGGTTACTCCAAACAGGCATTGTATGGGCAGTAACTGATTGGAAAACCGCCGCAATTTATGCCCTTTTGTTGGCCCCTACGGGATATTTTGCGCACCGTTGGGCGCGTTGGTGGAGCGAGACGATGCAGCAGTGGAAACTTCGCTAGAAGTCGGTGGATGACTTGCTGATGTCCATTTTTTGAATCCAAATATTTCGATACAGTACGTCGTGGCCTTCGGCTTGTAGCTTGAGGCCACCAGGCGTATCAGTAATGCCTTTTCCTCCGTCGTTCCCTCCGTCAATTCCTGAGTTAGGCCCGCCCCATACTTGGTTAATGTGCTGATTTTTATGAACTTTCTTACCGTTGAAATACATCGATACAAGGGCTTTTTCGATGAGTTTTCCATCTTTAAAACGAGCCGCTCTAAACACAATGTCGTACGCATTCCATTTTCCAACGCCATTGTATGCATAATAAGGTGAAGGCGTTTCGTTGATGACCGCGGCCATTCCGTGCGAAGTAGTGTCACCGTCAAGCACCTGAATTTCGTAGCGATTTTGCAGGTAAACCCCGCTGTTTCCTCCAGGTTTTTGAATCAAAAACTCAATGTGCAAGCGAAAATCGCGGAACTTTTCCTTCGTGACAATATCTGCCGAACCATACTTCCCGCCAGCCGCTGCGGGGTCATTGGTATTTAAGGCCGTTCCTTTATCCACTGGGTCATTGACGATAAACCATTTGATAGGCAGGGTAGCTGCTAGGCGTGGGCCGTCCCAATACGTCCATTTCTCATCCAACATTTGGCGAGAACCATCAAAATAAACTTCCGCTTTTTTGGGCGCTTTAACGCCAACCCCTACTTGGGCAGTCGATTGGTAAGAGATAAAAGCAGTCAGTGCTGCGATGACGATAGGTTTAGAAAATTTAAAGTTCATGTTGAGAGATAGTTGAATTACTTTCAAAAGCGCCAAATCACGCTTTCTACTTCAAAACGGTTTCATAGACAAATAGGGTAGAGGCGGCATCGTCGTCAGGGACAAAATAGGCGCGCATTCCTTTTGTTGTAGATTCGATGAAAAATGGGTTGTTGGTCATGGGTGCACCAGTAGGCGACCAAAGAAAAAGGGGAACCTGAAAAACGGGCCGATTATCGGTCAAATTGACAATTTCTAACCCTCCCAAATTAAGCGTTGTCCCGTCGTTTTTTTTGAATTTTTGCAAACCGCCACAGAGCATAAGATGGGCGCTTATCGAATGGCAATCTTGGTAGTCAATATAAAAAGAAGGGTTAGCGATGCGTAGATTTTCAGGGGTATTTGCTGTTTTGGTCACTGCGCCAGTTTTATCTAAATTCCAGTGGTAAAAATAGCGAGAACCCCAGCTTGCACCCGACAGAGTTTGGGATGAAGGCGGATGTACAATGGCACCAATGTGGTCATCAAACCGCATCACTTCTTGGGCAGTTAGTGACTCAGGTGCTACTTTATAAACGATGGAGCGGCTGTTGGGGCGGTATTCGGCCACGGGTACCCAAATGTACTTTCCGTCAAAATCAATGCCGCCAGGATGATACATTGAACCTTCACCGAGGGTGATTTTGGCCACTAATTTTCCAGCCGCATCGAATTTAAAAAGGTGTCCAACTCCTTCGCCACCATCACTTGAATCGCGGCGTTTTCGGGTTACTTCGACCGAGCTCATGTAAAAAAAATCCCCAATTTTAACCATTCCTTGGGGATGAAAACTAGGGAATTGGAGCCGAACCGCAGCCGTTTGCGACCACTCGGTGGCTGGGCGCAATTGGGTGATTTTTTCGATAAGAGTAGATTGGGCAATAAGGTGGCTCGTTATAAGTAAAAAGGGAAGTAGATATTTCATTTTCGTTTAGCGATGTGTGATTTTATGAGAAGAGGTTGGCTAAATAAAGTAAGAAGCAGTACGAATCTTTCTTATATGGTTGCAAAAAGTATCAATCAATTAATCGAAATATAAAGAAAAAATGATTTCAGAAACGACCCTAGCACTTGCTCAGCAACTTTGGAACTATCACCATGTTAATCAGAATCTACAAAAATCAGACTGTATTTTGGTATTAGGAAGTCACGATTTGCGCGTGGCCGAGCGGGGAGCGGAGTTGTATTTGCAAGGTTGGGCACCTTTGCTTATCATGTCAGGTGGTCTTGGGAGACTTACCCAAGAAATGTGGTCGGAGCCTGAAGCCGATAAATTTGCAAAAATTGCCCTCGAAATGGGTGTTCCTAAGGAAGCGATTTTGATTGAAAATAAGTCAACCAACACGGGAGAGAATATTTTATTTACCCAGCAATTACTACAAAAAGAAAACCTTGCCCCAAAGCGGTTTATTGTCGTCCAAAAACCCTATATGGAGCGGCGAAGTTTTGCCACTTTTAAAAAACATTGGCCAGAAAAAGAGTTGATTGTTACCTCACCCCAACTTTCGATGCAAGCATATCCCACTGCCGAAATTACGTTGGAGGAAGTGATTGATATCATGGTAGGAGATCTTCAGCGCATCAAGGTTTACCCAGAAAAAGGGTTTCAGATTGAACAAGAAATTCCCAAAGAAGTGTGGGAGGCGTTTGAGAAACTGGTTTCGTTAGGCTTCAACAGCCACCTTATTAGCGGATGATTTACGATTTCTCCACTTCTTTTTTATCCGTTCTACCCAAATAATATAAATGTCTTTATCAAACAAACGGGAATCTTTGAGGGCGCGGTCGGCAAAGTACATACCTACAAAGAATAGAATGGTGTTTGAAAACCAAGCCCCTACAGGTACCCAAACCAGGCCATCCTTGGCCCATTTGTCGCCTTGAAGGGTAAGTACGTAGGATAAAATAAACAACAAAACCGACACTAAAACGGGAATACCAAAGCCTCCTTTTTTGATAATAGCGCCAAGTGGAGCACCGAGCAAAAACATGATGAAACACGACACCGCTTGGGTGTATTTGTGGTGCATTTCTAGGTCATAGCGGTACCATGCTTTTCCTTTTTCGGTGATGTAGGTTTTGTTACTTTCGGCATAAGAGCGGATGTTTTGGGCTTGGCTTAGGGC
This sequence comes from Runella sp. R0.1_18, assembly GCF_057652155.1. Classification (NCBI taxonomy): domain Bacteria; kingdom Pseudomonadati; phylum Bacteroidota; class Cytophagia; order Cytophagales; family Spirosomataceae; genus Runella; species Runella sp. R0.1_18. Next base: position 42,922 of record NZ_JBYFCK010000003.1, read on the forward strand.
GGTCGCTACCACTTGTTCTTTTTCCCCAGGAAGTACAATGGCTTTTTTCTTTAACAGAGAGTCAACCCATTTGCCAAATTTAGGCGTGGTATTTTTAGCCATGGTTTCAGCACGGAAAGCGTAGCTAAAATATTGTTTTGACTGAGGCAAGAGGCCATCTCTGCTTTTGCGGTATTCTTTTTTGAGCGAATCGGCTACTTTGCGAAGTTCCTTGGCATCTTTCATGTACTCGTGGTACTGAAATTGATTCTCGTCGGTACGTTTGAGGCCAAACGATTCCAAACTGACAACCATTTTGTAGTGCCCAAAATGCGAGCGGGTAAATTGGCCTCCACTATTGGGAGATGAAAAAGAGTTGGCAGTTTGGGCTGCCTCCGAGTATTGGGTGCCGTTGAAAAGCTCAAAAACCAAATAACTTTTATCGTTGATGGTGTACATCAAGCCCGAATCGGCTAAAATCACTTCACGGTTGCCTGCGTTGTAATCATTGACGTTGTGACGATACACGACCAATCCTTTGAGGCTTCGTTCGTTGGGCGCGGGGAATTTTTTGTCCACCTTAATATTATGTCCTGGAAGGTCATTATAGAAAATACCTTCTTTAATATTAAGCGTAGCTTTGGCTGTTTTAATATCATAGAGCAGACTGTACCCTTTCAAATTGGCCCAAGGTGCTACCTTATTGTTGTACCAAAATGAAAAAAGGGTGATGGCAATCACCATGACCATGACTGAGCGCATGGCACGCCAAGTAGAAATACCCGCACTTTTAATGGCTGTTAGCTCAAAAAACTCACCCAAGTTTCCGAAAGTCATGAGTGAAGAAAGGAGCACTGCTAAAGGAAGCGCGATAGGGATGGTTATGAGGCTAAAAAAGACGATGAGTTTAACATAGTTTAACAAATCAATGTCTTTGCCGACGAGTTCATTGAGGTATTGGGAAATGAGGCGCATCAAAAAAATGAAGACCACAATGCACAACGTCAACGCAAACGGCCCTAGAAATGACCGTAAAACTAGCTTATCAATCTTTTTCATGCACTTTTAACTGAACCTCGGCTACAGATACCTAGCTTCCTACAATTTCTTTGAGACTATCGATTAAACCATCCCAAAGGTCTTTTAGTTCTTCGCTGTCGGTGTTTGTAGAGTAGTCGGTAATGCGCAAATAGGTTGAACCTGTCAGGTCGCTTACCTCTACTTTAAATTCGATATAATTGTTATCGCGGTTATTATCGCTTGTATTTAAGAACTCAAATTTGGCACTTTTATTGAGCCGAAGCGAGGTTTGTTCGGCAATGTGGCTTTCTTTATCCCAGATAAAATCGAAGCTATGGTTAGGTTTTACATTTACTTTTTCACAAAACCATTCAGAAAGTCCCGATGCTGTACTCAAGTACGGGAACAACATTTTAGGCGAGGCGCGGAGCTCGTATTCGTTTGAGTATTTAAATTTTTGCATAGCATTTTCTTTCGTTCGGTCTTAAAGGTAAGAAAAGTCTTTTACTTAGGTAATTACCTTCCCCAACAAAGAGGCAAAATAGAAACTTCTTACAATTATTCAAAATGTGTTTGCGTATTTAAAATATTTATTCTACTTTTGCACCACCAAAACGATGGCGGGGTAGCTCAGATGGTTAGAGCGTAGGATTCATAACCCTAAGGTCGGCAGTTCGATCCTGCTCCCCGCTACACTGATTGTCAGGCCGTTACGAAGAAAATTCGTAGCGGCTTTTTTTGTTATTGTGACATAATTACAGCATCGTATTATTTCACTTTGTTCAAATTTTACCCAGAATAAATTTATTTAAATGCTGCAATTGAGCGCAACAGGGCCGATTTTTTTCAATTATTTTAACATTTCTAACGTTAAATCATCAAAGTAAGCGGTTCCTTCACAGTCACCTGAAGTAAAACCCAAACGACATGTGATTTTCACATATCCATCACCCGAGTTGAAAGGAAGCTGTATCAATGTCCAGTCGTTGGTGCCTTTTAAATCTTTACTACGAGGTGGGAAACTAGGATTACTCGTGCTTGTAACGACACTCAGATTAGCTCCCACTCCATTCAAATTGGTTTGAGTAGTGATGTCCTGAGTTTTGATCCAACCTTTTAAAATATAATTAGTATAGGGTATCACCTTAATGGTTTGATACACTTGTAGATCATTGCTTTGCACTAATCCATAGGCGGGGCCTGTATATATTTTGATGCAATTTGAGCCATTTTTCCCTTGCCCTCTGAGCCATGAAAATACGCCTTGGTTAATGTTCCACCCTGCTTTTAACCAAGGCAGGGTGAAAGTACTACCCACAAAGCTTACGGAGTCTTCAAAGCTGCTATTGGAAAGTGGAGAAAAGTAGGGTTGTAGATTGACTGTTACTTGCGCTTTTGAGCAAGAGGAGGGATTGCTCCGATTGCAAATGGAATACACAAAGCTATCGATTCCACTTTTTTCATTGGAAAAGTAATTGAGGCTGCCATTTGGATTGACTGTTACTGTACCTTTGGTAGGTGTAATAACAAGGGTAGGTAAAGAAATTTGAGTTAGATTCGTTACTGCTGTACCATCGGGATTTTGGTCATTATTCAAAATCGAAATAGTTTGAGCTACCCCGCCTCCCGCATAAATGTTGTCAATGTGTGCTATTGGCTCACTGCATCCTTTTAGGAGGGCTGTAAATGTACTGCCTCTTTGTGCCTGAAAGCCTGGCAACAACGTAACGTTATTGTCGGCTAAGTATAATCTATTTGTTTTATCAGGTATATTTTGGGTGGAAATAAGCGTACCAGCTGTCCGCTCAATCCCTGATATGTTTGTACCTGTAAGTGAAACAGTATCGGTAATGATTGACACTGTAAAAGGAGCACTTGTCAGACTGTTACAGCCATACGTGCATGTGACGGAGTAGTTGGCGGTAGCAGTAGGGGTGACTAAAATGGAAGAGCTAGTCTCACCCGTAGTCCATAAGTAGGTACCATAACAACCATACGCAGTTAATGTGACCGACGAACCTGGGCAAACCTCAGAGATGCCGCTGATTGTAGGTGCATCTACGCCGCAGGTATTTCCATAATTTCCGCTAATCGGACTTGAAATGGCCGAAGCGCCGTGCGCATCAGTTACCCGAATACGAGAAAGATAAGGACCCTGCTGAGGGATTTTATAGTCGAAATAGTGAGTGTTTAGAGGAGGTGTATCAAAAATACCGTCATTGTTGACGTCAAATTCAACCGTGAAGGAGTCGCCGTTGGGGTCTGTAGTTGTTGTTGCGTCAAATCGAGTAAATTGTTCTGTGTTTGCAGTTGTAGGGTACAGAAGTTTTAAAAAGGGTTTAGGCGCCTGATTTCCCCCAGTTACATTGAGGGTAAAGGCAGATGAAACCTTCCGATTTCCTTGCCGATCACAGACTGAAATATAAAAAGAATTGTTTTGTCCCGCCGTAAAATAAGGGGTTTTAAACGTGGCCATTACCGAGGTAGGATTCGAGATTGATTTTTCAAATACCAATTCATCTATAGTATTTCCTTGGTAGTCAAATAGTTGTGCATAAGAAATGCTGTCAGCATCTTGCGCATTAAAACTTATATTGAGTAATCCATCAACAGGCGAAAGGATATTGGAAGTTAGTATCGTGAGGCTTGGGGCAGAATTTACGGTTTTGATTCGGTTGAAGTAATGGCTTTCATTCAGCTGAACCGATGAACCATATTCCAATCTGGTGTAATCTTTAGGGTAAAGTGTTGGGAAAAAACTCCCACGTATTCCCCTTAATCCGTTATACATTAATCCCCCAAAGGCATTATTGTCGTGGCGAGCATCGTGATTGAGCCCGAAAGCATGTCCCATCTCGTGGCACAAGGCCCCTAAATAGGACGAGGCTACCGAACTGATGGTTTCTCCTTCAAACCACATAAAAGAAGTACTTTGCACCAAGGGATAAGGCCCCCATTCGGGCACCGTTTGGCCAGCATAAGGGGTATTATCCAGTAGTCGTTGAGGGTTAAATAACTGTATAACGGTACTTCCTAACTGCATTAATCCCGAATTCTTCCCACTTCCTCCTCCACCTCCCAAAGCCAAACCGCCATAAAAACTGCCATCTGGATTTTGTACGTGCGTTTCGGGAATTAATATCCATAACTCTCCCTCAAAATCTACGGTTAATCCTACATTTTTGGCAGCGACCTTTGTTCGTTCAAAAAGCACATTCCCATTGCCTCCCCACAAGTAATCATCGGTTTCTGGGACATTGACTAAGTGAATTTTGGGCCTTGGAGATTCTTCTTCGGTTTCATAAATAAACGTTTTTGGCCCGAAGCCATTTTGGAGCATGTTGTTACGGTACCACATTTGCGCCATTTCAATCGCGAATTGAAGATTTTCCTTAAAGTGGGGTTGAGGTGTGCGGTTGGAGGGAACGACATACCCTATTCTGACTTTTGCAGGTGGTAGGGTTGGTACTCCAGTCCCGAAAGTTTTATCAATCAACAATGGCTGTTCTGTAGCAAAGCTTCGGGCGGGAATTATGACAGATTCATGGCTTACTGAATCACTCAGCAGGGGGTATTGAGCCATGATTACAGGTGTATTGTAAAAAGTAAACGGCATTACAAACGAAACGACTATCTTAAAAGCCCAATACTTTCTCATAAGTACAGCATGTTTTTGAAACGGCGTGATACAATCCTACGTTTTGTAAGATATTCTAAACTAAGTGAAAATAAACGACCATGGTATGATGCAAGTCATAAGCATAGATAAAACATGAGGCTTACGTAACAAAAGAGTCCATTAGTAGTGTAACTTTGAAGCGCTTTTGAATTAAAATTCACAATGAGACAAATACCACGAGTTAAAATTTGTTGTATCAGTAGCGTGGCCGAAGCGCGTCTTGCGGTCGCGTATGGAGCGTCTGCGTTAGGATTGGTAGGGAAAATGCCTAGCGGGCCTGGTGTGATTACGGATGACCTTATTGCCGAAATTGCTCAACAAGTGCCGCCCCCAATCTCCACTTTCCTATTAACGAGTGAGACGTCGGCTGCTTCCATAATTGAACACCACCAAAAAGTGAATACAACGACGATCCAGATTGTTGATGCCTTGGCAGAAGGAACTTACCGACAAATTCGGGCGCAATTGCCTGCGGTCAAACTCGTTCAAGTCATTCACGTGATTGACGAACGAACTGTCGAGGAGGCCATTGAAGTTGCTCAACACGTTGATGCTTTGTTGTTGGACAGCGGCAATCCTAACCTTCAAATAAAAGAACTTGGAGGAACTGGGCGGGTACACAATTGGACGCTAAGTCGAAAAATTCGGGAGCAGATTTCTATTCCCTTGTTTTTGGCAGGGGGGATTCGGGCAGAGAATGTGCGTGAAGCGATTGAAACCGTCGAACCTTTTGGTTTGGATTTGTGCAGTAGTGTTCGTTCCAACGGCCAATTAGATGAACAAAAGTTGGCCAGCTTTTTTGAGGCTGTTTTTGCGTCTAAATAGTTTTCATTTGGCTTATAAGCGTACCGTACTAACTGCTGAAAGCTGACTGCTAACTACTTACATGAAATAGGGGTAAATACTTTTTGAATTGTCTTTACATTAAAATTCGTTGGAAAACGTTAATTTAGTGGAAACAAATTAATCTAATTAGCTATGAAAACCCGATTCACACTTTTAGCCACCTTCTTGGTGCTTGCTACCGTTTTAAGTAGCTGTTTTTATTCAGGAGGATACCGTTCGCGGTATTATGACCCTTATTATGCACCCCGCCCATACGTTCGGGTAGTGCCGCCGCCGCCTGCGTATCGCCCTCGGGTTTACGTAGCCCCACCACGATACCGTCCTCCACATCGTTACGAAAGTCGTGGACGTTATCAATACCATCGGGGTAGTCGCAGACGTTGGTAAATAAAAGACCGATTTTAAATTTTTGATATGAAAAAAATATTTTTATTGATGCTTTTTGGGTTAATGCTTGAATTGCCAACCGCCCAAGCAAAAACAGCTTCGACGGCCAAAATGACGACCATTGAAGCTGCTTCTGATGCGAAAACGCTGCGTAAGAAGAAACGAAACCGCCAGCGTAAAGGCTTTATGTGGGGGCTATTTCGTAAACGCAATGCCTGCGATTGCCCTAAACATTGATTGCTAACTCACTTTTTTTAGCCAAAATGTCGTGGTAGGCTCCTTCCCAAAGCGCGAGTCTTTGTTCTAAAGAGGCTACCACGGCTTCTTCGGCTTCTTGCCAAAAAGCGGCATTTGTGCCACACAAATTTTCGGTCATTTGAATCGCTAAATGACTATGATGATCGCCATCTACTTCAATGTGACGTTCGAGGTAATATTTAAAAATCGAGATATTGTCGGGAGATGTTTGGTTTAAATCATTAACCATCGAAACAAACATATTCGGTATCAAATCTTCTCGACCAAACGTAAAGACTGCTGCTTGAAGGTGGTCTTTTTTGCTGTTAATAACATCAAAAGTATGCGTCACAAAATTTGCGGCAGCGGCGGGTGTACCTGCAAGCTCAAACGCATTTGAAAGCTGCCCCGAAGTCAGAAACTGCTGGATAAAATCTAAAACAGGTTGGGTGTCTGCTTTGGCTTGTTGCATGGCATCCAGATAGAGTTCAAAGTGGCTTTTTCGATTGCCTTCGAGGTCTATATCAGATTCTTCTCCTACCACAATTTCATTGATTAGAAAACGGGTATCTGCCGAACCTTTCGGATACCACGGGACAGTCGTGCAAGTCAGGGATTGTTGTAACGATTTTAGGAGCGACATAAAATCCCAAACGGCATAGACATGATACTGCATGAAGATTTTTAGGTCGTCGATGCTGTCGATAGCAGCATAAATTGGATGGTTAATAATTTGTTGGCGTAGTGGCTGAATTCGTAAGTTGATTTGTTGAATAGAAGGATTCATACGTGCATGAAAAATGGTTTATTCTTTTCTAACTACGTTTTTTACAGGAAGATGGTTTTAGAATTTTTGAAAAAATAAGAATAATAAAAACAAAGAATGACACAAAAAGACATGAAAATAAGGTATTCTTGGCTTCTTGAAATAGGTGGAAATGTCTAAAATTTTCAGAAAAAAGTTATATATTTGAAAAGACTAAAACCAACCTTTTTTGATTTATGAGAACAATTGATTCTTGGCTGAATGAGTACGGAGAAAGCCACCAAAACCCTACCAACAAGCTCGTACATTGGATATGTGTTCCTGCCATATTTTTTAGTATAGTGGGTTTATTGTACAGCGTGAAACTACCTTTTGCCATTACCGAAACGCTCCAGCTAAACCTTGCAATTTTGATTCTAGCTTTCGTAAGTATTTACTATTTCCGTCTGTCGGTAACCCTCGCCATTGGGCTTTTGTTCTTTTCAGGATTTTGTTTGTACTTGGCGCAACAGATAGAAAATCAAGGCTTTACACTTTGGAGAGTATCGGTTGCTATTTTTGTTATTGCGTGGATAGGTCAGTTTTGGGGGCATAAAGTGGAGGGTAAAAAGCCCTCGTTTTTCAAAGATTTACAATTTTTAATGATTGGCCCCGCGTGGCTTATGCACTTCATCTATAAAAAAATAGGCATTCCCTACTGAGCAAATGAATGGATTCGAGCGTCAAAAAAAGATATACCTCGATGGTGCATCGGGTTTGGTTTCTACGATTCCTGTCGATAATATCCTGTTAGAACAAAAAGCCCTTGGTGCTATGTCGCCCAAAGCGGCTGCGTATATTGGGGGAGGAGCTGGTCACGGTAGCACCATGGCTCAAAACCGTGCAGCTTTTGAACGATGGCGGGTTCTGCCTCGAATGCTTCGCGATGTGTCGGTGCGGGATACCAGTATAAACCTCTTTGGTCGAAAATTACCTTACCCACTTTTACTCTCGCCGATTGGCGTACTGGAAATGGTTCATCCTGAGGCCGATTTGGGGGTGGCTAAGGCAGCCGCAGCGTTAGGAATTCCTTATATTTTTTCCAATCAAGCGTCGGTGCCGATGGAACAATGCGCGGAGGCGATGGGTTCGCAACCACACTGGTTTCAGTTGTACTGGAGTAAGTCGGATGAGCTCGTGGCGAGTTTTGTAGCGCGGGCTGAGAAATCAGGCTGCGAAGCAATTGTTGTTACCCTCGACACGACCCTTTTGGGATGGAGAACCCAAGATTTAGAATTGGCTTATTTGCCTTTTATACACGGGCTTGGTATTGCGCAATATACTTCTGACCTCGTGTTTAGAAAATTATTAGACGAGCCAGATGCCACCCCTGCGCCTAAACCAACCATCACTTTTGACGCCATTCGTACTCTTTTTAGCGCGATTAGCCATTATCCAGGTAATTTTTGGCAAAACGCAACATCGGGTTATCCCCGCAAAGCCGTCAAAAAGTTTATAGATATTTATACACGGCCCTCGTTGACGTGGGAAAACTTGGATTATTTACGGAAACGCACAAAATTGCCTATTTTGTTGAAAGGAATTCTTCATCCCGATGATGCACTGAAAGCCTTAGATTATGGCCTTGATGGGATTGTGGTATCCAATCACGGTGGTCGGCAAGTTGATGGTGCCGTTGCGACGATGGATGTGCTGCCGCTGATTGCCGAGGCACTGCAAGGGCGTATGCCTATTCTTATCGACAGCGGCGTACGTGGCGGCGCAGATATATTCAAAGCGCTGGCATTGGGAGCAACAGCAGTGTGCTTGGGGCGTCCGTATGTATATGGGCTTACATTGGGCGGAAGTGCAGGGGTAAAAGAAGTTGTGTCGAATTATTTAGCCGATTTTGATCTTACCATGGCTTTAGCGGGCTGCCGTTCAATAAAAGAAATTGGGCGAGAGTCTGTTTTAAGGGTATAAGCAGGTTAGAAATCAGGGTCAAAAACTTTGTCCCTGATTTCTAACTGTACCAAAATCAAAGGCAGAAATAAGCTATTCAAAAGCGACTGTTCGCCCTGACTGACTACTTTCAAGGGCTAGTTCCATCACACGGGTGGTATTGCGAGCTTGTTGAGGCGTCACCTCTAGGGGCACTTTATTGACAATGGCTTGATATACATTTTCGTAAAAAGGGGCATAATGCCCAGCTTGGCTCGGGATTATTTCAGCACCTGCCTCGGTATAAAGTGTTCCCCAAAGCTTTTCTGGTTCGCTTCCCCAATCTTCAGTAATAGGTAGCGCATTTTTGCGAAGCGTTTCTTCCTGAACATCCAACCCTGACTTAAAAAAGCTGCCTTTATTGCCATGAATAATGTAGCGAAGGTCGTTTTGGAACACCATCAGACTGGCTTTTAAAATGACGCGTTTATCTTCATAGTTCATTTGAATGTCAAAATAATCGTCGGTCTCTCCGTCGGGACGAATGATTTTGATAGTGGCCGTCACGCTTTTGGGAGTACCAAAAAGTACCAGTGCTTGGTCAATCAAATGAGGCCCTAAATTATAGAGATTACCTGCGCCAGCCGAAGCCACTTCTTTCCAGGTACCTTTGGCTACTTCGGGGCGAAAACGGTCAAAATGAGCTTCGTACTCTACGATATCACCCAATTTGTTTTCCCGTAATAGCGCCTGTATTGTCAGAAAGTCGGAGTCCCAACGGCGGTTTTGATAAGCCGTAATCGTCAGTCCTTTCTCCGCCGCCAACGCAATTAAAATATCAGCTTCGGCAGTTGTGTTGGTAAAGGGTTTTTCGATAACAACGTGTTTGCCAGCTTCCAAAGCCGCTTTTGCGTAAGGGAAGTGGAGGTCGTTGGGGGTACAAATAAATACCAAATCGATTTCTGAATCGGCCAAAAGCGCTTCGGCGCTGCCAACAACGGCAATAGTTGGGTCAAAATCGTGGACCGAAGTGGTGTTGCGGGTAACAACTTTTGAAAGTTTAAAATGCGGATTTGTGGCTAAAAAAGGGGCGTGGAAGTACCGTCCCGAAAGGCCAAATCCAATTAATCCAACATTTACAACGGGGTCAAGTGGTGAGTTCATGCGACTAAAAATGCGTTTTCTTTCTTATCGAAGCGTTTTTTGCGACAAAGTTACTGTAAAGTTGGGGATAAAATACGTGTGAGCAGGACTGCGGACGTAGGATTAATTTGTACCTTTGTGGGCTCATTTTGAATAGCTTTTTACGAATGCAATTTTTTGAAAAAAATAAGACATTGCTTGCCCGACTGGGCGTTTTTATATCGCTAGTGACGTTGTTGTTGGTGGTGCTTATTGGGGTTGAGTTTTTTGTGGGAAACGGCGACGGCGTTTGGTTTGACTACGATTTGCGCCTGATTGGCTTTCGCGTAGCTGCTTGGGCGGTGTCGTTGGTGGCATTGTCACTACTCATCAGAAACTCATCACCTCTTTTACAAAATATTCTACTTTCGGTCGTATCAGTTGTTTTGGTGATTTTGGGTGTGGAAACGGCCGTTGGATGGATTCATGATGCGGGTCAAAAACAACCTACCACACAAACAGGGCCTCAGTATGCTGGGCCTGCATATGATTCGAGCTATGCGTTTGATGAATTTTTGGGACGCAAGCCCATTCCAAACCATACTTTTGTGTGGGCCAAAACGCTGGATGGAAAGCCTTTTATTCAGATTCCGATGAAGGTCGATTCGTTTTCGCGGCGGATTACGCCCTTTGCTGATTCGGCACAAACTGTACGAAATAGATATGCGCTGTTTTTTGGGTGTTCGTTTACCTACGGAGATGCCGTGCGGGACAATGAAACCATGCCTTATTATTTCCAAAAAGACAACGCTGACGTTCAGGCGTATAATTATGGCTTCTTTGGCTATTCTCCGCGACATGCGTTGGCTCGTTTGCAGCACCAAAATGTTGTACAGCAAGTGGCTCAAAAAGACGGTATTGGGATTTATACCTACATCGAAGACCACGTCAACCGAGCGATTCCGTCAGTAGGCTGGATTGGTATGTATGATGGTTATTTTCCCGACATTGATGAAAAAACCATGCAAACGCAAGGGGTATATCGGTTTGCGCACCCACTAAAATACCGTTTTGGAATGATGTTATTTAAAAGCAAAGTTCGTCAGCATTTTGCGATGGATTTTCCTTTTGTATATCGTCCAAAAGATTACGAATTGACGGCTAATTTGATCAAAGCAACGGAAGGGGAGTACAAAAAGCAGTTCAAAAACGATAAGTTTTACGTGATTTTGTACCCTGATGCGCTTAAAAAGGATTCACCTATGTTTGCCTTGTTGAAGGAACGGGGAATAAAAGTGCTAGATTATCGTAAGTTATTTCCTTATCCAGCAAAACAGTACCAACTTACGTACGATGGACACCCAAATCCTGAAGCGCATCGGCTGTTGATGGAGCAATTGACCAAAGATTTGAAAAAACAAGGCGTACTGTAAAATGACATTGTTGAGCATCGAACGATTTGGGTTAGAAGACATAGAACAAGTGGCTGCTAAAGTCCTACAAGCTTGTGGGAACGAAACCATTTGGCTATTGAATGGGGCTATGGGAGCGGGAAAAACAACGTTTGTGAAGGCGTTAGGAAAGGTGATGGGGGTGCTGAATAATGTTCAAAGTCCGACGTTTTCGATTGTGAACGAATATATCACCGCCGTTGGGGAAACGATTTACCATTTTGATTGTTATAGACTAAAAAATACGGCTGAGGCGTATGATATTGGGGTTGAAGAATACCTCGATTCTGGCTATATTTGTTTGATTGAATGGCCCGACCGAATCGAAGAACTTTTACCAGAAAGTTACGTAGAAATTCATATTTCGAGCCTGCCAGATGGGTTTCGGAAACTGGAGGTTCTCAAAAAAGCATAAATCAACAAACGTAAATCGACTAATTTGGACATGATGGGTTTTGGCGAATTGGCGCAACAAACAGCTTTGTATCCGCAAGAAGCGCTTGCCCCGCTCAAAACAAGCCAACAAAGCTTGTTGATTGGGCTTCCAAAAGAAATTTCTCTGCAAGAAAATCGCATAGCACTCACCCCCGAAGCCGTGGCGATTTTGGTACGGAATGGCCACCGAGTCGTGGTGGAAAAGGGAGCAGGAGAAGGTGCGCAGTTTCCCGATAATGAGTACAGCGAAGCAGGAGCGCAGATTGTGTTTTCGCCCCAAGAGGTTTTTACGAGTGATTTAATCCTAAAAATTGAACCCCTCGTTGAGCAAGAGTTTGGAATCCTGAAAAATGGCCAAACCATTATTTCGGCGCTCAATCTTCCCACCCGCGACCGTTCATATTTTGAACACCTCAATCAGAAAAATATAACGGCACTTGGCTACGAGTATATCGAAGACCCCGCTGGTGGTCAGCCTGTGATACGTTCTTTGAGCGAAATTGCAGGAAGTACGGTCATGCTCATTGCCGCCGAGTATTTGAGTAGTGCCAACAAGGGGAGAGGGATAATTTTGGGCGGAATTACGGGAGTTCCACCCACCAAAGTGGTGATCATCGGTGCGGGAACTGTGGCTGAATACGCCGCCCGTACAGCGCTGGGGCTGGGGGCAGAAATCAAAATTTTTGACCAACACATTTACCGCCTTCAACGGCTGAAATACGCCATTGGCCAGCACATTTATACGTCGATTATTGAGTCAGATACGCTTTCGGAAGCCGTACAGCGGGCCGATGTCGTTATTGGTGCCTTGCGCCCCGAAGACGGTCAAAATATCTATGTTGTAACGGAGGAAATGGTTTCAAAAATGAAACCCAATTCGGTGATTATCGACGTGTCCATCGACCAAGGAGGCTGCATCGAAACCTCGCGAATTACGACCCACAAAGACCCGATTTACCGACATTACGACGTCATTCATTATTGTGTGCCCAACATTGCATCGCGGGTAGCACACACGGCAAGTGTTACGTTGAGTAATGTTTTTTTGCCTATGTTGTTGAAAATGGGCTCTTTAGGAGGTGTTGAGGAAATGATGTACGCACGTCGTTGGTTTAGTAAAGGGGTTTATACGCACCGTGGCACATTGACAAATCCTTTTATTGCAAAGAAGTTTTCGATGCGTCATAAAGACCTTAGCTTGTTATTGGCAGCACGGCTCTAGTCAGATTCTATTCAATAATCTGAAATTTTACTTTCGACATTCAAAAAACATGATTAATCACAGCAACGAAAATACATTAATGGATGATGCTAATTCACCCGAAGTGAACAAACAGCTTTTGGGGATAGTATCACAAGATTTTGTCAAAGTTTCAGACCAACTTAAAGAAGCTTCCTATCAAATTCGGAAGCGAGGCTTTTCCACACACCCCATTTTTGTGGCGGTGCAAAAAGAGATAGAACTTGGCGTATTGCTGATTGGGAAAACCGAGCTAGAAAATGAATGGTCGTACCGCGCTTCTATGTTAGACGAATTTATTCAACGAAATCTCGTAGGTCTTGAATCCATCGAATTGTTCAAAGAAAACTATAAGAACCCCGACGAGTACTGCTGTTTATTTGTCATTCAAGGCGACTTTGCTGGCTTTATATTCATTCCATACCCCGAAGACTAAACTATGAAAACCAATGCTGTACTTCTCTTTTTAGCGCTAGGTTTTAGTGTTTTATTGGTAAGTTTTATCTCCAACAATGAGGAAGGAGCCTACCAAAATGAAATAAATCAGTGGCACCAAAAACGTATGGAGGGGCTGAAAAGTGAAGAAGGGTGGTTGAACTTGGCAGGTTTATTTTGGTTGAAAGAAGGAGATAATACCTTTGGAAGCGACGAGAAAAACGACATCGTTTTTCCCAAAAAAGCATCAAAACAAGTAGGGACGCTAGTACTTCGCGATGGTAAAGTGAGTTTCAAGGCGCATTCAGATGCTCAGGTAAAACTGATTGAGGTAGAAACTTCTCCCGAATTTGTGTTTGAGGAGGGAAAAACGACTACCATGGAACAAGGCGCTCTTCGGTGGTTTATCATCAAACGTGGACCAAAATACGGCATTCGACTCCGAGATTTGGAACACCCCGCTTTGGCGCATTTTAAAGGTGTTGAGCGGTTTGTGGTCAATGAATCGTGGAAAATAAAGGCAAAGCTTGAGAAGCCAGCCACCCCACGTACCATTGCCATTACTGACGTATTGGGCTTGGTAAGCCAGCAATCATTGGTAGGTCATGCGGTGTTTCAACTTAACGGAAAAACCTACCGCCTCGCTGCCACTGACGCAGGAGGTGGACGATTGTTTATTATTTTTAAGGACAAAACTACTTCCCACGAAACCTACGGCGCAGGGCGCTTTTTATATACGGATGCGCCCGACGAGGCAGGAAATGTCGTTCTGGACTTTAACAAGTCTATCAATCCACCCTGTGCGTTTAGTCCTTACGCGACTTGTCCGTTGCCGCCCGCCGAAAATAACCTTCAAGTGCGAATAGAGGCAGGCGAGAAAGATGCCAAGATGCACTGAGAGAAATTTTAGGCACTATATTTGAAACTCATTGAAAAAACGCTACCTTTGCGGGCTCATTTTCAATGAGTTTATTTTTATACACATTTAACAATTCTCAGTATGTTCACAAAACAGTATGAGATGGTGTTCATTATGACTCCCGTTTTATCTGATCAACAGATGAAGGACACCGTTGATAAGTTCCGCAAACTCCTTACCGATAACGGCGCGGAACTCGTACACGAAGAGAGTTGGGGGCTCAAGAAATTGGCCTACCCAATTCAAAACAAAAACACTGGTTTTTATCACTTGATTGAGTTCAAGTCGGAGCCTAGCCTTATCCAAACGATTGAGACTGAGTTCCGTCGTGATGAGCGCGTTATGCGTTATTTGACAGTTGCTATGGAAAAGCACCACGTAACTTATGCTGAGCGTAAGCGCAGTGGATTAGTTGGGAAAAAACAAACTGAAAACAACTAAGGAGGGCCAAGACATGACACTTGTAAACGAACCAATCGAGCGTAACCAAAATCGCAAAAAGTACTGCCGTTTTAAGAAAGCGGGTATCAAATTTATTGATTACAAAGACCCAAATTTCTTATTGAAATTGGTAAATGAGCAAGGTAGAATTTTACCTCGCCGCCTTACTGGTACTTCTTTGAAGTATCAGCGCAAAGTGGCGCAAGCTATCAAGCGTGCGCGTCACTTGGCTTTATTACCGTATGTAGCTGACCAATTAAAGTAAAAAACGGAAGGAGAAACTGACGATGCAAGTTATTTTAAGAACTGATATTGCTGGGCTTGGTTATAAGAATGACGTCGTTGACGTTAAACCTGGCTATGGTCGTAACTATCTCATTCCGCAAGGATTTGCGGTAATGGCGACCGATTCAAATAAAAAACAATTAGCTGAAAACTTGAAGCAAGCTGCCCACAAAGCAGAAAAACTCAAGAAAGATGCCGAAGACTTGGCGGCTGCTATTGGAGATATTACGCTTAACATCGCTGCGAAAGTGGGTGAAAGCGGAAAAATCTTCGGTCGTGTTACTAGCATCCAAATCTCTGATGCACTTAAAGCAAAAGGTTTTGATGTTGACCGTAAGAAAATCACTATCGAAGACGTGAAAGTTGTAGGTACTTACAAAGCACAACTTGACCTTCACAAAGAAGTGAAACACACTGTAAGCATCAGCGTAGCAGGCGAAGAATAAGCCGTCTCAGCAGATGTGGATATACAAAAGGCGCGTTTCAAACGCGCCTTTTGCTTTTTTGCCTATCCTTGTGAAGGTGGGTCGTTGGGAACGGCTTCGGCGGTAGGCGTTTTGCCTTTTATGCTGTCTAGCAGCTCTTGCAAAAGACGTTCTGCCTCGGGCGTATATTTCTTCAAAGCCTCGGAACCTTCCGTTTTGAGTTGTTCAAAATACTCAGGCATTTTATCAAGTGCTTGTTCGGCTTCGCCTTTGAGGTCGTTTGCCTTCGCTTTTAAATCCTCAAATGTCTTTTCCCCCTCTTCGGTTTGTAGGTACTTGTGTAAAGCTACGCCAGCGGCGGCGCCTAAAATGAACGTTGCTAAGTGTTTTGCATTGACCATGACTATAGGTAGTTTTAAAGTTGATGACAGAAAGGTAAAGAATCCCCAAACTTAATACAATGACTTTCTACAGGAATGGATAAACTTGCCTTTCAGTGGATAACTTGAGTTTATTTAGATAAAGTCCAAACTGAATTCTGTTTTATTTTGTTGTCTTAACTAAAAGTCAGAAACTATTAGCAATAAATTAAGCTGAATACGCAATTGTAGGTTGTTTTTTGACTTGGACCTCACTTATCTGTGTTTATGTTAGATATTCAAAAAATACGCCAGGACTTTCCCATTCTCAACGAAGTAGTCCACGGTAAGTCATTAGTTTACTTTGATAATGCCGCTACTACTCAAAAGCCGTTACCCGTACTTGAGGCTTTGGCCAACTATTACGGGCACTACAACGCCAATATTCACCGTGGTATTCACTTTTTAGCCGAAAAAGCAACTTCTGCTTTCGAGGCTTCGCGCCATAAAATCCAGGCCTTTCTCAACGCAGCTCGCGTTGAAGAAATCATTTTTACCTACGGAACGACCGACGGAATCAACCTCGTTGCCCAATCGTATGGCCGTACGTTTCTAAATGAAGGGGATGAAATTATCATAAGTACCCTTGAGCACCACTCCAACATTGTGCCTTGGCAGATGCTTTGTGAAGAAAAAGGCTGCGTGCTTCGGGTCATTCCCATCAATGACGCAGGTGAGTTGCTGATGGATGAGTTTGAAAAAATGCTTTCTGAGCGTACTAAATTGGTGTCGGTTGTTCACGTTTCAAACGCGTTGGGAACCATCAATCCCGTGGCTCAAATTATTAAAAAAGCGCACGAAGTAGGAGCGAAAGTGCTGATTGATGGTGCACAAGCTACGTCACACATTGATATTGACGTTCAGGCGTTGGATTGCGATTTCTACGTGTTTTCGTTGCATAAATTGTACGGCCCCACTGGAATGGGTGTGTTGTACGGAAAAACAGACCTCTTGAATGCCATGCCGCCTTATCGTGGTGGTGGAGAAATGATAAAAGAAGTAACGTTTGAAAAAACGACGTACAACGATTTGCCTTACAAATTTGAAGCAGGAACGCCTAACATTGCCGATGTAGTGGCGACAAAAATGGCCGTTGAGTACGTAGAAGCACTTGGAAAACACGCTATTGCTGATTATGAGCATGAACTTTTGGTATATGGAACAGACGCTTTGCAAAGCATTGAAGGCTTGCGAATTGTTGGTACAGCCAAGGAAAAAGTAAGTGTATTGTCGTTTGTGATGGAGGGTATTCACCCGCAAGATATTGGCGTTATTTTGGACCAACAAGGCATTGCCGTTCGGACGGGACACCACTGCACGCAGCCGTTGATGAAACGTCTTGGACTTGTCGGAACTTCCCGCGCTTCTTTTGCCGTTTATAACACAAAAGAAGAAATTGATAAATTAGTGGTGGGGTTAGAGAGAGTTAAAAAAATGTTGAGTTAAACAGAATATGATTACTAAGACACAAATATTGGAATCAATTCAAGCGCTGCCAGAAGATGCAACAGCAGATGATATCATTGAGAACATCATTTTTCTAAAAAAAATAGAACGTTCTCTTGAACAAGGGAAGAAAGGAGAAACCTATTCTTTGGACGAAATGAAGCAAATGGTTGATTCATGGCAAAAGCGCGCTTAACTCAAGAAGCAAGAGAAGATTTAGAGTCAATTTTTTTCGAGCTTTCTGATTATTCTGAAGCTTATGCAAAAGATTGGGTAGATGCCTTTTTTCATCAACTAGAGTTATTAGAGAAGTTTCCCTACTTGGGAAAAATGAGCCCAATAATGCAAATAAAACCACTAAGAGAGATTTTGGTTGGTAAGTACGCAGTAATTTATGTAACCTCAGATGATGAGATTTTAGTTTTAGCTATCAGGCATTCAGGACGTAAATAAAAAAGCTTAGGTTTTGATTTGCATTTGACAACGCTGTTACAAAAAAATAAATGACAATTAACGAAAAACAGGACGCTCTTATCGAAGATTTTGACCTCTTCGATGACCAATTGGAAAAAACCCAGTATATCATTGACTTGGGAAAAAAGCTGTCTCCGATTGCGGAGGAATATAAAACCGATGATAACCTCATCAAAGGTTGCCAGTCGCGGGTGTGGTTACATACCGAAATGCGTGGCGACCGGGTGTATTTTGAAGCCGATAGCGAACCTACAGCCCAAATTAGTAAAGGATTGGTGAGTTTGCTGATTAAAATCCTTTCGGGCGAAAAACCAGAGGATGTAGCCAACGCTGATTTGTACTTCATTGAAAAAATTGGCATGAGTACCATCATCACTTCACGCCGAGCAGGTGGTTTGGCTTCAATGATTGTACGTATGAAAGACTTTGCCCAAAAACAACTTATTGCTTAACACTTACGTATTATGTCTGAAGCAGAACTTAAAGAAGAAGTAGTCAAAGCCATCAAGCAAGTATATGACCCCGAAATCCCCGTGGACGTGTGGGAGCTTGGCTTGATTTATGACCTAAAAATATTCCCTGTCAACAATGTTTATGTCGAAATGACCCTCACGTCGCCATCGTGCCCTTCAGCAGGTACCATCCCTGTTGAGGTAGAACAAAAAATTCGCGAAATTGAGGGAATCAACGATGTGAGTGTTGAGCTGACTTGGGATCCGCCGTATTCGCAAGATATGATGAGCGACGAGGCTAGACTTGAGCTCGGATTTATGTAATCTCCTTGCAGAAAGGGGAAAAAAACAACCAAAAACTGTCAACTTAAAAACTGTAAACAGATTATGTATCCTCCACATTTAGTAGCTCCTATGCGGGCTCAATTGACCGATAACGGTTTTACTAGCCTTGAAACGGCTGATGCAGTGGATCAATTTATGGCCAATGCCAAAGGAACGACATTGGTCGTTGTAAACTCTGTGTGTGGTTGTGCTGCAGGTGCAGCCCGTCCAGGCGTGTTGGGAGCGTTGCACTACAGCGACGTAAAACCTGATAACTTGGTAACCGTGTTTGCGGGTGCTGACCAAGAAGCAACGGCCAAAATGCGTGAGTACTGCTTGCCATATCCTCCATCATCGCCTGCCATTGCGATTTTCAAAGACGATGAATTGGTTCACTTTATTGAGCGCCACCACATCGAAGGACGCAATGCCCAAATGATTGGCGAACACCTCATTACGGCGTTTGAAGAGTTCTGCGGCGAAAAAGCATAATTTATAAAATCTCCTAAAAAATCCTCTCCTTTTTGTAGCGAGAGGATTTTTTTATGGAGTTTGTAGTGGTCAGTTCTAAACTTCTATCTTCAATTATTTGTTAGCCACTTATTAACCTTTTTAAACATGATAGGTCATCGCTTTTCTGAATTTAAACCGTCTGAGCAATCAGGTAAAAACAAATTTGACGAGTTGTTGAACATCTTTCAACAATTGCTTTTGATGACTTCGGGCGATGTGTCGCAGGCGATGTCGTGGATGAATCAATTGGACCGTCAATACAAACTGACAGATGACCAATATGGAATTGGTGATTTTTTCGACGATTTGAAGCGCAAAGGCTACATCACCGAAGAAAATGAGGAAGGGCAAGTAATGATGACGCCCAAAAGCGAGCGGAGTATTCGTAAAAGTGCCCTTGAAGAGATATTTGGAAAGCTCAAACGTTCTAAGTCGGGTGGTAATCACCGTACACCTTATACGGGTGTGGGAGATGAACTGAGTAGCGATGTTCGCAATTTTCAATTTGGGGATTCGTTGGAACAAATTTCGATGACGGAGTCCATCAAAAATGCTCAAATCAACCACGGAGCCGAAGATTTCTATTTGTTAGAAAACGACTTAGAGGTCGTTGATAAAGAGCAAAAAACCAGTACGGCAACGGTCTTGATGATTGACATTAGCCACTCCATGATTTTGTACGGGGAAGACCGTATTACGCCAGCCAAGAAAGTGGCATTGGCCATGGCCGAACTTATAAAAACCAAGTATCCCAAAGACATGCTCGATATTATTGTTTTTGGAAACGACGCGTGGCAAATTCAAATCAAAGATTTGCCGTATTTGGAAGTAGGGCCTTATCATACCAATACCGTGGCTGGACTTGAATTGGCGATGGATTTGTTGCGCCGTCGTAAGACTAAGAATAAGCAAATATTTATGATTACCGACGGAAAGCCGACTTGTTTGAAGGAAGGGTTAAAGTATTATAAAAATAGCTTTGGCCTCGATCGCAAGATTGTCAGCAAAACGCTTACTTTGGCTGCGCAATGCCGTCGTTTGGACATTCCCATTACTACGTTCATGATTGCCTCTGATACTTATTTGAAGCAATTTGTGCAGGAATTTACGCGGGTCAACAACGGCCGTGCGTATTACAGCAACCTCAAGGGCTTAGGCGGGTTTGTGCTTGAAGATTTCCAACGTAACCGTCGTAAAAATTTAAAATAGTGTCCTCAAAAAAACTCTTTTACCTTTCTCTTGTCGTTTTTATGGGCATAGTGGCGTATCAAGTCTATCTGAAAGCCACTGAAAAAGAAGTAAAACCGCTGACCAAAACGTGGGAAAAGGCAGTGCCACATCAGCAAATTCCCAAAGGATTGGCTTCTTTGAGCGCCAAACAGTGCGGAGCTTGCCATCAGGCACATTACGAAGAATGGCAGTACTCGACGCATTCTCACGCGTGGACGGACAAACAGTTTCAGGCGGAGTTAAAGAAAGAATCTAGTCCATATTTGTGCATTAACTGCCACATTCCGCTTCAAAATCAGCAAGAATACGTTGTTTCGGGGCTGCTCGATGGGGATATTTATCAGCCTGTAAAACAGAAAAATCCCCACTTTGACCCTGAGCTTCAGCAGGAGGGAATCAATTGCGCGAGTTGCCACGTGCGCGATAACGTCGTGATTGGTACAACAGGTACGGCCAAAGCCCCGCACGCAACAAAAAAAGACCCCGAATTTTTATCAGAAAAACTCTGTATTTCGTGCCACAATGCCAGTGCTGTCGTAACGCCAACGCTCGTTTGTACCTTTGAGACAGGCGATGAATGGAAAAAAGGCCCTTTTTACGGCAAAAAAACGTGTATTAGTTGTCACATGGAGCCCGTAGAAAGAGAAATTGTAACAGGCTATGGTAAACGCCTAAGCCATTTACACTACTTTGCAGGGTCGGGCATACCCAAAGAGAAAGGTGCTAAAACCAAGGGATTGAATGGGCTATCGTTTACGACTTCAAAGTTGGCTACTACTTACAAGGTCGGCGAGGAGCTTGACTACCGATTGACGTTGAAAAATGAACTTGCAGGGCATCGCCTTCCAACGGGTGACCCCGAACGTTACTACTCGATTTTGTTGGAACTCGTAAACGCTGAAAACAAAGTTATTGCTTCAAAATCCGACCGAATTGGAGAAAAATGGGAGTGGTGGCCTGCTGCTAAAAAACTTTCAGACAACAACCTAAATCCTGGTGAAGAACGCTCTTTTGTGTTGAAACAGACATTGAAAAGTTCTCAATCGTTGACGCTCCGCACCAAAGTGACCAAACACCGCCTCAATCAAGAATCGGCTACGTACAACAAACTAGATAGCAGCTATCCGTTGTCGATAACGGTGTTTGAGAAGGAAGAAAAGTTGGTGATCAAATAGGCTTGCTTATATTCTCATTACGTTTTTGGCTACGAGGCCTTTTGGACCGTCCACTACATCAAATCGAACTCTATCACCTTCTGCTAGGGTCTTAAATCCCTCCGCAATGATACTTGAGTGATGGACAAAAACGTCAGTTCCATGTTCTCGTTGAATAAAGCCGAAGCCTTTTGCATCATTAAACCATTTGACAGTTCCTACTTCCATTGTGTTGCGAATTTTGTTGAGTAAATGTTTGGAAAGCAAGATACACTAAGTTGTGGGTATTGAGAGTGGTTAGCTTGATTTTTAATTCATAATTTGAAGGCCATTATATAGTCATTCTGCACTTCTGTGCCAAGTACAAAAACGTGCTCGCCTATTTTCTCAAATCCCATTTTGGTGTAAAACCGTAGCGCACGGGCGTTTTCTTCCCAAACACCTAACCAAACGGTCTCAAATCCCGATTTTGTGCACCAATCAAGGCTCGATTGCATTAAATGCTTCCCAAAGTTTTGTCCGTGAAAGGCTTTGTCCACGTAAAATCGTTCTATTTCAATGGCGTTTTCAGACGAAAGTTCTTTCGGGGCATGGTTTTTAATCAATTTGGTAAAGCCAATGAGTTGTCCTGCTTTTTTCAGAAGTAAGTATTGAACGGAGGTGTCCGAAAGTTCAGTTTGAATTTGTTCAAGCGTAAATTTTGTAGCAATGTGCAGCGCCATATTTTCTGGTGTGTTATAAACCGCGTAGGTATCTATAAACGTTTGCTCACACAGGTCTCGCAGGGCTTGGGCGTCCTGCAAGGTGGCTGGTTTCACTATTGGCAGCGTAAATTGAGTTTGAATATCCATTAGTTGAGGTTTTTTTGGTAAAAAATACTATCTACCGCCATGCGAGGAAATTCGGTAGGTAGGCCTTCTACGGGGACTTGTGCAAAACCATTTTTTTCATAAAAACGCATTGCTGCTTGTAGGCGGGGGTTAGTGCCCAAATAGACGCGGTCAATGTTGTGTAATTCGCAATGTTTCAACAGTGTCGAAAGTAGGCGAGAAGCCACTCCAAACGCCTTTCCGCGATAGTCTTGGTGGACAAACATTTTGCGGATAGCTCCCATGTTGTTACCAATGTCGATAAGGGCAATTGTTCCTACCAAAGTGCCATCAATGGTGGTAGCTACCCAAAAATTGCCCGCATTTTTGCAATAAAACTCAGGGATAATCAACAAATCGGGTTGGTCTTCGAGGGTGATGGGGACTTTAAATTCAATCTGTTGAATGTCTAAAATTAAGTCGATAATGGGCTCTTCATAGATGGATTGGTACTCCAAAATTTGTATCATGGCAGTATAGGTGGTGGTGAGTTTTAAAGTAATACTGCAAATTAAATAAGTGAGTTTAATAATTAAAAATGTTATTTTTTGATAGATTTATGCTGAAAACGTATAAGTGTTTGCTTTTTATAAAATGGATTTCCGTCAACTGAATTATTTTTTGGGAGTGGCAGAGGAGCTGCATTTTTCCAGAGCGGCCGAAAAACTATTTATCGTTCAGCCTGCACTCAGCCGCCATATTCAGCAATTGGAAGAGGAGTTGGGGGTTGTTTTGTTTGAGCGCGACAAGCGTAACGTAAAATTGACGCCTGCGGGAAGCTATTTTCGGGATGAAATCAGTCGAATGCAGCTTCAGTTGAGGAATATCATTGAGCAAACCCAACGAATTCATGGCGGTTCGATTGGCACGATACGAATGGGACACCCTGGTTCGGCACTTTATTCTATTCTTCCTGAAGTGTTGTCGATGATGTACCAACGGTTTCCCGATGTGAAAGTACAACTTACAGAAATCGCTGAGGTAGAGCTTATTGCGGCTTTATCGAGCCACGAAATCGACGTGGGCTTTACCCGTGAGATTTCTACGGATGCGCATTTTACGACTCAGTTGTTGTTTGAAGAACATTTTGCCTTGGTCGTTCCAACCGATTATTGGCTCAATGAACATACTTTTACGGGCATTGAGCAGTGTTTGGAAGCAGGCTTTATTTTGCCCAAGATCGAAATGGATGTCAACTACGGAAAGTTGCTGAATAATGTGTTTGAACAAGGTGGTTTTCGGCCAAAAGTAGTCTATCACTCCAATTATGGAGCTACGATTTTGCGGTTGGTAGAAAAAAAACTTGGTTTGTCGGTGCTTCCTATTTCGTATCGTCAGGGTTCGTCGGCGTTGGGAGTGCGCTTTATCAAATTGCCAAACCTTACCCAATTGTATTTAATTTGGCGCTCCGAAGATACCAATCCCGTACTGCCACACATTCGCGAAATTGCGCACGAAGCCGTGGGGCATTTATCGTTTGACCAGTTTTAACCAAGTTATTCATCATAATGCAGATTAGAAAATCAACGCTGGAAGATTTGAACAAAATCCAGCAATTGTACAAAACCGTTGCGCGGCGTTCGGGAGGGATTGCCCGCAAAGAACACGAGATTTTAGAAAGCTATATTTATAATTTTCTGAGTAAAAGCCTAACCAATGGTTGTTCGATGGTGGCCGAAGAAGCGGGTGAGATTGTGGCCGAAGTCCATACCTATTCATTGGGAATTGAGTGTTTTACGCACTTATTTGGAGACACAACCATTTGTGTACACCCTGATTACCAAGGGAAAGGCGTGGGAAAGAGATTGTTTACGGCTTTGTTAGAATACGTTCAAACGGAAAGAAAAGACATACTACGAGTAGAGCTTCATGCCCGTGAGAGCAACCCAACGGCCATTGAACTGTATAAAAAAATAGGATTTAAAGTTGAAGGTCGGGCAGAGGGGAGAGTACTCGACCCCGACGGAAGCATTGTGGCGGATGTGCCGATGGGTTGGTTAAATCCTAATTTTCAACGTTCTTAAACAAACTCGCCCCGACGTCTCGTCGGGGCGAAAATGGATTAGCGTCTCTGACGCGAAAAATGATAGGACGTCGGGGCGAAAATGGCCTAGCGTCTCTGACGCAATTTAGGAAGTGGCGTAAAACGCTTAAAACAACTTCCGATTCAAGTCAAATTCAGAAAGGTAGTCGCTTACTCGTTTGACAAACATTCCTCCCAAAGCACCATCAACCACACGGTGGTCGTACGAGTGAGAAATGTACATCATGCTACGAATGCCGATGACATCGCCTTGGGGAGTTTCGATAACCACGGGGCGTTTCTGAATGGCTCCAAACGCCATGATGGCTACTTGTGGTTGGAGAATGATGGGCGTGCCCATGATGTTTCCAAATGTGCCAATGTTTGAAACAGTATAAGTGCCTCCCGCAAGGTCGTCGGCGGTCAGTTTGTTTTGACGAGCACGGTTGGCCAAGTCGTTGACTTTTTTGGCAAGTCCAATCAAACTGTATTGGTCGGCGTTGTGAATAACGGGAACAATGAGGTTACCGCTTGGCAAAGCAACGGCCATCCCGACGTTGATGTCTCTCTTTTTGAGGATAGTATCTCCTTCTACCGATATATTAATTAACGGAAAATCTTTGATGGCTTTTACAACCGCTTCAATCAAAAGTGGGGTAAAGGTCAATCCTTCGCCCGTTTGGCGTTTAAATTCATCCTTGATTTGATTGCGCCACAAAACCACGTTGGTCATGTCGGTTTCCACAAAAGATGAAACGTGCGGCGAAATTCGCTTCGATTCCACCATTCGTTCCGCAATCATCTTCCGCATTCGGTCCATCGGAATCACTTCGACTCCTTGTGGGATTTTGTTTCCAGTTTCCTGTTCTTTGTCATTCCGACGAAGGAGGAATCCAGCTCCTGTTTCCTGTTTTGCCACGGACTGTGGACTAGAACCACGATTAGCCAAATAGTCTAAAATGTCCTTTTTAGTAACGCGATTTTCAGCCCCTGTCCCTGCAATTTGTTCTAGTTCTTGGAGGGATACGCCTTCCATTTTAGCGATGGTTTGTACCAAAGGAGAATAAAACCGAGTACCAACTACTTCGCTTGTTGTATGCGTTGAAGAGGAAGGCTGGACATTGGCTACCAACGACTGAGTAACGGTTTCGATTTCTTTTTCAAGGGTTTGTACTTCTTGCGACTCCTCAGCCACGGGAACAGCCACCGAACCATTGGTTTCAATCCGAATAATGGCATTTCCGACGGGAACGACATCGCCCTCATTTACTAAAATTTCTGCAATGACGCCACCGTAAGGAGTAGGAACTTCCGTATCGACTTTATCCGTAGCTACTTCCATCACCGAATCGTCGGCTTCGACGCGGTCGCCTACTTTTTTTAAGATGCCAATGACGGTACATTCCATGACACTCTCACCCATGCGAGGCATCACCATTTCTACTATTGCCATTTTTGTTGATGTTTATCG
The DNA here is from genome assembly GCF_057652155.1 of Runella sp. R0.1_18. Taxonomy (NCBI): domain Bacteria; kingdom Pseudomonadati; phylum Bacteroidota; class Cytophagia; order Cytophagales; family Spirosomataceae; genus Runella; species Runella sp. R0.1_18. Next base: position 68,884 of record NZ_JBYFCK010000003.1, read on the forward strand.
ATTCGCCAAAATCTGTTTTCTAAGTACATTCAAAAGGTAAATCCCCGTGTATTGGATGTTCTGTTCACGGAATTTGCCAAGTTGTAATTTTTGAGTTACGGTGCCTGAAGGCCCAGCGCAGGCAATCCAGATGGTGCCTACGGGTTTTTCGTCTGAGCCACCGTCTGGCCCTGCGATGCCACTTGCGGCTATGCCGTAGGTGGTTCCCAAGCGCTGACGAACTCCTTCCGACATTTCAATCACAGTGGCTTCGCTTACGGCGCCAAACTCGGCCAGCGTTTCTGGTTTTACGCCCAATTGGTTTATTTTAACTTCGTTGCTATAACTCACGATTCCTCCCATAAAATAATGAGAAGACCCAGGGATTTTAGTAAGTAAGTGAGATACATATCCTCCCGTGCAACTCTCGGCAGTGGCAACTGTTTCACCTCGTTCCTTCAATAAACGCCCAACGACCGTTTCCATTTCATCGTCGTCAAACCCAAAAACGAATTCTTGAATCAACGGAAGAATCTTGTCCACTTGTGCTTGATTTTCAGCTTTGAGCTGCTCGGCATCGGTACCTGTGGCCGTGAGGCGCAACTTTACTTGGCCAAAGCTAGGCAAGTAAGCCAAACGAATGTGGGGGGGAAGCGCATCTTCCCACGCTTCGATGCGTTCGGCCAAAAACGACTCCCCAATTCCCACCGTTCGCATCATTTTATGCTGAATGACGGGGGTTTCAAAAAACTCCTTGAGCTTGGGTAAAATGGCGTTGGACATGAGGTTTTTCATCTCGAACGGAACCCCTGGCATCGAAATAAAAACTTTGCCGTTGCGCTCAAACCACATGCCTGGCGCTGTTCCCCAATAGTTGGGAATGTAGGTACAAGCTTTGGGTAATGCCGCTTGTTGCCGATTGAGCTCCGTCATGGGACGACCCCGTTTTACAAAAAACGACGTGATGATTTCCAAAGCATGTTCATTGATAACCAGCTCCGTATCAAAGTATTTGCACATCGTTGTTTTCGTAATGTCGTCTTTAGTAGGCCCCAAACCTCCCGTAATTAGGATGACATCTGCCCTGGCTTCGGCTTCTGCCAATACTTCCAAAATGGCGGCTTCGGTATCACCCACCGATGATTTTCGGATGGGCCGTATGCCAATATTAGTGAGTTCGGTGCCTATCCATTGGGTGTTGGTATCTGTGATTTGTCCAAACAATATTTCGTCGCCAATCGTGATTACTTCTGCTCTGACCATGTATTCTAATTTTTTTTCAAAGTTAGACAAAATTCTCTTTTGGTATGAACGTTGTACCAGTGCTTTAGGTTTGAAAATATAAACAGAGCAATGATGTTACTAGCTCTAAACATTTTTGTCCAAAGGTTAGACCAATTAAAACCCACATTTTTTGTCCATGAAATCTATTATTAGCGTTTGTGCGGCATTTGTACTCGGAACGAGTGTGTATGCCCAAGATCAGCCCAAGAAAAAAAGTACGTTTGGGGATTTGTTAAAAAAAGCCGAAACGGCCATCACCGACGTAACAAAAGGAGGCACGAGCCTGACCAATGACGAAATTGTCCAAGGACTCAAAGAAGCCCTTACAGTAGGGATTTCAAACGGTTCGGCACAGGCTTCGGCGGTAGATGGTTATTACAAAAATACCCTTATTAGAATCCCATTCCCTTCTGACATTCAGAAAGTTGAGACGACTTTGCGAAAAGCTGGTTTAGGAAATGAGGTAGATCGCTTCTTGTTGTCATTGAACCGCGCGGCTGAGGATGCCGCCAAAAAATCTAAACCTATTTTTGTGAAGGCCATCACGTCGATGAGTATTCAGGATGCCTTGGGGATTTTGAAGGGAGATTCGACGGCTGCTACAAGTTATTTGAAACGCACTACAAGCACCGATTTGTACAAGCAGTTTTATCCCGTGGTTGACAGCACATTAAAACTCAACAATACCACCAAATACTACGCAGATTTGATTACAGCTTACAATAAAATTCCTTTGGTGAAGAAAATCAATCCTGATTTGAAACAGTACGCTACCCAAAAAGCCGTCGATGGTTTGTATGTACTAATTGCCCAGGAAGAACGTAAAATCCGTAAAGACCCCGTTGCCCGTGCTACCGAATTGTTGAAAAAAGTTTTTGGACAGCAGTAGGGAAGGGTTTCAAAAGGCAAGTAAGCAAGGGGCAAGTGTGCAAAGAGCAAATTTGCTATTTGCCTAATGTGCCAAAACCAATTCCAAGCTTTTCATCACGACCTCGCCCATGCTTCGACACTGCAAAAAGCTGTTGTTTCGATAGTGTTGGGCGAGTTCTGTTTTTAGCTGGTTTAAGTTATCAGGAAGGCAAATTTGGTCTTCCATCATCACGTTCATCAAATCCTGAATCCGTGAACGCTCCACCCGAATCCTCCCCGCAATCAGCGAACGTTCTTCTCGCTGGTATTGAAGCACACTTTCATTGGTCAGGCACTTCATTCCCAATTCAATGATGGCGTTGTTTTGCTTGAAATATTGAGGTAAGTACACCGCTTTTTTACCCTCGTACGATTGTTGGTCAAAGTCAATGGAGCGGATACGGTAATAAATTTCTTCAAAGTCAGGGGTAATATCCACCACAAAATTACTGGAGTGCATATCGCCCAACAACCGCACAAAGCAGCGTTCGTTGAATTTGACAAACTCTTTGCAAAAACGAATGGCGTTAAGGTTCGGCTCATTGAGGTAGTTTTTGATAAACATATCCCCAGGAATCCCCGCAATATGTTCCTCCACCAACGTATCTCCGCTGGTCATATAACTGATTCGGTTGGGCGAAAGAATGTGCTCTAATTCAAGTCCATAAATCCGCGACGAATCGGCGTTTTTGATGTAAAAATAATCAAAGTTATCGTTCACTTTATTGACAATTCGCACCCGAAAAGGACGAGAATTACCGTACGAACAAACGTCCACGCGGTCCACATACAAGTGCTTCATCACCGACAAATCCCCGTCGGCACGGAGATCGGCGTAAATGGTTTTGAGGGCGTCGTAAATTTCATCAATCTCGCTGTACGAATAAAAAACTGTCTCCCAAAGCGTATCAGTCCCTTTTTTGTCGTAAAGCGGAATGGCGTTTTCGTATCGTAATAAGTAGCTGTAGTCAATCGGCAACGCCACTTCTCGGTTGTAACTTTCGAGGTAATTGCGAAGCTCTTTGTTGATTTTAAACGGTTTTTTTTTGTTGGCAATAAAGGCCATGTTGATGGAGGAAATTAGGTTCGCGACAGCGTATAAGGCCGCTGCGCGTCTAATTTAAGAAAAATAAACAACAGAATCGTAAAGGACCACATCGAAGAACCCCCGTAGCTAAAAAACGGCAGTGGGATTCCGATGACGACCATGAGTCCGATTGTCATGCCAATATTGACCAAAAAGTGGAAAAACAAAATGCCTGCCACGCAATAGCCGTACGCTCTTGCGAAGCGCGTTCGCTGTCGTTCGGCCAAAAATACAACCCGACACATGAGCCCAAGCAGTAATAAAACTACGGCTGCGCTGCCGATAAAACCGTGTTCTTCGCCAATGGTACAAAAGATAAAATCGGAGTGTTGTTCGGGTACAAAGTTAAATTTGGTTTGTGTTCCATCTAAGAACCCTTTTCCCCAAAGCCGTCCTGAACCGATGGCAATCTTGGATTGAGTTACGTTCCAGCCAATGCCAGTGGGGTCTAATTTTGGATCAACCAATACTTTGATACGGTTGCGGTGGTGGGTTTGGAGGACGTTGTTGACCAAAAACTCTACACTGGTCGTAAAAAACATCATTAATCCAAAAATGACGACGAGGTTGATGGCCGTTTTTTTAGTGCGGTCGTACCGAGGAATGATGAAGTAATAGACCAAAAGTCCAAACAAAGCCAACCCTAGCGAAATGTATAGAGGGGAGAAAAACAGCGATAAAATGAATAACACGATGGCAACCAAGACAATGGAAGGGTAAATGCCTGGAAGACCTTCACGGTAAAGTACAATCAGAAACGAGACAAATACGAGGGCACAACCCACTTCTTTGGAAGCCACAATGAGCACCATTGGTAGTAAAATAATGCCTGCCGTCCAAGCAATGTCTTTCCAACGCGATAGGTTAATGTGGGGTTGGGTAATGAATTGGGACAGGAGCAGGGCCGTTCCAGTTTTGGCAAATTCGGCGGGTTGGAGCGAAAATGACCCAAATTTAATCCATGATTTGGAGCCTTTGATGTCGGTAGCAACCACTAATACGACCAAAAGAAGCAAGATACATGCGCCATAAATGAAAGGTGCGAAGACCTCCCAAAATTTGTGGTCGATGACCAAAATTGCAATGACAATGAGCGCTGACGTACCAATAAACATAAATTGGCGTCCTGCGTTGTTGGAAAGGTCAAAAAGCTTGGTTTGTTCTTCGGGGTCATACACGGAAGCATAGACGTTGAACAAACCCATTGAAACACATGCTGCGTAAATCAAGACCGACAGCCAATCCAAATTTTGAATAATATTTTGTTCGTTACGAGCCATAATGTCGTTTCAAAAAATCAATAATAAATAACCAAGGTGTAAACCCAGAAGAGCCTAAGGTGCAGGAACTGCTGTGCTTTTTGGGGCTGTTTGGTGGACAATCGTTGCCTCTGGTTTGAGGGGAGTAGGAGCAACATTTTTGGGTTTTGGTTGTTGCGAACGAGGAAGAATTACGTTTTGAAGGAAGTTTTTATTTTTCCATTCTTGTTCGTAGGCTTTTCGTTGAACGTGCCCATTGAGGTAACGTTCGATGGCCAAAGAAGCCACAGGAGCAGCTGCAAACCCTCCAAATCCTGCATTTTCAACAAACACTGCAATGGCAATCTTGGGGTTGTCTTTGGGGGCAAAAGCGATAAAAATAGAGTGGTCTTTTCCTTTTTTGTTTTGTGAAGTTCCTGTCTTGCCACACATTTGGATACCTGGAATTAACGCTCCCCGTGACACTGTACCACGAACGACGGCCATTTCCATGCCATTCACGACGGGTTCATAATAATAACGGGCAACCCCTGTTTCGTGCTTTTCGTTGTATTCGGGAAGTGGGTTATTGTTTTTTCCAACGCCTTTCACCAAGTGCGGAATTTTGAACCAACCGCGGTTGGCAATCGTGGCGGCTAAGTTGGCCAATTTTAGCGGCGTAATAAGCAATTCACCTTCGCCGATACTCAACGAATAAATTTGTCCAAAACGCCATTGGTTTTTGCCAATGCGTTTGTCGTAGTAATCAACCCCAGGAAGTACCCCTTTGGCTTCGCTGGGTAAATCCACACCAAGTTTTTGTCCAAATCCAAATTTTTCGGTGTATTCGTGCCATTTTTTAAGGCCAATAGAGGAAGCCTTAAACGTGTTTTTCTCGGCATTGGCATAAATCATCCGACGGAAAACGTGGTAAAAATAGGGGTTACATGACCACTGAATGGCGCTGTGTACACCTGAAAGCCCTCCGTGACCGTGGCATTTCATCGGTGCTCCTGCGTGGCTAAATACACTCCCAGGGCCAATGACACCCTCTTGCATGGCGACCAATGCCTGAACGGTCTTAAAAGTTGAACCAGGACGGTAGCTTCCCATCACGGCGCGGTTATAGAGCGGTCGGTAAGGGTTTTTTTGAAGTGCGGCGTAGTTTTTGGAAAAATCGCGGGTAGCAAACAGCGCAGGGTCGTAGCTTGGCGCAGAAGTAATCGCAATCACTTCGCCCGAAGAAGGCTCAATGGCCACCACAGCACCTGCTTTGTGTAGCATCAAACTATCGACGTATTGCTGCAAATCTAAGTCGATACTTGTAAAGAGGTTTTGACCTGCCAAGGCTACGGTATCCATTTCTCCGTTTTTCCAAGAGCCTTTGTCAACGCCATTTACATCCTGCATGACATAGCGCACTCCTCGGCGACCGCGCAGCTGCTCTTCATAAAATTTTTCTAAACCACTTTGTCCAACCAAGTCTCCTTGACGGTAGTAAGGGTATTCTTGGTCGTCCAATTGTTTTTTGGAAATTTCGCTCACATACCCAAGGGCGTGCGCAAGGGTAGGGGCAGAGTAGGTGCGTATCGAACTTTTTTGGTAGTCGAACCCAGGGTAGTCCACCAACGCATCCTGAATGCGGGCAAACTCTTGCTTTGAAAGCTGACGAAGAAAAAGGGAAGGCTTGCGGTAAGAAAAAGTTCTGGCCGCTTGCATTAGGCTATCAAATTTAGGGCGTGTTATTTTGAATAAATTGCAAAGCGCCAACGTGTCGGCCACTCTCACTTTGCTTGGCGTCACGTATAAGTCATATACGAGGGTGTTGAAAACAATCAGTTTCCCATTGCGGTCATAGACTTGGCCGCGCATCGGTACATCGGGAATGGCACGGATGGAGTTACTCGCGGTTTCGTACGTATTGTCAAGAACTTGGAGGTATAATAGTCGAAATAGAAAAATCATTCCTACCACCACAAACAACCCATAAACATAAAATTTTCTAATCTCAGACATCTAACTAATGGTTTTATCGTATTATTTTCTCGCTGACTTCTTGTTGTATAGACAAGTAATTACTTTACAAAGTTCGTAGGTTTTAAGCGATTTACAAGAAATTTTGAGAAGATATTCAATAAAAAAAGAAGGCTTTTGGCCTTCTTTTTTTATTGTGATTTTTAAAGTTTTGTGGCCTACCAACCCGCTCCTTTTACCTTGGTTTTGATGCGGCACAGGTACATATCGGCGGTGATGTACAAGGTAGTGCCGTCGTCTCCCCAGCCGCAGTTGGCGGTGGCTTCACCCGTGTCGATTCGGCCTAATAACTGCCCCGTTGGCGTAATGATTAGGACGCCTCCTGGCCCCGTACACCAGAGGTTGCCTTGCTGGTCAGTTTTGAGTCCGTCGGGTAGCCCCGCTAAGCCTTGCTTCACCATCGGAGTGGCGTCATAAAGCACTTTTCCTGTGCCAACCGAGCCATCAGCAAGCACGGGAAAGGCCATGACGATGGCTTTGTCAGGGTCTGACTGAGCAACGTAGAGCGTTTTTTCGTCGGGCGAGAAAGCCAAGCCGTTGGGGCGGGTCATTTCTTTGGTCAGCAACGTCACTTTGCCGTCGTTGCTTACGCGGTACACCCCAAACCAGTCAATTTCGCGGGTGGGGTCGTTGTGTTTGAGGGGCATTCCGTAAGGTGGGTCGGTAAAATAATAAGCTCCACTCGAATGTTGCACCACGTCGTTGGGACTGTTGAAACGTTTTCCTTGAAAATTATCGGCTACCGTTCGTTTGCCTGCATTGGACAACGGCATGGCCGAAATCCGACGGTCGCCGTGCTCGGCTGCGATGAGGCGACCCTGCTGGTCGAGGGTGAGGCCGTTGCTGCCAGGTTCGTCGCCGTAGGTGCCTGCTCCCGTGAAGCCCGAAGGTTTCAAAAAAGTAGTAAGTCCTTCTTTGACGCTCCATTTAAAAATGGTGTTGGCGGGCACATCCGAAAACAGCAAACAGTTTTGGGACTTGACCCACACGGGGCCTTCTGCCCAGATGAAGCCCGAGGCAAGGACTTCGATTTTGGCATCAGGGGCGACCAAGGCATCGAGTCGTGGGTCGTTGCGGACGATTTTGCCAAGAGCAGGGTAGCTCGACTGCGCCAGAAGTTGGGGGCTGGCAAAAACCAAGGCCGCCACCGCCCATCGTTGAAAGAAAGTCATGGTTGATAGGTTTAGAGTCTCAATGTCCAGAAAAGCAAAAAACTGATGGGATTTAATGGTGAAGTAAAATAGCGCGTGATAGCGCCATCGGGATTAATAATACTTAAATACTTGGTTTAAATAGTTTGTTAGGTACAAACATAAGCCAATGATGGACAAGTTGATAAAAGTCCTAAAAAACCATTTTTTATTTGAAAAATCGTAGTGTATAAATTTTGAAACTGCGACGGCTATTCCCATTAAAAGAAACCAAACAGAAAAAAATAATGAAAGCCTTCCTCTTACCAAAGTCGTGACTAAATCGTGAATAAAACCGCAGAAGACAAATGTCAAAACTAATGACAATCTAGCTGGAAGTACTTTTTTAAGTGGTTTGAATATTTTTAGACCTAAATAATAGCCAAAAATAGGATTCCAAAAATGCCAAAAAGTAGAAAAGTTTTTGGCTCCAAGCGACCTTTGTAAATTATTTTGAAGTGAGCTTGAATTTCCAATTGGAACCCCATTTCTCTTTTTTACGTATTCGGACAATTTCATTCAGTATCTTTCGCTTAGTGGTTTTATGTTTATTGACCTGTTTGTCACAGACTGGTAAAGTACTTCTTTTCGGCCAAAAAGCAATGTCTGTTGCCATCGAAATGCTGCCCCTGACGATGTGTGATTTTGGGGATAGGGGAATTTATACGCTAATCCCAGAAAATGGCTTGAAGTAGTTGCGCATAAATTTTAGTGTATTAGTAGCTTATATCGCTTCTGCAAATAGTAATTGTTAGCGCGAGGTTCTACCTCGTGCTGATTATTTTCAGGCTTCTAGCCCAAGTTGCGGAAAAAGGCTGGAAGCCTTGTAATAGTTGTCACGAGCGGGGATACAAAAGCCCTCCGAATGTCTATTTGCTAGTGAGTTTCTGATAAACGGCTTTAACAAAGTCCACCGTAGTATCGGCAATATCTGCGATTTGCTCAAAAGTTTTGTTGCCTTCTCTAATGAGGTATGTAACAAACTTTGCTTTTTCCTTCTCTTGTCCACGAAGATAAAGTACATCTCTTTCTTCTTTGATGTATTCTGCGATGCTGTCCATAGCGTTTTTTAAATTTAACTCTAAGTTACGGAGTTGCGCTAAAACTCGCAACTGATTAAAGTATCTATTTAACGAAAAATCTCCTTTGGTAGTTTCTTTGATACGCACGAGTATCTGTTTTAGAGCATTTTCGGGGTTTTCGCCTTTGAAGTTCGCCAAAATACCCAAGATAATTTCTTCTGGTTTATCCGAGTTAAGGAAAATGTGATAGTCAAGCCTGGAAAGTGCAATAAGCGGGTAGCTGAATTTTAATCGTTCTCTGTCAATTTCGGTTGGCATTTTTGGATTGTCTGATCCAAGAAAGATTACGAATTGCTTGATAGGCAACTCATATTTTCTTTCAAGCATGATAAAATACTCTGCCATTCGATAAACCATTTTTGGCTCGTCTTTCACTTGAAACTCAATTTGAAGTACAAAAGTATCTCCCTTGGTATCAGTTACTTTTTTGAGTACATCGGGCTTTCGCTCTTTGGTGTGTTGAATGTCATCGGGCAATTCTTCTATAGAAACAGCAGTAATTTCAAGCACATTTTGCATGATACTCGAAATTACGGCTTCAATATTCTCTTTGAAAATCTTGTCGTATTGTGCGGGTTGCCGCCCACTTGATTGGCGTTTTTTCTTTTTTGCCTCCATGAAGCAAAGTTATATAAAAGCAGCAATTTAAAAGTACAAATGAGCAACTACTTTGACACTCACCGTGTTACAAACACTCTATTTATTTTGCGTTCCCAGTCTCTCTACGGAAGACAACGAACAACGCGGGTAGTTGCTAGATCGACAATAACTCCATAACAAAAGAAAAGGGTTTGGTGAGCTCTCACCGCCAGGCTGGCCGCCCGCCCGAGTTTCGTTCAATCCCGAGCGCTTTCGGGACTTCATGGCTTGGCCTTCGGCCACCACGAAAGCTTAGTTATTAGCGGTAGTGCTATTTTCGGCTCAAGTCAGTTATTAAAAGTCCGTTATCCTGTTTTAATTTTTCAATTAATTTTTTTGTTTCGTTTGTATTTGGATTTTGTTTTAGTTCTTCGTATTCGTTGGTTGTCAAACCAACCATTTGTAAAAACATAACTTCTCCGTGTGGCGTTCCTATTTTTTTAAGTTCAGGGTCAAGTACAAAAGCTAATGCAGTTATTTCTGTGTCAAATCCACTTCTTATTGGCCCATTTGCAGGAATAAAATGAAGTTCTTCAAGCCATTTTCCAGATTTAAAGACATATTTTGCGAGGTTTTGTAAAAGATTACAAGCCCAATTTATATTATCATCTTCTCTCTCCATTTTCAATCTGAAAGTCAACTCAAATCCATATTTGCTAAAATCTCCTCCAGCACTTTCTTCGTCATAATAAAGTTCAGAAAAACCATAGGTTACAAAGTGAAAATGTTTCGTTTGTTTGTCACTTTTATAAACACTAATTCCGTCAAGTGGTTCTTCTCCGCCAAGTGCATAGTGAAGTGTTGGTGCAAAATGTAAAGGTTCTTGTTTAGAATAAATCTTCTCTAATTCTGTGTCGATAAAATCCCAGCCAACTGTGTCATCTTCGTCAAATTGTTTTTTGTAATCTTCTAAATTCATAGGTTTTATTTGTGTTTAAACGTCGTCTTTAAGCATTACCGCTAACGTTTTTCAGCTATACGCAGGCAGGGATTTTTACCACTGAACTTCCTACGAAGAACTGAACTTCAAATATAGCACTTTTCTGTCCTACGAAGCACGCCCCCCCTGCTTGCGTATAGGTGATGTTATAAGCTGGCCTTCTGTCTGTCGAGGTTGTAAAGTCCTTGTCCGCTGTGAGTTTCAGTGTTGTTGTCGAGTTGCGAATGGGGCTGTTTGTGTCGGTTGTGGATAGTGGTTTTAAAAATTTTAGAAGGGAAGGGAATTTTAAAAAATAATTTTTCATTGGGTGGTAAAGGTGTAAGCTCTTTTGCAATTTTTGGACTGTGCGTTGGCTTGTGCGAATTGCAAATGTGCTTACACCTGTGCGATGGCTATTTTCTTCTGTTTATTTTTTCTTTCGCTGTGTCAACTAAATAATAGACCATAGGCACTAAAAACACAGTCAAAATTAAAGATGAAAGAAGTCCGCCAATTATAACCCAAGCAAGTCCGTTTTTCCATTCTGCTGCTGTTCCTGTTGCCATTGCAATAGGAAGCATGCCAACTACCATTGAAAGCGTTGTCATTAGAATTGGTCGCATACGTCCTTTTCCTGCTATGATTAAGGCTTCTTTAAAATGTTTTCCATTGGCTTTTAGTTGATTGGTAAAATCAACAATTAGAATAGCGTTTTTTACCACCAGTCCCATTAGCATAATCAAACCCAATAAGGCGAATAAACTCAAATTGCTTAACGACAAATTCAAAGCAAAAAATGCCCCAATCGCTGCAACTGGAATAGAAAACAAAACTACAAACGGATATACGAAACTGTCATACAGTGCGACCATAATCAGGTAAATCAGCAAAAAAGAAATGAGCAAAACAGAACCTAATGCTCCGAAACTATCATTTTGTCTTTTGATGTCGCTACCCCAAGTCATTTGTATACTACTTGGTAAAGGATTGTCTTTTAGATACGCTACTACATCGTCTGCTACAGTTCCCGATGGTCTGCCTAATGCGTCTGCTGTCAAAGTAACTGCTGGTTGTCGGTCTTTACGTTCTAATAGTGACGGAGAATTGTCTTGCTCTACGCTTGCAAATTGTGAAACTTCAACTGGTATCCCCATTGGGTTAATAATTGATAGTTGTTGAACATCTTCAAAATTTCGTCTGCTAAATTCATCTAACCAAATTCGCACAGGATATTCCGTTCCGTTTTCGGTTAAAGTGGCATCATCATTTCCTGTAAAGGCCGTTCTTAGGTTCACTCCAACATAAGCGGTTGTTAAACCCAATCGTTGCATTTTATCTTTATCAGGAATTATTTTGTATTCGGGACTACCTGCTTCAACGGATAAGCGGACATTATCGGCACCGGGAATTTTCTCAATTACCGTTTTTAGTTCATCACCTGTTTTCATTACCAAATCCAAATTGCTACCACTTAACGTAATTTCAATAGGTGCCGAACGTGGAATTAAACCCAATGCTGCCATTGAATAATTGATGCTCGGAAATTTTGACTTTAGTTCTTCCCGAAGATTTTTCATAAATGTTTCAGTAGGTAAATTATTCAATTCCTTTTTGGATTTTAGTTGAATTGTAAATTCAGTTTTATTTGCTGAACCTACACCCAAACTTCCAATGCCTGTGCTTGGTCCGCCAATATTGCTGAATACTGTTGCTACTTCGGGTTGTTGAATAATGTATGTTTCAATTTTTTGTGCAATTAAGTTGTTTTGTTGAATGGAAGTAGATTTATCAAATTCTAATGCCATTCTAAATTTGCCTTGGTCACCTGTTGAAATTAATTCTTTACCTATGATGCCTTGTTTCATAATACCTAAAGTCATTGCAAAAAGCACTATAACGATACCTGTAAAAGCCAATTTATGGCACAATACCCATTCTAATCTGCGACCATACCATTCATTAAAGTTTTCTAATTGAATTTCAAACCATAGTAAAAAGCGATTGAAAAAATTGGTAGGTTGTAAGTCTTCTTTTTTGCCAATACGAGAAGCCATCCAAGGCGTTAAAGTAAAACCAACCAATAAACTGGTGAGAGTAGAAGTTACTACTACAACCGAAAACTGCTTGAGCATATCAGCAACAAATACTTGTAAAAAAAGAATGGGTAAGAAAACCACAACGTCAACCAAGGTGATGGATAATGCAGCAAAGCCAATTTCCATTCTGCCATCCATTGCGGCAGTTCGTTTGTCTTTTCCTTTATCTAAGTGCTTTTGAATGTTTTCTAAAACTACGGTAGCATCATCTACCAAAATACCAATGATTAACGACATTGCAAGCAAGGTCATTAGGTTTAAGGTGTATCCCAAAAGCCACATCACAGCAAAGGCGGTAACCAACGATGTAGGAATGGCAACCAAAACGATTAATGAATTTCTAAAACTTCGTAGAAATAAAAGCATCACTAACGACACCAACAGAACCGCTAAAATCAAGTCAAAAACAACGGAGTTTACTGCTGCAATTGTGTTATCGGTGCTGTCGTCTGCAATAATAAATTTTACACCTGAACTGGCATTTTGTTGTTCGATAGATTGAAATTTCTCCCGAACGGCTTTTGAAACATCTACTGCGTTTGCATCTCCTTGTTTTTTCAGCATTAAACCAATGCCGTTTTTACCGTTGTAGCGACTGATAGAAGTTGTTTCCTTTACGCCATCTATAACATCTGCTATGTCTTTTACATAAACTGGACTTCCTAAAACAGGCATAGCGACTTGGATATTTTTAATATCCTCAATAGATGTGAATTTTCCCGTTAAACGAACTGAATTACTTTCTTTTTCGGTTTGCACCTTTCCTGCTGGTAAGTCTAAGCCAGAACGATTAATTGCTTCAACAATCTGAACCATTGAAATTTTATACAATTTCAGTTTGTCTTGATTTATTTTTACTTGGATTTCTCTTTCCTCTCCACCTAAGACAGTAATCTCTGCTACACCTTTTATTTGTTGAATTTGGGGTAGATAATCATCTTTCATTTTTTGATAAAACTCGGTGGCAGACAAATCACTTGTTGCACTGATAGACATTATTGGCAAATCATTAGGCGAAACTTTACTCATTACAGGACTTAAAATATCCTGTGGCAAATCTTTGCGAATGTTGTCAATGTAGCGTTGTGCATCTTGCATTGACTTATCCAAATCTGTCCCATATTTTAGATTGGCTATGATGATAGAAGCATTGGGCAATGATTTTGTAACCAAGTAATCTACACCCTCCAAGTTGGATAAAGCATCTTCTATTTTTCGTGAAACGGATGTTTCTACTTCGTTTGGTTCGGCACCAGGGTAAACAGTCTTAATTACAACTACGGGCTGATTAAAGTCGGGCATTAACTCGTAACTCAAATTTTTATACCCGATAAATCCTAATAAAGTAAACACGCTGAAAAGCACTATTATCAGCGAAGGACGTTTGATTGATATTTCTGTAATATTCATTTTTCGCTGATTTTATTTAACAGTTATATTCGCCTCATCAAAAAGATTGTTGAAGCCATTCGTTACAATTACATCACCTTCATTTAATCCATTTGAAACAACTGCTTTGTTTTGTGTCTTTTTTGAAATAGTGATGTTTTGCAAAAGGGCTTTGCCATTTTTCACAACATAAACCTGTGGTTGGTTATCTGTGCCTTGTATGGCAGATGACGGTATGATAATTCCCTTTCCAGACGTTTCGTTTTTGAGTAGAACTTTACCAAACATCCCAGATTTTATTTTCAAGTCCGATGTGTTATTTACCGTAAACTGAATAGGAAAACTACTGCCCATATTAGCTTTACTGCCAATCATAGTAGTTTTTCCAGTCAATAAAATTTCAGAATAAGCATCTGCAGAAAGAGAATAGCTTTGATTTAATTTGAACTGGCTTAAATCTTTTTCGGGAACATTTACGGTGAATTTTAAACTTGTAATGTCCGTAATTTGGAGTAATGGAACGCCTGGTGCAGCAAAAGCTCCTTCTTCACTTAATTTTGCAGTAACAACTCCGTTAAAAGGTGCTTTGATTGTGGTTTTGTTTATCTGTTCCAAGAGAGTTGCTTTCTGAACTTTTGCAGATTTCAAACCTAATTCTGCTTTTTCTAATTGAACACCTTGAATGGCATCTGCTTTAGCCAAAATGGTATAGCGGTTTACATCTGCTTCCAATCCTTCTATTTGCACTTCAATAGTTTTCAGTTGCAATTTCAGCAATGAATTATCCAATTGAATTAAAGTTTGACCTTTACTTACCACGCTTCCAGCATCAACTAAAATGGTGTTGATTTTTCCTTGTAATTCGGCACTTATTTTTGTTTCCTTGTTTGGTTCAAATGTGCCTGAATAAGAAAATTCTGCATTCACATTTTCAAGTTGCAATGTATCTACTTGAACATTTATAGCTTGTTCTTTATCGTATTGATACACTTTACTCTGCGCAATTTCCTTGTTTGTTTTCAACTTAATTACCACAATTGCAATTATCGCCAACGGTATGATGACGTATAGCACTTTTTTTAGGATTGATGATTTTGTATTCATTGTGATAATTATTTGATTATTGAAATATTTCCTGTGAGTTTTTTAAGTTCTAAATCTGCTTTTAAGTATTCAATTACAGCAGATAGATAAGTTTGTTGTGCTTCACGCAAAGCATTGTCTGCGAGTAATACATCTGTTAAACTTGCCGTTCCTTGTTTCTGTTGAAGAACGGTTTGCTCATATATTGTTTGTGCCAATTTGATTTGTTCGGTTGTAGTTTCTACCGTTTTTTTAGTGACTTCTCTTTGTTGTTTGGCATTTTCAACTTGCACATTGTTTTGCTCGGTAAGCATTCCAAATTGAAGTTCATTGTTTCGGAGTTCAAGCGTTTTCTGATTTATTTTTCGCAGTGTAACTGTTCCATTAAATAATGGATAAGACAATTGAACACCTGCAAAACCAATCGGATAAAAATCAAGGAAAGATGCAGGTTGTCCGTTATAACCAAAGCCAGTTGTTCCATACATTCCAACCAGATTTAGCGAAGGCAAAAACCTTGATTTGTTGAGTGTGTTGAGTTCACTTGATAATAAGCGGTTTTGAGTTTTTATTATTCGAATATCTAAGGTTGATGCAGGAGTGTATTCATTTGTGTTTTGATATTGAATGTTTGGTTCAATTTGCAGATTTTGTTCAATGGAAATACCCATAGCAAATTTCAACGCATTTAGAACCTGCTCGTATTTGCTTTTGATCGTTTCCTTTTGGGTGGTTAATTGCGATACTTGCAATTTCACCTTGCTAACATCTGTTCCTTTGGCAAGCAATTGTTCATTGAGCAATTGCATATTTTTCAGAAGCCTTTCTGCATTAATCAGATTACTGTCAATAAATGCCAATTGATGATGCAAGATTTGGGCATTGTAATACAAATTGGAAATTTCAAAATAGATTTGCTCCTCCGTTTTTTGATACTGCAAGTCTGTCAATTCCGAAGCAATTTTAGTAGTTTGTATGGCTCCATAAACTTGTGGATTATACAAAGGCATTGAAAGTTGCAAGTTTGCGTTTATGTTGTGGGGAACGCCAAACTGCATAGCCCTGAATTCTCCTGCGGGTAGTGCAGGATTGAAAGCATTCACTGGTAAAAGCTGATAGGGGAGGTTTGCAAAATACTTGTAATCCGCATTGGCTGTGACTTTTGGGATTAAATTGGCTTTGGCTTCTTTCTCTCTTTGATCACCAATGGCCATATTGTTTCTGCTCATTTGCAGGTTTTTGTTATGAACCTGTGCGGTGTCAATACATTGTTGCAAAGTCCAAGTTTGTGCTTGTGCAGATTGAAAGCCTCCTATTATCAGTAATAGAGCAACATAATGTTTGTAAATATTCGCTAACTTCATTTGTCAAATTTTTTTACTTAATGAGTATTAATTGACTTTCAATTGTTCCTTCGACCCAATGTTTTACCATTGGTTCTATATTTATAAAGTCACCCGATAATAGTTTTTCTTTTATCCCTTTTTCATTTTCAAAAATCACTTCTCCTTTCACACAAATCAAAAGTGCTGGTGTTTTGGTAATATGCTCTTTTAATTTCTCGCCTTGCAAAATTTGTATGGCAGTTGCATTGCCCAGTTCACTTTTAAAAAGAGAAGTTGCTGAAACTGGTTTTTCTTGAGTATGTAATTCTTTTATGTTCATTGGAAGTATTGATTAAATGCTGTGAATGAAGTTTGAATATTTTGAAATTGTTTTTCTGCTTCGGTTTCGTCTTTAGCTTCTGAAAGTTCTTTTACCAAATCAATGTAGGGCAATAACCACTTATGCAGTTCATCGTGTGCTTTGCCTTTCATTGTGCAATTAGAGGTAAGTAAATCAATGTTGGATTGTAATTGTTTTGATAATGACTTGTAATCTTTTTGCTCAACCTTAGCAAAGGAAACAACATCATTTTCCATATTACGAATATGAGTTATCATATTAGCATCCACTTGCCATTTTTCACCATTGTTAAGTTCGATGGCTTCATTTTCATCATCGTGATGATGATCATTATGTTCGGCAACTTCCGTTTGATTATTTGATTTCTCGTTTGTGGAATTACCACAACTGGATAGCAATAAGCCACCTACGGCAAAAGTTAAGATTAATTTATTCATTTTATTTTGTTTTTATGATTGTTAAAAGTGATTGTATTAAGTTATTTCCGTTTCTGATGATGTCAAATTGAAAGTTAGCCACCCTCCATTTGTACATTTGAAGTCTGAAAGAACCCATTACAATGTGCATTAACTCTTCTGGAGTTATAGAATTCGTAAACACATTTTTTTGTTGCCCTTCTGCAATAATTGGCATCAAGTGCTTCATTTTTACACCCATTATTTTTGAGATAGCTTCATTGATTTTTTGGCTCTCTTCCATTAATCCGTCAGAAAAAACAGCCACTACAAAATGGGGATGCTTTTTAAAAAATGAAAATTGATTTTGAAACAGCGTTGTGAATTTTTCTTCGGGCGATTGTTCATTTTTAATCGCATTAGTATAGCGTTCATCCATACTTTGAGCAAGATATTCGAGTAAGGAAATAATGATTTCTTCCTTGCTAGCAAAGTGTCTGTAAATGGCACTTTCAGAAAATTTCATTTCCTTAGCCAAGTTCTTAATTGTTAGCCCACTTATCCCCGAAGCAGTCAATATTTTTCCTGCTGCTTCAATGATTTCGAGTTGTCTGTCAGAAATTGTTTCTGTTGTCATTTGATATATTTTATTCTGTTATAAATTTCATTTTTAAAAACGCAACTCCTAACCAAATTACAGATGCGGTCATTGAAATTGCACCAATCAATACTAAAGCAGGAGGTAAGCCAAAATACACTTCTGTTAATATTCCTAATGGCATTAATAAACCTGTAAGTGCCAACCAAGAAATAGCTTTCACGTTTTGAAGTTTGTCTCTGAAATGTAGAAGGAAATAGCCAATTAGGATGTTTAGAAAGGCGAACAAGTTACCGTGAACGTGTGCCAGTCTGCTTTCAAAATGCTTTCCTACGCTGTATGAGTTTACCCATTCTTCTTTACCTGGAGCGAAGTCACGCAGGTAGATTAATAGAAAGCCGTAAGCCATAAATAGCCCCATTGTCAGGAAGCCAATTGCGATATTGTTTTTGCCGTTCATCTTGTTTATATTTTAAAGTAAGTGAATATTCGCTTACAAAGATAACCTTATTTTATTTATACCTGCAAGTTTTTTTTTGAGAAAACTTTAAAATATGACGAAAATCATCTTGGTGCGGTGGGTAATTGGCACATTTGGGGTTTGCCTGTGCGTTGGGTTGTGTGAGCGGGCAAACCCCAAATGTGCCAATGCGGTCTGGCTAAAATTATTTTTTAAAATGTGTGGTGGGAAAATATTTAAAACCTTGCGTTGGCTTTAGTGTCGGCAAAATGGTCTGGTCGGTGTCGAGTTACAGCGAAATTGTCAACCGAGTTTTTGTCGCCCGAGAATTTATTTGGTAGTCAAAAGTCTGGTCGTTTTGGTGTCCGTTTGATTGTTGCACTGTCGTCTTTAGGCTTGCTTATAACGATTGGATAGACGCCACTCCATCGTTTTCAAACGCTTATAAATATTTGTTGTCGTTTAGTATGGCGTCTATTTTTAATGTTTTGTACGCAATGATTCAACTTTTGGGGGTAATTTCACTTACGCGCTGCTGCCGTTTGCACCTTTATCAAGTACATTGCCTACAATTACCCCAAAAGTAAAAAACAAGTGCGTAATTACTCATCTAGTTCAACGAATATTTTATTTGGGAAAATCGAAGGTGGGTTATGGTGCAAAAAGCTGAGAAATTCCACTGAGTGCAGGTAAGTGGAAAGGTCAATAGGAGAAGAGGCTATAAGCCTGCTAAGCTAGGGTTATAAGCAGGGTGGCTGCGCAATCGAGGGCATTGGGGAGCTCTGTACAGTCGGGAGTTGCTGCCTATTCTGTCAATCGAGATTAATAAGCGAAAAATTATATAAGTGGCTAGTTAATACCAAGTTGCCGTTGAACGGACTTGACAAAATCCACTGCTACACCTGCAATTTTAGCAATTTTGTCGATGCTAAAGTCACTTTCTATTAAAAGGTTTGTAACAAACTTTGTTTGTTCTTTTTCTTGCCCTTTATCAAGACCTAATAAGAAGGCTACATCTCTTTTTTCGTCAATATATTTTGCGATGCTGTCCATTACAATATTCTTTAATTTTTGTTCTAATTTACGCAGTTGAGCTAAGATACGCAACTGTTTGAAGTACCTTTTTAACGCCAAATCTCCGCTAGTAGTTTCTTCAAGTCGTAAAATGATGTCTTTCAGGGCATTGTCGGAAGTTTCTTGGCCAAAGTTAGCTAAAACAGATAGAACAATTTCCTCTGGGCGGTTTGATTTTAGGAATATTTTGTAATCTACCGAATTGATAGAAAGCAAATTGTACTCGAAAGCCAAACCCACATCGGTCAAATGTGTCTCCATTTTGGGTTGTCCTTTACCCAGGAAAATCACATACTGATAAATGGGAAGTCGGTACTTTCGTATGAGCATGGCCTTGTAATCAAGCATACGATGTACCATTTCATCATCATTTGCTACTTGAAATTCAATTTGAAGCACAAAAGTGTCACCTTTGGTGTCAGTTACTTTTTTGAGTACATCGGGTTTACGTTCTTTGGTATGTTGAATGTCATCGGGCAGTTCTTCCACAAAAACAGCTGTAATTTCAAGGATGTTTTGCATGATACTTGAAATCACAGCTTCAAGATTCTCTTTAAAAATCTTATCATATTGTGAAGATTGCTGCCCATTTGGTTGGCGTTTTTTCTTTTTGGCTTCCATGAAGCAAAGTTATAAAGATATTCTCTATTATATCTATATAGAATTCTTTTTTAAGTAAAGTCAAAAGCCGCCACTTAGGCAAAAAGAGGCCAAAAAAACAGCACGAGCCTATTGCCCGTGCTGCTTGGTTGGTACTTTATAATAACCTACTGTTTGGTCAACGACGCCTTGATTTGGGTGTAATAGAGGGTGGTTAGCCCCTCAAAACCCGAATCAGTGCCTACGATGAGCCAAAGCTCGCCTTTGTCGTTGGCCTTGGCCGAAAAAGGGGCTTGGCTATTGGTACGTTTGATGAGTTGGTATTTGACGTCCTCACCTTCAATACCAATTGTGCCAAGGAGTACGGCATCTTTTCCACCTTCACTTTGTGCACCCTTGTCCCAGTTGAGTTTCCATTGTCCCGTATTGTCTTTTGCGCGTTGAGGTTCGGTGCCCGAAGCTCCCGCTTTCAAATACACGGCTCCGCCAGGCGAACCGCCAATACCAACGCTGTTTTGGGGGTATTTGGAGGCCAATTCAACCTCAAACCCGATTTTATAGGTTTGGTTAGGCGTCAATCCCGTCAACTTACGGGTCAAATACATAAAGGCATCGTCGCTGCGGTTGTGACTCTGAATCATCATTGATTTTTTGAGGGTGTCCGTCGGCAATGCCGCAATCTTAGAACTAAACTCCATGATTCCCTCTTGCTGTTCGTTGTAATCGACCAAACCAGCCGTCCAGCTATCCGCTCCTTTGTTGAAGTCGGTGGTGAAGGTGGGGTTGGGGTTCGGCGTTTCGGTTTCGGTGTTACAACTGCTCAATCCCATGGCGAGAACGGTTCCAAAGGCCCAAATAACGTTTTTGACGGGGGCTACTGATACTACTTTCATTGCTGTTTTTTTTCGTTTTTTAAATGAATAATGGTGAATCCAAGGCCTCGGAAATCAGTGAAATGACGTGGTTGGTGAATGGAAGGTTGGAATGGAGGCGAAAAAAAAGCGTTGTTTTTTCGGCTTGGGCAGGACAAGTGGCGGTAGCTCTGAGGGTTGGGAATCGGCTTGTCTGTTCTTATTTAGATTTTTTTTAAATATATTTGCGCCCAAAATAGAACATTAGTCGCCCGTTTTTTGTTGAAAATTTAGAATAAACGCATATCTATACGCGATGAGCAAAGAAGTTGAATTGTTAGAAGAAATAACCAATTCGGAGTACAAGTATGGTTTCGTGACGGATATTGAAGCCGAAGAAGCGGAGCCAGGACTTTCCGAAGACACAGTTCGTTGGATTTCAGCAAAAAAAGAAGAACCCGAATGGATGACCGAATGGCGTTTGAAGGCGTTCCGCGCGTGGCAAACCATGGTAGAACCCAAATGGCCAAACGTTCATTACCCGCCCATCGACTTCCAAGTCATTAAATATTACTCGGCTCCAAAACAGAAAAAAACGGTCAACTCGCTCGACGAAATCGACCCTGAGTTGCGTCGTACTTTTGAACGTTTGGGCATCTCGCTCAACGAGCAAAAACGCCTGTCGGGAGTGGCTGTCGATGCCGTTATTGACTCTATTTCGGTCACCACAACCTTTAAAGGAGAGCTAAAAAAACAGGGAATTATTTTCTGTTCAATCAGCGAAGCCATTAAAGAGCACCCTGACTTGGTTCGTAAGTACCTAGGCTCGGTAGTACCTGCCAAAGATAACTTTTATTCAGCGCTCAACTCAGCCGTTTTCTCGGATGGCTCGTTTTGCTATATCCCTAAAGGCGTACGTTGTCCGATGGAGCTTTCGACCTATTTCCGTATCAACGCGGCGGGAACGGGGCAGTTTGAACGTACACTTATTATTGCCGATGAAGGTTCGTACGTGAGCTATTTGGAAGGCTGTACGGCACCTATGCGCGACGAAAATCAGTTGCACGCGGCGGTAGTAGAAATCGTTGCGCACGAAAAAGCCGAAGTGAAATACAGTACCGTTCAGAACTGGTACCCAGGAGATAAAGACGGTAAAGGAGGGATTTATAACTTCGTGACAAAACGTGGTCTTTGCGAAGGCGCTAATTCTAAAATCTCTTGGACGCAGGTAGAAACAGGCTCGGCCATTACGTGGAAATACCCTTCGGTTATCTTAAAAGGTGACAACTCGATTGGGGAGTTCTATTCGGTGGCTGTGACAAACAATATGCAAGAAGCTGATACGGGTACTAAAATGATACACATTGGAAAAAATACCAAAAGCCGTATTGTATCAAAAGGTATATCAGCAGGAAAAAGCCAAAACTCTTACCGTGGC
Organism: Runella sp. R0.1_18; assembly: GCF_057652155.1. NCBI lineage: Bacteria > Pseudomonadati > Bacteroidota > Cytophagia > Cytophagales > Spirosomataceae > Runella > Runella sp. R0.1_18. The sequence continues at coordinate 90,915 of NZ_JBYFCK010000003.1, forward strand.
CTTGTAGAGGTATTCAAACGTGCCGAAAATGCGCGTAATTTCTCACAATGTGACTCGTTGTTGTTGGGTGATACGTGCGGAGCGCATACCTTCCCGTACATCGAAGTGAAAAACTCAAGCGCGACGGTAGAACACGAAGCAACTACCTCAAAAATTGGCGAAGACCAGTTGTTTTACTGTAACCAACGCGGTATTCCAACCGAACAAGCCGTGGCGTTGATTGTCAATGGCTACGTAAAAGAAGTCTTAAACCAACTTCCAATGGAGTTTGCGGTAGAAGCTCAGAAATTGTTAGAAATCAGCTTGGAAGGTTCGGTAGGATAATTTTCTACAGAATTTACCACTTAATATAAAGTAACCAACTACGACGGTATGGCTTTTTAAGGAAAGTCATACCGTTTTTTATTGGCAAAACAATGGAAAAAACTCCCCACCCCGTAGAACTTACTCCTGAGGAATTGACAGGAATTTCGGTTGAATCCCCCAAAGAAGTAGCCGTTGGGCTGCCTGCGGTTACCAGTGCCTTGCAACACGTGTTTGGTGCTATGGACGTGGCGCGCGGTACCAAAGCTTTACTCAATCTCAACCAAAAAGACGGCTTTGACTGCCCAAGTTGCGCTTGGCCAGACCCCGATGACGAGCGTTCGCGGATTGCAGAGTACTGCGAAAACGGAGCAAAAGCCATTGCAGAAGAAGCCACAACCAAACGACTGATGGCTGATTTTTTTGCCAAACATTCTATTGAGGAGTTGGGGACTTGGTCTGATTATGAATTGAGTCAGCAAGGGCGTTTGGGCGAGCCTATGTACAAGCCCAAAGGAGCTACTCATTACCAACCGATTGCTTGGGAGGCGCTTTTTTATAAAATTGGTTCTCATTTAAAAAAACTTGCCTCGCCCGATGAAGCTATTTTTTATACCTCAGGTCGAACGAGCAACGAAGCGGCTTTTTTGTACCAACTTTTTGGGCGGGAGTTTGGTACCAACAATTTTCCAGATTGCTCCAACATGTGCCACGAATCGAGCGGGGTAGCCCTCAACGAAACTTTAGGTATAGGAAAAGGGTCGGTGAAATTAGATGATTTTTACAAAGCAGATCTAATAATCATTGCGGGTCAAAATCCAGGGACTAACCACCCACGGATGCTGTCGGCGCTGGAAAAAGCGAAGAAAAATGGGGCAAAAATTTTGGCCATTAATCCATTGAAGGAAACGGGGTTGGTGGCGTTTAGTAATCCGCAAACCGTGGGAGGGTTGTTAGGGGCAAAAACGGCCTTGGCCGACGCGTACCTACAAGTACGCATCAATGGCGATGTTCCTTTGTTTAAGGCGTTTTTAAAGTACCTACACAAAGCCGAAAAAACGACGGGAGGGGTGTTTGATTGGACGTTTATTCGTGAAAAAACGCAGGGCATCGAGGCACTGCTAGAAGACCTTGAAAAACACGATTTTGAACAACTGATACGTGATAGTGGCTTACAGCTAAAGGAAGTGGAAGAGGCGGCAGAATTGATAAAATCGTCCCAAAACATCATTGGCTGCTGGGCAATGGGGTTGACGCAGCATAAAAATGCTGTAGATACCATTCGTGAGCTGGTAAATATACTTTTAGTAAAAGGGTCGATTGGAAAACCTGGCGCAGGAACTTGTCCTGTTCGGGGTCATAGCAACGTGCAGGGCGACCGCACGATGGGGATTTGGGAAGCTCCTCCGCAAGCATTTTTAGATAAAATTCAAGAACAATTCGGGTTTGACCCTCCTCGCAAACACGGCTACAACACCGTGGAGGCCATTAAGGCAATGCACGAAGGCAAAGTCGGGGTATTTTTTGCGATGGGGGGAAATTTCCTTTCGGCAACACCAGATACCTCTTTTACCGCTCAAGCCCTCCGAAAATGTCAGATAACAGCGCACGTATCGACAAAACTTAATCGAAGCCATTTGGTGACTGGAGAGGAAGCGTTTATTCTTCCTTGTTTGGGACGTACCGACAAAGATCTGCAAGAAGGTGAGCCTCAGTTTGTAACTGTCGAAAATTCGATGGGTGTCGTGCATAAATCCATGGGTAAACTGACGCCCGTTTCAGCACAATTATTGAGTGAGCCCGACATTGTTCGACGGTTGGCAAAGGCTACTTTGGGAAATACATCAAAAGTAAATTGGGATGATTTGGTACAACATTATGACCATACACGGGAAGCGATTGAGCGCACGATTCCAGGCTTTGAAAATTATAACCAACGTGTTCGCCAATTAGGCGGATTTTACTTGCCGAATGGGCCTCGTCAAGGAGAGTTTAAAACCGTGACCCAGAAGGCCATGTTTTCAATAAACAGGTATAGCCCAATTGTGTTAAGTGATACCGAATATTTGATGATGACCATAAGAAGCCACGATCAATTTAACACGACAGTTTATGGGTTAGATGATCGTTACCGTGGAATTTTCAACGAACGGCGCGTTATCTTAATGAACCAAAACGATATCCAAAGAGCAGGGTTGGTGGCTGGCGAAAGGGTGGATTTATTCAATTATCACGGTGGCGTAACCAGAACAGCTCCTAACTTTGTCGTTGTACCATACTCATTGCCTGAGCGTTGCGTGGCGACTTACTTTCCCGAGGCAAATACCCTTGTTCCAATCAATAGTTATGCTGACCGAAGCATGACTCCAACGTCTAAAGCAGTAATCATTGAGATTATCTGTAAAGAGAAGAAAATTTGAAATAGCCTCGTTCTTCAAAAACCATGCCATAAGTAAATTTCTAAATGGGAAGGTGATAAAGTACTTTGTATCCCAATATTAAGGGGTTTAGAGCAAGGTTATTTACAAAAAAAAGTGCTTAATAGCCCTATAAGGCGCTTTTTTGCACGGTTTTTGATACAGGTATATCAGATTGCCCCTTTATCAAAAACATGTCCCAAATGATTATACGTGTAGCAAGAATTTTGTGTGTACTGGCATGGGTGGTTTCTTTAAAAACCAGCGCAAAGATTAATTCTGACCCATTCACTTCACCTCAACCGCACCATTACGTCGCAGACGACAATCAGCGCTATTTATGCGTTGCTTTATTAAATACTACCGAAGGAGATGAACATGGCCTCAATGTCATTCGCGAAGCCGCCAAGCAAGGTTGTAATGCCGCCATGATTACGGTACGCTGGGATGTTGTGTATCCGCAGGTGTCAAGTTCAGCCAACTGGGTACAATTCGATAACCAAGTGAAATTGTGCAAAGAGCTAGGATTGAAGATTTTTTTTCGGATTCACTTGGCACGTTGCTGTAATCGCAACGAAGGCTTTTGGACTGAAAGCGAAGCCTCTAAAGACCAACAAGGCCGCGTGTTTAAAGAGATTTTTAGCATGGCGCACCAGCCTTCTGTCATCAAAGCCCTTGGTTTTGTTAAAGAAGTAAGTCAAAGGTATGTTTCGTATTTGCAAGAAGGTCGCGTTTTGTGCGTTGCCGCGACAACCACGACGACCCAAGAAGCGGGCTACCACTACGAAGGGTATATTTCTAAGGGAGATATAGGCTACGGAGACCCTTATTTATCGTTGTATGATTATACTTCTACGATGCTTACGGGTTATCAAAGCTGGTTGGCTGCTAAATATGGCTCCCTAAAAGGAATTAATGATGCGTGGAAATCTGACTACAGCGCGATTGGAGATATTCAACCAATCACAACCGACTATAGCCACCCAGAAAATAAACGTTGGTCTGATTGGTACATTTATCGACATACACTTCTAAAAAACTTTTTGGACGGGGTGAGCAGCACTGTTAAAGGAGTGAATGCCAATTATAAGGTTATCAATGATTTTGGGTCGGTACACGATGGACTAAGTTTCCGTCGTGGGACATTGGCTTTCAAGGATTTAGCCCGTAATGTTGATGGGACAAAAATAAACGACTCGCAGTACTACAATCACTATTTTAGTGCGGATGTGTTGCGTGGAAGCATGGGTGATAGGTGGATTATGAACGAAGCGTTTCGTGAACCTGATTTGTCGCAGTTCGGCATGGAGCAAATGCTAGGCCAACATTTTGAACGTGGATGTAAGTTGGTCAACGTCGTCATCAACAACACGGCGGACTTAAATTGGTTTGCTCCCATGATTAAAAGTGTAGCGGCCAACTGGTTATCCAAACCCATGACTCCCATTGTAAATAAACAAAAAATGGTGGTTAAACTGTCAGAATTAGTAAGAACAGGGAGCTACGGTATTCCAGGTTATAACAATCGTTGGGAAGAAAAGCGCGTAAGCGGCCCAGTAGAAATTCAATTGGTAGAGGATTTGCTCGGCGAACCAGAAGTCAATCAGCCCCCTGTGGTAAAAACCGCACTCTCAGACTACACCATTACGGCTGGTTTTGATGCGACTTACACCATCCCCGAAGGAGCATTTCAAGACCCTGATGGCAGCATTGAATCGTACGCGGTGAGCGGCCTACCCACTGGTTTTTATTTTGATAAAAATACAATTCGTGGTAATTCGTTGATTGTGGGTACGTATAAAATTACAGTCACTGCAACTGATTTGTATGACGCTTCAACCAGCACAACGTTCAATCTCAAAGTAGTAGCTCAAAAACCTTCTACGTTGGCATTGTTTAAAGCAGGTAATTACTTAAATCGCGCATTTTTACGCAATGTCAAAGATAAAGATACTCTTAATTTTAATGACCTCAACTTCCTGACAAATTTTATAGCGACACCCGATGCCTCAGCCAGAGCCGTTGTTATGAAATTGACAGGCCCTGTCAATCAGACCCGAACTGAAACCGATGTTCCGTTTGCACTTTTTGGTGATGATGGAGGAACAACCCTAAAGCTGGGAAATTATCAATTGGTGCTTGAAGCTTATAATTCAACGTCAATTATACCTGCTAATGGTATAGGTCGAACGACCATTAATTTTGTAGTGGCAAATCTGCGGGTCAATCAAGCGCCAGTTGTAGTTACAAAAATTACTGACCAACAAGCCACCATCAACCGTAACTTTATCTTCATCATTCCAACCAGTACTTTTCAAGACAAAGACGGACAAATTTCAAGGATGGTTGTGACTGGCTTACCATCGGGAATGGTTGCAAACAGTGGCGTGATTAGTGGAGCACCAAAGGTAGCTGGAAACTTTACAGTGACAGTTGAAGCTTTTGACAACGAAAATGCGTCGGTCAAAACCCAGTTTTTACTAAAAGTATTATCTGTGAACCAAAGCCCGATTGTTGTGACGACCATTCCTGACCAAGTGACGGTAGTGCAACAAACGTATGAGTACGAAATTACACCTAATATTTTCCGTGATAATGACGGATATATTGTACGGGTGTTGGTGCAAAATTTGCCGCAAGGAATTACCTATGCCAACAATAAACTTTCGGGAAAAGCCGTAACAGCGGGAGATTATAAAGTGACTGTGCGAGGAATCGACAATGAAAATGCTTCGGTTGAAACTTCTTTTCAATTGTCTGTTAGAAGTATTTCCTCGAATTTGCCACCAGTAGCGACTACAACTTTACCTACTCAACGGGTGATGGTGGGTAATGCGTTTTCATATACACTGCCGCAAGGACTCTTCCGTGACCCAGAGGGGGGAACTGTTCGGTTAGAAGTAAGTAACCTGCCATCAGGATTTGTGTACGCTAATGGAGCAGTTGTAGGAACTTCAAGCGTAGCGGGTGAGTATAAAATCGTGGTGCGAGGCTATGATGGCTTGGGCGCATTTGGAGAAACAACCCTCACGTTGTGGGTAACGTTGAGTAATGGAAATATTCCGCCTGTGGTTGTTACCCAGATCCCCGACCAAGAAGCAGTAGTTGGGGAAGCTTTCTCCTTGAACATTGACTTGAATGGTTTCCGTGACCCTGACGGTATTTTGTTTGGCCTTTTGGTGCGTAATTTGCCTCCAGGCTTATCATTCCAAAATGGGAGTATCGTAGGAACACCAACAACTGCGGGAAATTATACAGTTACAGTGCGTGCCATAGATAATCAAGGTGCGATTGTGGACGAGTTTTTTGTCATTAAAGTAAGTGATTCTACACCGATGACTGCCAACCTTGTTTTTAGTTTGTTCAAAGCAGGAGGGTCTTCTTCGAGAAGATTTATTCGTACCCTTCGTGATGGAGATAGGATTTCACTTTCGTCGGTTCAATCCATTGCAACTTTTGTGAACATTTTTGCTGAATCAAGTCAGGCGGTGGATCGAATTGAGTTTAGTATGACTGGAGTAAAAGTACAGTCTTTTTCAGATACAGCTGCTCCTTACGGGCTATTTGATGACAATGGCGGTTTTAGTGCAGAACTAGGGACTTATAAACTAACCGCGAAAGCAATAAAGGCCGACAAGGTGATAGGGGTATCAACTATTACATTTACACTAATAGCTGGTAATGCTAGAATTGGTGAGGAGGAAGCTGAAGTAGTAGAAGTATGGAGCGCGTATCCGAATCCGTTTGTGTCGGTTTTAAAAATGACTCTTCCCGATACCTACAAGCCAGAATCCACGACATTTTCAATTGTAACGCTTGCGGGCTTTATGATACCAGTGCAGCAGGTTCGTTGGCATGGACTTGAGGCCGAATTAGAACTAGCACCGTTACAGTTGACAAAAGGTTCGTACCTGCTCCAAACGTCGCATCCTGACATGCCGACCAAAGTGATTAAGGTACTGAAACAAGAATAAAAGCACAGTGTCAATTACCCTACAATGAAATTCCCCGTCAACCAAGCAAATTTGCAAAGGTGACGGGGAAAATTATTTTAGGATGAAGCCTGATTAAACAGCGATGGTTTTACCAGGAACTGCGACAGGATAGAAGCCATCCGCTAGTGGTAAGATTTTTGGTTTGGCATCCCATGCAATTTGATCAGGGAAAAGGCTAATGTTTGAATTGAGCGCTTCTTCCCATTTTACCAACTTACCAGAATACGTAGCCATACGACCCATGATGGAAGTAAGGGTACTTTTTGCTCCGTTTTCGGCATCGGCAAATTTGTATTCACCTTTGGCAATGGCCGCAAAAAGCTCATCGTGCTCTACTTGATATGGATTACGGTCGCCTTTTCCTTCGTGGGCATAAATGACTTTGCCACCTTGGTATGATTTCAAAACGGTGTTGTTGCCGTTGAAGCTGTCGATGCGGCCCGTGGTGCCTAAAAACTGCTCATCTACTTTGCTGTACGTTCCTTCGTAGTGGCGGCATTGGCTGTTGATGAGCGTTCCGTCGGCGTAAGTGAAGTCCACGATATGGTGGTCGAAAATTTCACCAAATTCTTTTCCGTTACGGATTTGTCGCCCACCCGTACCTTGTGCCGAAACGGGGTATCCTTGTTTTGCCCAGTTAGCTACGTCGATGTTATGAACGTGTTGCTCGGTAATGTGGTCGCCGCACAACCAGTTGAAATAGTACCAGTTACGCATTTGGTATTCCATCTCAGTTTGATTCGGTTTGCGGGGGTGATTCCATACGCCACCCGAAACCCAATACACACTTCCACCGACGATGTCGCCAATTTTTCCGTCGTGAATGCGGTTCATCGCTTCACGGTAATTGCGTTGATAGTGACGTTGAAGTCCAACAACTACGTTCAATTTCTTGCGTTTTGCTTCTTCGGCCGTTGCAAGCACTTTACGAATACCTGGCGCGTCGGTAGCCACAGGTTTTTCCATAAACACGTGCTTATTTTGGCGAATAGCTTCTTCAAAGTGCATTGGGCGGAAACCAGGAGGCGTAGCTAAAATAACAACATCTGCCAAGGCGATAGCCTGTTTGTATCCGTCAAAGCCCACAAACATCCGATCTTTTGGTACATCAATTTTTGATTTAACATCAATTTCTACACCAGCATCATCTTTGTATTTGCGTTTGGTCAAAGCAGTGTATGCGTCGTCCAAGCGGTCTTGAAACGCATCTGCCATGGCCACGATTTTTACATTTTGTTTGGTGCTAAGGGCTTGGGCTGCTGCACCCGTTCCGCGACCACCACAACCAACAAGGGCGATTTTGATGGTGTCATCATTTGACGAATGAAATCCGTATGAAGCAAAAGGTAGGCTACTTAGCAAAGCCCCTCCTGTTAATAAACTAGACGATTTGAGAAACTCTCGGCGATTAGTTTCCATTTTTAGAAAAGAGTTTAAGTTGGAAATTGTGGATGTCGTTGATTTAGCGACCTAAAATCAATGTGTTTGTCAGCCTATAAAAGTGCCCCAAAAACAAAAACTACCCGTAAAGAATGAATCTACGGGTAATTTTTATGTTGAAGGCCAAATACTTATTAATAGTCCTCAATCAGAGGCGGGTTATAGTAAGCGGCAATTTCTTCTTTGGAAGGAGTTTTAACTGGGCGAACGATGCGAAAACCAACAAACGAAGCGCTGGTCATCCACCACTCACTTTTTGGACTCTGAGGGTCAATGATTTTCCAGTCAGGAACTGAGGGAATACGAGTGGCGCTGCGGCATACACTTGCATCGTCGTCCCATGAACCACCCCGAACGGATGTTGGATACAATTCCGTCACTTTCAAAAACGCTTCTTTGGCTTGGCCACCCGCTTTTTTGGTATAATAATCTTTGGCGTATTGGTCGAGTGTCCACTCCATCACGTTTCCGTGCATGTCGTGCAATCCCCAAGGATTGGGCTTTTTTGTGCCCGTTTTTTTGTAACCACCGCCACTGTTGGCTTTGTACCAAGCGTATTCATCTAATAGTTTTGGGTCATCTCCAAACGAATACGCAGTAGTAGTACCCGCACGGCAGGCATATTCCCATTCGGCTTCGGTAGGAAGGCGGTAAAATACGCCTGTTTTTTCGTAAAGCCACTTGCAAAAATAAATGGCGGCATATTGAGTCATGTTGACAGCAGGATAACCGCCACCGCGCCCCATTCCAAATGACATATCAACGTAAGCGGCGCTTGGGCGCGTACTTCCATCGGTTTTCGACAGGCTGTTTTCTGGGTCAGGAAAACGCTTTGCCATTTCAATTTCGATATTTTTGGTGGTAAAAAGATCATAAAAATCCCAAGGAATTTCGTACTTACCCATCCAAAAAGGCTCAATTTTTACTTTGTGTTGAGGGCCTTCGTCTTCTTTACGGTCTTTTTCTTTGGCAGGGCTACCCATCATAAAATCGCCACCTTTGATGGCAACCATATCGTACTTGATGTTACTTCCCGAAATGGCTTGCGCGTAGTTCTCGAATTTCTGCTGGGCAAAGGCCGTTCCGCAGAAAGCACTAAGAAGGAGTGTTTTTTTTACGAACTGCATTGATGTTTTGATAATAGAAATGAGCTAAAAAAGATTAGAGCCCGAAAGATACCGCAATCCAATGATTTTCACGAATAGCGCGCCAAAGATTTCTATAAGTCAAAGCGCTCCCAGGTCAGTTTGTCGAATTGTTTGTACAAAATATAAGCAATAAAGGTGGCAAAAACACAGGCCACTGGCACGCCAAATGGGACGAACGTCAGTCCCCAGTGCCCAAAACCACAAATCGGAAGCAAAATCATAAAAATGACAAATTGAGAAGTTTGTCCTGCTTCTTTCATGCTAGCTAGGCTTTTGGAGAATGGAAGGCGATTTTGGGAGCCAATTTTGCTCTCAATCATAGATAAGCATACCGATGCAACAAAGGCTAAGTACAAATCATCGATGGCTTTGATACCCCAAATTGTCAACACAAAAACACTAAGTAAAAGATAAAAAGGAGCATAAAATTTGATCAGAATGGCTTTGATATTGCCTACCACTACGTCGCGGGGGGAGTCGGTAGGGGTAGCAAAATAGACCCAAGCGGCTTTAAAATCTTCGCTAAAATGACTTTGGGAATAAAAAGTTCCCGCAATAATATGTGCCATATAAAGCAACATTAAATAAAGGTAGCCTTGTGCCATCTCCGACCATTTTTGGGGGTCAAAAAGCTCCTTCCCAAAGACAAAAACCAACGGAATCAACGACCCAAAAGTAGGATAAGTACGCATCTTGAACTTTCGGTCGCGGGCAGTAACTTTCCATGAGAGTTCAAAAATAGCTCTTTCGAGTGAGCTCTTTGTGAACCATGAGGACAATCGACTGACGAATCCGTCGCGTTTTTGAGTGATTACTTTTTCACTGCCTCCGCCGTCGCCCACGCCCAATTGGGCGATTTTCTGGGTGAATTGAGGGGCTAAATAACGTACCAAAACCCACATTGAAATACTGGGCACAATGAACGATAGCAAAGATAACAGCCAGAAATCGTAGGTTCCCTTAATGACAAATTGCATCCAACCACTCAGCCAGAGCGGAGGAAGTGCATAATGCCACCCACGAATGGCCACTGCGGTTGTGTCGAGGTCGAGCCAGTCTAAAATACGCCCTACCATCTGATAACCTACGGTTACCAAAAGCGTGAATACAATTTGAAAATAGCTAATGAAGTCTTTGAGGCGCTCCTCGCTCGTAAATTTCATCAAAAGCATGTAGAGGAGCGAAGTGAAAAATACGCACAACATAGCTAAGACAAAAACAGCCACAGCAAAGGCTAGAGACGCCACAATTCCGTACTTAAACAAGGTAAAAACAAGTGGCAGTAGGGCAATTCCGTAAGAGAGGATAAGTACATACGACGAAATATGGACTAATCGGGCCAATAGGATTGTGCGTCCTGTGACGGGGCGAGGTAAAAGCACGACATTGTCGGTGGTATCGAGCAGTAGGGACGAAAAATCAGTCACCAGCGTAAGCACCGACATAATCATGATGTACCCAAAAGGCAGGGCATAGGCGTAATAGGGCTTGTCGATGAAGAAAATATAAATGCCCATCAATCCCCCAAAAATTGAAAGTATCCCCACCAGTATCCAAAAGGAGTTATTGGTATTTTGGTCATCATTATGGGATTTGTAATGCGAAAACGACGCCATTGGCCGACGATTTTGCATTTTAAACTTCACTTCAACGATATGTCGTAAAACGTCATAATCGGCTCCTAACCACCTAAAAATGCCTTGGGTGGCGTCGAGAATACGTAAAATTACCTTGGTCATCGTATGGGTTGGCTGAGTGGTTTTATTTCAATGCTTGTAAAAAATCTTCGGCACGGTGAGCATTTTCATTGTCGCCCGTCAAGCCTTGAAAAATATGCTCTAACGAACCAGAGTGGGCCTGTGCTTTAAGCTCTTCAAAAGTACCGTTGGCAATGATGGTTCCTTGGTTGATGATGACAATTCTATCAGAGATTTTTTCTACCACATCCATGATGTGTGAGCTGTAAAAAATGGTTTTACCCGCTGCTTTCAATTTGGCCAACACTTCTTTCACCAAAATCACCGCATTGGCATCAAGCCCCGAGAGAGGTTCGTCCAAAAAGATAACATCTGGATTATGAATAAGCCCCGAAATCAAGAGTACTTTTTGTCGCATTCCCTTCGAGAAGGTGTTCATTCTTACGTCGGAGTGGGCCTTTAATCCAAAAATTTCGAGTAATTCTAAAGCGCGTCGTTCCGTAAGTTCATCGTCCATTTTGTGCAGTCTTCCAATAAATAATAGGTACTCCATTGGCGTCAGCACTTCATACAACATGGCATTTTCGGGCACGTAACCGATCCGTTTTTTGACCTCAAGGGCGTCCTCACGAATATCAAGACCCAAAACACGGACTTCGCCCACAAAATCGGGAAGCATTCCAATCAGGATTTTAATGGTGGTACTCTTTCCTGCTCCATTGGGGCCAATGTACCCAATGATTTCGCCTGCATACACGTCTAAGTCAATTCCCTTTAGAATTAAATCTCGGCCATAGTTTTTTTTAAGGCCGCGTAAACTAACTACTGGCTGTTTTTCCATTTTTTGATTCGTTTAGGTTTTGTGAAGAAATAGCAAGGTGGTGATACCACTATGCCATTGAGACGTTAAATAACGAATAAGTTCACAATTCTAAACTAAAATATAGATGAACGGCATAAAATGTCTTTTTATGTAATTTTTGAAAAGATAGCGTTTGAAATTAGTTCGGAAAGCCTAATTTAGCAGCAAACTTACTACGTAGTAGAGCTGAAGTCCGTCAAGTCTAAATGAATTACACAAAAGACAAATGTTAGAAATTAGCAACGTAACTGAGGCAGAATTGCCCGAAATTCAGCGCATCGCTTATCAAACTTGGCCCATGACTTTTGGGGATATTTTGTCGCCTAAACAAATTGACTATATGCTTGACTGGATGTACAGCATTCCGTCGTTAACAGCGCAAATCGAGGAAAAGGGGCACGTTTTTCTGCTGATAAAAGAGAACGAAGAGTGGCTAGGGTACGTTTCGTACGAACTAAATTACAAAAATGAACCCAACACAAAGATTCATAAAATTTACCTGCTACCTGCTAGTCAGGGCAAAGGGGCGGGGGCTGCTTTGATTCGTAAAGTAGCCGAAATTGCTACGGAAAACAACAATTCGGCGCTACTACTAAATGTCAACCGATACAATAAAGCGGTCGGTTTTTACGAAAAGATGGGCTTTTCTATTGTCGGAAGTGAAGATATTGACATTGGAGATGGGTTTTTAATGCAAGATTACATCATGGCAAAACCGCTTTAGAGAGAGGCTATAAATAAGGATTGTTGTCTGTTAAAGTTGGCTGACAAGCTCAACTGTCAGCCCCGTCATTTCGGCAATGGTTTCAAGGGGAAAACCTTTGGCTTTCATTTTTATTGCCATGTCTATCCGCGCTTGCTGTTCACCTTCGATTCTTCCTTCGGCTTTGCCTTCAATCCGAGCAGTAGCGATTATACCTCGTTCAGAGAGTAACATTTTTTCGTGCCTTTCGTAGTCCAATTGCTCTTGTCCAGAAAGACCGTCAAACTGTAATTGTGCTTTTACTTCGGCCAAACCTCGTGCGTTAAACTCGTCTTTTACTTCGTTATTTTTGAAATAATAAATCCATTCATCGAGGCTGTCACGGGCGATGTCGTCGAAATTGTTGATTTTGATGACATAATATTCAGGGTAAATTTCATAGAGTGCCTCTTTGAGAAAGAGCTCTTTTTGTTTATCAGAAAGGGCTAAAATATCGTTTTGATGGATGCCTCGAAACTCGGTTTTGCCATGATAGACGTAATCTTTGCCGTGTCCTAAGTCGAAGTATATTAGGTTGATAGAAAATACTTTTTTAATTTCTTGGTAAGGTTTCCCTTTTTGAAGTGTTTCGGTTAAATGTTTAGAAGTAGCAAAAAGCATCCTTTGAAAAAAGTCGAATTCTTTGCTATATTGTAATTCAATGATGAGCCTTTCTTTTTGTTCATTTTCAACCAATAAGTCCACACGGTTTATTTTTTGTTCTTCCTCAGAGATATTGGATTCACTTTCTAATAGGTTGATAATGACGATGTCACGTTTGAGCAAGACGCTCAAGAATCCTTCGAGAATCGCAAAATTTGCCTTTTGTCTAAGGAGCCTCTTGAGTGCCCAATCAAAGCTAATAAGTGTACGAGCCATTTTGAAAAGTTTATAACAAAGCTACAAATAACTTTTTAACACTTCTAGTTATGCTAGAAGTGTTAAAACAGCAAGGTTAGACTTGCACTGCCGTAAATCCAGCTTTTTCAATCGTTTCGAGGATAACTTCGCTCGATAATTCTTCGCCATTGATGGTCAAAATTTTATCGGGATTGGCAGTGTCAACGCGCCAATCTTCAATTTCTTCAACCTGATTTAAGAAAGGCGTTACTTTGGCAATGCAGCCTCCGCAGTTGATGTTAGTTTTGAATTGTAATGTCTCCATTTTTTATGAATTGCTTTAAATTTTAAATTTAAGCCTAAGGCTATTTGCTACGACCGACACTGAGCTCAAGGCCATGGCAGCGCCCGCAATCATGGGGTTAAGTAAGAAGCCATTTATTGGATATAACACTCCCGCTGCCAATGGGATTCCAATGAGGTTGTAAATAAATGCCCAAAAAAGGTTTTGGTGGATGGTGGCTACTGTCCATTTGGAAAGCTGAATCGCTTGGGGGATTTTTTGTAAATCGCTGGAAATAAGCGTCATCTTCGCAACATCCATGGCAATGTCGGAACCTTTTCCCATCGCAATACTTACGTCGGCTTGTGCCAAGGCGTGGGAATCATTGATGCCGTCGCCGACCATTGCAACGGTTTTCCCTGTTCGCTGCAGTTGTTCCACAAAAGCAGCTTTATCTGCGGGTAGCACTTGACTTTTAAAGTGACTAATTCCAACTTCTTGGGCTACTTTTTGGGCCGTAAATGCGTTGTCGCCCGTCAACATATATACTTCTATTCCTTCACGCTGAAGGTCAGCAATGGCTTGCGCTGAGGTGGGCTTGATAGGGTCAGTGATTGCCCACGCCGCCAACACGTTTGTACTATTGGCAAATACAACCACTGTTTTGGCCGATTCTTGCCAAGAATTAATTGGAAAATTGGCCAAAGATAACCCGCGTTCTACTATCCAAGATACGCTTCCAATCACGTATTCATTGCCTTCAAATAAAGCCTTGACGCCCTTGCCAGCCACATTTTCAAATTGTAACATCGGAACACTTTTGGCACCATCGGCTTTGAGCGTTTGCACAATGGACGCGGCCAAAGGGTGCGACGATTGGCTTTCTAGTGCCAAGGCAATGGATTTGAACGCGGGTTCGTTGAAAGCCCAGTAAGTATCGGTTACCGTCGGTTTCCCTTCGGTGATTGTGCCTGTTTTATCCAACACAATTACATTAATTCGGTGGGCTAGTTCGAGGCTTTGGGCATCTTTGATTAAAATTCCTTTTTCTGCGCCCTTTCCTACGCCTACCATAATGGCCGTGGGGGTAGCCAATCCCAGCGCACATGGACAAGCAATAACGAGGACAGTCACGGCGGCTAACATCCCTTGGGTGAGGGCATTTTCGCCACCCAAACTTGCCCAAACCACAAATGTAAGTAGCGAAATCAACATAACGACGGGTACAAATATTGCCGCAATCTTATCGGTCAATTGTTGAATAGGGGCTTTGCTTCCTTGGGCTTGTTGAACCATCCGAATGATTTGGGCCAAAAGTGTAGCTTCCCCCACTTTTTCGGCTAAAAAACGAAAACTCCCTTGTTGATTGACCGTTCCTGCAAACACTTTACTGCCTTTGTTTTTTTCAACAGGGACGGGTTCGCCCGAAATCATACTTTCATCGACGTACGAAGTACCCGATAGTACTTTGCCATCGACCGCAATTTTATCGCCAGGTTTTACCACAATTCGGTCGCCTATCCGTACCGCTGAAATTTCAATTTCTTTTTCTTCCCCATTTTCAATAATCCAAACTGTTCGTGGCTGTAGTCCCATCAGTTTTTGAATAGCGGTTGAGGTATTGGCTTTGGCTTTTTCTTCCAACCATTTTCCAACCATAATAAACACTATAACCACGGCTGATGCTTCAAAATATACGTGCGGATGAAGACCACGTTGGTGCCAAAATTCGGGATAGACGGTATTAAAAAGGCTAAATAAAAAGGCGATTCCCGTACTCAGTGCCACCAGCGTATCCATATTGGCCTGACCGTATTTAGCCTGTTTCCACGCATGAATAAAAAAATCACGACCAAAAATTGCCAATACGGGTGTCGTCAGTGCCAACATAATCCAGTTGACGAAAGGAAGTTCCATAAAAAACATACCCAACACCACGATGGGGAAGGTCAGTACGGTTGCCCACAATAGACGTTTTTGTAGCGTAAGTAGCTGATTCGCTTTTTGTTCAGCTTGTTGTGCTTGGGCGTTTTCAGGATGGAGCAATAAATCGTATCCTACTGCTTGAAGTGCGTGTTTTAGGGCTTCAGGATTGGTTTGGGTATTGTCAAAAGAAATGCTGACTGACTCATTGGCAAAATTGACCGCACATTCCAGCACACCCTCTTGTTTTTTGAGTATATTTTCAACACTCACGGCACAAGCCGCACAGGTCATCCCCGTGACGGGTAGCAAAAGTTGTTGATTATCAGTTTTAATCTCGGGTTCCATTGCGGTATTCATTTGTCGCTACAAAAGTAGTGGCTTAAATCGGGAAGCTAGTTACACGATTTTCAAAAAGGATTACAGGATTTTCGTCAGTCTGGAAACTTTTGTAGTATCGTTGGTCTTTACCATTTAAAAGAAAATTTTATGTCAAACCGCCTTATCGAAGAGACATCGCCTTATTTGCTTCAACACGCTCACAACCCAGTGGATTGGTATCCTTGGGGAGAAGAAGCCCTTACCAAAGCCCGTACCGAAGACAAGCCCATCATTGTAAGTATTGGTTACTCAGCTTGCCATTGGTGTCATGTGATGGAGCGAGAAAGTTTTGAAAATGAACAAGTTGCGGCGGTTATGAACGCAGGATATGTTTGCATAAAAGTGGACCGTGAAGAACGCCCCGATGTGGACTCGATATACATGGATGCCCTTCATGCCATGGGTGGAAGAGGTGGGTGGCCGCTGAATGTATTTTTGACGCCCGAGGCCAAGCCTTTTTATGGAATGACTTACATGGCACCACGGAATTGGGTAAACTTACTCAACAGCGTACAAAATGCCTTTGTGAATCATCGGGATGAATTGGAAAAATCGGCGGCAGGCTTTGTTGAAAATATGCTAATGAAAGAGTCCAATAAATACCATTTGGACGGTTCAACGACGGAATTTCGTCAGGAGGATTTGGATGAGATGTTTGAGCATATCAAACAAAGTTTTGATTTAGAGAAAGGCGGAATGGAACGCGCGCCTAAGTTTCCGATGCCCTCTATTTATAAGTTTTTGTTGCGATACTATGCCCTTTCACAGAATCCTGAAGCATTGCGCCAAATTGAATTAAGCCTAAATAGGATTGCGCTGGGAGGTATCTACGACCACGTGGGTGGTGGATGGGCAAGGTATTCGGTGGACGAAGACTGGTTTATTCCTCACTTTGAAAAAATGCTCTATGATAATGGCCAACTTCTGAGTGTGTATTCGGAAGCTTATACATTGACCAAAAATGAGTTGTACAAACGTCGGGTGTATGAAACAGTTGACTGGCTACGTCGTGAAATGCTGAGTCCTGACGGTGGGTTTTATTCGGCCTTAGACGCTGATAGTGAGGGTGTAGAAGGAAAGTTTTATATATGGACGCAGGCTGAATTACAGTCAATTTTAGGCGACGATTTTGAATGGTTTTCAAAATTATACTCCATTCGCGCCGCTGGAAATTGGGAACATGGCTACAATCATTTGCACTTGACTCCTCAGGCAGACTGGAACCTAGTTTTTACTGAAAAGTACCGCGCGGTGCTGGACAAACTTTTTGAAGTTCGAGAAAAACGGGTGCGTCCTGGATTGGATGATAAAATTCTGGCTTCGTGGAATGGATTGACCCTGAAGGGGTTGACGGATGCGTATCGGGCCTTTGGGGATGAACAATTTAGAGAATTGGCGTTGCAAAATGCGACCTTCCTCAAAACAAAAATGACCAACGAAAATCACCGCCTTTGGCACAGTTATAAAGCAGGAAAAGCTACAATCGTTGGGTTTTTGGAAGATTACGCCTCGGTAATTGATGCGTACATTGGGGTGTACCAAATTACGTTTGAGGAAGAATGGCTCGACGAAGCACTCAAATTGACGGCTTATACCATCGAACATTTATACGATGAAGAGGATGAACTTTTTTACTTTACAGATAGCTCGTCTGACGATTTGATTGCCCGTAAAAAAGAAATTTTTGACAACGTTATTCCTGCTTCCAACTCGCTAATGGCGCACAATTTGTATGCTTTAGGGATGCTCGTGAGTTATGATGAGTATATTGAATTGGCCGATTGGATGTTGTCAAAATTGAAGCGCTCGATGATGACGGATGTCCAATGGGTGACAAACTGGGCGGCGTTGTATGTGATGCGGGCGCAACCTACCGCAGAAGTAGTGCTGGTGGGACCTGAAATTGACGCGTTTAGAAAAGAAATGGAGACAACTTTTTGGCCAAATAAAATCATCGTCGGGGCCAAAACTGCCTCAGACTTACCACTTTTAGAAGGAAGATTGTCATCGACAGATAAAACAACGGTGTATGTTTGTTTTAACAAAACGTGTCAATTACCTGTTCATTCTGTGGCAGAAGCCCTACAGCAACTAGCCGTTGGTGTTTAAATGAGCCAAGAAGTAAATTGGCTAAGGGCTCACTCCAAAATAAAAACTCACAACCCCAAACTGTAAACCCAAAATTCGTTCTTGACATGCCCACTTCAAACACGTTCGAGCAGAAGAAACAGTTTTTATTCCTGTTTTTATGCGGATTATTTTTGACCAATGCACTCATTGCCGAGATTATTGGAGTAAAGATTTTTTCAGTAGAGACATTGTTGGGGACAAGCCCCGCTCAACTTGACATTTTTGGAACCAAACTCGATTTTAATATGTCGGCAGGAGTCGTGAACTGGCCCATTGTTTTTATCACTTCCGATATAATCAACGAGTATTTTGGAAAAAAAGGTGTGCGGCGCATTTCGTACCTCACGGCAGGGTTTATTGCCTACATGTACATTGTGATTTATGCCACCACGTCGCTTCCACCTGCCCAGTTTTGGTTAGACGTAAACAGCCAAGATAGCCACGGCAATGCCATGAATATCGACGGAGCATTTAACCAAATCTTCCGCCAAGGATTGGGCATTATGTTAGGTTCTATTGTTGCATTTCTTATCGGTCAGGTACTTGACGTGACGGTTTTTTCTTGGTTACGCCGCCGTACTGGTGGGAAATACATTTGGCTGCGGGCAACTGGCTCGACCCTTTTTTCCCAGCTCGTTGACAGCTTCGTTGTGATTTTTATCGCCTTCTATCTTTTTGGAAATTGGTCAGTGACTCAAATCCTACAAGTTGGAACAATAAATTATATCTATAAAGGCTGCATTGCTCTTTTAACAACCCCCGTATTATACGGTGCTCATTATTTAATCGATCAATACTTAGGAAAAGAAAACGCACATCAGCTGGCCAACGAAGCGGCCGCTTCAAGTTTCACCCCCATGTAGCATAGAAGGTGGCGAATAAAATGAAGGAATATATAGTGAAAAGGCGGTAATTTGACCAAAATCCCTTTATTTTGGTAGTAAATGCTTTTTTGAAAAAAAATATTTTTCCAATCACCTAATTTTATTCTAAGACCAAACTCTACATGGAATCCGTAGTT
The DNA here is from genome assembly GCF_057652155.1 of Runella sp. R0.1_18. Taxonomy (NCBI): domain Bacteria; kingdom Pseudomonadati; phylum Bacteroidota; class Cytophagia; order Cytophagales; family Spirosomataceae; genus Runella; species Runella sp. R0.1_18. Next base: position 110,097 of record NZ_JBYFCK010000003.1, read on the forward strand.
ACGTTCATCAATGACATTATTTGGAGTAATGCCCTCATCTTACTTTGTTTAGGTGCGGGCATTTACTTTTCGGTATCTACCCGTTTTTTGCAAGTTCGATACGTTCGAGAAATGGTAAAGTTGCTTTTTGGAGGAAAAACCTCTGACAAGGGCGTGAGTTCTTTTCAAGCGTTTGCGATTGCTATTTCGGGTAGGGTAGGGACTGGTAATATTGCAGGGGTGGCTACGGCCATCGCAATGGGAGGCCCAGGGGCTGTATTTTGGATGTGGGCCATTGCATTTTTGGGTGCTTCTTCGGCGTTTATTGAAGCAACTTTGGGCCAAATTTACAAGCAGGTACAAGATGGCCAATACCGTGGAGGCCCTGCTTTTTACATTGAAAAGGGACTCGGAATGCGCTGGTATGCCTTACTATTTGCGGGGGCTACCATTTTGAGTACCGCGTTGTTTTTGCCTGGTGTTCAGAGTAATAGTATTGCGCTCAGTGCCAAAGCTGCTTTTGACATTCCTGTGGAAATAACGGGAGCAGCGGTGACGGCCCTGTTGGCACTGATTATCTTTGGGGGCGTAAAACGCATTGGCCAGGTGGCAGAAGTAGTGGTGCCATTTATGGCGGGTGCTTATATTCTGATGGCCTTGGTGGTTATTTTCCTAAACATCACCCAAGTACCAGCCGTACTTGGCCTAATCATTCGTTCGGCTTTCGACATCGAGCCAGCGTTTGCGGGTATTTTTGGAATGGCCGTTTCTTGGGGGGTAAAACGTGGGATTTACTCCAATGAAGCAGGACAGGGAACTGCTCCGCACGCTGCGGCCGCTGCCGAAACCAGCCACCCAGTCAAACAAGGATTGGTACAGGCTTTTTCAGTGTATGTTGATACGCTCTTTGTTTGTACCGCTACGGCCTTAATGATTCTTTTTACGGGGCAGTACAACGTTGTCAATCCTGCAGGAGGGTTTATTGTCGAAAATGTACCTGGCCTTGCCATTGGTTCGGAATTTACGCAAGCGGCCATCAATACGCATTTTCCATCGCTTGGGAGTGGATTTGTGGCGGTTGCTTTGCTCTTTTTTGCCTTTACGACCATCATGGCGTATTATTACATTGCTGAAACAAATTTGAGCTATCTTTTATCAAATAGCAATAACAAGTGGCTAGTTCAAGCATTGCGCATAATGATCATGGGAGCAACCTTTTATGGGTCTATCAAAACGGCGGCCTTGGCTTGGACAATCGGTGATATTGGGGTCGGGATGATGGCTTGGTTGAACATTATTGCCATTTTCTTGCTACGAAAACCAGCATTCAAAGCATTTAAAGATTACGAAGAACAACGTAAAGCAGGGCTTGACCCCGTATTTCATCCTAAGAAGTTGGGCATAGAAAATACCGACGAATGGGAAGGGTAAAAAAGTATTAGTAAAATGATGAAAAGGTGGTTGGGGATTGGTTCCAAACCACCTTTTTTTATGCTTCTAACAGCGCTAAAGCAGCCGTACAGTCGTCGTCAATGGCTTTTTTGAGCGCTTCAAGACCATCAAACTTTAACTCAGGACGGATAAAAGCAACGTTTTCAACAGTCATTTTTTCACCGTAAATATTCTCCTGAAAATCAAAGATATACACTTCTTGGGTTCGGCCGATGCCGTTGACAGTAGGCCGAAATCCAATGCTCATAACTCCCTTGAGCCATTGACCACGCACATGTACCCGAACGGCATAAACGCCATCCGCAGGAATCAGTTTGTAGGATTCAAGCACTTGTACGTTGGCCGTTGGGTAACCAATCGTACGACCCAGTTGGCGACCTTTCACAATCACGCCCGTAAAAGTATAGATGCGTCCAAGTAGCTCGTTGGCCACCGAGGTGTTTCCTTCCACCAGCGATTGCCGAATTTTGGTGGAACTTACCGTCAAATGGTCAATTTCTTGGCGCGGAATTTCTTCAATTTCAAAGCCAAATCGGTGAGCATTTTTTTGTAAATACTCAAAGCTTCCCTCTCGATTTTTCCCAAAATGATGATCATAGCCAATGACCAATTTTTTGGTACCGATGGTATCAATCAAAATTTGTTGAATAAATTCATCGGACGTTAGCTCGCTAAATTCGCGGGTAAAAGGAACGACTACGAGGTGTTGTACGCCATTTTGACGAAGTAATTCAATCTTTTCGTCAATCGTGGAAAGCAACCGAAGGTTTTGGCTGTCGTTAGAAACTACCATGCGCGGATGGGGCCAAAAGGTAATCACCACCGTTTCGCCACCCGAGGCTTGGGCTGCTTCACGAAGGCGACTCAGAATTTTTTGGTGCCCCAAATGAACACCGTCAAACGTCCCGCTGGTCACAACGGCGTTACTCAACGGACGAAAATCTGCTATATCGTGGTAAACTTGCATTAACTACGTCGTAACTGAACTTTTTATGATGAAAGACCTAATTCGGCTCTTTTTCGAGCAACGTATCCTTCAATCTCTTCTGCATCTTTTAACCAAAATTTACCGATTCGGGTTCGGCATAATTCGCTCATGTAGGCGCCTGATTCGACCAATATCCCCACATCCCGAACCAAACTGCGTATGTAAGTGCCTTTAGAACAGACAATTCGGAAGTAGATCTCAGGAAAATGAGAGTCATCTATCTCAAAAAGTGACACTGTAACCGTACGGGGTTTTATTTCCACGGCTTCGCCTCGGCGTGCTTTTTTGTAAAGGCGTTCGCCCCCTATTTTTACGGCTGAATAAATGGGCGGAAACTGCTCAATGGTACCCGTAAGTTGCTGAACCGCTTTCATTAAGGCTTCGTGCGTAATATGGTCAGTGGGGTATTCGGCATCAAAAGCTGTTTCAAGGTCAATCGAAGGGGTGGTTTTCCCAAGCACCATTTTTCCTGTGTACTCTTTCTCAGCTCCTTGGTATGAGTCGATTTCCTTGGTTTTTTTGCCCGTACAAAGAATCAACAAACCTGTGGCGAGGGGGTCGAGCGTACCCGCATGGCCAATTTTTTTGACCTGACACGATTTTTTGATTTTGTTGACGGCATCGAATGATGTCCACGTCAAGGGCTTATTTAATAAGATTACCTCTCCTTCTTCGGGAGAGGTGGGTGTAATGTCTGTCATGTACGAAATGAAAGGTGCAAAGAGCAACCTGTGTTTAAACTATTTGTAAGTTATATCCTGCCAAAAGCAAAGCTAGGATAATGCCGCCTACAATAATGCGATACCAACCAAACAAACGGAAGCCATATTTGGTCAGAAAATCAATAAAGAATTTGATGGCTAACATGGCAACAATAAACGCCACTACGTTTCCAATGGCCAAAAGCTTGATTTGCTCTTCGTTGAGAACAAAGCCCAATTTATAATAATCATAGGCTTTTTTTGCCGTTGCGGCAAACATGGTAGGCACCGCCAAGAAAAACGAAAATTCGGCGGCGGCTTTGCGAGAAAGTCGTTGCGACATACCGCCTACAATGGTTGCCCCAGAACGTGAAACGCCAGGAACCATGGCAATACATTGAAAAAAACCAATTTTCAACGCTGTCAGGTAATCAACTTCGTCGGTGTCAACGATATAAGCTTTGGTAAACCATTTGTCAACAAACAACAGAATGATACCGCCGACAAGTAAAGAAATGGCTACTCCGAGTGGACTTTCGAGCAGGGCATCGATGGTATCGCTGAATAAAACACCAAAAATGGCACTTGGAATGAAGGCAACGAATAGTTTGATGTAGAAGTCAATGCTTTTAAAAAAACGCTTGAAATACAAAACTACAACTGACAAAATAGCACCTAATTGAATAGCCACTGTAAAAAACTTCACGAAAGGATCCGAAGCAATCCCCATAAAAGAGGAGCCTAAAATCATGTGGCCAGTGGATGAAATAGGTAAATATTCGGTGATGCCCTCAATGATGGCTAAAATAAGTGCGTGAAGAAGGTTCATTTACTAAATGGTAATAAAGACGAAATAAAAAGCCGATTAGGGCTTACGTAAAATGGCAAAAAACTCAACAATAAAGCCAGACACTACCACGAGTGGGCCTACGGTAAGTCCGAGTGTGCCAAAACCGAACTCGGCAGAGTCCATACTCATCAGGACAAAACCACCTAGTACAAGGACGATGCCCACAATCATGAGTGTGAGGTTACTCTTTCCAAAAGGTAATGCGTTCTTTTTCATGCTTATATTATTTAAAATCAAATGTGGTAGTTTAGTATAAATCATCTAATGCCATGCGCAAATAACGAGCCAATGCCTGAAAAGTGCTCGCAGTGCCAATCAAAGCACCCAAAATAATTACGCCAGCGAGCAAAAAGCTAAGTTTATCATATTCTTGAAGAAGCTGAAGGCCCTCGATTTGGTGAAGGGCAATTTGCTGAAGTGCTACGATTAGACCTGCGGCAATGAGCCCACTGATGAGCCCTTGAACAGCACCATTTTTGAGAAACGGACGCTGAATAAAGCCGTTTGTTGCGCCTACCAATTGCATACTCCGAATCAAAAACCGCTGCGAATAAAGCGCCAACCGAATGGTGTTATTCATGAGCAAGATGATGATAACGAGCATGATAACGGCAAATGTAGCCAGAATCAAATAAATTTTGGTGAGGTTTTTGTTGATTTGATCTGCCAAATTTTCTTGGTAAACTACTTCAAAAACGCCTTCATTTTTTTCAAGCTCGGCCTTGATTTGCTTGAGTTTGGTGTCCTCAAAATAATCTTCTTGCAAACGTACACGGTAACTGTCATGCAGCGGATTGTCGCCTAAAAAAGTGGAAAAATCCTCTTTGGTGTCGGCGATAAATTCCTTGGCAGCCTCGTCTTTGGAGAAAAAAGTAACTTGTGGTTTGCCATCTATCGAAAGAACAAATGGGCGAGCAACGATGCCTTTATACACCTTCGATACTTGATTTGAATCCAAACCTTTGTCGAGCATTACCCTTACTTCGATGTTTTGTTTGATAATGGAAATAAGTTTTTTGGACTGCATTACCAATAACCCGCAAAAACCAATCAAAAACAACGCCGCTGTTAAACTAGCGATGATCATTGCGTTTGGATAGCTACCGACTTTTTTCTTTTTTAAAGGCATACTTAATGACAGTACGGTTTGTGTTTATTGAACGGAACGTCGCAAAAATAGCTATTTATTTCGATAACGAACCAAGGAAGAAAGCGAGTGAGGCTTTTTTAAAGAATTTTAACCAAATTTTGGTTTAATTTGGCAAAACCATTTAGAACTTAAATGTTACCTTCACTTCAATTCAACTTACCGCCCGACGTTCACTTCATCAACTGCGCCACTCGTGGACCTTTTTCTAAAGCGGTAGAACAAGCGGGCATCGACGCTATTTCTGCTTTTACGCCATCTATTCATCAAATTCGACCTGATGATTTTTTTGAAGGAGCATGGGGAGTTAGAGCACTTTTTTCCCAACTTGTCAATGCCCAAGACCGTGAACGGATTGCCATCATTCCGTCAGTTTCGTACGGCATGGGAATCGTTGCCAGAAACCTACACCGAAAGAAAGGGCTGCGGGCTGGTCAACACATTTTACTCGTGGGAGACGAATTTCCGAGTGATGTCTATCCTTGGCAACGCGTCTGCGAGGAGTTGGGATTGGTCATAAAAACAATCCCAATGCCCGAGGTTGAAAAGGTAGGGCAAGTTTGGAACGAACAAATTTTGGCAACTATCTCTGAACAAACGGCCCTGGTCATTGTGCCACACGTGCATTGGCAGTACGGAATAAAGTTTGATTTGGTATCCATTTCTCAAAAAGTAAAATCGTTTGGAGCGCTTTTGGCGATAGATGCCACGCAGTCGTTGGGAGCGTTGGCGTTTGATGTGCAAGCCGTAAAACCAGATGCGCTTATCGCTGTAGCTTACAAGTGGCTGATGGGGCCTTATTCGATGGGGTTGGCGTATTTTGGCGATTTTTTTGATGATGGCGTGCCACTGGAAGAAACGTGGATGGCCCGACAGCAAAGTAATTTATTTAACCAACTGACGGATTACCAAGCCGAATATCGCCCCAAGGCGTTTCGCTATAATGTGGGAGAACACTCTCACTTTATCCAAATGCCGATGCTGGAAGTAGCCCTTAGGGAAAAATTGGAATGGACAACCGAGCGAATTCAAGCGCACTGCCAATTGCTATGGCAAACCTCAACGCCTGCACTGGAGGAATTGGGGGTATTGTTTGAACCTGAAGCCGAAAGGGCGCACCATTTGATGGGGCTTCGATTGCCTGCGGGAATTGATGTGATGAAAGTGCAACAGGCATTGGCAGCTCGAAAAGTGATTGTAGCTGCCCGTGGACAAGGTATTCGGGTGTCGCCTCATTTGTATAATACGGAGGAAGACATGGCGGCTTTGGTTGCGGCGCTTCGCGGTGCGTTGAGGTAAAGAAACCTTCCCGAAAGTTCAAGACTTTCGGGAAGGTGAAGAAAAAAGACCTTCCAAGTTTTCAAAACTTGGAAGGTCTAGCAACTGGTTGAGCAACTAGATAATATTCGCCGTTTGCTCTTTGATTTTTTCCAATTCATCTTTCATCTGAACCACTACGTGCTGAATCGAAGAATCGTTGGCTTTTGAACCAATTGTATTGATTTCGCGACCAATTTCTTGGGCAATGAAGTTTAATTTTTTGCCGTTGCTTTCGCGGCTTTCCATGGTTTCTATAAAGTAAGAAAGGTGGTTTTTGAGACGCACTTTTTCTTCCGAAATGTCGAATTTTTCGATAAAATAGACCAACTCTTGTTCAAAACGGTTTTCATCGAACGATTCATCTTGAATCAAATCCCGAACATTTTTACGAAGCCTTTCCCGAACTGAAGGAATACGCGTTTTATCAAGTTCTTCAACTTCTAAAAGCAAGTCCGCGATTTTTTGAATGGAAGTGCGAAAAACTTTTGCCAGTGCGCGTCCTTCTTGTTGACGAAACTCGTTGCATTTTTTTAGGGCTTCGAGTACTGCTTGTTGAATTTGAACGGTTTCAGCGGCTTGCTGGTCTTCGGTGGGGGCGTCCGCCAAATAAACATTGGGCATTTGAAGCGCCATCCGCAATACTTCAGTAGGCGTTGGGGCAAAGCCAAGTTCTTCGGCCGTTTGGTGCAAATCTTTAAAATAAGCTTTTACCAATGCTCGGTTAACAACCGTCCCCGCGCTGTTGTCGCCAACGGGAGTGACTGTCATGTTGAACTCCACTTTCCCACGTTCCAACGACTGCGTAATGAGGTTGCGGATTTCGATTTCACGCTCCGAATAATTTCTTGGAATGCGACAAAATATATCCAAAAATTTAGAATTCAATGATTTGACTTCGGCAGTTACCGAAAGCGTATCAGATTCGATGGTGGCTTTCCCAAAGCCCGTCATTGATTTGAGCATCTTATTTAATTTGAAAATTTGGGAATTAGCTAATTTGAAAATAGCCTTGGTCGGCTTTTTTATTGGCTAATTCAAAACTATTTCTCTTCCTGCGAAGTCATTTTTTCTACTACAGGATTCTTTTTCAACGCATTTTTTTCTAGTTCTGCTTGTTCTTTGCGTTGACGGACGATATCAATCGCCGCAAAGATCGCCTGTCGCATGGATGTTTCGTCGGCTATGTTTTTGCCCGCAATATCGTAAGCCGTACCGTGGTCGGGCGAGGTACGAACGATAGGCAAACCTGCCGTAAAATTGATTCCATCATTGAAGGCAATCGTTTTGAAAGGCGTCAATCCTTGGTCGTGGTACATGGCCAAAACAGCATCATACTTTCGGTACGACTGAGCCGCAAAAAAACCATCGGCAGGATAGGGGCCATAAACCAACTGCCCTTTGGCGCGCATTTCTTTGATGAGAGGCTCTATAATTTCGTTTTCTTCGCTTCCGAGCAAGCCGCCCTCGCCAGCGTGGGGGTTGAGCCCAAGCACTGCAATGCGTGGTTTGCGGATGCCAAAATCAACCCGCAGCGACTTTAACATGGCCTGCAATCGTACCATGATTTTATCTTTGGTAATACTCTCGGCTATTTTGCCAAGCGGGATATGCCCCGTAACAACGCCCACCCGCAAAATATCACTCACCATAAACATCAATGGCTCTTTTACGCCAAAAGTTTCGGCAAGGTACTCGGTATGCCCAGGGAAGTTAAATTCGTCGTTTTGAATATTGTTTTTGTTGATAGGCGCCGTGACAATCGCGTCGAGGTGGCCTTCTTTCATGTCTTCAACGGCGCGTTTTAGCGATTCATAGGCTCCTTTGCCCGCTTCGGGCGTTACTTTTCCAGGCTGAATATCCTCTTGTGGGTCTTGCCAACACGTAATTACGTTGGTCATCTTGGGGTTAATCATGTCGATTTTTTGCGCCCCAAATAGGTTCCAATCCTTCATTTCGAGTTGGTTACGATAACGATTCAAAATACGCATCGAACCATATACGACAGGCGTACAAATACGATTAAGTTGGTTGCCATGTAATACTTTAAGAATGACTTCAGGGCCAATACCATTGTAGTCTCCTAACGTAATTCCAATGACAGGTTTATCAGAAAGTAATTCACTCATGATTCAAAATAATAAATGAGATTTATGCAATGTGCCGCAATTTACGAATAAAGCGCACTATTTTTGTAACCAGACTCACGCTGACATTTTGATATGACGATTTTAATTGCCGACGACATTCATCCTTCCCTCTTCGATATGCTCAATACGCTTGGCGTATCTTTTTGTTATGAACCTACATTCAAACGTACCGACATTCTCGAAAACCTTGCCAAATACGAAGGTTTAGTCATTAGAAGTAAAACGTATATTGACGAAGAAGTTTTAAAAAAAGCTCCTAAGCTGCGTTTTATTGCCAGGGCGGGGGCGGGGCTCGATCTGATTGATTTGGAGGCGGCGGCTCGGCGGAACATTCAGGTCTTTGCCGCCAATGAAGGTAATCGTGATGCCGTAGCCGAACACGCACTTGGAATGCTGTTGGGGTTGTTTGCCAATGTGGTAAAAGCTGACCGCGAGGTGCGCCAAGGCATTTGGGACCGAGAAGGAAACCGTGGGATTGAACTGATGGGAAAAACCGTAGGCTTGATTGGTTTTGGTTTCAACGGCAGTGCTACGGCCCAGCGGTTAAGCGGATTTGGCTGTCGTGTGCTGGCTTACGATAAGTATTTGACCAACTACGGAAATGCCCACGCGCAAGAAGCAACCCTCAACGAAATTATGAACCAAGCCGACGTAATTAGCTTTCACGTACCGCTGACGGAAGAAACTAGGCATTGGGTAAACGATGAGTTTGTTTCGGGTGTTGCTCGTCCGTTTTTTTTAATGAACGTGGCTCGGGGCGAAATCGTGGATACCGAAGCCGTTGTGAGAGGCTTGGAAAGTGGAAAAATTCGGGGGGCTTGCCTAGATGTTTTAGAAAATGAAAAACTAAAAACGCTTACGCCTGCTCAACAGGCCGCTTTTGATTATTTAATACACTCAAATCGGGTAGTTTTGACCCCACACATCGCTGGCTGGACCCAAGAAAGCTACGTAAAAATCAATGAAGCATTGGTGAAACAAATTGCGGCTTATTTGGAAGGAGCAACCACTTAAATGAATGCTTAGTGTGACCAAAGTACGAGACCAAGGGCGATTAGCGCTGGCAAACCTTGTACAAACCATATTTTCTTGCTGGCACTGAAGGCGCCGTATGCTCCTGCTACAATGACGCACGACAAAAAGAAAACGGCGATTTTACTGCTCCATTCGGGTTCCGAAACAGTCAAACTCCACAAAAGACCTGCGGCTAAAAAGCCGTTATAAAGCCCTTGATTGGCTGCCAGTGTTTTGGTAGGTTTGAAGAGTTCGTCGGGCAATGAGCCTTTGAATGTTTTTTTGCCGAGGGTTTCCCACGCAAACATTTCAAGATACAAAATGTAAAGGTGCTCTACTGCAACGATGACGATGGCGATTGTGGCAAGAATTTGCATAAAAGTACTGGGTTTACTGCCCACAAATCTACCCACATTTAACGGTAAAGTTGTTGGGTGTGTTCAATTTGTTTGATAATTAACTCTTCCAATACATCTAAATTGACATCGCTGAGTTTTTTGATGTAGATGCAGCCTTTTTCGGTTTTGTATTTGCCAAGCTGAGATAAAAGCTCTTCGCGCTGGTCAAATGACGCAGAAAAATAAATTGTAAGTGCAGCAGCCCGTGGAGAAAAAGCCACCAAAGCGGCTTCTCCTTCACGTCCGCTTTCGTACTTGTAATGATAACTACCAAAACCAACGATGCTTGGCCCCCAAAGTTTGGCGGGTGAGCCCGTAATTGATTCAAACAGTTCGACAAGTTTAAAGCTATCAGCGCGTTTGGTTTCGTCTTTTACGGCGTTTAAGAAGTCACTGACACTAGCGTTGGTTTCGGTAGTTTTATTTTTTGACATGAGTGCAAAAAAGTTCGTGATTATTCAATTTTAAAACGAGTACTTGGTTTGGTACTTTCGGTAATGGTAGCAATAAGCCTGCCATTTTTAGTGACAATGGTAACGCCTGGCTTGACAGTAATTCCCGTAATAAATTTACTGCCAATGCGTTGCATCGTTTTGCTCATTCCATTCACGGTGTAATATACATCTTCCGACGTTAAGTTTTGTAATTCAATTCTAATTGTTTTTTCAACAGCTTTTGCGGGTTTATCTTTGTTTGTGCTCGGGCTTTTGCTGTTCCCACTGAATGAGGGCGCATTGGCAGCATCGATTTCTTTGAATGCTTCTTTTTGCCCATCAATTTGTAAATCATACCGTTTTTGAAACGCTTTCTGATGGGTAACGAGTAGGTCATACAACTGCTCGTCGGTTAAGCTTTTGGCTTTGCTTTCTTTTTCTTTGGTATATAGTACCGCCACGGGGTCTAGTTTTTCTTTGGCAATATCCTCGGGGGTGCGTCCTCCTTTTGGTATGTAATAAAGCCCACTGCCATTTGTCATCAACAAGATCCCAGGCTCAATAAGCACAATGTGCATCACCGAACAATCGCGCAATGTTTCTTTCGTGTCTTTGACTACTGTCCCATTTTCTACCAAAGTGTGTTTGGCATAGAATCCATAATAGGCGCCATGGCTGAGTGCTGCGTCAAAACGGGGTTGTTTAATGGCTGAACTGACCTTCAAAACTAAGTCAGCAGGATAGTCGTTTCTACCCAATACCAGACTAGAAACCCCTTCGGCTTCATAGCTTGGCGTGAGTTTTAGCTTTACGGCGTTGGTTTCTTTTTCAAAAGTGACCAAAAATTTCCCAATAGCTTTGTCAAGATTGTTGGTTTCACTACCACAAACAAATAGCTCTCGCGTGTAATAAATGCCACCAAGGCCGTAAGGGTCTTTGACAATGGTTTTTGCTTCTAGTATGTTTTTGGCGGCATTAGCTTGTTGTTTTTCGTAGAGCGCTTTGGTGGGTCGAGACGACGATGAGCCATGGAGACTTTCGGTGGCAGCTTGCGCCTTTTCTTTGATTTTTTGTAAAAATTTTTGGGCAAAGACAGTTTGGGAGTTTAGCAAACCAGCCGACAGGGCAAGCGTAGTGGTTATGAGAAGCTTTTTCATTTGCATACGTTTTTTTCGACAAAACTATAGGCTTTGAAAAAGAAGGACGACCTGACTCTACCAGTTGTTAAGTAAGGGAATCGAAATGTTGTTTTGGCTCTACAAACGGGAAGGCGGGGCATGTGAACTCTGCCCTCAGTGGTGTGGTGTACCTTGCATCATGTACTATCTCGAAGTCTTTTGAATGGTGCAAGTTTTGTCCCAAACCTAAAAGAATTGTTATATTGGGGCGAACAAAACAGCCATAAATTTAATTTTAGGGGTGAAGAAAACAGCATTATGATGTTAGCTCTTAAAGACAATATTGGACATCATAGTGGTCAAATAAAACTTAGTTGTCTATGAAATTTTATAAAATCATAAACGGGATTTGTCGAGACAATGATCCAAAACGCAAAGTATTTCCAGGTGCTTATTTACCCAAAGGAATGGTAGGCGCGGAATACATGGCGTATGGTTCAAACGAAGGTGACGTGAATTACATTCCTATTGAAAAAACAATACAGGATTATCATATTGTTGAGAACACTCCTGTTTTTGATTATTTTATATTAGGTGACGGCTCTTCCCGTAAAAAGTTTGATTGGATACGATTAGACATGTATGGTGTCTTTGCGCTTGGAGGGGGTTTTTTGGTATCCGAAAGATTTAAAGAAACAATATCAATTTTCAATCTTCCTCGGCATAAGTTTTACCCTGCTAAACTGATGTATAAAGATAAAAAATTAGATTATTACCTCTTTCAATTGGGTGAAGGATTACCAATTATATACGAAAAGTGCAATTACCAAGTGGAGCATGAAAGTATGATAATGACTGCACAAGACTTACAAATTTATGACAAAGAGAGTTTTAATCTTAGATGGATTGAGCTAAAAAGAGAAGGGAAACGACTAAATATTAAAGACTTTGTCTTTTCTAAATACTATGATTATTTTATATCAAGAGAATTGTTCAAGATTGTCAGCGAACCACTCAAAAATACACTGGAAGCAGCAGGATTAACTGAGGGCTGGAAATTTGAAGACATCAGCCCGCGTACCATTACATTTTTAAATCAATAAATTCTTATGGCTACCCGTCTCCCCCCGTTGTGGGGTGGTGTGGGGCGAAAACAACACCCAACCGCGGGGGGAACACCAAGATAGTACCGAACCGACCCG
>NZ_JBYFCK010000003.1:122856-614162 GCF_057652155.1 Runella sp. R0.1_18
TACATTTAATTTTTTAAAAAATTAATTTTTTTTCCACCCCCCTCCCCCCCTTTTGTGTTTTTTGTTGCCCCAAACACCCCCCACAACGGGGGTGCAAACAGGATGTGATGCAGAAGCGGACGCTATGGTAGGACAAGAAATCTATGAGTTCAAGAGTTGGTCGCCCGTGCATAAAGTAGATGACGGTGAAGAAGATGCCGAAAAAAAATATGACCGAACTAAATCACAATTTTGGAATTTTGAACGAGGCTATTCGGGTTATACCCAATTTCTCTGTTATCTACAAAACATAAATACCTTAGACAATCTCAACTATATTTTTGACCAAAAACTCCTTGAACACAACGGCCAAAACCTTACTTTTGTCAAACAGACTTTTCAAAATCTGTTTAGGAATAAGGCAATAGATTTGTATAAGGATGTCAATCAAGGAGGCATAGGCATAATAAGATTTCAACAGTTATTTGGAGTTCCTGATTTACCCTCATTCTTAAACAATAAAGTAAACAATTTAAATGACCCGATTTATAACTTTATCGACTGGAAATAAAATGTTTGTGAAAATAAAAGAATTTACGGAATGTAATTTTCAACTCGTATCGCCCTATGTTTTGCTCAAACAAGATAAGGCTATTCTCTTTGTGGAAAATGATTTTAAAGTTTTTCATACGATACAAGTAGATAAATATCTTTTTTCAGTGGCTAACAAATTTTTCCTTTTAATAAATCACGACTTTGAAGGTAGGATAACACTAATCAACATTCAAACCTTGTTTAAAACTTGCATTGATACGAACAAAAGTGGCAATGTCGTCCTGCATAATCAATTTTTGTTTTGGCAAACTTACAATAAAGACTTTTCAATTTATTTTATTGAGTTTTTTGATATCCTTAGTCAAAAATTTTTGTGGAAAAAGGAGTTGAAGTATGGAAATTTATTTTTTTTCTCAAACAATATTCTGCTACAAATTGGTGGAGCAATATTAAAACTTGATGAATCAACAGGCGCCACGCTTTGGCAAAAAGAATTAGGAGCAGGGACATTTCGGAGAGGATTGAAGGAGTTAGAGATAAAAATAAGCCAGTTGGTAGGAATGTGGGAAAATCAGCTATTGGTTTGGATGAACAACGAGCAACTTATCTGCCTTGATGCCAATACAGGTACTGAACTTTGGCGTGTTACTGATTTTTTTAAGCAATTTTTACCTGGTTGGCAAAGTGTATCACAGTTTAGTTTTGTCTATTGCCATATAGAAAACGGGAAGTTGTATCAGTTAGATGGCGACTCCTACTGGTCGTTAGATTTGGCAACACAACGATTTGAGTTATTGTGGCAAGATACCCAAGAAGAGTACCTAACTATTATCCATAAGACATATACAGAGGATTTTATATATTTCACAGCCTCCCGTACTTATGGACTTGTACCGTATTTGATTGGAGTGTTCAATCGCAAAACGTTGAGCATTGACTGGCTACATGATATGACTCTACCGCAAAACACTGAAAATAAATTTTGTAACAGTCTCAATCAAGCTCCGCAGGTAGATGGCGATAAACTGTATGTCTTAGACAGCGGAGGCACTTTACACATTTTTGAAAAAGAAAGCGACTAGGATACCTTTATGAAAACCCGAATTTTACTTTTAGCAGGGGCTGCCGCCGTCTATGTAGGCTACCGTCTATTCCAAAACTACCTTACCAAAGCAGGTACGCAAAGCCTAATCAAGCAGCTTAAAGATGCCCTCTTCGGCCTATTCCTTCGTCGAGCTTACGAAATTGTGCAGGAGTGATAAAGTAGCTCATTTTCAAGTCATTTACGTCTTCCGTTTTTTCTTTTTTGCCGACGGAAACAAAACGTTATTAAGAATGAGCCGATACCCAGGCGAATGCGGGTGGAGGTTGAGATCGGTCGGCATCCGATGAAAACCGCGTTGTCCTTCGGGGTCATGGCCACCGTAAAAAGTCCACTGTCCACGTCCTAATTCACCATAAATATAACGATCCGACGACTTGCTTTGTCCCATGACCAAAGCACTAGATTTTACCGTTTTTTTGTTGAAAGCCGTGGTTTGTCCAAAAAACTCGCGGATGAGGTTTTCGTGATTTTGAACCAACATGGAAGGAATTACGTCCCATTTGGCCGAAAAGTCAAACAACGAAAAATAGTTAGTGGTCTCATCGCCCCAGCCTTGTCCTGAAGAGGAATTGATGCTCGAAAACGACATGCCACCACCTCGGTAGTCGTCGTCGTTGTTGAGTTCGAGTACAAAGTTTTCAAAGGCGATTGTTTTACTAAAATCAAGCTTGGATTGGGCTTTAGGATCTACGCCGTCACCGTCAAAAATAGAAGGGACAATATCAACACCTTCGGCTGCGAGGGCGACATCCAACGACTCTGCCCCCGAACACATGGCAAACAAATAACCACCACCCGCACAAAAACCTTTGATGCTTCGGGCGACGTCGAGTTTGAGTTGGGATACTTTTTTATAACCGTATTTTTTGGCAATATTTTCTTGGGCTTGCACATCGGCAATTGTCATACGGCGTCGATTTCGGCCAAATTGCCCCGTAAAATCTTCATGGTGAAGGTGCAGCCAGTCGTATTTGGCGAGGTCGCCTTTTAAGATTTCTTCGTCATAGACAATTTCAAATGGTATTTCTGCATACTTCAGCACCAGCAAAACGGCATCGGTGTCTTCAAAGGAAGAAGTACTGACTTTCACTGGACTATAAACAACAATCTTTGCGGCTTTATGAAGTTTCACTACATCCATGTTGACATCAGGATGAGAAATTTGATTAATAATAGCGTTGGCATTGGCCGCCGAAATTACTTCATAAGACACGCCACGCAAGCGGCACTCACGTTCTAAAACATTAGAATATTTCATCATAAAACTACCACCGCGATAATTTAAAAGCCAATCCACTTCGCGGTCGGCTTTCAGTTCCCAATAAGCCACCCCGTACGCTTTGAGGTGATTGGTTTGCTTATCGTCCATGGTGATTAAGATAGAATTCGCCAGGGATGTTGTGCAACTGACAATAAAAAACAACACAATTCTGAAAAGATGCGCTTTGGTAAGAACAGCATTCATAAGTTGAAAAGTCAAAGAGTGGGTGGAATTAGTAAGTAAAACAAAATTAACAGAAAGTTTCAGATTGTCAAGGAGTTGGCCGTATTTGTTGGGGAGCTTTTTTAGCGTTTTTGTCAAAAATGCAAATTGCGCCAATATCTTGCGTAATTTTGTCGCTTACTTTTTACATGTATCTATGAAAGCTTTATTTCGTTTGGTTGGGTTCTTGGCGGTTTTTGCCTTGGTTGTAAGTTGTAACCGTGAAGATTTATCGGGAACTGAAGAACAACAAATTGAAAATTATATCAAAAACAACAACTTGGTCGTCACTGAAAAAACGGCTACGGGGCTTCGCTACATTTTAACCAAGGCCAACGCTACGGGGGCAAGCATTAAATCAGGGCAGTCGGTGACTGTAAAATACACAGGTAAGTTACTGACCGATCGTACATTTGATGCAGGCACGTTTAGCTTTTATTTGGGAGCAGGGCAGGTAATTGAAGGTTTTGATGAAGGTATTGCAAAAATGAAAGTTGGAGAAAAAGCAACGCTTATTTTCCCTTCTTCGTTGGGGTATGGCTCACAAGGAGCAGGAGCGGACATTCCTGGAAACTCCCCACTTTTGTTTGAAATTGAAGTAGTTTCTGCCAAATAAACCTAATTAGTGGAGTCAAATCTCCTTATTTATGAGGATTTGACTCCACTTTTTTTACGCGTACCAGTCCTGTAATGGCCTTGAGTCGAATCAAGAGACTGTCAAGTCGTTCGAGCTGGTCTAGTTTAATTTTGAGAAATCCTTGTGAGCGCACGCCGTCAGCTTCAAATCGGACGCTAACGATGTGACCATAGTCGGAGACAAATCGCGTCACCTCTTCTACAAAACCGACACGGTCAAACCCTAATATTTCAAGCTGAGTAAGGGCAAAGCTGGGTGTAATGGCTGGTTTCATATCATTAAAATTAATTTAGAATAATATCTATTGATTAACTATGCAAATATATGCCCTTATTTTCTTTCAAGCCAAACTTTCAGGGGATTAATTCTGGCAAAAGCCTTAAATTTTACGGATATAAGCGCCTTTTTGAAACGTAAAATACCAAGAATGAAGGCTTGAAGGTGATTTTTGGGCAAGCGATTTGAGGTAATAAGAGGAGATAGAACTGTCGAAAATGAGGGGGAATTGCTCAAAAGATTCGTTTTTCTTAATGCTTTTGATAGCCCCTTTTCGTACGATGATTGGGGAGGTAAAATGAGCGGGCAGTGTAGAAATTGGCCCTTCGGCAATAATTAATTCCTTGCCTTTCCACACAATAAGTTTCCCAAAAGGGAGGGGGCGAACGATTCCTGAATTGGTGGCTTTATCCAACGAAATGTTCGTAATTTCGCGTATCCCGTGGACGTCATAGAAGTTTTTAAGATAAAATGAAAAAGGCTGTTGATTGGACGCAAAAAACGACGAATCAGCCACGAGAATGGCACGTGTGCCTTCGATGAGGCTGACGACCGTTTGTTTGGGTACGTCGTGCACAATAAGGAGTTTTTGGGTGTTGTTTTCGTACAAATGAATGCCTTGTATCACAACAAGAACGGCACTCATTGCCAACGCTATCTTTACCAAAAATACTTCTTTTTGATACCAACAATAAGCAAGTATCCCAATAATAGCATAGATAATCACTACTTCTAATTTGCCAAAAGTAATACCAGTGAGGGTAGCGCTTGGAAGCTGTTCAATCCAAACTACAGATTGGTTGAGCAACCACGTAATTCCTGTCAAAATCCAACCGATGACGGATCCAACAAAGGGCACAGCGGAAAGCGCCAATGCCACTAATGCAACGGGAATCATGGCGGTAGATAGGGCTACAACGAGGGGATTGGCCACCAAAAAATAGGTTGGAAATTGATGAAAATAATAAACTGATAGGGGATAAGTGGCCAACTGAGCAGCAAGGGCTACCGCCGTGATTGCCCAAAGTTTGTCTAAAAACCAATCTTTGGCCGTAATCCATTGATAAATTGTTGGTTGCCAGAAAATAATCCCCGCAAGCGCAGCATAAGATAGTTGAAAACTGACCGAAAAGACCAGAAAAGGGTCGTAGGCCAGTAAAATCAAAGCAGAACCATAAAGGGCATTTTCTCCGTTTGGTTTTTTACCGAGTGGATCGGCCAATAGAAACAAACTGAACATCAACGCAGAACGAACAACAGGCGCTGAGAGTCCAGTAAGAATAGCATAAAACCAAAGTATCCCAAAAGTGAGTGCAAGGTACAGCCAACGTCCCCGTCGGTGGGTTCTGAGTTTTTGGAGTAAAAAGGCAACAATAGCCACAAATACGCCAATATGAAAACCAGATACCGAAAGCACATGAACGGCTCCTGCCGCCGAATAGGCTTGCACAAGTTCGGAGTCCATATCGTCGCGCAGACCCAAAATCATGGCTTTTGCCACGGCATATTCACGCTCAATGGGGACGAGTTTTTTCAAGGCGTTGTCGCTCCATTGACTCAACTTATAAGGTAGACGGATGTACCATTGGGCGTAATTTTTACCAGTTGTAGCAAAATCGGTAGTGCGTAAGTAATGTTGGTGATAGATCTGTTTATAGGCCAAAAATTGCCGAAAATCAAATTGATTTGGGTTTAAGGGAGGAGCTACTTTTTGTGGTTTGCCAAGCACGACTAGCTCAGAACCGTAAGCAGGGCGTGGGGCTGTCTTGTCAATATATGCCTGAACTTTTCCAGTTGCTTCTTGCCATTGCTGGTTTAATTTAATGTGGGTTATCTCCAAAATGGCGCGGTGCGTTTTTCCTCTCGTTTCGGGAAACGTGATTATTTGTCCGCGATAGGCTTGGATACTATCTAATCGAAAATTTACAAGGTGGGTAGGGGCAAGGGATTCGTTTTTGAGGGTGACTGCCAGCCCACCCAAGTAAATGAATACTCCAAAGGTGGTGATGCCAAGTAAGTAGCGGTTGGCTAACCGAGTTAAACCAATAAACCAAAGAACGACCAATAATGTCCCCAAAGCCCATATCATAGGCGTTGGCAGTGGCCACTGTTGTTGAACTAATATACCGATAACAAAGGCAATGGTGATGCGCAAAAGTGGATTCATGGTGCTTGACGTTGGGTTTTAAAACAAAAATGTCAGGTTGGGAGCAACCTGACATTTTTTTATCATCGAATTACAACAAGTCGTTGGGTAACGCTCTCATCTTTCGTTTTGACCCGTATTAAATAGGTTCCTGGTGGTATATCTACAGTAGAAATGGGGACATCCCAGCTCGGATAGTTTTCAAATGCTTTTTGGTGCAAGAGCTGACCACTTAAAGTGAACAACTCAACAGTGAAAGTACTAAATTCTTTTAATGTAACTCTAACATAGGTAACATCGACGTTTTGGGCAGGATTGGGGGCAATCTCAATGGCGAGGTTGTTGCCAAAGGGGAGCTGCGAGCACCAATATTTGACCAAACTGTTTCGTCGGGTTGATTTTTCAATCACGGCCATCATCCGTTCTGTCTGATTTTTGGTGAAAACATTCATGCAAGAATCAGGCGAATAATCCATGTAGTTTTCGGTCATATTTTGGGTACGTACGCCCGAACAAAAAGAAAACACAGGGCCACAATTGGAAGATTGGTTACCGCTTTCACAGCGAGGAGTATCGTCACAATAATCATTACCACAGTTGTCGTCCCCCCACGTATGAATCAATCCTAGCCAGTGACCTACCTCGTGGGTGGTGGTACGTCCCAAATTGTACAGACGACTGGTAACAGTTGCGCCAATGCCAAAAACGCGGTAATCAATAAACACCCCGTCGGTCCGAACTTGTAGTTCTGTACTGTTATCGAGGCCATTTACGCCCGTAACAGACGGAAATTGCGCAATTCCGAGGTAATTATTGGCAAATCGAGTGACCCAAATGTTTAAATAGCGGTCGGTCGGCCACTCTTTTTGTTGGGTGGTGATGTCGGCCAAAAGTTGGTCATCATTAAAAACGTCAAAATTTGTTTTTTGAGCATAATAATGACGCGTTATTCCGTTGGTTGATTTGCCATCGGGGTCGATATTGGCCAAATAAAATTCGATACCAGTATCCGCACCCACGGCATTAGAATTAAATCCCCGAGTGCCAGCTTTGCGTCGGTAATCTTCGTTGAGTATTCTGATTTGTTCTTTGATTTGCTCGTCCGAAATATTGCCATTTCCAGCTCCTCCAATAGCACCTGTAGCCGTTGAGTGAACAACATGCACAACGACTGGAATCCGTATGGATGAACAAATGGCTCCTAAACGGGCTGCACGCTTTGGCAATCGCAAAAAAGTCTGAACAGAATCTTCGAGCATTTGGCGTTTTAGTTTCCAATAAGGATACCGTTTGGCCAGTACTGAATCGTACTGAACTGCCGAGCAACGTTGCGCACTTGCTTCAAAAATACCTAAGCTAAACCACAGGAAGGCACAACAGGCAACCCACCGTACACTTTGAATCATAGTTGTCAATTCAAACTAGAAAACAATTATTTTTCTTTCTTTTCGTACGCATCCAAAATGTCTTTCACCAAACGGTGACGAATGACATCGCGTCCGTCCAGTTCTACAAATGCAATATCTTTAACATGACGGAGGGTTTCAAGGGCATCTCGCAAACCAGATTGCTGATTTTTAGGAAGGTCCACCTGCGTTTTATCCCCCGTAATGATGACTTTAGAGCTGGGACCCATACGCGTCAAAAACATTTTCATTTGCGAAGGAGTCGTATTTTGGGCTTCATCCAAAAGAATGAAGGCATTGTTGAGCGTACGCCCCCGCATGTAGGCTAACGGGGCAATCTCAATGATATTGTTTTCCAAATAGAACTTCAGCTTCTCGCTTTGAATCATGTCTTCCAAGGCATCATAAATAGGCCGCAAATAAGGGTCTATTTTTTCTTTGAGGTCACCTGGGAGAAACCCAAGGTTTTCTCCAGCTTCCACCGCAGGACGGGTAATGATGAGTTTTTTGACTTTTTTTTCTTTCAGCGCCTGAACAGCAAGTGCCACGGCGGTATAGGTTTTTCCTGTACCTGCTGGGCCAACGGCAAACATCAAATCGTGTTGGGCTGCTTTTTCCACCATCAGTTGCTGGTTGGCAGTTTTGGCCCGTACCACAATCCCGCGCGTTCCATACACAATCACATCTTTCTCGTCTTGGAGAACGTGGGGTGGAGCAATGGAGCCACCATTAGCAGTAAGATAATGACGTACGTTTTCGTGGGTAATTTTGCCGTACTTTTGGTAGTGCTGAATCAATGACTCAAGAATGTCACTAATGCGAAGGATTTCTGGGGGAGTACCCATTACCCTAATTTCGTTGCCGCGCGAAATGATTTTACTCATCGGAAAGGCGGCTGCTACTTCTCTAATGTGGTTGTTTTCAACGCCCAAAAAGTCTAAGAGCGACACATTTTCTAAGGAAATTACTTTTTCGACCAAATGCTTTAAAGAGTTTAAGTTTGTGGAAAAATAGCGTTATTCTTTTAAAATTACAAAAAACAAACATTAAAAGCCCGTGGGATGGTTCTCGATGAGGGAAAATAACTGATGGAAATCAATTTTTTGATGGTGGGGTTTTTTACATTTGCATTTTCTTAGGATATTTTTTAATTCAATTGTTTTTCAAATTTGAAACTTATGCTGAAAAAGAAAGTTCTTTTTGTGTTGGCAGCTGGTATTTCTTTTTGGATGGTTTCTTGCAAGCCCAAAGCCAAACCAGAAGAGTATAATGCCAAAGCAGCCGACCCAGAATTATACCACAAATCGGTGGAATTGTTGACTGAGGTAATTATTCATGACATCTTCAAACCACCCGTTGCCAGTCGAATTTATGCGTATTCAAATTTGGCAGGCTACGAGGCAATGGTGCCAGGTTTCCCTGCCTACGAATCGTTGGGTGGTAAACTAAACGGCTTTAAAACGCCCTTACAACCCGAAGTAGGCAAAGAATATTGTTTTCCATTGGCCAGCACCCGTGCTTTTTTGAAAGTAGCGAGAACACTGACTTTCTCGGCTAGTTTTTTTGATGAATACGAAAAAACATTCTATAAAAAATACGAAGAAATGGGCATTCCTTCGGACGTCATTGAGCGTTCGATGGCTTATGGCGATAGTGTGGCCGCGCACGTGATTAAGTACTCAACGGGTGATAAGTACAAACAGACCCGTGGGGTTCGTTTTACGGTGACCAATGAGCCAGGTACTTGGGTGCCAACTCCGCCAGCCTACGCCGATGCGTGTGAACCCGAATGGCACAAAATACGCTCATTGTCATTGGATTCGGCACGCCAATTTATGCCTCCTGCTCCACCAATGTGGACTAAAAATAAGAATTCTAAGTTTTGGGACGAAACGCGTGAGGTGTATGAAGTAGGCAAAAACTTGACGGAAGAACAAAAGCGAACGGCTTGGTTTTGGGACGACAATCCGTTTGTGATGAATGTAGTTGGGCACGTGATGTTTGCCAATAAAAAAATGACGCCTGGGGGGCATTGGTTGGCCATTCATTCGACGGTTAGCCGTAGCCAAAAAGCCCCATTTGATAGAAGTGTTGAAGGATACGCCCTGACGTCTATTGCATTATTAGACGGATTTATCGGTTGTTGGGAAGAAAAATACCGTAGCCGTAAAGTACGCCCAGAAACGGTTATTAATTCAGACATTGATCCAAAATGGCAACCGTTTTTGCAAACCCCGCCTTTCCCAGAATATACCAGTGGGCACAGTACAATTTCGGCCGCTTCTGCTGAAGTATTGACGTTTGTACACGGGGATAATATTGCTTTTACAGATTCAACGGAACACAAACATGGACACGGCGTGATGTCATTTAAGTCGTTTAGAGAAGCAGCACAAAGTGTGAATATCAGTCGCCTTTATGGAGGCATTCACTACCGTTCGGGTTGTGATGAAGGCAATAAAGCAGGAACCAAAATTGGCCAACACGTACTAAGTGTGGCTAAAACAAGAAAATAAGTTGTAAAGGAGGTATGCTTGAAATTACCAATCTACACAAATCTTACGGGGGGCATCTGGTACTTCAGGTGCCCTCTCTCTTTTTAGAAGAGGGAATTCACTGGTTCAAAGGGGCGAATGGTTCGGGGAAAACGACATTTTTTAGAACCTTGGCGGGCATGTTACCTTTTGAGGGTGACATAAAAATGGGCACTTGGGATATTCGTAAAAATCCCATTGACTACCGATTGCACATCAATTATGGCGAAGCAGAACCAGATTATCCCGAGTTTTTGACTGCCAATGATTTGATTCAATTTGTGGCCAAGGCCAAAAAAGCGTCGCAAAAACAAGTGGATGAGTTGATTGAACTGCTTGGTATTGAGCCATTTTTGTACCAACCATCAGGAACTTATTCAAGCGGAATGCTTAAAAAGACATCGTTGGCAGTTGCGTTTTTGGGACAACCCAAAGTGATTATTTTGGATGAACCATTGATTACTATTGATGATGCAACCGTCCAAAAGGTATATGAACTTGTGCAAAAGTATCATGCCCAGGGGGTGACTTTTTTGCTTTCTTCACACCAAGATTTTCGCTTTGAAGCCCTTCCCATCAAGCAATTGTTTGAAGTAAAAGACAAAAAAATCACGGAACTTCCGCCGCCTCGGGGCAAAAACAACAGCCACTGATGTTAGCCGTACTTCACATTCTCCGCAAAACCCTCATTACTGAATATTACCGACTCAATACTGGCTTTCTCTTCTTAGTGGCCATGTTTGCTTTCGGTATATTACGCCCCGAAGATCACATCGCTCTTGCCTCTTACGTGTTTGCATCACCATTTTTGTTGGCACTAATGGGCGCTGTTTTTGCCTTGTATCACTTTAAAACGGTCTTTTTTGTACGACAAAGGCTCTTATGGGACTCTCACAGTTTTCTCTTTAACTTATTGTTGATTGCTAAACCTTACCGTTGGGCGGCGTGGATGTATGTACAGTGGATGCTTTGGCTACCTGTGGCGCTCTACGTGATTTTTGTGGGGTATTATGGCTGGTGGACTGGGCAACGATTGTCGGTTATCGCAACGATGATTTATCTCCTATTGGTGCCTTTAACGGGGGTTGCTGCCTACGAATATCGCCTGCAACGGCCTAACCCTGATACGCGTTTGAGTACAGTTACTACTTACTTAAACCGACGATTTAATAAGCCTCAGTGGTCGTATTTTATCCTGTATTTGTTTTCAGAAAACCCCGTTTTATTGTTTCTAACGAAAGGTTTTTCCTGTTTTGTTGTAGTGGGAATTTGCAAAATTTATCCCACCGACAGCTACGATGAGCGTTTATTTTCGTTGGGTGCGCTGATGATTGGGATGGTTCATTCGGTGCTGATGTTACATCTCTACGAATTTGAGCATTTACAGTTGCCTTTGTTGCGAAATATGCCAATGAAAATGGGACAACGCCTACAGCAATACGGACAGCTTTTTGTTCTGATGATGTTGCCAGAAATTATTTTTCTCGTTCGCTACATGCCAGTTGGGTTGAATTGGGGGTATTTTTTGGAATGGTCGCTGCTAGTGATAGGGATGTTGTTTTTGCTTTTTGGGCGATTTTTGCAAAAGCATTATGTGATGGATACGTTGCTTCGCCAAGGGTTCTACGCCTTTTTTGTGGGCTTTTTCTTGATAATGTTCAAAGTTCCTACCTTGATATTGGCGTTGGGAAGTTGGGGGATTGGGCTCTGGCTATGCCACCAATTTTATTATACCTCCGAATACATCATTCATCAAGAAGGGCTTAAAATCCGACCCGAAGAGTAGAATAGTTTTTTGTATAAATTGGTAGTTTTGTAAAGTATATAAAACCTCGCGCTCACATGAAACGTACGTTTGGAAGTATTTTAACTGGAATTGGCGTTATTTTTATTCTTTTTGCTTGCATCGCCTTTATGTCAGACAAGGCGGTGATAGGTTTCACCCTCACAAAATGGGAAACCATTGTTCCTTTTTTAGTGGGAGTTCTCTTTTTATTGGTTGGGGTAAATTTATTGGGAAAAGTGGCTGATTGATTGCTGCTCAACAATAGGTGAAATTTTCTCGCAGAGAGACACAGATTAAATGCACGCAGATAAACACAGAAGTTTTTCTGCGAAAATCTGCGGGTATTCAATCTGTGTGAAAAAAGTTAATGAGAAAATACTAAATGGTAATTTTCTTCCCGCCATTCGCCACCGATTTATAGACGGCTTCAACGATGCGGATATCCCGTAGCCCTTCTTCGCCTGGCGCTATTAATGGAATACCTTTGATAAGTGCGTCGGTATCGTCGTCCAATTGCTTGGCTTGTTGACTTTGTAAAGGGAAATCAATCGGCCCTTGAGGGCTGCTTCCTTTGTTGCCAGTGTAGCTTGAAAACGGTTCCATTTTAAACCATCCCTTTTCACAATTGGCCTGCAAGTAGTTCATATTGATACCAAAACTGGTATGGCAAGCGGCCAAAGCGCCACTTGGAAACTCCAATTGGAACGTGGCTGTTTCCTCAACTTCTTTGTAAATGTCGGGGCGGGTGGTGTGAAATTGGGCCGAAACCGACGTTGGTTCTTCACCTACTGCCAAGCGTGCACCTTGAATGGCATACACACCCATGTCGCCCATTACCCCACCGCCAAGGGCTTTGTTTTGTTTCCAGTGGGTTGTACGAGCGTCAAAATACCCTGCGCCACAAGTGACCATCCGTACTTTACCAAACGTTTTTTCTTTGGCAAATTTCATGTAGGCTTGGGTATTTGGATCGTGTTGACAGCGGTATCCGATGGCGAGTTTTACTTTGTTATCGGCGCAGGCTTTGATCATCGCTTCACAATCGGCTACACTAGGTGCCATTGGTTTTTCACAAAATACCTGTTTTCCTGCCTTGGCAGCCCGAACGACAAATTCGCGGTGCATACTTGGAGGAAGTACGACATACACTACGTCAATATCAGGATTGTTGGCGATTTGGTCAAAGTTCTGATAATTGTAGATGTTTTTGTCCTTGAGGTTAAACTTCTTTTGCCAGGTTTCTGCTTTTGAAGGAGTTCCTGTGACAATGCCCATCAGCTCACAGTTTTTGGTAAGTTGAAGGGCAGGAGCGAGCAAATCGGTGCTGTAATAACCGAGCCCCACCAAGGCGATTCCTAATTTATCTTTTTTGGGACGAGTAGCCGCCAAAAGTGGGTTAATCGAAATCAAAGAAGAAGCCCCACCGATGGCAGTGCTTTTCAAAAAATCACGACGCGTGAACATGAGATGTGAAGGTTTGGGTTTTGAAGTGATACTGTTTCCTAATATATGACTTTCGGGTGACAATATACTCTAAAGTCGAAGGTAAATATAAATCATATTCCTCCAAACCTTCATTTTATTGGAAGATTACTGCTTGGCAACCAATACAATTTGTGCTTTATCAAATTTGGCAATTTTTCTCCTAAACTCTACCCACGCTGAGTATTCGCTGGGTGGGAATCTTTGTTTAGAAGCACTCATTTTGCGGAGGTAAACGATTTGATTTCCCGTTGCTTTGAACGTAGCTGTATAATTCCCAAACTTTGACGACACTTGTGCTTCCGTGGGTAAAAATTCGATGTTGTAATTTGACGGAATTTCAATCACAATGCTGTCGCTATCGGCGTAGTTCATGGCTGTTTCAAAGTCATAAATTCGCTCGGAAGTGGCAATGAAGGTATTACTACTTTTATTGAGTAAGTTGGGTGTTACAAACATTCTGCTGCCACTTTTTGTACAAAGATTTCGGACAAGAAGTGTCACTTTTTCTTCCACCTTGGGAACGGCAGCCTTCTGTTCTTTAAACTCAAAATGGCTGATTTCTGCACTTGGAAAGGATAAATTCTTTTGCAACCACCTTTTTTGATCCTCAGCTGTTAGCGAATGAACCACATACTGAGGGTATTCTTGCTGCAATCCAGTATAAGTAGTCGTGATATGTACTTCCCCTTCTGCGGTATCTTTCAGCTTGACAAAAGCGTGGCGAATAAGCTGATTTTGCTGTTGGGAGTAAGTCGGAGTTTTAATGAGCACCCCTCCCGATTCCGTGACCAAAAGGGCGTGGCGTGCTTCGGTAAAGCTTCCCAAATATCCAAAAGGGTTTGTTTGACTCGTACATTCAAGCCAAAGGGTGTCTTTTTGGTTGGGAACACACAGAAAAACGTGATTAAATTGGAAAGAGGGAAATTGAGTGAGAATGTCGGCCTCGTCGTCACCTGCTTTTACTAAAACAGGGTATGAAGTCACGCCCACTTCTTTGAGCATGGCTTTCATGTAGGTGGTAAGGGCCTTGCAATCCCCGAAACCTCTGGTGGCAACATCGGCTGCTTTCATCGATTGCCAACCTCCAATCCCCAAACTAATGTTCATGTAACGGGTGTGTGATTGAAGGTATTCGTAAACAGCCTGCACTTTTTGGGAGGTGTTAGTGATACCCTTTGCCTTTTCTTTGACAGCCTGTATTGCTTGAGGTGTGAGCTGATAACGGTCTTTATTGAGCTCGGCATAAAATTTTCCAAGGTCGTTCCAAGAAGTTAATTGGCCTTGGTAATTTTCCACTTCAAAGGCGTTTGGGGCAGTATATACCATGGGTAAATAATTGTCCAAATCAGGCGCAAAAGGCTCTTTTTCGACGGCAGGGATATTGGACACACTCCACGAATAAATATCCTTATCATCCAAATGAGAGATTGCTACTTTGGTAGGCATGTTTTTCTCCAAATACCGAAACGAGAACCCTTTGGGCGTAGCGACGATAAACTCACTTTTTTCGACGGAAGTTCGTTCTAAGTTATTCAGTATGGCAGCCCAAGTGGGGTAAAACATCATGTTTTTATTCGTATATTCATACGAAAAGGCCACCGTGTAAGGGTATGAGGTGTGTTTTAGAAGGGCTACTTTGGCATAACTGTCATCAACGGAATTGTCGCCCGTGTTGGTACTGTAATTTTCAATCTCGCTGCGTTTGAGACGTTTTACTTTTTCCCCTTTTGAATCATATAATTGGGCCTCAATGTCGTTGACCTTGGTAAACTTGTTGAAGGGAACAACAATGGAAGCCTGTAAAGCTCCCTTTTCGTTGAGAACCGTGATAGCACCGCTGACTTTGGTGGTGGCGAAGCCAATGTCTTTGATAATAAACTCCGTCCGATGGAATCGGACAACCGCGTCTGCTTTGTTTTTGAGGGTCTCGGATACACCTGTAACGGCATACTCTTGCCCCCGTAAACTAACCGCAAAGAGAATCATTATTATCGCTAATAGAGAGGAGGTGCGCGTTAAAAACATACGTTAAATAGGGTGAAAATTTCACTGCGGTTAATGAATTGATATTACGATTAATTGCCTTTTTTCAAGACGATTTGCTCGTTGTGTTTGGCAATAAGTTGGTCGAAAAATGCTTTTAACGTCCCATATTCCAATGACATAAAGCTTTTTTTGCGAATGTTCAAACGACTGATAATCGTAATTTTATTACCCGATTGTGAAACCGTATATACAAAACGCCCTCCGCCCTCGGGCAAGGCAACCGCCGCAGGTTTGGGAAGCTCGACGGCCTGAAAACCAGCGGGCAGGGTATAATTGGCTAAAAAAGTTTCTTCGATAGGAGCCTCAAAATCAACAGGATAGATTCGCTCACTTTCTTTGAAGGGGTTTTGGGTGTGGCCTTCAGAAAGCATTGGTTTTAAATAAATCATTGGCCCTGCAACATTGGCAAACTCTGTCATGCTCAGTTCATAATTAGCCTCCATGACCTGTTCAATGGCTTCTGTATTTTTAAACTCAGCTTTTGTGATTGTCCAGGCAGGTTTGCCTTTTTTTATTTCTTCCAAAAATTTGTCCTTCCCAATCTCTTTGAACGCATTTTTAGCACTTGCGCCACTGTATCCACCGTAGGATTTTGAAAATGTCCCAGTTAGCTCTCCTTCTTCACTAATTGTCAAATCGGCTTTCTCAAATTCTCGATCAGTATCATTGGGTACAATCGAGATAAAACGAGCTTGAGTAGGATGTACAAGCCAGCCGTCATCGGTCAGGCAAGAAACAGGAAGAATGTGAGGAGGCAGGTATTCATCTGTGGCATCAAGCAATACATCTTTGCCATTGTGTGACAGGTGAACCACAACATAATTGAATTTTTTCAATAGAGCATACGTAGGGTTGATACGACCATGAGCCCTTGTGCTTAGGATTAGTGGATGCGCGTCGTAACCCAACTCTCTGAGGATACATAAATACAAAAAGTTGATTTCAGAGGAGCTTCCCTCTTTCTTTTCCAGTACCTTTTTGAGATTAGAGGCATATATTCCGTTTTCCTCATTCCACTTAATGTTTTTGACTAAATAATTTTTAGCCGCCTTCCACTGCTCTAAAGTATCCTTATTTTCGGCCTGTATTTGTTTGGCAATGTCTTTGACAATAGAGGTTTTTTTATAGATTTCTCCAAAATTTTCATCGCTCAAAAGGGTTTGGGTTAAGTTGTTGTAATCTAACGAAAAGTTCTTGGTAATGACTTCTGGCCAGTTAATACTTGCGAGCTCGAAATCAATTTTTGATAAATAATCTGATGGGGTTGTGATATGCGATTCATTTCTAAAGGCAGGGGCATTTTTTACGACAAATTGGTATGAAATGGCGTTCATGCTTGAGCCCGCAAACATGGTATTGGTATTTTTAAAATCATTGACGTCGAGAGACAAGTACCCCGACATTATCATTCGATAAAATAAAACGTTGGGAATGGTAATGCGATATTCGCTCCATTTTACGGGGAGGCTACTTTGAAATGTCCAAGTTTTAGGGCTTGTATTAATTGTCATTGGCGTGGAGATTTCATGACTGTATTCGATAACAGAGCCCTCTTTAACTTTAGGTAGGCTAAACTTAAGCTGGTGGTATTCATCGGATAATTTCTCATTAAAAATCATCTCTTTAGCCAGTTTTTCTTTCACTATTTTGCCATCTTCCAGGTTGTGGGTGAAGCCTTTGACTTGGGTGATGTATTCTTCTTGGGCACCTTTACTTCCCTTGTAAAAAGGGATACTGATTGTGGCACGGTCAATCGCAGATTTTTTCAAAATCTTGATTCTTCCGTGGTATTTTAGGGTAATGTAGAACTTTTGACTTCGATAGTCAAACGACGTTTCGCCAAAATCATACAAAACAACTGCCTCCGCTGTTGAATCATTGGGATAAATTTTGGACGATATATCTTCAATGAGAACTTCACCAAAAGTGATTTTAGTGTTTTGTGCCGTTATTTTCAACGAAATGAATAATAAAATTACGGCGGCAATAAATTTTTTCATAAGAATAAATTAAAGCTAATGTTCTTTTTTCAAAACAACTTGTTCGTTTTGCTTTGCGATTACTTGTTCAAAAAATTCTTTGAGTTGACCATATTCATCTGGTAAGAAACTGCATTTTCGTATAGTTAGGCGACTACTAATTGTTATTTTATCACCAGATTTAGCAGAACTAAAGACAAATTTACCTCCTCCTTCTGGCAATGAGACAGAAATAGATTGGGGTAATTCCACTACTCTATACCCCTTTGGCAGTTGATAACTAGCCAATAGGGTATTTTCGATAGGTGCTTCAAATTCAATAGGGTAGGCTCGTTTACTTTCTTTGAAAGGATTGAGAGCGTAGCCTTCCGAAAGCATGGGCTTAAAGTAAATCATGGAGTCTGCTACAGTAGTAAAGTCATTGATTGTTAATTGATATGAAGCTTCTATAGCTCCCTCAACAACGTTTGTATTTTTGTAATCCACTTTTGAAATCACCCAAGCAGGTTTTGATTTTTTTATTTCTTGTAGAAACTTCTCTTCACCTAGTTCTTTAAACTCTTTTTTTGCGTGAGCACCACTATAACCACTGTATGATTTTATAATGTTACCTGTTAATTCACCCTCTTCGACAATGTTGAGGTCAACCTTTAAAAATTCTTTATCCGATTCAATGGGAGTCAGTGGAATAAAGCGGGCGTGAGTTGGGTGTACTAGCCATCCATTAAAACTGAGGCATTGTTTAGGGATTGTACCTACTTTTAAAAATTCGTCTGTTGCGTCAAACAAAACATTCGTACCATAATGATTAACATGAGCAATCACATAATTAAACTTTCTTAACAAAGCATAAACAGGGTTTATATTTCCATTGGATCGCGTACTTAGGATAAGTGGGCGGGCATCGTACCCTAATTCTCTTAAAAGAGCAATCAAAAGGAAGTTTATATCAACCGAGCTACCTTCTTTTTTTTCAAAAGTCTTTTTTAAATCATTGGGAAAAATACCATTTGTCTTATCCCATTTGACATTTTGAGAAATATATGTTTTAGCAGCATTCCACTGCGAGATGGTATCGTTGTAATTGGATTTTATTTTATTGGCTATTTCCTTTAAAAAAGAACCTTTTTGAAGCATTCCTCCAAATCTAGGCTCGTTCAATAAAGTATAATTAAGGCTGGGATAATCTAAACTGTAATTTTTGGTGATGACATTAGGCCAATTGATACTTGCTAATTCAAAATCAACTTTTGAAATATAATCAATAGGTGTTGTGATGTGGGATTCATTTCTAAAAGCAGGGGCATCTTTTATTACGAACCTATATAAAGTACCTCCCATGCTTTCCCCAGCAAATCGGGTACTGGTAGCCGATTCTCGGTCGTTAATGTCTAAAGGTAAATACCCTGAGAAAATCATTCGATAGTATAGCACACTTGGGATACTGATTCGGTACTCGCTCCATTTTACGGGTAAATCACTCTGAAAATACCACGTTTTTGGGTTTTGACTCACAATCATAGGAGTAGATATTTCGTATGCGTATTCTATTACGGCGCCTTCAATAACTTTGGGGTGGCTAAATTTTATTTGATGATAATTATCTGTAACTCTCTCATTAAATATCATCTCTTTGGATAATTTTTCCTTGACTATGTTGCCGTTTTCGAGGGTATAAGTAAAACCTCTTACTTGAGTTATGTACTCATCATTGAGGGCTTTATCTCCTTTGAAGTAGGGGATACTAATCGTTGCTCTATCTAAACCTGATTTTTTCAAAATCTTTATTCTACCATGATATTTGAATGTCAAATAAAAGGTTTGATTCCGAAATGAAAATGAAGTTTCTCCAAAACTATACAAAACTAGTGCTTCGGCCGTTGAGTCCTTGGGATAGGCTTTCATTTCAATATCTTCAAGCGGAACTTCACCAAAAGTAACTTCAGAATTTTGGGCGACTAAACACAATGAATAGAAAAAAAGTAATGCAGACGCAAGTAACTTGTTCATTAGTGAAAAGTGAAAAATGGTGGAAACGGAAGCTATAGTACTAAAACTTAGTTATAAACGAAAATTTAGGGTGAAAATTTTGTTTATACACTGATTATTGGGTCAAATTTGACTGCCCCCAAGCTTCCTAGCAGGAGAAATTTTAAAAATCAACATCCAAACCAAGTAGGCGTTGGAGATCGAGAAGAGATGGGTTTTTCTCAGCTAAGGTATTGAATTTTTCGAGCGGGGTGTAGGGGTTACGCTTTACTTCGTTGGGCGCAATACGGTAAGAAATTTGAATTTGCCGATTTTTAAGATGGCGACGCAAATACCCCAGCAATTCTGGTTTCACATCGTTGAGCAGAACCTCTTGGTGAAGGTTGTCTAAAATTAACTCAATCGTAGTTCCTTCAACTTTAAATTCGCGATTGAGCATAATTTGCTCGCTGACGGCACCCCCATTTTGCTCCCGAAAACGAGAAAAGGCATCCCACGTTTGTTGAAGTTCTTCGGTGGTGAAAGGCTGGTCTTTCCAATTTGTTGGCAAATCTGCCGTAATCGTTGGGTTTTCTTGGGCTTTCGCTACTGGTTTTGTCTCTTCTACTGGCTGGGGTTGCGCAGAAATATTGACTGTCGAACGGAGCTTACCCAAAGCGCCTGGCAAGCCGTTTTGAGAGTAGGAAGGAGGCGTTTCTGCCGCAACAATAGGATTTGGAAGGGAGGCAATGGGTTTAGGAGTAGCAGTCGTTGGAACTGCTACTTGGCTATTTTCGGTCAGACTAGGCTTTTTTTTTTCGTCGCCCGATAGCGTATTCAAATCCAGCACTTCAGGGATTTTTGCCAGTTTCATCAGGCATATTTCCACGTGTAGTCGCTGCTGTTTGGCCGCTTTGTAATTTATATCACACTGACTTCCAATACTTAATGCAGAAAGTAAAAACGACACTGAAGCCCGCGCTGATTGGTCTAGGTATTTGTTTTTGGCCGTTTCGGATACTTCGAGTAACTGAACTGTTGCAGGGTCTTTGGCTACCAGCAAATTACGGAAATGCTCCAGCATCCCTACCACAAACAAATGACCGTCGAAGCCTTTTTTGATGATTTCATTAAAAATCAACAATGTTTGCGAGACCTCACTTGTAAGTAGGGCATCCGTCAATCGGAAATAATAGTCGTAGTCGAGAATGTGGAGATTTTCAAGTACGTCCTTGTAACGTACAGTATCATCTGTCGAAAAAGTGACATTTAAGTCAAACATCGAAAGGGCATCTCTAAGCCCGCCATCTGCTTTTTGGGCAATGAGTTCGAGCGCTTCCCGTTCGGTCGAAATACCTTCTTTTTGGGCAATGTGCTCAAGATGGTCGGCGATGTCACGAGGTTGGATGCGGTTAAAGTCAAAAATCTGACAACGCGACAAAATCGTGGGAAGGATTTTATGCTTTTCGGTTGTTGCCAAAATAAAAATGGCGTAGCTCGGCGGTTCTTCCAACGTTTTTAGAAAAGCATTAAAAGCCGACGACGAAAGCATGTGTACCTCGTCAATGATGTATATTTTGTATTTACCCGTTTGGGGCGGGTAGCGTACTTGGTCAATCAAGTTACGGATATCGTCCACAGAGTTGTTGGAGGCAGCATCCAACTCATGAACGTTAAATGAAGCATTGTTTTGAAAAGCCACACAACTTTCGCACGCTCCGCAAGGCTCAATCTCGTCAGTAAGACTCTGACAGTTAATGGTTTTGGCCAAAATACGGGCGTTGGTTGTTTTACCTACCCCACGTGGCCCACAAAACAAGAAAGCTTGGGCGAGGTGGTTGGTACGAATGGCGTTTTTGAGGGTAGTCGTAATGTGTGACTGCCCAACAACTGAGTCAAAAGTAATGGGGCGATATTTCCGCGCCGAAACTACAAAATTGTCTGCCATGGCCGCAAGTTAGCAAGAGCGACGGTCAAATCAAACAGAAAAATGCCCGCTAATTTCTAAAATAGAGTAAATCAGGAAGTTAACAAACCCACAAAAAACATTGAAATACCATTAAAACCGAGACGGATTGATTTGTCGGTTTGGGCTTCATGCGGCAAATGCGTAATTTTGCAACTTTTTCGCAGTAACCAATTCATTATCGAATGCAAAAGCCCTACTTTAACGGAGTGTTTGGAAGTTTGAGGCGACATTGTGTAAGGTCGGTCGTTTTTATTTTAACCGCCCTGCCCGCATTTTCTCAAGTAACCGTTAGTTTTCCAACGTCTCGCATTGTTTTTCAACGCTCACAAGCCAATAAGGCATCATTTGTCGTCTCAGGGACGTACAAACAGTCCATTCCTGAAAGAGTTGAAGCTGCTTTGACACCCCTCAATGCGGGGCAGGGCACTGCTACTGGTTGGCAGGTGCTTGAAAATGCACCAGTGGGTGGTATTTTTTCAGGAGAAATATCAGCAGAAGGTGGGTGGTATAAGCTAGAAGTAAGATTGGTTAGAAACGGGCAAGTAGCCGAAACGACCGAAGTGGATCGAGTAGGCGTAGGGGAGGTGTTTGTGGTAGCAGGGCAGTCCAATGCCCGTGGGATTCTGGACTTTGGTGCCCCTGCTGCCTTAGACGATCGAGTGAGTTGTTTTAATTATGTAAATGGTAGTTATGAACCGAATGAGCTTCCCCAACCAACTTTCTCGCACTTAAATGCCGATAGTTATATTGCTCCTTATGGACATTCTGCTTGGTCTTGGGGGGTATTGGGCGATTTGTTGGTTAAGAG
This sequence comes from Runella sp. R0.1_18, assembly GCF_057652155.1. NCBI lineage: Bacteria > Pseudomonadati > Bacteroidota > Cytophagia > Cytophagales > Spirosomataceae > Runella > Runella sp. R0.1_18. Next base: position 145,019 of record NZ_JBYFCK010000003.1, read on the forward strand.
ACTCAATGTACCTATCCTATTTTATAACGCTGCTTTGGAAGGTACTACAAGCCGTGCATGGCGCGAAAGCCTCTACGGGAATGCTAGTAATCCGTACGTGGGTGGTTTCTATGGAAACCAATTGCCTTATTCTCAACTTCGGGTGACGCTGCGTGAATTTGCGAGTTTAACGGGAATTAGGGCTATTTTATGGCACCAAGGGGAGTCTGATACGGGCTTTAACATCCCAGAAGATGAGATAGTGAGCAATTTACAACAACTCATTGGACAAAGTCGCAATGACTTTGGGCATAACCTTAGTTGGGTCGTATCACGGGTTTCTTTTAGCGAAAAAGGGAGCAATGCTTCGGTCATTAATGCGCAAAACCGAGTCATTGGGTCGGTATATAATGTATTTCCAGGGCCAGCCACTGACAATATTCAGATTCCTCGACCTGACGGTGTTCACATGCAAGGTGCTGGATTGAATTTGTTGGGAGAAGCATGGAACAATTCGCTAACCGATTCGTTTTTCCAAAGTTCACAGCCCCGAAATCCTTTTCCAGTACCTACCTTTAAAATAAGCTGTGCAGGAGAAAATCGGATAAAGTTGTCTATTCAAGCCAATAATTATCCTGAAGTAAGTTGGAACCAAGTGGGAGGAGGTTCGCGAGAAATTACGGTTGAGAATGGGACGTATCGGGTAAAGGTGAGAGATTTTAATGGAAATTTTGTGTATTCTCCTACTGTCGAAATTAATCAACAGACGTTTGAGGCGCTACCAAAACCAGCCATCCCCATCATTTCGGCGAGTGGAGGTACTTCTTTTTGTGAAGGAGATCAAATTACACTCTCAGCACCCGAAGCCTCAGCTTATCAGTGGAGCAACGGTGCCAACGGTCGAACCATCGATGTATCGGAGACAAATCAATATACCGTACGAATAAAGGATTCAAACGAGTGTTGGTCTGGGTATTCAACAGCTACTTCCACAGTGAAAAACCCTCGACCATCTGTCCCAACCATTATTGCCAAAGGGCCTTTGGAATTTTGTAATGATAAAAATGTCGTGCTAGAGATTGAAAATGGGGCCACTCTTTCAACAACCAATAGTTTTTTGTGGAATTCAGGACAAAATGGTACCTCCATTACCGTTCGTGAATCAGGCCGTTTTTCTGCAAGAACAGTCAATCAATACAATTGTTTCTCTCAGTTTTCAGTCCCAGTGACAGTAACGGTGCATCCAACGCCCGAAACCCCCGTCATTTCGCCAAGTGGTTTGGTTCGTTTCTGCGAGCGTGAAGCCGTGACTTTGTATTCTAATACGTCATCATCAGTACTTTGGAACAATGGTGAAACTTCTTCCAACTTATTGGTTCGGCAATCGGGTAAATACAGTGTTATTGCAACTAATGAGCAGGGGTGCGTTTCTGCTCCATCGAAAGAGGTAGAGGTAGAAGTGAGCCCCATTCCTACGCAGCCTAGTATTGAAAAAATGGGTAATTATATTCTAAATGTGAAAGGAGATTATTTGTCAGACATTCAGTTTAGGTGGAATTATGGGGCAGAAGAATCCATTACTGCAGAAAAATACCTCAAAGCTCAAAAATCGGGTCCATACACTGTAACCGCTTTTTATTTTTTAGAACCAGGTAGGGCTTGTTCATCCCTGACCTCCGAACCTTTTGAATACGTTTTGGATGTTTCGGGCAATGGAGTGAATGTGTATCCTAACCCAAGTTTGGATGGGGTTTTTCTTGTAGAAAGCTTTGAAGATTTGACCAATGTAAGAATGCAAGTGATGGATTTGAATGGGAAATTGATGTTGGAACAAGAAACCGCCTCGTTGTCAAACTCACAACCCCTTCGGCTAACGCCGCTGCCCTCGGGTACATACTTGTTGAAAGTTCGTAGCTTTGGTAAGCCAATATTTACCAAAAAACTGCTTGTAATACGCTAAAAACAAGAAAACCTTGGCACGAAAATTGACAAAGAATGAATCAATGTTGGAATGTACCAGTAAATGATGTTATTTTGCGGGTCAATTTTTGGAAACCCTTTCTTTTCCTTAGAACATTTAATTAAACAATTAACTTTAAACTTAATAACGCGCAAGCAACTATGGCGTTAATCAACAAAATCAGGGAGCGATCAGGTATTGCGGTAGTGGTTATTGCCGCCAGTTTGATTCTATTTATTGTCGGAGGTGACATTTTAGGTTCGCAGGCATTGTTTGGAAACAATCAGAACGTCGGCGAAATCGCAGGTGAAACCATTAGTTACAAGGATTTCCAACTCAAATTAGACCAAGCCCGTCAGGCGTTTGAAGCTCAAAGTGGTCGTGCAGCGACCGAACCAGAACAACAAAGCCTTCGTGAGCAGGTTTGGAATCAGTACATCATCGACTATGCTTACAAAAAAGAATACGATGCGTTGGGGTTAAAAGTAAGTAGCGACGAGCTAGTTGATATGGTTCAAGGGAACAATGTGAGCCCAGCCGTTCAACAGTCATTTACTAACCCTCAAACGGGCGTTTTTGACAAAACTCAAGTGATAAGCTATCTCAAAAACCTCAAAAACTTGCCAGTAGAGCAACAGCAAGCTTGGGAAAATTTTGAGAAGAGTTTAGCGCAAGATCGTCTTCGTCAGAAATACGAAAACTTACTCCGTGCTGGTAGCTACGTAACGCGTGCAGAAGCGGAGAAAGAATACCAAGCACAAACGGCTAAAGCGTCACTTCGCTATTTGTACGTACCTTACTACTCGGTGGTTGACACAACGATTAAAGTGACTGATTCGCAATTGCAAGATTATTTGGCCAAGCACAAAGACGAATACAAAGGCTTTGACTCTCGCACCATTCAATACGTAACTTTCCCGATTATTGCTACCAAAGAAGATAGCGTGGAAATGTACAATAAAATTAAAGAATTGGCGCGCGGATTGGCAACAGCAACTAGCGATTCTACTTATGCTCGTGTGAATTCGGACGTACCTACAAAACTTTACTGGTCGTATTCAGATATGCCAGATCAGTTGAAGTCGGCGGTGAAGTCATTTATTCCAGGTAGTGTAAATGGCCCTTACCGCGAAGGAAATACGTATTTTATCTATAAGTACGGTGGTACTAAAATTGATACAGCTTACACCGCACGTGCCAGTCACATCTTGATTCGTACGCAAGGAACAAGCGATTCTGCCAAAGCAGAAGCGCGTACCAAAGCCGCTGATTTGTTGAAACAATTGCAAGGTGGTGCTAATTTTGAACAATTAGCCACTGCAAACAGTGCTGACCCAGGTTCGGCACAGCGTGGTGGTGACTTAGGCTTCTTCAGTGAAGGTGCCATGGTGAAGCCATTTAACGACGCTGTATTTGCAATGAGTGGTACAGGTTTGATTGGTCGTTTGATTGAATCAGATTTCGGTTTCCACATTATTAAAGTAACGGAGCCTAAAACGAACGTTCTTTATAAAATTGCAGCAATCGGCAAGACAATGACTCCAAGCCAAGCAACGCGTGATGCGATTTATGCAAAAGCAGATCAATTCTCAATTGAGTCTAAATCAAAGGCCGCATTTGATGAGAACGTGAAAAAAGATAAGGGCTTGCTTGTGCAAACGGCCAACCGTATCCCAGAATCGGCAAGCAACGTGAATACGATTCAAAACGCGCGTGAAATTGTTCGTTGGGCATTTAACGATGATACCAAGACTGACCAAGTTTCTCCAGTATTTGAAACAGATGAGCAATATGTGGTGGCTATTTTGACAGGTAAATCATCAAAAGACAGCCCTTCTATCAATGACTTCCGTGACGAACTTACTTTGAAAGTGCGCAATGAAATCAAAGCAGAGCAAATCACAAAGAAATTGAGCGGTATCCAAGGTGGAACGCTTGAGGCGATTGCCCAAAAATATGGTGCAGGTGCATTGGTAGAAGCAGCAAATGAAATCTCATTGGCAACAGGTTTCCTAACAAGTGCAGGACTTGATCCAATTGCGCTTGGAAAAGGCTTTGGTTTGAAAGTTGGTAAGAAATCAAAAGTATTTACGGGAGAGAACGGTGTGTTTATCATGGAGAAAGTTTCTGATACTCCAGCACCCGCCATTGCCGATTACTCTATGTACAAAGCCAATTTGCAATCAAAGAATCTTCAAGCAAGCTACTTGTTGAATGAAGCAATCCGCGAAAATGCGAAAGTAGTAGATAACCGCGCGAAATTCTTCTAAGAAAGAATCAGCCAAAATCATAAAAAAACCTCGCTTGAGAAAGCGAGGTTTTTTATGTGTCTATTCCTTAACGTTGGTGTTTGTATTATTTAATCAAAAGTTTTAGAAGCCTCCAAAGAGCCTCGGCAGAGGCGCGACATTTGTGTTATTTAATTGAAAGTTTTAGAAGCCGCCTTCAAAGTAGCCTCGGTAGAGGCGCAACATTTGTGTTATTTAATCAAAAGTTTTAGAAGCCTCTAAAGAGCCTCGGTAGAGGCGCAACATTTGTGTTATTTAATCCAAAGTTTTAGAAGCCTCCAAAGAGCCTCGGTAGAGGCGCAACATTTGTGTTATTTAATCAAAAGTTTTAGAAGCCTCCAAAGAGCCTCGGCAGAGGCACAACATTTGTGTTATTTAATCAAAAGTTTTAGAAAAATCCAAAGTAGCCTCGGTAGAGGCGCAACATTTGTGTTATTTAATCAAAAGTTTTAGAAGCCTCCAAAGAGCCTCGGTAGAGGCACAACATTTGTGTTATTTAATCAAAAGTTTTAGAAAAATCCAAAGTAGCCTCGGTAGAGGCGCAACATTTGTGTTATTTAATCAAAAGTTTTAGAAGCCTCCAAAGAGCCTCGGTAGAGGCGCAACATTTGTAGAAAAAAGAAGGCAGACCCGCGAAGGTCTGCCTTATAAGTATTTGTTCTATTGCTAGAACTAAGCCATTTCTAGCTCTTTAGAGTTACGTTTGCGCTCGTTTTCGTCGAGATATACTTTACGAATACGAAGCGTTTGTGGCGTTACTTCTAGGTATTCATCCTTTTGGATATATTCCATTGATTCTTCCAAAGAGAAGTTGATTTTAGGAGCAATACGCACGTTATCGTCCGAACCAGAGGCACGCATGTTGGTCAACTTCTTCGTTTCTTGAAGGTTTACCACGATGTCACCTGGGCGGCTATGTTCACCCACAACCATACCCATATAAAGATCTTCGCTTGGGTCAACGAAAAACTTCCCACGCTCTTGAAGACGGTCAAGGGCATAAGGAGTAGCTGGGCCTGTTCCTTTTGAAATGATAGAGCCGTTGATACGTCCTGGGATTGGGCCTTTGTGAGGCTCATACGACTTGAAACGGTGAGAGATAACAGCTTCCCCTTGTGTGGCTGTCAATACATTGGAACGAAGTCCAATCAAGCCACGTGAAGGAATGTCAAACTCCAAGTGTTGCAAATCGCCGCGTGGTTCCATCACGAGCAAATCACCTTTACGCTGCGTTACTAGCTCAATCACTTTCCCCGCAGTTTCTTCAGGAACGTCAACAACCAACATTTCGATTGGTTCGAGACGTTGTCCGTTGTCGTCTTGCTTGAAAATTACTTGTGGCTGGCCTACTTGCAATTCGTAGCCTTCACGACGCATGGTTTCGATCAATACCGACAAGTGGAGGATACCACGACCAAACACCAAGAATTTATCTTCGCTGTCGAATGGCTCTACGCGCAAAGCTAGGTTTTTCTCCATTTCCTTGAACAAACGGTCGCGTAAGTGGCGTGATGTTACAAATTTACCTTCTTTACCAAAGAACGGAGAGTTGTTGATGGTGAACAACATGTTCATTGTTGGCTCATCAACGGCAATACGTGTAATTGGCTCTGGGTTTTCGTAAAGGGTGATGGTATCACCAATTTCGAAATCTTCAAGACCCGTAACTGCGCAAATATCTCCCGAAGATACTTCTGTCACTTTCTGGCGGCCAAGACCTTCAAAAACCTGGATTTCTTTGATACGGTTACGTTTTACGCTACCATCAGCTTTGCAAAGACCTACCTGAGCACCTTCTTTGAGCGTTCCACGGTGTACACGTCCGATGGCAATACGACCAACGAATGAGTTATAGTCAAGGGAAGTAATTTGCATTTGAGGCTCTCCGTCGTTGAAAGGAGCGGGTGGGATACTTTCTACGATGACATCCAACAAGTGAGAGATGTCTTCAGTAGGTTTTTGCCAATCTGGGCCCATCCAACCTTGTTTCGACGAACCGAAAACCGTTGGGAAGTCAAGTTGATTTTCGTTGGCTTCCAAGTTAAACATCAAATCAAATACCGCTTCGTGAACTTCTTCAGGGCGACAGTTTGGTTTGTCAACTTTATTAATCACCAACACAACTTTTAATCCAAGTTGAAGCGCTTTGCCCAATACGAAACGAGTTTGAGGCATAGGGCCTTCAAAAGCATCCACCAAAAGCACTACACCGTCAGCCATTTTAAGTACGCGTTCTACTTCTCCTCCGAAGTCGGCGTGGCCTGGGGTATCTATGATATTAATTTTAACGTCTTTGTAGCGTACTGATACGTTCTTAGAAACAATCGTAATGCCTCGTTCACGTTCGAGGTCATTGTTGTCCAAAATGAGGTCGTCAAACTGCTGGTTCTCACGAAACAGCTTCGAATAGTGGATGAATTTGTCCACCAAAGTGGTTTTACCGTGGTCAACGTGCGCAATGATGGCGATGTTGCGGATGGATTGCATTTGTATTTTTGTTAGTTGTTTTGCCTTAACAATTAATCGAAAGAAAGTCAGTGATTAACAATTAATTATGGCTTTGAAAAAAGACTCGCAAAGGTAAGTTATTTTATTGACAAACTCAGTTTATTACAATGTTATCTCTCGAAAGAACTGGAATTTGCTAGTTTTTTATTGAAATAATACAAAACATGGGAGTGCTAATAATACAATGTAGGCATTTCAATAGCGAAGGGCTTTTTGTTTGCCAGCGTTTTGTTCTATTTTTGCTCAAAACCAATTAGTTCCATGAAACTTTCCTTTCTTGCCCTTGCGGGGCTTTTGAGTGTGGCCGTACAAGCCCAAAACTTTGTGAAAGACAACTACACAAAACTTGACAAACAGATTACGATGCGGGACGGAGTAAAACTCTATACCGTCATTTATGTACCAAAAGACAGCAGCCAAAAATACCCGATTATTATGGAGCGAACGCCCTACTCAGCGGGCCCTTATGGTGAAACCAATTACCCAGGAAATGGGCCTGGCCCAAGTAAATTGTTGTCAGAAGAAAAATACATCTTTGTGACTCAGGACGTACGGGGGCGCTACATGAGTGAGGGCTCGTTTGAAGAAATGACACCCCATAAATTTGACAAAAAAAGTGCAAAAGATACTGATGAAAGCACTGATACCTACGATACGGTAGAGTGGTTACTGAAAAATATCCCTCGTAACAACGGTCGGGTTGGTATTACAGGGATTTCCTACCCTGGTTTCTATGCTTCGGCCTCGCTGCCTGATGCGCACCCAGCTATTAAGGCCGTTTCGCCTCAAGCGCCTGTTACTGATGAGTTTATAGGTGACGACGCTCGCCACAATGGCGCTTTTTTCTTGCTGGATAACTTCAATTTTTTGAGCTATTTCGATGCTCCTCGCACTAAGCCAGGCCCTTCTTACGCAGGCTTATTTGTAAATCGTTCGAAGGATGCCTATGACTTTTTCTTGAAGCTAGGGCCGCTCAAAAACGCTAATGGGGCAGCCTATTTTAATAATCGGGGTAAAATTTGGAATGAATACCTTCAGCACGAAACGTACGATGACTACTGGAAATCAAGAAACATCCGTTCTGCCTTGAAAAATGTGAAACCTGCTACTTTGGTTGTGGGAGGATGGTTTGATGCCGAAGATTTGTTTGGCGCCTTGCGTACCTACGAAGCCATTGAAAAACAGAGTCCTACGTCAAAAAACCAACTCGTGATGGGGCCTTGGACGCACGGTGCTTGGTCGCGGGCGGATTGGTCGGAGTTTGGGCCGTTGCAGTTTGGTGGTAATACCGCTAAGTATTTTCAGGAAGAGCTTGAAACGAAGTTTTTTAACTATTACCTGAAAGACAAAGGGGAATGGAAAGCGGCGGAGGCGACCATGTTTAATACGGGAACCAACGAATGGAAAACTTTTGAGACGTGGCCACCCAAAGAAAAAACCGCAAAAGAGCTTCATTTTCAAGCGAATGGAAAATTGTCGTGGGAAGAAACAAAAGAAAAAGAGGGCTTTGATGAGTACGTAAGCGACCCTGCCAAACCTGTTCCTTATACGGATGGTGTTTTTGCGCGTCGTAATAATCAGTACATGATTGAAGATCAGCGTTTTGCGGCACGTCGTCCTGATGTGCTGACCTATGAAACTGATGCTTTGACCGAAGATGTGACGTTTTCGGGGCCGATGACAGCACACTTTTTTGCTTCTACGACGGGAACGGACGCTGATTTTATTGTGAAACTAATTGATGTCTTACCCGAAGATGCAGCGAATCCAACGCCTAATCCTAAAAATTTAACGATGGCAGGGTATCAGCGGTTGGTTCGGGCAGAGGTGTTGCGCGGGAAGTTTCGGAATAGCTTTGAAAAACCAGAAGCTTTTGTGCCAAACCAAGTGACGGATGTAAAAGTGCGGATGCCAGATGTGCTTCATACGTTTAAGAAAGGTCACAAGATTATGGTGCAAATCCAAAGTTCGTGGTTTCCGATTGTGGACCGCAACCCACAGAAATTTATGAACATAAGCGAAGCCGATGAAAAAGATTTTCAAAAAGCGACGATTCGGATTTATCACAGCGAAAAGCACGATTCGCATTTGCACGTCAGTACGATTAAGTAAGCGATGTTTGATTCCTGCCAAGCTTATTCGGGAGGAATTGAAAGGCGTGCCTCTGTATTATAAAGGATACAAGAGAGTAATGAATGGGTCTAAAAAATTAGAAGATATCATGGGTAGTAGCGAAATGACGTGTTTAGCCCTGACAAGTTTTTGACACTTGTCAGGGCTATTATAAACCTATTCTTTTGGCGTAGTTACAAAACCAATATTGCGTTTCAAGCCCTCCAATTTTGTCCGTTTGACGGGTGAACGGCGAAATACTTCTTGAAATACTTCCTGGGTAATTTCTTCCCAATCGTTTCGAGTGAATTGCGCCAAATCGGGATGAAGATTGAATTCTGGCGTTTGATGCGGACGTGAAAACCGATTCCAGGGACAAACATCTTGGCAAATGTCGCAGCCAAAAATCCAGTTCTCAAACTTTCCTTTTACCTCGGCTGGAATGGCCTCTTTGAGTTCAATCGTAAAATAACTGATACACTTACTACCATCGACCACGTAAGGCTCCGTGATGGCCTCCGTGGGGCAAGCGTCCACACAGCGTGTGCAGGTTCCGCAATAGTCTTTGATAGGGGCATCGGGCCAAAGTTCGAGGTCAGAGATAATTTCCCCAATGAAGAAAAAACTTCCCATCTGGCGGTTGATAAGATTGGTATGTTTTCCGACCCAGCCGAGTCCGCTTTTGGCCGCCCATACTTTGTCCATCACGGGGGCTGAGTCCACAAAAATTCGCCCATTTACTTCGCCTATTTCGCTTTGAATTTCTTCGACAAGGGCTTTGAGTTTGTCTTTCAACACAAAATGGTAATCGGTACCGTAGGCGTATTTTGAGAGTTTGAGGGTGTTTTCGCCTTCGTCTAACTGTTGTTCGGGGTAATAATTTAACAAGACGGAAATCACTGACTTGGCTCCTTCGACGAGCTTGCGAGGATCGAGGCGTTTGTCAAAGTGGTTCCCCATGTAGTGCATTTGGCCATGATGATTTTTCAACAGCCACTGTTCGAGACGAGGGGCTTCTTCTTCCAAAAAAGTGGCCGTTGATATACCACAAAAATCAAAGCCAAGCTCCTGCGCTTTGGCCTTGATAAATCGGCTTCGTTCTTGCTGAACGAAATCGTTTGACGTCATTTATTTTCGTTTATTTGTAGCGTACTCAATTTTCAAAAACCGTAATATCAATGAAATCGTATTGTTTCTTAGTCGTTTGTTTTTTGTTTGCCCTTCCTTTTGCCAGTATGGCCCAAGACGAAACCGAAAAACACCCCATTGACATCGCGTTGGACAAATGTATGGATAAAAATCCTTCCACTCAGGGCATGGTTGGGTGTTTGGATGAAGCCTACAAAAAATGGGATGCCGAATTGAACAAAAATTACAAAGCCCTCAACTTGAAACTTAACGCCAAACAGAAGGCGGCTTTGCTTACCTCGCAGCGAAAATGGATAGAATACCGCGATTTGGAGTTTAAATTCCAGTCAGAATTATACGCAACCATGGAAGGAACCATGTATCAGCCAATGGCGGTGGATAGCCGTCTCGAAATTGTAAAAAAACGAGCGCTGGATTTGAAAAGCTACTTGAATCTTTTTGAATAACAACGGAGCGGGTGCTGCTAGTTAGAGAAACTGGCTAGTGCTTGATTGGCAAGTTTTTTATCAAAAATCGCCGCGACAGGAATCGTCAAGTTTTTGATTGCGGCAGAAGTGATAAAGCCATTCTTTCCCTTGAAAATAAGTTCGTACCTTTTGCTGTGAAGTACGTACTGTTCAATCACTTGGGCGCTAGGGTCAACAATCCAGTATTCCTTTATTTCGTGGGCTTGATAATCCTCAAATTTGGTCGTACGGTCGGTGTGGGCAGTGGATTTAGACAAAACCTCAACCACCAAATCTGGTGCAGGGAATTGCATTTGGTCGTCGGTGAAGTGTTTAGCTTTGTCTTTTTTCCAAAAACAAACGTCGGGTTCGTAATCATTACGGGAAAGAGAAACAAGTACTTTTTCAATTCCGACCCAACCTAAGTTGTGTTCAACGACAAAAAAATCCATCATTTTATAAATGTTCCCTGTGGCATCATTATGACGGCGTTTGACGGGAGATTGAAAAATGATTTCACCGTTGATAAACTCCATTTTTTTATTTTCTTCAATAACTTCGTAAAAATGCTGGCGCAATTCTTTCTCTTTTTCCAATGCTTCTTGGGCTTTTTGAATAATCAAAAAAGCATGAGGCATAGCTAAAAGGTGCTTTTGTATTTCGTTGACGCTCATTTTAGAATTTAAAGCTATTTTTACAAAAATACGGAAGTCTTTAAACAATTCAAATCAACAAATTTCTGCATGAAACACCTCATTATGACCGTTGTGGCGTTGTTGTTTGTTCAATTGAGCGGTACGGCGCAAAATCAAAGTTACCTGAAAGAAGTTGAGACCAAACAGGTACTTGACGAAGCCCTTCGCAAAAAAGCCGACGAACTTGCCCACAAATACATTCTCACCGATGGCCACGTGGACTTGCCGTATCGTCTCAAAATCAAGAACTTCCGATTGGAGCGTGAATATTTGGGGATTCCTTTGAAAACTACCGAAGGCGATTTTGATTACGAACGAGCTAAAAAAGGAGGGTTGTCGGCTCCGTTTATGTCGATTTATATTCCGTCGTCGTACCAACAAACGGGTGGGGCAAAAGAGTTGGCCGATTCGCTGATTAACATGGTTCGCGGGATAGCGACAGCGCATCCCGACAAATTTGGTATTGTCACAACGCCTAAAGAAGCGGATGCCAATTTCAAAAAAGGAGTTATTTCATTTCCGATGGGGATGGAAAACGGCGCACCGTTGCAAACCATTTCGGATGTGGCATATTTTCGCAAAAAAGGCATTAGCTACGTAACCTTGACCCATGGTAAAGACAACCTCATTTGTGATTCGTCGTACGATACGACGCACACACACAAGGGGTTGAGCGCTTATGGAAGAGAAGTAGTCAAAGAAATGAATCGCGTAGGTATCATGGTAGATATTTCGCACGTTTCGGACGATGCTTTTTACCAAGCCATTGAGCTATCTTCTGTACCAGTGATTGCGTCACACTCTTCTTGTCGGTATTTTACGCCTACTTTCAAGCGGAATATGTCGGACGATATGATAAAGCTTTTGGCCAAAAAAGGAGGCGTGATTCAAATCAATTTTGGCTCCAGCTTTTTGGATGAAAAATACCGCCAACAGATGGAGGTATTGCAAGATAAGTTTGGAAAAGCCTTAAAAGAAAAAGGTATCAAAATGGGAACGCCCGAAGCTGATGAGTTCCAGAAACAATTTCAAAAAGAAAACCCTGTACTTTTTGCGGACGTAGAAACGGTAGCCGACCACATCGACCACGTTGTGAAATTGACAGGAAGTACCAAACACGTAGGCATTGGGTCAGATTTTGACGGAGTTGGAGATAGTTTACCAACGGGGTTGAAGGACGTATCGCAGTACCCTAACTTGATTTATGTGTTGCTTAAAAGAGGTTATACTGAAAGTGATATTGCTAACCTCATGTACAAAAACGTATGGCGGGTGTGGCAAAAAACGGTGGATAATGCCACGGTCAGACGGTAGTCAGACCGCATTTATGAAGGGGGGGACACACTGTCAGACGATAGTCAGACCGCATTTATTTAAGGTGAGACTAAGACACACGGTCTGACTATCGTCTGACCGTGTGTGGGTTAGTAAAAAATGAGCAGCGAAAGCAACGTGAGCCCGCTGAGGAGAAAAAGTAAACCTGCTATTTGTTTTTTGATGGAAGTTGTCATGGCTGTTTTTTTTGTAAAGGTACAGCCACCCAATCGCTGCTTTCAACCCAAATGTGGTGAAGTGAGAAAAATCAACGATAAAGGGGGATTTTTTTATTTTGAAGCGTTTCCATCCTAATTTTGTCCCATGCGAATTTCAAACGATACTGCCGACCGAATCAAACAAACCGCTGACATTGTAGAGGTCATTGGTGATTTTGTGTCACTCAAAAAACGTGGGGCCAATTACATCGCGTGCTGCCCGTTCCACAATGAAAAATCACCTTCGTTCAACGTTAACCCCGTCCGCCAAATCTACAAGTGTTTTGGCTGTGGTGCTGCGGGCGACTCGGTGAAATTTGTGATGGACATTGAGGGAGTAAGCTACGGCGAAGCCCTCCGACATTTGGCACAGAAATACCACATCGAAGTAGAAGAAGAGCAACAAACGCCCGAGGAGGTATTGCGCCAAAATGAGCGTGATAGCTTGTACATTGTGCTAAATTTTGCCCAAAAACACTACCAAAAACTGTTAATTGAGCACGAAGAAGGGCAAGCCATTGGCTTGAGCTACTTCCGAAACCGTGGCTTTAATGACCCCACCATCAAATCGTTTGGATTGGGGTATAGCCTAAACGAATGGGATAACCTAACCAAAGAGGCCGCCAAGCGTGGTTATAATCCTGAGTTGCTTCAAAAAGCGGGTTTGGCATTGCACAAAGAAGGTAATAATGACCGCTACTACGACCGTTTTCGAGGGCGCGTAATCTTTCCGATTCATAATGTTTCGGGGAAAGTGATTGCATTTGGAGCGCGGATTTTGACCAACGACAAAAACCAGCCTAAGTACATTAACTCTCCCGAAACGGATGTTTACCATAAAAGCAAAGTCCTTTACGGGATTCATCAGGCCAAAAATGCCATTCGGCAGGAAGATGTGTGCTATTTGGTAGAGGGCTACACCGATGTCATTTCGCTGCACCAAGCGGGAATTCAGAACGTGGTGGCTTCCTCGGGTACGTCGTTGACCGAAGACCAGATTAAGCTGATTGCCCGCTTTACCCAGAATATCACCATTTTGTACGACGGCGATGCGGCAGGTATCAAAGCGGCTTTGCGGGGGTTGGACATGGTACTGGAGGAAGGTCTTAACGTAAGTTTGGTGACGCTTCCTGATGGTGAAGATCCCGATAGTTACGTTTATAGTGTTGGTGCTGAGGGTTTTAAAGCGCACGTCAAAAAGGCTACCAAAGATTTTATTACCTTCAAAACTGAAATGCTTCTTCGCGATGCGGGCGATAATCCGTTTAAACGTGCAGAAGCAATCAACGAAATTGTAGCGAGTATTACCAAAATTCCAGACCCCATCAAACGGCAGATTTTCTTCCGACGTACGGCCGATTTGATGAAGATGGATGAACAAACGCTGATTTCGGAAGGAAACAAGTATTTGCGAAAACAGCAGGAGGCCAAAGCAAAAACCGCTGAACCACGGCAAGTTCCCAAAAAGCAGCCCCAAAGTCCAGCGTCACCGAAGCCCAATCAAGCTCCGTCGCAAGAGCCTGATTTGTCGTTTTTTTCGGAAACGTTTATTGAGGAAGAATTTGGGATTTTGGTGGAAGATAACTTTCGAGAACTGTCGCCGCCACTTCCCCAAGAATCGCCTAAGCCTGTTACTGAATTACCCAATGATTTATTCAAAACACGGCTGTATTTGCAAGAGCAAGCTTTCGTACGGTTGTTGATTTTGTATGGTCAGGTTGAATTGGAAGCGGGGATTTCCCTCTGTCGGTATTTGTTGCACGAAATTGGAGAAATAACCTTTGAAACTCCGTTGTTTAACCTCATTTTAGAAATTTTTAGACAGCGATTTAACTTCGGAGAAGTACCTTCAACTGACTATTTTTTAGGACATCTTGACCCCGATGTGCAGCGATTGACGATTGATTTGTGTACAAATAGCCACCATTTGAGCGAAAATTGGCAGAAATACGAGATTGTTGTTCCTACCGACGAAGACTTGCTCCATGAAATTGCCTTTAAGAAAATTCTTCGCTTAAAAATGGCGTATTCGGCCGATAAAATGAAGGATTTGATGAACCAATTGGGTAGCCTTTCGGGGGTTACCGACGAAGAATTTGCCCAAATCATGGACATTCAAAAGCAATATAGGTTTTTCAAAAATATCAACGATTCGGCGGCAAAAGAACTCGGAACGGTGGTGCCTGGGTATTGAGGAGAAAAGTTTTCCTTACTTTCCAAACACGCCCAAAAACTTGGTGGGTATTTTGCTTTCGTAGCGGAGGTATTGGTTGGTAACAGGGTGGGTAAGTCCAAGCACCCAAGCGTGCAGCCCAAGTCGATGAAGTGGATTTTGGGAAGAACCGTATTTTTTATCCCCCACCACCGAATGCCCAAGGTCTTGCATGTGAACCCGAATTTGATTTTTGCGACCTGTCTCCAATTCCACCTTTAAAAGCGAAAAATGAGCGTTAGATTGCAGCGTTTCGTAGTGGGTAATCGCTAGTTGACCTCGTTCTGGGTTTTTTGAAGAATAAACAATCGTGGCTTTACTTTCTTGCAGATACGAACGAATCGTGCCCTGTGGAGGATTGGGTTTGCCTTCCACCAAAGCAATGTACGTTCGTTCTTTTGTATCTGGTCCCCATGTTGATTGAAGTTTATTTTTTATGTCTTCACTTTTGGCAAAAACCATTACCCCCGATGTATCGCGGTCGAGGCGATGAACGATGAAGATTTTATTCTTAGGGTCTTGGGTTTTTACGTGCTCGCTCAACATTCGGTAGGCCGTAGGCTCGTCGCCTTTGTCGGTCGCAATGGAGAGCAAACCAGCTTCTTTTTCAACGATAAGCAAATACGCATCTTCAAATAAAATCCGAATGCCCTTCGTAGGGCGTTGTGCAGGTTTTATTGACTTTTTAGGACTGATTTCAACCGTTTGGCCCACTACTAAGTGGTGATTAAACTGCGTAACACTTCGACCGTCCACGTGGATTTGACCATCACGAAGAAAACTTTTGATGTTGGTACGGCTGTGATGGGTTAATTTTGACAGTAAAAATACCATCAGTTCGGTCTCTTCGGTCACTTGTAGCTTCATCGTAGCGTTGGAATAATTGAATGATTTGCCCCAAAGGTACGCAAATAGCTAGAATCAGCGCTTTGATTAATACTGCTCCCCCGCACCGCCACCGCCAAAATCTCCCCCACCCATTTTTACTTCTTGCGCTGCTGTTGATTGGGTTGTTTTGGTTAAATGAGAAAGAACGACTGTTTGGAGGAGGTTGTTTTTGCTATTTTCAGGGGTGATGCTAAAACCAAATTTAGGGGTTTTTAAGTAACGTAAAAGAGCATAAGCAAGGCTTGCCAGAATCAGCCCACCGAGCAAAAGACCCCATTCTAGCGGAAGCAAAGAATGATAGTGACGATAAGTGACGATGGAATAAAGGGCAGAAATAAGGGCTACGACGATGATAGAACGGTCGCGTAATCGAATCCCCAGCGCCAGTTGTAGGAGCGGAACGAGAAAGGTAAGTGCCCAAAAAAGCCACGCAAATTGGATTTCGGGAGCAGGCATTGGTAAGTCGTTTAAGGAAGCGTTGGCGTAGCGGACAACCATATAGTTAACGCTTAAATAGGCACAAAGCAAAGTCACAGGGAGGACCCATTCGAGGGCGGTTTGCCAGTAAAAAGCGGTTCGACGTTTTGAGAAGCGGTGCATTAAAAAAAACAATGCAACCGAAACCCCCGAAAGTATAAACGGTAAAAATGCTTTCCCGAGTGGGTGTTTGACCAACAACGATGAGAAGATAAATAAGAAGTCAAACAATAGACCTAACGCCACCAACGGTTCGCCAAAGCTATAGACAGCCATGAGCAAAAAGGGTAAATAAAGTAAACCAAACTGCCAAGGCTCTTTAAAATTGTTGATTTCGGAAACCTTCATAAAAATAGGCCCTAATGACCCGAGAATGCAGTATAAAAGTGCATTGTCGATACCTGAGAAATAAAGTTTGCGCTGACGAATGATGTGAACTAACCCAAAAAGTGTTCCGCCGCCGTACAATAAAGCCCCGATGGGTAATCCCCAATTGGCGTCTCCCATGAGAAAAAGAGTAAACAACGACCCCCCAAAACCGAACCCAATCAAGCCAAAAATAAACAAAAGCGCTTTGATAAAAATATTGGGAGAATAGGGGAGGTCGGCGTGAAGTTTTTGGGCCGCTTCTGCCTGTGCTGTTGTTAGAGTTCCTTCTTTTTGGAGTTTTTTTGCCAAACCAAGGGCGCAGCGGTTTATTAGCCAAGATTCCTGATATACCTTCATTGTGTCAGTTGGTTAACCATTTTTTATAGTTTAAAATAAACATCACAACGCCACCCGCGCTGGCAAGGAAGTAAAAACCGCCAAAGACCATCCAAAAACCAGCGTCGTCGATTTTGCTGAAGAGCAAATAGGTAAAAGCGATGTAACCATACAAAATGGCCATTAGTAAAAAAATGAACGATTGCTTTTGCCGAGCGTACCACACAAAAAAGGCGCAACAACCCGCTATTAATAAGGCATACAAAAACCAGTAGTCGGAGGTGAAAAGTCCTGCCAAAGCACCAATGAAAAATAAATTGCCCGTGAGGATTAAATAGGTGTTGGTAAAATGAGTTTTGAGGCCGCGATGCGCAAGGCCAAAACTGGCGCCACCTACTACGAGACCAAAACCAACGGCGGTATTGATGATTTGGGTACTTCCAAAGTCATTTCCCGTCAATACTTCCAAGGGTGCGATACTCAACCCTACCCAAGATGCCAAAGCCGTGAGTCCCATCGACAAAACACCTCGGTGGTCGAAACGGTACGCACAAAAGAGAAACACAACCGCTGGTAGAAAAGCCGCTAATCCATAACGCGTGCCAAAAAGCGAATAACGCCACTGGGCGTAGCCTTCAAGCGAAAGAAATAGTAGCGCGCCGAGTAACAACACAAAATCAACAAATTTGCCTTCGGAGTTGACTTCTGAAACTGAAAATGGGGGACTGTGTCGATAGGTATAGAAAAAGCATCCCAATGTTAGCAATGCTAATACCACAATGAGTGCATCGTGCCCAATGGTGTCGATGTGCAAATAGACGAGCATCCCTGCGCCCGAAGTAAACAACACAAGGCCAATGTAAAGCAGGTTTCGGAGGAGGGAGTACAACGAAACGGGGCGCGTGTTTTCTGATTGCTTGATGGCTTCAGCACTGGCAGGTGAAATAATTTCGTGGGTTTGCCACTGAGTTATAATTTCAGATAAAGGGTTCATATCCCAAAGATGAACGTAATTTTTGGAATTATAAAATCGACTTATTTTTCGTAGATTTTAAATTTATATGCGTTGAAAAAAAACAAAATCACGATTTAATTGATTGATTATTAATGACATAAAAGCGATAAACCCCAAGTTGTAAACTATAAACGGAAACCCGAAAAGATATTTTTTTACTTTTTAATGTCCGACTAAACGATTCATGTCCTAATTTTGCACAATTTTTGAGCTGGCGGTACAGCCGAATAACCCCACAAAACAAAAAAATGCCTAAAAATCCCAACATCAACTCAGTCCTCATCATTGGTTCAGGCCCCATTATCATTGGTCAAGCTTGCGAATTTGACTATTCTGGTTCACAAGCGGCGCGTTCTCTTCGTGAAGAAGGAATTGAGGTCATTCTGATTAACTCGAATCCAGCGACAATCATGACAGACCCCATCAACGCTGATCACGTTTATCTGAAGCCACTAGAGAAAAAGTACATTGTTGAAATTTTAGAGAAACATAAAATCGACGCCGTTTTGCCAACTATGGGTGGTCAGACGGCGTTAAATTTAGCCATTGATTGCGACAAAGCGGGTATCTGGAAAAAGTACGGTGTACAAATCATTGGGGTGGACATCAAGGCCATCGAGACGACCGAAGACCGTGAAAAATTCCGCCTCAAAATGATTGAACTTGGCGCTGGCGTTTGTAAAGGTCGCACGGCGAAGTCGTTTTTGGAAGGCAAAGAAATCGCCCAAGAAATTGGCTTTCCACTCGTAATTCGCCCCTCATTTACCCTTGGTGGAACGGGTGGTGGTTTTGTAAACGACGCCAAAGACTTTGACAAAGCACTTCAACACGGCTTGTTGGCGTCGCCAGTACACGAAGTGTTGATTGAGCAAAGCGTAATGGGCTGGAAAGAGTATGAATTGGAGCTTTTGCGCGACGGCCTAGGAAACCTTATCATCGTTTGTTCGATTGAGAACTTCGACCCGATGGGAATCCACACGGGCGATAGCGTAACGGTTGCCCCTGCCATGACGCTACCTGACACCCTCTACCAACGTATGCGTGACTTGGCGATTTTGACCATGAACGGTATCGGTAAGTTTGCAGGAGGCTGTAACATTCAGTTCTCGGTAAACCCAGAAACGGACGAAATCATCGTGATCGAAATCAACCCACGGGTTTCGCGTTCGTCGGCTTTGGCATCGAAAGCTACGGGTTATCCAATTGCGAAGATTTCGGCAAAAATGTCGATTGGTTACAACCTCGACGAGCTTATCAACCCAATCACAGGAAGCACATCGGCATTCTTTGAGCCTACGATTGACTACGTTATCGTAAAAGTGCCACGTTGGAATTTCGACAAATTCCCAGGTTCTGACCGCTCACTGGGCTTGCAAATGAAGTCGGTAGGCGAAGCGATGGGTATCGGACGTAACTTCCAAGAAGCCCTTCAAAAAGCGTGTCAGTCGCTCGAAATTCGTCGTAACGGTTTAGGTGCCGACGGGAAAGAATTGACCGACGTTGAGGCGATTAAAGAAAGCCTTGCGCACCCAAGCTGGAACCGTTTGTTCCACATTTATGATGCGTTTAAGCTTGGCCTTTCGTTCAAAACCATCCAAAATTTGACAAAAATCGACCCTTGGTTTTTGCACCAAATTGAAGAACTCGTTGAGTTAGAAAAAGAAATTCAGAAATACGACCTCGAAGACGTACCAGCGAGTTTGATATTGACGGCCAAACAAAAAGGCTACGCCGATCGCCAAATAGCGCATTTGTTGGGAGTAAAAGAAAGTCGTATTTATAAATTCCGTCAGGAACACAACATCAAGCGCGTGTTCAAGTGCGTTGATACGTGTGCGGCCGAGTTTGAAGCCAAGACACCTTATTACTACTCGACTTTCAGCGTGTCGCAAGATGAGCCTGAAAACGAATCGGTGGTGTCAAATCGCAAGAAAGTGGTGGTGCTAGGTTCAGGCCCTAACCGCATCGGGCAGGGGATTGAGTTTGACTATTCTTGTGTTCACGGGGTATTGGCCGCAAAAGAGGCTGGTTACGAAACAGTGATGATCAACTGTAATCCCGAGACGGTTTCTACCGACCCTGATATTGCGGATAAACTCTATTTTGAACCTGTATTCTGGGAACACGTACACGCCATTATCCAACACGAAAAGCCAGAAGGCGTTATCGTGCAGCTGGGTGGACAAACGGCTTTGAAAATTGCTGAAAAATTGCAGCAATACGGTATCAAAATCATCGGAAGTAGCTTCGATACCCTCGACTTAGCCGAAGACCGTGGTCGTTTCTCGTCGTTGCTACGTGATTTGGGCATTCCATATCCTAAGTTTGATACGGTACGTACTTCAGATGCCGCCGTTGAAATTGGTAAAAACCTCGGCTTCCCATTGTTGGTTCGTCCAAGCTACGTTTTGGGTGGACAAAGCATGAAGATTGTCTTGAACGAACAAGAATTGGAACAACACGTTGTTAAAATCTTGAACGATATTCCAGATAATAATATCTTGCTCGACCACTACCTCGAAAACGCCATCGAAGCCGAATCAGATGCCATCTGCGACGGTGAAGATGCCTACATTATTGGGGTGATGGAACACATCGAACCAGCAGGTATTCACTCAGGTGACTCGCACGCGACCTTGCCTCCGTTCCATTTGACGGAAGATGAAATTCGTCAGATTGAGGAGATTACGCTGAAAGTAGCCAAAGCCATGAAGGTAAAAGGCTTGATTAACATGCAGTTTGCCGTAAAAAATGGCGTGGTGTATGTCATCGAAGCCAACCCACGTGCTTCGCGTACGGTACCGTTTATTTGCAAAGCATACCAAGAGCCTTACGTAAACTACGCAACGAAGTTTATGTTGGGTGACAAAAAAGTGTCTGATATTCAGTTCAATCCTGTGAAAAAGGGATGGGCAATTAAGATTCCTGTGTTCTCGTTCAACAAATTCCCGAACGTAAACAAAGAACTCGGACCAGAAATGAAATCAACGGGAGAGGGTATTTACTTCATTGATAGCCTTGAAGATGATTTCTTCCAAAAAGTATATGGCGAACGTAACCTTTACTTGAGCCGCTAGTTTTAAGTTGATACAATACATAAAAAGCCTCTGCGAAAGTAGGGGCTTTTTTTAAGCTAAAAGACGAATACGTTGGCTGTATGAACACGAAGAAAGTCCCTATTCTAAAAGTTTTTACCTCGACTTCAAAATCAGAGGCAATCAATGACCTAGTGGTTGTTGAAGAACCGCTTGAAATTCGCATTGAATATTGGGATGTGGTTCATGGCTGGGTCGAAAAACCTATTTCAGTAACGATGCGCACGCCTGGGGAAGACGAGGCACTTGCGGGAGGTTTCCTGTTTACGGAGGGGCTTTTGAAAAATGATGACATTGATTCGGTGACGGCGCATTTGGACAACACCGTAACGGTCAAATTAAAGCCACATATTCGTCCTGATTTACAGAAACTTCAGCGCAATTTTTATGCGACTTCGAGCTGCGGTGTTTGTGGGAAATCTTCTTTGGATGCGCTGGGTTATTCGTACGAAAGTACTGCCTTTGGCAATGTCAAAATGAAAGCGAGTGTCGTGGTGTCGCTGCCTGAAAAACTGAGCACTTTCCAACGGATTTTTGACCAAACGGGCGGGATTCACGCGGCGGGTGTGTTTGATGAATTTGGAAATATACAACTGTATGCTGAAGACGTGGGGCGTCACAATGCGGTGGATAAAATCGCAGGGAAAGCACGACTTACGAACGCACAAACGTTTCAAAATCACGCCCTTGTACTAAGTGGGAGGGCTTGTTTTGAATTGCTACACAAAGCGCTGGCGTTGTCTATCCCCATCATTGTTGCGGTGGGAGCTCCTTCTAGCCTCGCCATAGAGACCGCCGAACGATACGGGCAAACACTCATTGGCTTTACCCGCGACGGACGTTTTAATGTGTACTCAGGAGCAGGTCGGATTTTGGTTAGTGAATAGTTTTGCATAAATTTTAGTGTATTAGTAGTTTATTATGCTTTGGCGAAGCATAACCTTTGTAGAGTAATAAATCCGTCCATAAAGTTCTAATCCTTTTGCTTCGGACAGGCGGCCCTGTCCGAAGCAAAAACTAAAAAAAATATCCTTCTGCTACTACAAATGTTGCGCCTCTAACGAGGCTACTTTGAATTACTCTAGAACTTTTGAAACATACTAAAGAGCGCCCCTAAGTTGTTGCCTTGCTTTCGCTTCGAGGCTCAATTGACTTTCCCATTTTACAAAAAAAGGTTGTTCCAATTGGGTTTCGCGATAGTTGTCAGGAATCAAGATGGGGACTCCGTGGATAATGGGATACAGCCGATTGCAAGTTGGGCAAGTCAGTAATCCTTCGTGAATAAGGTCTGGTTCTTTTTCGGTGAAAACTTGCAGATGAAGGTCGCTTTTGTCAAAAGGACAGCACAACTTAGAGAGAAAATGCTTTGTCATGGGTGGGTTGATTTAAAAGTGAATGGTAACTCAAAACAGCCTCGTTAGGATTAGACGCGCCCATAATGGCCGAAACCAAGGCAATTCCGTCGAAAGGCAACGAATGCAAACGTGGTAAGGTCAACTCATTGATTCCCCCCGCTAAAAATACCTTTCCTTGGTAAAATTGGCGGGTATTTTGGATGGTTTCGGAGGTAACTAACTCGCAACTTGTACTTGTTTTGGACGGAAAAACGGAGCAATAAGAAATATAATCAAGCGAATGCCGTTCGGCCCATCGTAATTCTTTAACGTGGTTGGAGCAGGTCATTCCCCACAATAAATCGGGGCGTTGTTTTTTTAAGGCGGGAAGCATTTCATTGGGTTTGTCGAGGTGAATTCCGTCAAAACAAGTCCATTTTAGAAACTCTAATCCTTCATTCACAAACAAAGGTACATGAGCTGCTCGGGTCAATTCATGCACTTGCTTAATCACCGTAAGCGGGTCTAAAACGCCCCGCCAATGGTTCCAAAGTTGAACCGCAAATAGGCCGCCCCGCAGCGCTTGCTCAATTTTTTGGAGTAAAAGCGAGGTTTCGAGGCTCGGGTCAGCAATTAGATAGATGCTCTTTTTCATTTCCAGCCTTTGTTATATGCCCCAAAAAATGCCGCCCAATACGGGTCTGTTTCAAAATAAGGTAGGGGTTTTCTTTGTCCGTCTTCGATAATGGTACGCCCTTCAGAAGGAGTGACGAACTTACCAATCACGGTTGCTGGTAGTCCCTGCTCGACTAACACACTAACTACCGCCGTTGCGTGGGCTGGGTTTACGGACAAAATCATTGAGCCTGCCCCAATGCAATAGCGGGAATCAAGCCCAAACATCTTGCAAACCGCCGTTTCCACATCAGTACGCGGAATTTTTTCATCGTTCACTTCCACTCCAAGCCCACTCGCTACCGACATTTCAAGCACCGCACCTAGCACTCCACCTTCGGTGACGTCGTGCATGGCGTTGACAACCCGTTGTTTTTCATTGAGTTTCCGAACAACTTCAGCTTCTTTCAAAACTGAGGTTTGGTAAAACAAATCGCTGGCTTTCTGGGCTATTTCTGTTCCCAATTGCTGTTTGACCGTTTTGGGAAAAGACAAGGCCAAAATCGCCACCGACGACATGGCGCATTGTTTAGTCATCACAATCAAATCGTCTATTTGCGCGTTGTTGGAGGTCAATATTTTATCTTTAGGAGCAATGGTAATCATGGTTCCACCGCCCGCAATGGTCGAATTTTGTCCTTCAATGCTGCCCGTATGCCCTCCCGTGATGGCCAGATTGATTTGTTGGCAAAAGTGGTCGATGTGTTGCCAATATTCCCGAAACTGGGCGTCGGAGATGCTGGTAGGGAGGTTCAAAACGGTTTGTAAATACTGGGGCGAAAAACTCGTCGTGGCGATGTCATTGGCCATCAAATGCACCGACAGCCAAGCCGATTCTTGTAGTCCTAAGGTCGGGATAAGACTGAGTGGGTCGCTCGTAAGCGCCATTGCTCTTTCGTCTAGCAAATCAATCAAGGCCACGTCCACCCCAAAATTCGGCCCTACGAGCACTTCTTTTCTCCGAAAACCACTGTTGGGTAAAATGACTTGCTTGAAATATTCTTCGTTGATTTTGCCCGCGTTTTCCATCATTACACATCGTTGAATTTGACAAACAAACCAAAAAATTCGCCGTACGGAACGTGCCATTCTTGCACAGGAAACCACTCAGGAAGCCCCGTCGCTTGCCACTCGATGCTGTAGCTTCTTCCCTCAAGCGCCTCGTGGATTTTTTGGGTAAGCAGGGTAGGAGTGTAAAACGTCGCCGTAACGTAAAAGGGATTTTTGCCAAATGCTTCTTGTACTCGTCGGCGGACGACTTTGGGAGAGTTGCGGTTCATCATGCCAAACGCGATTCCGTATTTGGCCACGCGCGCCGCTTCACGGATTACCTGCACGGGGTCGCGGTAGTATTCAAAAGTCGTGATAAAAGCGAGGCAGTCGAAGGTGTGATTTTTGAACGGCATAAAATGGGAGTCGGCCCACACCAAATTTCCTCCAAAAAGATGAACGGCTTGTCCGAGCATAAAGGGAGAAATGTCGCCTCCAGCGGCTTCAATGCCGATTTCTTTCCACCAACGGGTGAAGCGCCCCGTGCCGCAGCCAAATTCGAGCAAAGTTTTGATGCGCGGGTCGGAGGTGACAAAACGCCCCATGATTTTCTTTTGCCAAACTTCGGCACGTTTGTAGCGGCCTTCGTACCAAAGTTCGTAAGTGTCGGTGTGTTCGCGGTTAAAAAACCACTCTTTGCGGCCTTGCCAGTTGCGTAGTGGAGGATTGACAAGGCTTTTTTCGCTCAATTGAAGTTCTTCATTCATACGAGTTGGATTAAAAAAATAAAACCTCATTTCTGCACCGAATGCTCGAAATGAGGTTTCAAAACCAGTATGAATATACCCCCTCTTACGATGGGGCTAGTTCTCCTACGTCTTTTGTCTCCTGCATTCCTCCGCTGGTACTAACCAGTTCAGGTTCTCGGGTATCATCTCAGCTTTTTACAGCACCCCGTGCATGAAATATGAACACAAAAGTAGGGAGGAATTTGAAAGATTCAACAGTTTGTCAAAAATAGTTGAACTACGCGCCCATCTCGTCGGCACTTGGGCCATAGACGCCTGGAATCGGAATATCAAGCAAACGAAGATATACGCCCAACTGCGCACGGTGGTGAATCATTTGACCAATTGAGTGGCGAATAGTGTCGTATTTAGAAAGTTGCATAAAAATTACGTCGCCGTTGCGCATTGTCCACGTACCGTCCAATTCTTCGTCTTTGGTTTGTAACAATTGTGCTTTTGATTTGGCCACATTTTCGTCAAAAAAAGTGAGCAACTCTCCGTTCGTTTCAAAGCTGCGTGGTTCGTAAGGCATGGCGGAAAAGTCTATTTCTTCCGTTGTCAAAACCGACTCTATCCAACCCGCCGTCTCCGCTACGTGAGTAGCCAAGTGCTTCATTGCCATGTTTTTAGTGTGAGGCTTCCAATCGCCTTTTTCGACAGGCACCAGCGCCAACATCTTACGTGTTCCGATGCTTTCGTTTTCCAATTCTGAGGCAAGTACTTCAATAAATGTTTTCATGGTTGTTGTGTTTTTTTGTAAACTTTCTTTTTGTTTTTTGAACAACACAAAGGTCGGGATAGCGTATGACAACCCTATGTCAGTAGCAATTTTTGGGGACACAGTTTAAACTTTCACCCAGTCTTCGCATCTAATCTGCAACACCTTCACCATTAAACAGTCTTTCAACTTCCATGAAAACTTTATCTATCATTCTGGGAATTTTCCTCGTTTTTACCCTTAGTTGCCAGCCCATACAGCCCACTGAGCCTACCCTTCGTCGCACCGAAGGGACGTTGACCGTAGATGGCCGAAACCGTTTTTATTTAATCAACCTTCCTCCTAATTACGACCAATCCAACGACATTCCGTTGGTCATTGCCCTACACGGCGGTGGCGGGAAAGGCACCCAAATGGAAAATGATTATTTATTGACGGAAAAGGCCAACGCCGCTCAATTTGCTATTGTATATCCCGACGGCGTACAGAGCGATGGGATTTTGGGCGCTCGCACGTGGAATGCAGGCACGTGCTGCGACTATGCAGTGGAGAAAAATATTGACGATGTAAAATTCATCCGCGTTTTGATTGATGAATTGATAAAAAAATACCCCAATATCAACCCCAAAAAAGTCTATGCGACGGGTATGTCAAACGGTGCCATGATGTGTTACCGACTTGCGTGTGAGCTTTCTACCAAAATTGCCGCCATTGCTCCCGTAGCTGGTACTTATGCCGTAACAACGGCCTGTCAGCCCAGTCGCCCCGTTCCGATTTTGCACATTCATTCCAAGCTAGATGCCAAAGTCCCCTACGAAGGCGGCACGGGAATTTTTGGGTATTACTTTCCTCCCGTCGCCGACGGCCTTTCGACTTGGGTAAAAAATGACGGTTGCGCTTCCACTAGCAAAACGGTCAGCACTTTTCCCAATTACACCCTTACCAAATGGAGCAATTGTACCAACAGCGCCATCGAGTTTTATTTTACCAACGACGGGGGACATTCCTGGCCTGGGGGTGTCAAAAGTCGCGTCGCCGCCGATGACCCTTCCACCGCCATCAACGCCAACGATGTCATTTGGGCATTCTTTCAACGTTACCAATTGCCGTAGCACTCAAATATACCTTAACCAAATTTTGTGGGCATTTGCCTTTTTGTATTTCTCAAACCATCGACACAGCGGATACAGCGCTCCGACAACCCCTATCCACACCAAATATACGCCCCAAAGTGGCAAGCCATTGGCTGCTTTGGGGCGGCCAAAACTGAACCCAAATTCAAAATCTTTGACCCCAAATCCTTGCGCAAAAAGAATGGCAAACATGGTCAAATGGACGATGTACCAATGCAATAAATAATAAAACATGGGGACTTTGCCGTAGGTAGTAAAAAAACGACTGAGGGCATTTTCTGCACTTTCAAAGCAGTACAAAAGCAAAAACATTGTCCCTAACGTCATCAAATCGTACAACAACGAGGGTGGGTATTTGGTCACATTAATAAAAGACAAGAACGTAAATAAGCTGTCTTTTTGAACCGACCAAGGCTGCGGGTCGAGTAAAATATTGGTAAAACGAAGCACCACAAAAGCGGCTAAAGCTACGCCACCCAGCTTTAAAAAAATCAGTTTTCGTTGTTGGGCAGGCTTTTTAAAATAACTTCCAGCGCCGTATCCCGCCAACATAATGCCCAGCCAAGGAATGAGAGGATACCCCATAATGAGCGTTTTAGAAGCAGGCAAGGGCAAGGCCGTTACCGAAAAAATGGGGGTCAATACCGTCCGTAAGACTGAGCCTTCAGCAAACGGAATCAAGGCAAATGCTCCGTGAAAAGTCATAATAGCAACACCTACCACGCCTAACACCGAAGCAGAAACCCGATGAAGCAGCCCTAAAAGCACGAAACTAAGTCCGATGGCTGCAATGACCTGAAACAGAAATACATTGAAATGAATATCCCACCAAATGCCAAAGGTAATAACGGTAAATTCCAGCAAGACCAGCCACAACCCACGCTTGATTAAAAACAAGTGATTATCTGGTTTTTGGGACGATAAATAGGCTGACGTTCCCGCCAAAAACACAAATATCGGCGCGCAAAAATGCGTAACCCATCGGGTCATAAAAATGGATGCGGTGGTGGTCGTTAAGTTGGTAGGATCAAGGGTCTGGGAGGGAATGTGAATCAAATCTCGAATGTGGTCGAGGGCCATAATGACCATAACAATTCCTCTCACGGTGTCGATAGACGGGATACGTTTCATAAATAGGCCGATAGGGTTGTTTAGAAGAGCTGACTAACAACCTCTAAAAGTCCAAAAGGTATAAAAACTAATGGGCAGACAAGACTGTTACTCGACCTGCCCGAGGTTTTCTGCGTGTCCGAGGTTTCTCAAAACCTAGTGCAGTCGGTTATGATAAACCGACTGCACTAGGTGATTAATTAACCGATGGCAGTACTAAACCGTTTCTAAAGAAAACGCTTCCTTTAAGAACGACGATAGCGTAGTTGTTGGACGACCCAAAATGTTTTCAAGTACGGGTGAAGGTTGGTCAAAATCACCGTTTTTCACCGCTGCCGCAAACAACACCGACATCAAAACAATAACGTCGGGCAAGCCAAATTGCTTCAATGCACCCTCAAAAGCGGCTGGTTCAGGATTAATGTACGGCACATTTTTACCCGATAAAGTAGAAAGCTCCGCCGCGATTTCGGCAAATGAATAGGCTTTCGATCCCGTCAATGGATACGTTTTGTTTTCGTGGCCTTCGGTCGTTAAAATCGTAGCCGTAATTTCCGCTAACTCTTGACGCGCCGCAAACGCCACTTTACCTTCCCCAGCAGGAAAGAAAACGCCTGTTTCCAAGACACCTGCCCCCACAAATTGTGGAATTACCTCGAAATAAAGGCTGTTTTGGAGAAATGTATAAGTCAACCCACTTTCTTTGATGTAATCTTCGGTTTGGAAGTGGTCGCCAAATAGGGGTTTCAAAGGCGATGTGTTAATGTCTTTTAGAGCAATACCCGTGTATAAAATATGCTTCACACCCGCATTTTTAGCGGCATCCACTACGTTTTTGTGTTGCCCCAAACGGTCATGAAAATCGTTGGAAGAAACCAATAGCACCTTTTCGATGCCCTGCAATGCCGATGCCAACGATGCTTTATCAAAATAGCTTCCTACACGGATGTCCACCCCTAGGGCAGCGAGGTGTTCGGCTTTTGCCGCATCCCGTACCAATACCGCTACTTCGCTGGCGGGTATTTTTTTAAGTAAATTCTCAACTACGCTTCCTCCGAGTTGTCCTGTGGCGCCTGTTACTAAAATCATTTTTATAAAAGTTTATGTGAAAATTGTTTTTGATGGTCACAAAAGTAGTTTAACTTTGCTATGGAAAATATAGCGATATACAAAAGTATATCAATATCAAAAAGTATAGCAATATGATTAACAAGATGATACAAGAGTTAAAGTCCATTGAGAACGTAAAAAAATGCCCTGTGTCGTACGTTTTAGCCGTGCAAGACACTTTAAATGCCTTTCACGGAAAGTGGAAGATGCCCATTATTGGGACGCTGTTGTTTGGCAAAAAGCGATTCAAAGAAATTGAGCGAGAAATCCCTAAAATCACTCCGCGGATGCTTTCGCAAGAGTTGAAAGATTTGGAGGCTAATGGTATCATCAGTCGGAAGGTTTATAATACCATTCCAGTGACGGTTGAGTACGAACTTACCGAATCGGGAGAGCAATTGCACAGGGTAATTGACACAATGATTGAGTGGGGATTGCAACACCGCCAAACCAATATTATGGACAATTTACCTGCGTTTAGTGGTGTGCGGAATGCAGGATAAACTTCTGAGAAGTGCTTTTGTATGTCTTTTTGTAGCTAATTTTTCTACATTTGCGGCCTAATCAAAATAAAACCTTCCTATGTCAGAATTTCCTCCTTGTCCCAAATGCGGTAGTGAATACGCTTATCCAAGCGATGGTTTGTTGGTGTGCCCCGAATGTTTTCACGAATGGAATCCCGAAGATGCGGAGGTAGAAGTGGTAGAGGGTGAATTAAAAGTAATTGATGCCAACGGGAACGTCCTTCAAAACGGTGATTCGGTTGTGGTTATCAAGGATTTACCCGTGAAAGGTGCGCCCAAGCCCATCAAAGCAGGCACGAAAGTAAAAAACATCCGCCTCACCGAAGGTGACCATAACATCGACTGCAAAATCGACGGCTTCGGCTCGATGGGACTCAAATCGGAGTTTGTACGCAAAGCGTAAGCTAGGTAATTTGAAAATGTGCTAATGAGGTAATTTGAAAATTCAATTCGATAATTAGCCATTTGCTCATTTTCAAATCTTCAAATTAGTCAATTAACTCCTTTCACTCGACACTCTGCCCTCTGCCCTCGACATTCAAAAAATAGCTATCTTTGGCTATTCACTTATTCTTTAACCTTTCATGAAAGTATTACACCTTACCAAAGTCATTTGTTTTGTGCTTTTGTGCGCACTTTTTGGGGGAACTCCCGCCCAAGCTCAATCTTCGAGCGATTATACCCTGGTAGTCGAAGGCTACGATTGGGGTCCTGCGGTCAGCAAAGTGATTGTTGCGCTGAATGCACCCTCAAACAACGTCGATTTCAAAGATTTTACCGTTGCCGTAACGCGGAGTTCGGACTGCGCCACCATTCCTGATGCCCTCAAAAGTGGCAATCGGACGGTGGTATTTGCCTATATTTCTGACGCCCAAGGTAATCGAATCAAAGAAGGTTCGCAGGCTACGCTCGTTCTGGCGGTAGCGCCTAACATGCCTCTCTCTTCGCCTTTTCAGTACTCGCAGAGTGGCCAATGTCGAGGCAATTCGTGGGTCAACTATCAAGTAAATGTTACCAACACCAAAACCAATCAAGTGTGGAACAAAGAAAAAGCAAGGCTTCGCTTAGGCATCGACGAATTTGACTTGACGGGAAAATATGAATACGAAGCGGGCAAAACCATGTCGTATGCGGCTTTTACGCCCAAAAACAAGTCAGCTAAAAACCCCTTGATAATTTGGTTACACGGTGGTGGTGAGGGTGGCACTGACCCCACAATTCCACTGATTGGCAACAAAGCTTTTAATTATGCCTCCACCGACATTCAAAAGTACTTTGGCGCGGCTTACGTCTTGGTGCCTCAATGCCCTGGCGCATGGATGCACAACAAGGAGGGCGTGATGCAGCCTGGCTCGGGCGAGGACGTATATAACGTAGGGTTGATGGCGCTCATCAAAGCGTACGTAGCCCAACACCCCGACATTGACCCCAAGCGCATTTACGTGGGTGGCTGCTCAAACGGCGGCTACATGGCGCTCAAGTTAATTTTAAAAGAACCTGCCTATTTTGCGGCGGGCTATATCAGTGCCTTGGCTTACCAATCGCAGTACATTACCGACGCCCAAATTAGCAGCATCAAAAATGTGCCGATGTGGTTTATCCATTGCAAAGAAGACGCCACGACTAAGCCTGATTTGACGGTAGTGCCCGTGTACGAGCGTTTGAAAAAGGCAGGAGCTAAAAACGTGTATTTCAGCTATTATGACCACGTAACCGACCTTTCGGGCTTTTTTGGCGGCGACAATTATTACTACAACGGACATTGGTCGTGGATTTACTCGCATGTCAACCACGCCCAACTCGACTACGACGGCTCGCTCGTCCGCCTCAACGGCCGCCCTACCACCATCATGGAATGGATGGCCGCACAGCGGAAGAGGTAGCATGATTCAGGGTGTACCTGCATTTATTCGTACACCCTGATTTGGTAACATTGAAGCTGAGCAAATTTTAACGTATCTTCAGTCTAAAAATCTATCGTTAAGAAAAAATTGTTTCATCCCGCAAATGGCAAAGTTGTTTTCCTTACTTCTATATTTAACGCTCTCAAGTGCGTTATGGGCGCAGCATACATTTCTAATTACCCAAGCTCCCCACAATTATACGGTCAAAGTAAAGATAGAAAAATGCACGGAATCGAATTGCCACGGAAAGGGTACGATCGAGCTAATTTCCAAGGCCAACTCCCAGATAATTACGTCAAAAAATTTGGTTTTCGATATTGAAAATGGTCAAAAACTGACCACTAACACGCTCATAAAATACAGCCAGCAAGAAGCACTAAAGTTTGATGATTTTAACTTTGATAATCAAATTGACCTTGCTATTCGGAATGGTAACAACGGCAGCTATGGAGCACCTACTTACGATATTTATGTGTTTAACAGTACCCAACAGCGCTTTGTAAAAAGTTCAGAATTAACCGATTTAGTATCAGACAATTTGGGGATGTTTATGATAGACCAAGCACGTAAACGATTAATTTGTGAGGATAAATCGGGTTGTTGTTGGCGTTTAAAAACGGAGTACGAAGTTGTTTTTAGAAAGGGGCTCAGGAAAGTACGTGAAATTGAAGAAGCCACTGAGGACGAAACCGTAAAAGTGACAAGCCGTGAACTAAAAAATGGAAAGTGGGTATCTAACGTCAAAAAGTACAAAGTGGCAGATTATTACAAACAGTAACGACCGTTACTTATCTTTGTGCCAAACCAAACCCACTTTAAACATGGAAAATCCGCTTGGCACAAAAGATTATGGGCACTTAACGCTTGAAGAATTGAGGACAGAAGAGAAAAAGCTAAAGTCGCAACGCATACCTACGGCGATTTTTGTTGGCTTTTTGGTCGGTATTGCCATTTACTCCGCTACTCACAAAGGCACATTTCTTCCCGTCATATTGATGGTTGCGGCTTTTATGATTGGTCGCAATGCCAATAATAAACTCAAAAATCTCCAAGCTGAAATTCAACGTAGAAATAACACATTTTAACGTACCCTTACTCGTTCAATCGGGCCTCTTCCAAGTCTAATTCGTGCTCTTTTCGGCGAAGCAATTCATCCGAATAGCTTTTTTCATTCCGTAGTTTATAAAGCTCACGGCGGCGAACATTGACCAATTCCAGCAACATACGGCGGTATTTGGGCAAAAAGTGTGGTACTGCCTTTTCGGTATCTTCCTTTAATAATTTCTGATTGGCAATTTCTGACATTCGTTGGTACCGATCTTTGATGCGGATATAGGCATCAATGGTTTCGAGTTCTGCTATGTAGTTGGTTTGCAAATGATTGAGCGCCGCATCTGCCAAACGAAGCCGAATCTCCACCTCTTGCTCTTTGTCTTCATTTTCTTCTTCGCTAATGTTCAACCAACGAATAATGGGTGATAAACTGAGCCCTTGAAATACCAACGTAAACAAAATCACAACAAAGGTGATAAAAAGTAGTAGGTCGCGGTGGGGAAAGTGCGCACCTCCCTCCAAGGTCAAAGGAATGGCCAAAGCAGATGCCAACGAAACTACACCCCGCATTCCGCTCCAAGCAAT
This sequence comes from Runella sp. R0.1_18, assembly GCF_057652155.1. Classification (NCBI taxonomy): domain Bacteria; kingdom Pseudomonadati; phylum Bacteroidota; class Cytophagia; order Cytophagales; family Spirosomataceae; genus Runella; species Runella sp. R0.1_18. Next base: position 178,004 of record NZ_JBYFCK010000003.1, read on the forward strand.
CAAGAACTCATTTCTCCAGCTCAATTTACGCTCTCGTTTGTATAAAAAACACGACAAATACATCCCAGAAAACACCCATGCAATCCGAATAAGTACCACCAAGACACTTATTACTAACCCGTAAAAAATAAGTTCGGCTAAGGAGTACAATTGAAGCACCGTAAAAATAGCAGGTAGCTGGAGGCCAATCAGGATAAAGACAAATCCATTGAGGATAAAAATAAAAACATCCCACACCGAATAGGCTTGAATGCGGGTATTGTAGGAAAACATTTCGTGCGAACGATAGCTCAAAAACAACCCGCCACTCACCACCGCCATCACCCCCGAAGTGTGAAAATACTCAGCAACGATGTACATCAAATACGGAGAAATAACGGTCAAAGAAGTATCAATACTGGCCGTGGTGGGTAGGTATTTGTGGATATAAAAAAGCGCAAAACCAAACAAAAGCCCAATAAACACACCAACACCTGCCACCACAAAGAAATTAGTAGCTGCGTTGGAAAACGTAAACTCTCCCGTCAAAGCAGCTGCTAACGCAAATCGAAAAACAATCAATGACGAAGCATCATTGATGAGGCTTTCGCCCTCCAAAATAGTGACGACACGCTTGGGTACTTTCACGGTTTGTAGTACCGACGTCGCCGCCACTGCATCGGGTGGCGAAATGATGCCCCCCAACAAAAAACCGAGCGCCAACGGAAAATCAGGAATGAGTAACTGCATTACGAGTGCAACCGCCGTGGAAGTAAAAAATACCAGCCCAAAAGCCATCATGCTAATCGTTCGTCGTGCCGCCCAAAACTCTCGCCATGACGTATTCCATGCCGCCGCGTAGAGAATAGGAGGTAAAAATATGAGAAAAACGATGTCAGGATTCAGAGTCACTACTGGAATGCCAGGAATAAAACTAATCACCAAGCCCGCAAGTACCAAAAAAATGGGATACGGGACCTTTAGCTTTTCACTGAGCATCGACAGCATCGACACAGCCATCAACAGGGTAACAATAAGCAGTAAATTTTCGTGAATCATGGGAGAATGTACATGTGGATTTGGTAAAGTTAGTAAAATCAATCAAATTTAATTTTGACTAACGTTTCCAAAAATATATGAAAATCTTAAATTTTGGTTCAATCAACATTGACTATGTGTATGGAGTTCCCCATTTTGTAAAACCCGCCGAAACCATTGCCAGTACGTCGTACCAAGTTTTTATGGGTGGCAAAGGCTGTAATCAAAGTGTCGCATTGGCCAAAGCAGGCGTGCAAGTCTATCATGCAGGGGCCATTGGAGAAGATGGTATGTGGATAAAAAATCAGTTGAACGATTGGGGGGTAAACGTTGATTTCTTAACCATTTCTGACGGCCCAACGGGTCATGCTATTATTCAGGTGGAGCCCAATGGCCAAAATGCCATCATCATCCACGGCGGGGCTAATCAGACCATCCATTCTTCCCAAATCCATGACGTGCTTCAGCATTTTGAAAAAGGGGATATTTTATTGGTACAAAATGAAATCAATGCTTTGCCCGAATTACTCCTTGCGGCATCCGAACGCGGCCTGAAAATTTTCTTTAATCCCGCCCCCATGACATCTAGTGTTTTTGAATTGCCTTTGGAAACCATTGACGTTTTTATCATCAATGAAGTGGAAGGTGAAGAACTAACCAACCGAAATACGGCAGCGGGTATTTTGGAAAGAATGGCTGAACAATTTCCCAACGCAGCTACCTTGCTGACGTTGGGCGAAAAAGGCGCATGCTACCAACATGCGTCCGAAATAATATCCATTAATGCTAAAAAAGTAAAAGCCATAGATACGACCGCCGCAGGCGACACCTTTATTGGTTATTTTTTGGCCAACTGGTCATCGGGTGAAACCTTAGATACTTGCCTCCAAAAAGCCACCCAAGCATCCGCTATTTGCGTTACCCGTGCGGGTGGCGCGGTGTCAATCCCATCCAAAGAAGAAGTAATGTAAGTCGTGGAGTCAGATTTTTAAAGTGGAGTCAGATTCTCAAATCTGACTAGGAGGTTTCTCAAAACCTCGATTATTTCAGTTTTGAGAAACCTCATACGTTGGTGATAAGTAACCAACGGCACTAGAATCGTTGAGTATAGGAAATTAGTTTTTCTTCCCAACAAAAGAGATAGCGCCCAAATCAGCATCAACCGCCGAAATAGTAAGCAAGCCACCAGTATAAGTAGCTACTTTTATCGTACCGCTGTAGGCTTCAATTTCGCCCGTAGTGGCTTTTTTGAGGGTTACTTCACCCAAATTAGATACATCGTCGGTGATTTTTCCTGAGGCATCTTTATCCGTAAGGGTAATAATGGCTGATGCTTTGTCGTCAGCTACTTTTGTTGCCACAATCTTTCCCGAAAGTGTCACTCCCGTGGTAGGATTAGTAAACGGCATATCGGCAGTAAACCCACTAACCGTCACTTTGGTGAGGGTATATGTGCCAGCGACTTGGTCGCCCATCGAAGGTTCTGGTTCGTCTTTTTTGCTACATGAGGTAATGACAAAAGCCATTAAAAGTACCAAAAGTGCAGATGTTAAACGAAGCTGTTTCATAAATGAGTAGAGATGTTAGATGATTAGTAATGGTTAAACGGACATAAGTCTGCTCACAAATATAGAAAATCATATACCGTTTATGGCATAGTTTGCCAAAGCATTTATTTAACGGGCATTTTATCGAAGTATTTTCTATTGTTTTTTAACCCGATTTCAGTAGCCTTTTTAAGTAGTTTTTTGTAGTATTGTAAGCCGCATTACATTTCAAAAACTCACAATCGAATGTTTAACCGTCGTCAATTTTTGGGCTCGCTTGGTGCTACTGCAGGTGCGCTCAGTCTTCCTCCTTTTCTTACCTCTGCCGAAGCGAACAATTTTGAGACACTCAATCGCCAAATCGGACATTTGTCGCCTGTAGAAGCTGCTCAGAATGAAGACTTTTGGGCTTGGGTCAAAACGGAATATACCGTTTCGCCTAATTTGCTTAACCTCAACAACGGCGGCGTTTGTCCGCAGCCGCGTTCGGTTCAGGATGCCCACATTCGGTTTTACCAATATTGCAACGAAGCCCCGAGCTACTACATGTGGCGGATTTTGGATCAAGGCCGTGAAGCGCTCCGTAGCAAACTTGCCGATTTGGCGGGTTGCGAAGCCGAAGAAATTGCCATCAACCGTAATGCTACCGAAGGCTTAAACACAGTCATTTTTGGGCTTGATTTAAAACCAGGTGACGAAGTTGTGTTAACCAAACAAGACTATCCCAATATGATTAATGCTTGGAAACAGCGCGAAAAGCGCGACGGCATTAAGTTGGTCTGGATTAACCTTGATTTGCCCCAAGAAAACGACGCCTATTTTGTTGATAAATTTGTGAGTGCTTTTACCTCCAAAACCAAGGTGGTACACATTACGCACATGATCAACTGGGTGGGTCAAATTCAACCCGTTCGTAAAATTGCCGACGAAGCCCACAAACGTGGCATCGAGGTCATTGCCGATGGGGCACATACGTTTGCTTTGCTAGATTTTAAAATTCCTGATTTGGGCTGCGATTATTACGCTACCAGCCTTCACAAATGGCTGTGTGCACCTTTTGGTAGCGGAATGATGTACGTCAAAAAAGATAAAATATCTAAGGTGTGGGCCTTGCTTTCCAACAACGAGCCCGATGGCCCCGATATTCGCAAATTTGAAAGTTTAGGCACGCGCTCATTTGCCTCCGAAATGGCGATTGGTTCGGCCGCCGACTTCCAACTTTCTATCGGTACGGCTCGCAAACAAGCTCGCGCGCATTATTTACAGCGGTATTGGACGGATAAAGCACGACAAATACCTGGCGTAAAAATACATACTTCGCCCAATCCAAAATACGCCTGTGCCATTGCCTTGGTGTCGGTTGATGGGCTTAAAACGTCGGAATTGGACGGGCAACTTTATAATAAATTCAAGATTCATACGACGGGTATTGAGTGGGAAAACATCAAAGGGGTTCGGGTAACACCGCACGTATATCACACCCCCAAAGACCTCGACCGACTTGTTCATGCCCTTGACGATATAGCGACAACGGCTCGGAAAAAAACGGGATAGAAAATTTTGTTCTTAGGCGCTAGACCTTCCAAGTTTCCAAAACTCGGAAGGTCTTTTTTATTATGTGACAAATGTTGCAAACTAGCTTCATTTTTGCTTTCATCTTTGTGCCGTATTAGGATTAAAACACCAAAATTACCTTCAATGATAAAATACACCCTCATTCTCGCAATTTTCCTAACCCTCAGCGCCTGTGGAACGCAATCAAACGAACAAACGTCAACAGCCACTGAAAATGGGGTAATTTCTGCCGCAGAGGCCCAAAAAAGAATCAAAGACAACCCTAAACTGACGATAGTGGATGTCCGAACTCCTGAAGAGTACACCCAAGGACACCTCGAAAATGCGCATAACATTGACTGGAATTCCAATAGTTTTGAAAATAAAATTGATGGTTTTGAGCGCGATAAACCCATTTTGGTGTATTGTTTGAGTGGTGCTCGCAGTGCCGCTGCCGCCGAAAAAATGCGCAGTTTTGGCTTTAAAAATGTTCTTGAAATAGAAAATGGGATGATGGCTTGGCGTGCGGCACAACTACCCGAAACCACAGCCAACGTAAGTGTAGCCAAGCCTGCGGGCATGAACCGCGACCAATTTGATGCGGCACTTAATTCACCTAAGCTAGTTTTGATTGATTTTTACGCCGATTGGTGCGCGCCTTGCAAAAAAATGGCACCTTATTTAGAAGAAATTAAAACCGAAATGGGTGATAAAGTGGAAGTGGTGCGCATCAATGCCGACGATAGTGCTGAATTGGCCTCTCAGCTAAGCATCGAGGGACTTCCTACCGTGCTTGTTTATAAAAACAAAACAATGGTTTGGAAAAATGTGGGTTACATCGGAAAAGAAGAGTTGGTGAAACAGCTTCAACAGTGACATTATTTCTTTTCTTGCCGCCGCGCCTTGGTCTTATCTGCAATCCATTGAAAAACAGTAGCAAAGCTCGCGATAGCAGTTGGCTTTATGAGGGCATTAGGCCAGTCTGTGGTATTGACAATATTCTCAAAAAGCGGTAGAGAAGGTATTTGTGAATCAAAAAAGCTTTCAAAAACGGGATAAAACTCCCCAAAAAGGGTGCTGTATATAAAAACCCCTATTCCAAAACCGAAAAAAATGGATAAATAAAAACGAGTTGGTTTCATAGTGGCTGCATTTTCTTTTGTTTTTGGCTCAAAACTAGCTTCATGTCTTTTTGAAAGAAAATCAAAGTGATAAAACTACACATTGTCGGGATGAAAATGCAAGGATTTGGGAACAAACTACTACCAAATGTCTTAAAAACCCCCTAACTTTCCAGCTTCAATCAATCCTGCCTCCCATTTTGTGGAGAAGCTTTAGCTTAAAGACGAATGAGTCCATCTTTTTCTACCCTCAGAACTGTCAACGTAACGCGGTATGTTACACCATTGCGTGAAGGCGGTTCGCTCCCTGCCCTTGTCGAAGCCGATGACGGTTTTTTGTACGTTATGAAGTTTCGTGGGGCTGGGCAAGGGCCTAAAGCACTCATCGCGGAGCTTATCGCGGGCGAACTTGCGCGTACGCTGGGGTTTAAGATTCCAGAACTCGTCTTTACCGAACTCGACATTGCCTTCAGCCGAGCCGAGCCCGACGAAGAAATTCAGGACTTATTGAAAGCCAGTGTGGGGCTAAATTTGGCCTTGCATTTTTTGTCGGCGGCCATTACGTACGATGCTTTGGTAACCACTATTGAGCCAAAATTAGCCTCGCAAGTAGTTTGGTTTGATTGCCTAATCACCAACGTTGACCGTACGTCGCGAAATACCAATATGTTGATGTGGCACAAAGAACTTTGGCTTATCGACCACGGTGCGGCTTTGTATTTTCATCATTCATGGGACAATTGGGAACAACAAGCAAAGCGGCCTTTTGCCCCCATCAAAGACCATGTTTTGCTGCCGCAAGCGTCCGAATTAAAGACTGTTGATGAGGAGTTTAAGGCTAAACTTACCCCTGAACGTATTCGGGAGATTGTTAGCCTTGTTCCTGATGAATGGCTTGTAGATGCCTCCAATTCGATGACTGCTGAGGAGCGTCGTCAAGTATATATTCAATTTTTAGAAACGCGCCTTGCTGCGTCAGAAATTTTTGTCAACGAAGCCCAAAATGCCAGAAAATTACTTGTTTGAGTATGCCGTCATCCGCTTTGTTCCGAGGGTAGAGCGTGAAGAATTTCTCAACGTTGGGGTGATCTTATACTGCCCTTCGAAAGGGTTTTTACAAACCAAATTTCTCCTCAACGAAGACCGACTCAAAGTATTTGGGTCAACCGTTTGCTGCAATGAATTAACTGAGCGCCTACGTACTTTCGAGCGCATTTGTGCAGGTCGAAAAGACGGTGGACGTATTGGGCAACTTTCTATTGCTGAGCGGTTTCGGTGGCTTACTTCAACCCGAAGCACCATTATCCAATCTTCTCCTGTGCATCCTGGCTTGTGCCAAAATCCAGATGATACGCTTCAGCAGCTTTTTGTCCAGCTTGTTGAATAGTTTTTTTTCACAGAAAGACACAGATTAAACAACTCACATCACAGATGATAGTCTTTCTGCGTTATTTAGCGCCTTTAAATCTGGGAACATCTGCGAGCAAAAAATGAATGCGTTAAAAGATCACCTTTTCAGCGTTCCCCGCTAGCCAGGTATTCCGCACGGCGCAGGGGCCGTTGAAACGGTATTGTACGCCGACGATTTCGGTAGGGGCGTTGGTAATTTTGGCAATGTAAGCCACTTTGTTATTGACAAAAATTTTCATATCCCCTCGTTTACATTCAATTTTGAGCTTGGTCCAGTCGCTGGGCGTGCAGCCAAAACCACTCAAATCGGCCGTCTTGCTCTCCACATAATACCCAAAAGCAGCCAAGGAAATGTCGCCAACGCAGCCTTTGTTCGTAAGGTTGACAATCATAATGTCGTTTTTGGCGTGCAACAACACCGTTACATTTTGGCAGGCATTACTGCTTTCAGAAGGGCTGGTTTTTAGTTCGGTTTCAAAACTGAAATTATCCGTCATTATGCCCTTGAGGTCTTTCTGGTTGAACAGTCGAATCTTGGGAGGGGTTGGGTATAGCGGAACGTTGTACTTGTCTAATACAGGTTTATCTATCTCAACGACGGAGGTTTTTAGGATGTCAGATGGCTTAAAATACAAAGGTTCAATACCCCAATCGGCTTCAACTACGCCAAGCCAGCCGTCGGTTTTGATTTGAATGTCGTGCTCTTTAATGATTTCCTTCCCAATCATCAATTTTGCGCGGAAATACCCAGGGTAATAATAAATGGACGAATGATGTTTGTTGTTTTTATTGACCAACACCTTGCGTCGCACGTCCCACGATTGCGAAATGAATACCGAATCTTGAGGGTTGGCATTGGACGCGTCAAAGTCAAATACCACCGAGTTGGGTAATCCTTCGGTGAGCATTTTTTTTGATGCAAAGCTAAAATCGTTGGGATTGTATTTGGGTTTGCTCGAAAGAAAATAAAAACTAAAAATGCTTAATGAAACAACGACCAGTGCGATTAAAGTCCAGCGTTGACGATTCCAAAAACTCGTTCTGGGGATAGGTAAAGGTGGAAGTGAAACGGGCGGCGTTGTTATAATTGTTGGGGGAGTAGTTTCGGTATTTTCTGAATTTTTGACCAAAAAATCACGCCAATCTTCGTAGTCCAAAAACTGCGCAAGTGCGTTGAGGGTGGTCATGGAAGGCTCACTTTTGTAGCTGACTTTCCCAAATATCCGCTTCAAAGTCGAGACACTCAACGATACACCTGTTTTTTCAACAATCTGCTCACTGAGTTTTTCAAAATCGTAATTATTCCAAACGCTGCTTTCGCCCCATTGCAGGTGCGCTTCCATCTGGGATTTGAGCTTGGAAATCGGTTGATGAATGGCTGTTGTGTTCATAGGGGGCAAAAATAAGGCAAAACGGTATTGAAATGAAGTTGAACCTAACTTGACACAAATTTGAACCTGTTAGAATGGGCTTAATCGCAGACTTTTGGGAAAATTTCCAAAACTAAACAGCTATTTGTCCATGAAAAAATTGCTTTCATTTATGTTGATGGTCGTGTCATTCCAAGGAGTTGCACAAAAAAACAAGAACGTTTCTTCTTCAAAAATAACGGATAATTCAAATCTACTGTCACCTGAGCGCTGGGATTTTCAGGAGGGTAAAGTAACATTTACGGATTATAAGGGTAAAAAAGTTATGAAAATAGGGTCATTGTCGGGGCAGGTGGTGCTGAAAGAGGTTGTGTTCAAAGACGGAACGATTGAGTTTGACGTTGAGCCGCATCCCACTGAGTTTGCGTCTGCGGTCTATTTTCATCGAAAAGATGCCAAAGAACAAGAAATTGTCTATTTGCGTGTACCCCGAATTGGGCGTAAATTGGCCAATCAAGGCATCCAGTACGCCCCCTATTTTGACGGAGTCAATATGTGGGACATTTATCCGCAGTACCAAGCCCCTGCCATGGCCAAAACGGGCGAATGGAATCACATAAAATTGGTGATTTCGGGCAAACAAATGAAGGTGTATGTGAACGACATGACAAGTACGGTACTTGAAGTTCCAAAACTAGAGGGGACAATGGCAGAAGGTAGTATTGCATTTGAAGGAGAAGGGTATATCACAAATTTACAAATCAAGCCCAACGAAACCGAAGGATTGGCCAGTTATGAAGGAACTGATATGACCAAACACGATGGGCAGTACCTACGGAAATGGGCGATTTCTACCCCCGTTTTATTTCCGAAAGGCAACGAAACTTTTGCCGAAAATTTGCCAGATGCGGAGGCGTTTTTGGAAAGCATTGACGCCGAAACCGCAGGGTTACTCAACCTGACGCGACGGTTTGGCGCTACACCACAACGCAAACTGGTTTGGCTCAAAACGACGATTAGGGCTTCAGAACCGACTTTCACTAATTTACAGATAGGCTTCAACGACGAAATCTGGGTCTATCTCAACAATGAAATGGTGTTGGTTGACAAAAACCTGTTTCAACAAGTTGGAATGCGAAAAGATCCTGGGGGACGACTTTCGATTAACAATACCGTTGCAAAGCTAAATCTGAAAAAGGGTGAAAATGAGCTGGTTATTGCAGTGGCTAATGATTTTTATGGTTGGGGGCTCATGGCAAGACTCGAAAATGCGGAAAAAATTGAACAAACAGACGAGGTGTCAAAAATCCTTCATTTGGCTGAAGAAATTAAAAAAATGCCCCTTGAGCCTTACGTAGGGGTGTATGCCCAGCCTGCAAGTGATTACAAATTGACATTTTTTCAAAAAGACAAAAAACTTGTGGCAAAGGTAATTAACTCAGAAACAGAATTTAAGATGAAATACATTGGAAACCATACTTTTAGCATTCCCCAAGCCTTTGCAACAGTGCAATTTAAACCGACTGAAAATAAACTGAGTTTTAAACAGGGTGTGGACGTGAAGGAGTTTGTGAAAGAATAACGTAAGCTGGAGCCTTCCCAAGTTTTGGGTTCATGTGAGGATTAACCCTGGAAAGGCTGTTTGTGTAGTGACAGGTTGAACGCATTAAAATATAAAGACCTATTCATTGCTCCAGAGGAGCTACATCTTAGTAGAAAGAGGAATCGAATCCCCCCAATCACCATCGGGGCGGCCGACGTTCGGCGAAAGATGCCACCCCGATGGGGCTTTTGAATTGCCTTTACCCTTTTTTTCTACTAAGATTCAGCCTCGCTGAGGCTACTTTTTTTAATGCGTTCAATCTGGTGTAGTGATAAGACTTTCCAAGTTTCAGGTTCATGTGAGAATTAAACTTGGAAAGTCTCTTAGCCTGGAAATGCAAACTCTTGATCTGCCAAATCAAGGTTGGTTTCTACTTGGGTGACAGCGATCGAAAGCGTGGTTTTTCCATTGATTTTTTGAGTAATTTCAAACGGGAAAATCATGTCGTTAACTGCTTGAAATTTACTTAAATACGTGTCCATATACCCGCCTTTTCCTGTTCCTTTTTTAATCGCATTTCGTACTAAAACAGGTAAATAGGTTTTGGTATCGAAAAAGTAGAAACTCGACAGTTCTGCTACGGTAGCGTTGGTCATTGGCGGTGGTTTTTTGAGCAAGCGCACACGGTAACAATCTTTGCCCTCAACAAGCATTTTTCCTTCCAAAGTCACGCTATATCCGCGTTCGGCATAATTTACAAATGGGTCAAGCATTTGAATGTCAGCCTTTAAGGTTTCGCTCTCTTCGGTCGATAGCTTTTCTAATTGTAGCGTTTTTGGATTGGTATGCCAGCCCGTTGTTCCGTCAAAGCAGTTTTGATAAATACTTTTTTCTTGAAACAACGCGACCGAACGTTGTAAATTGGGCGCTTTTTGTTGCTGAATATAGGGAATTTCCATCCCTTGCATTTTGAGAAAACCCGTTGTTCGTAGTGTTTTTAAGGAAAGTAACTTCTCTTTACCCCCAATGGCTTTTAGGTAATTTTCAATCACTTCATCGACGGTTTGGGCGCGGGAAATGATTGAAAATGAAAGGGTAAGTAAGAGAAACAAAGTGTTTTTTTTCATTTTATAAAATAGGTTTTACCGAATATCCTTTCTTTTTAAGCAAGTTCAAAACGCCTTTCTCTCCACCAAGGTGTCCTGCACCAACGGCAAAAAACGACGATTTCGACTGCATGGCTTTTTCCATAATTGGAATCCAATTGGCATTCCGATTGGCGAGCAAAATGTCCTCGTATCCGTTAAAATCCCAGTCGCTATCGTCCATCAGCTTGACGAGCGCTTCTAGGTCTTGGGCTTTGTATAATGCCACCATTTTTTCAAACTCTTTGGAAGACTCTTCTTTTTTACGAACCATATCCACAAGCAAGGCAGCTTGTTTTTCGTACGGAATTTGGTCAAATATGCCCATTTGAAATTCAACAGTTTCTAAGCCTAACAACTCTTTTTTTGAATTGGTGGCCATTTGAGTAAACATTAATTCAAAAGATTGAGGCTGGCAGTCGAGGAAAGTCATGTAAATCATGGACATGACCGTAAAAGGCTTCAGGCCGTTGTACATGGCAATACTCATTTTGAGACGTTCTTTAAAATAATTGTCCAAAACAGCATAGTCATCTTCCGACAGATAGTCTTTCAATTTTTTACCGTTGGTCAGCATAGAAGTTTGCATCATCTTGGTCATTAACGTTGGGTCGTCCATATCCAATTCAAGATAAACTTGTTCCGCTTTCCCAAAGGTCGATTTGGTTGAGTCGGTCATCAAGTAATCTTTGGGGCAAATCATGTGAATGGTTCCATATACATAAGATGGTTTAGCGAGCCCATTTCCTGACACTTCCCAGAGCAACGATTTTTCTTGAGAGAAGGCCGAAAAGCCACTAAGGACAAGTAAAAAACCAAAGAAGCGGTTCAAACTGAGCAGTGTTACTCGGAGGGTAGCGGTTTTTGTCATGGCGTTTTGTCTAATTGAGGGAGGTTTAATTCCAATGTTTAACGTAAAAACAGGGCAATAAGGTACTAAAAAACCAAAATAAAAAAAGCCATGCCTTAATCAAAGCATGGCTTTCCGACGTTTTCTTAACCTAAACTAAAATATCGTTGAAAGGGTGGGTTCGTTTCCCGACCCTTGTTTTTGCTAGTTTTGACCCGAGTTGGCGCGGTTGCGGATGTCGTCGGTACTTGTGCTACGTTGGCGAGCTGCTTTCACGTTTTGATTTCCGAAACGATAAGTAAATGATACCCGTACTTGGCGGCTTTCCCAGCGAGAATATATTTTGAAATTCAAATCTTGGTATTTTACCGTGCCTGCAAAGCGGTTCAAGAAGAAAATATCGTTCACGTTGACGCGCAGAGAGGCTTTACGGTTCCACAGCGACTTGGCAAAACCAGCACTGATTTGTCCTTGTGCTTTGGCTTGCAAGAGGTTATACTGCGTTGGGGAGTTCCAAAAACCGCTCAATTCGGCCGTATATCCTTTGGGTAAAGTGAAGTTGTTGGTCATAAACACCGTTGCTCCAAATTGCCCCAAGTCGAGGTCAGCGCCGTAATAGAACGAGCGGTAGCGGTTATAAAACGCGCTGATGTTGTTTTGCATCGTCCACCATTTATTAACCGTCACTGGAATACTGAACGTGAGGTTGTAGCTGTCTTGGTGGTCAAGGTTTTCGGTGGTTACGTAGGTCTTGTTTTCAGACGCAATTTGTTTCGGAATTTGGTCAGCAATCACGTCATTGATGCGACTGTAGCCCAAGGAAGTTGAAAATGCGCCTTTGAAGACGTGGGTAATTTGGAACGAATTCGTAAACTGTGGACGCAAGTTTGGATTTCCTTGTTGGAACGTATAAGGGTCAAGGAAAAACTGGAACGGGTTCAAGTTGCGGTAATTGGGACGGTCGATACGGCGGCTGTAAGAGACATTCAGCACGTTGTTGGTGTCGAGCGAACGAGACACAAACACACTTGGGAACAGGTTGACGTAATTACGATCCACGACGTTGTTGAGCGTCACTGAGTTACCCTGCGAGTGCGTGTGCTCAGCGCGGAAGCCCAACTGTACTTGCGTTTTTTTGTTCAATGAGGTGCTATAATTTAGGTAGGCTGCATTGATATTTTCTTTGTAAATAAACTGGTTAGAGCGAGTTGGGTCAAGTGTCCAAACGTTATCTACTTGGGTTTCAAAACGCATGTCATTGTCGGTATTTACAAAGCTACTTTTGGCACCTGTTTCTATTTTGCCTTTTTTAAGCGGGTGGATATAGTCAATTTTTGCACCCGCGATTTGGATGTTTGAAGGCATGATGTTTCTGAACACATCCTTGCTGGTAATTTCATCACTAGGGGAGAAGTAGGTAGTACGTAAATCATTTCCAGAGTTGCCATTAAAAATCGAGTAATCGGCATCGGCAGTCAGCTCACGTCCTTTCCCTAAATCGTGTTTAAGGTTGACGTTGGCCGTATAATTATCCAAACGGTTGTGGTTGTAAGTATCAGTTTCAAAACGACTTGTTAGCGTTTGGTTCTTATCGCGGAAATCCGTTTTTGAAACACCATTCATTTTAAACTGGTTGAGAAAGCCAGTGGCTAATACACCAATGGTCGTTTTTTGGGTGACAAAAAAGTCAACCCCGCCCCGAAAACTCACGTTTTGAGGATTTCCTACGCGTGGACTGTTTTGGTCCATGTACGTAACTTGGTCTTGAAACGCAATCGTGCGGTCGATGTCTTGGGTATTTTGGAAGCGCCCGTGAAAAACACTCACATTTCCAAACGCATTGTATTTGGCATTGCGGTAGTTGAGCCCCAGCGAGCCGTTTAGTTTCTCATAGCGACCATAACCAGCACCTAAAGTATAGTTTCCGTTGGTACCAAAATTTTTGTTTTTCTTCAGCACAATGTTGATGAGGCCCGTATTTCCAGCGGCATCGTATTTGGCAGGAGGGTTGGAGATAAGTTCAATTTTTTCAACATTATCGCTTGGCATCGACTGCAACATATTCATCAAATCTTGCATCGAAATTTGCTGTAACTTCCCATCAATCATCACCATCACACCTTGGCGGCCTTTGAACTGAAGACGGTCATTTTGTCGGTCGATGGTCACACCTGGGGCTTTTTCAAGCACTTCGAGGGCGGTTCCACCCGCCGAACCAATGTTGTTTTCCACGTTTACAACCATCCGATCGACCTGTTGTTCTACAAATGGTTTTTTGGAAACTACCTTCACCTCTTGAAGGGTTTGGGTGTTTTCAGCAACAATAAGCGATGGGACTTTCAGGCTAAGTTGACCTTCTTTTAGTTCAAAAGGCGCAGAGAATGATTTCTGAAAACCTACCATTGTGGCCGAAATCAAATACCGACCAAGTGAAATGTTTTCAAATTCGTAAGTGCCAGATTCGCTCGAAATAGCCCCTTTGGCGAGGGTAGAGTCTTTGGCATTGAGCAACAAAACCGTGGCAAAAGGAAGTGGTTTTGTGGCTGATTCTTTAACGTCTCCTGTGATTTTTCCTTTCGAGGGCGATTGGGCAATTACACTGGAACAAAGCAAAACGAATGCTGCAATGAAGCTGCTAGAAGTTTTCATGGCTATTGTTTAAAATGGCTGTTGTTAATTACTGCTTCAAAGGTATAGTACTGTGCATTGCAAGCTACCTTTTTTTACATAAGCGGTAATTTTTTTTAGATAAGCGGTTTTGGCTGTAAAAACTGCTTATTTGTGTCAAAAGGCAGCAGTTAGGCAAAATCAATGCTTCTAACTACTGCCTTTTGTTTACTTATTTCATGGATTGCTTTGCTTTCAATGTGCTGTTATGTCTATAAGATGCAATAACGAGCAAGAAGGTTGCATCAACAGCAAAAAAAAGTTTGCTTGCCCCAAACTATAATTTGGGGCAAAAACGGAATTGCGTCTCCGACGCCCTTTTTAAAACGATTCCTTTTGCTTGCCCTAAACTATAATTTGGGGCAAAAACGGATTAGCGTCTCCGACGCCCCTTTTTAAAACGACTCCTCAATGAGTTCTCGATTAATAACTGCGCCAGCCATCGAGCCTTTGGCAACGGCATTGGCCACCGACCGAAAAGGAGACGTGTTATCACCTGCGGCATACACCCCAGGTTGGCTGGTTTGCTGCATTTCGTTGACCTGAATGTAACCTTGTGGCGTTAGTTCATAACCCAGTTGCGCGCTAAAATCGCCTGATTGGACAAAAGGGGGACGAAAATAGGCCGCCGCCACAGAGAGGGTTTTTCCGTTTTGAAATAAAAGGTGTTCGAGCTGCCCCTGAGAGTGGATAAATGCTTCAATGGGTTCTTCCATTACCGAAATTCCCCGCTGAAGCAGCGTTTGAAGTTGTTCTTCCGAAAGGGTAGAGGGGCCGTTGGTACAAAGTGTCAATTGCTGAGTCCAATGGAAAATCATTTTTGCATACTCAAATCCATCGTTTCCGTTGGCAACGACTGCTGTGGGCAATCCTTTCACTTCAAATCCGTGACAATAAGGGCAATGAATGACCGTAATACCCCAGCATTCCGAGAGTCCTTTTATCTGAGAAGTATCGTCTTTAATACCTGCTGCAATGAGGAGCTTTTTCCCTGAAAATTGCGCCCCGTTTTGGAGTGTGACCTCAAACAGGTTAGCCGTTTTTACAGCATTACTCACCGTACCTATTTTAAACTCAATCGTCGGGTAGGCCGCCACTTGTTGACGAGATTTTTCTAAAATAGTTAGAGGTGCTTCTCCGTCTTGGGTCAGAAAGTTATGCGAATGTGGCGTTTGTCGGTTACAAGGTAGCTGATTGTCAATAATTAAGACTTTTCTTGAAGCACGGCCAAGGCTCATAGCCGCTGACAGCCCCGCAAAACTCCCGCCAATAATGATGACTTCGTAGGTTGGAAATGACATATTTTATGTGTGTCAACAAGTAAGAACAGAATGTCGAATTTTAGCTATTCGTTCTCGGGTAGTGAGTAACCCTCGTCACGATTTACATTCGACACTCTGCCCTTTACATTCGACATTTATTAATGTTCTTCACTTGACTCAATCCCTACAATGGCAAGCCTGTAAGGAGTAGCCGAGATTTTGATTTTTTGGGACTTAGACAGATTCGCAATTTCCACTTGTAATAACTCCCCAGTTTTTGGTTGAGTTACGTATAAGTATTTGGAAGTTGCCTCAATCTGTGGCTTTTGCGTTTCAGCTTTGTCAGTGGCGGGTAAAATAGTGCCGCTCTTGATAAGTTGATTCGTTTTGATGTTGTATAATTGAACCTCTCCCGAATGAAGTAGAACAACCAACACATTGCCAGTGTAATCTACTTTACACTGCATGATGTCTTTGTTGGCCACAATGGGAGTGATTTTATTGTTAGCAACGTCAATAATGTAAGCTCCCATAGCGGCAGTGTAGCCTACAAATGTGTTCCCACCCTCTAAAATTGTTCCAAACCAGGCTGTACCGAAGTCAGCAGGGTGAGGGATGAGGCGTTGGGTACCTGTTTGCTCTACTACTAAAACTCCACTAGCTGAACCAAATAGCGCCACTTTACCATCTGAGGCATTACCGTGGATTCCTTTTGTCTGCACTGTAGAAGCAGCGATTTGTTTACCACTGGCGTCCACTATTTTTACGCGTTCGGGGAGTGTCCCAGCAATAGAACCATCCTTTTCGGTAATAGCATACGTACCGTTGTCAAATTTAGTCATGGCGCCGTGGTGTGCTACATTGCCCGCGTTTATGGCTTTCATCTTTGCGCCAGTACTATGAAAATCAGATTCTTGGGCAATATCAAGTGTTCCGTCACCATCATTGAAAATGATAACCTCATTGCCTTTGCTTTTGAAGTGGGTCGGAAGTTTACCTTGACCTGCAATGGCTGCCCATTTAGGAGTTCCTTTAACATCAACGTGGTCGCTATGTTGTTCAAAACCACTATCGAATGCTTGGACGTAATTATCCTCACGGTGTACTAATACCCCAAATCGTCCTGATGCAGTGGTATAAAGGGCAGATTTTGGAAAAAGTGCTTTTTCAAACGTAACACCACCCGTTCGGGGATTGACATACGAAAGGTCGGTTGTCTTTTCGTCACTGACCATGACCCTGATAAATTTGTGTTCAAGGGCGTCGTCGTCTGGATTTACGTCATTGTGTTGGTGGCAAGCGCTAATTGTAGCGGCGATACCTAAAGCAAGAAGCGAGCTGTAATAAAGGTGTTTTTTCATTGGAATAAATATATTTGCAACAATGATGCAAATATAGGTCCTTCGTTTTGATTTTTTGCAACATTGCTGCAAAAAATCAAAACGAAGGACAGCCAATCAATAACAATCTATCAAAATTCGTCCTTGTTGCTTTAGGGCTTCAACAGACGGCAGCTCAAAATTGGAAGAAATGGAATCAAGTTGTTGTAGGACGCCATTCAGCATCGTAAGCGACCCACAAATCATGATTGAACCTTGGTTGTTGAGTAAACGTCCCACTTCCGACTGGTGTTCTACCAATAAGTCTTGGACGTAGCCACCGTTATTTTCTCTCGAAAAAACCAAATGATATTTAGCGGTACCCGCATAATCGGCAAATAATTCAAAATCAGAAGCGTTTCTGCCTCCCCAATAGAGTACACTCTCAGAAGATTGCATTCCTAAAAAGGGGGCAATACCTGTCCCGTTGGCAATCATTAAAACAGGCGTGTTATTTGGACAATAAAAAGAAGGATTTTGTTTGAGGTAGGCATCAAATGTATCACCTGCGGACAAGCTACCCAAGAAGTTGGAACAAAGCCCCGTTCGTTTTATGATGAGTACTAATTCGGAAGGTGCAACGACCGCAATGGAATAAAATCGTTCGATGTTTTCTTGGGGTGGATAAATGCCCAACAAGTCGCCCGATTGAATGGAAAGTTTGGTAGGATACGCCACACGAAGCAGAAAGGTATCTTGCTGCTCTTGCTTTTCGAGGATGATAAATGATGCTAACCCTTTTTTGCGAACAGGTTTAAGTTGCTTGGTGTCAATCGAAAGCTGAAGTTTTCGGGATTTGTTCAAGGCTCGTACCCAATCAACAAACTCAACTACGGATTGGTTGTTGACTGTCATGTAGGTGACAATTTCTTGGGTATTAGGCAGCTCTCTAAGTTGATTTCTAAGTTTTTTCGCAAAGGCACAAAAAGCGGGGTATTCTTTTGAACCAAATCCCAAGACACAAAACTGAACTTGTTCGGCGTCCAAAAGTAGGGTTTCAAGCTGATGGAGGGTACGTTGAGCATTTTCGGGAGCATCGCCGTCGCCGTAGGTAGAGCTTAAAAACAAGAGCGTTTTCTTTCCTTTAATCACGGGAAAATGTTCCATTCCTACAGAACTTACTCGGATGCCTTGTTGGTGAAAAGCTTGTTCCAACGCATCGGCAAAGCGCCACGTATGGCCTGTTTCTGATCCGACTAGAATAAGAACGTCGGCAGTACCATCCAGTGCTGACGAATGCTTTTTCTGTCGCCACTTTTCTGCCACCATTTGGAAACCTGTACCACTTAAAAAAATCATCACAAGTGCCGTAAGAAGCAAAATACCCGTCCAGATTTTTGTCCCTTCGCCCGTGTGGAGCACAAAATTCGTTGCCCGTAGCTGTTCGCTTACGGGAAGTAATTCGACTTTGATCAGTTGGTTTGTTGATTTGGTATAATACAGAATTTTATCAGCGGTTTCAATCACCAACGGCTCGTCGTCCATCATGGGATAAGTCACTTTTTTGACATCTTTCAGTAAAATTTGTGGGAGGCTAATGGGCTGAACCTTGGCTGATACGATGTGCTTTGCGGGGGATGGGGCAAATCGAACAATGGAAAGATAGACGCCCGAAATGGCGATGACTAGAATGGGTACCCAAAATAACCGACTCCAGAGGGCATGGCCGTCGCGTTTGATTTCGAGTACTTTGATGGAGGCAAAAATAGCTCTGATTCCCCCCGCCCTTTTGAGGTGGAGCCCAATTCCGCTGATGGTAAGAAAAACCAACGCCAACGATGCCAGTCCCATCAAAATGCGACCTGGTGTTTTGAGAAAAAGTGAGCGGTGAAAGTCACGACATAAATCAAAAATGGGGGAGAGGGCGCTGGGGCTTGCGACAATTTTGCCCGTCTGGGCGTTCACATAAAGAGTACCCTCTTTTTCCAGACCCACTCCTTCAACTTTGAGGTTGCCGTACGCATCCTGTTCTAAGCTAAAGAGTTCGATAAACTCTTCTTGTATTTTTTGCTGAAACGCTGCGTACGTCAAGTCAGAGGAATAGGTGCCCGAAACAGCATTTTGGCTGTGAAACCAAGGTTCCACAGCCAAAATTGAGCCCGTGATGGAGGCAAGTAAAATAAAAAGTCCAGCGACTACGGTGCTAAAAAAATGTAGTCTTCGCCAAATTTTAGTCATTCAATCAAGGAGTTTTAAGCAATTTTACGTACCGAATATAGCCAGTACCATTGATGGTAGTGCCAATATTGGCTTCCGAAAAATCCATTTCGACGTCTTTTTCTTTGTATTCTTGGTTTTCAACGGCCGTTTCAAAACGTAGTTTGTACCCTTTTCCAAAAGTGGCTTCATCGGCAGTGAGCGAAAACACTTTGCGGTTTCCAGCGGTGATAGAAGCCCCTGAGACGCCGTCCACATTTTCTTTTTTGGTGGTGTAAAATTTAAACCACGAAGGAAGGTCATCGTACCAGCGTTTTTCCTTGCCAAATACTTGCAGGGTTTTTACGTATTTCCCTTTGCTATCAAGCAATGAAACCACTACGTAAGCGCCCTCGCCAGAGTAGTTGGTAAGCTGGACTAGGCATTTGAATGATACTTCGGCAGAACGTTTGTGGAACCCGAAAGAGGCAATAGTGACCATCGCGGCCACTACACCCACCATTATTTTTTTTGACTTGTTCATATTGTGACTCTTTCCTGCCATGCCTTATGCGGTAAACAAGCAGAAAAATTAGTTTTCTTATTTTTTGAGAAAATCAAGATTCAATTTTTGTTTTCCTAACACTTCGTTTTCGGCAATCAAATCAACCACCGACTCGTTGAGTTCAGTTTTTACGCTTGGGTTCGCACCTTTTTCTACCAAAAATTTCAACAAGTCTAAGTTTTTAGACTTCATTCCAGCGTAGTGAAGAACGGTGTAGCCGTCTTTGTCTTTGGCATTCACATCCTCGCCCGACTCAATGAGTTTGGCCAGGAGGTCTTTGTCGTCTTTGTCCAATGCTGTATGCAAAAGTTTGCCCGTTTTTGGCATTGCCAAGCCCGAAGCCTGCAATAAATTCATGATGTCGCTGGTACGCTGAATGCTGCCTTTCCCTTTGCGATAAGAGCTAATCAAAGTGTAGTACAAATCGTTGCCATTTTGGTCCTTAATTTTGGGATTTGCCCCTTTGTCAATCAGCAATTTTACCACATCAGGCGTATTTGTAGCCACGGCTTGGGCAAGCGCGGTTTGGCCTGCTTTGTTGGCGGCGTTTACGTTGTTTTTATCTAACCAAAACGTAACAAACGCGGCATTACCTCGGCTTGCAGCAAGCATCAAAGGCGTATTTCCTTCTTTATCAGCTTCCGAAAGTGAAAGCCCATTTTCTACCAAAAATTGCAGAACGGGCTCTTCCGCGCCTAACCGAGCAACGGTGTGGGCCAACGATTGGCCGTTGGGAGATGCTGCTTTAGGGTTTAAACCAAGGCTTTTGAGGTATTGAAGCAACTCCACGTTGATACGCCCACCACGGCCACGACCCACAAAGGCAAAGGCATTTTCGCCCGCTGTATTAGGGGCATAACTCACTCCCATGGCTACTAAGTCTTTGAGTGTTTTGATGTTACCTCCCTGAACGGCATAATGAAAAAGCCCATTTCCTTTCTTGTCTGTGTCTTTGAGTGTCAGTCCTTTGCTGACAAAATAATTAAGGAAAGACACGTCTTTAAGTCCGCCAATGGCCGTAAGCATTACATTGCGACCTTCTTCGTCTTTGTCGTTTTTGATGTCTCCGCCGTTTTTGAGGCACAAATCATACATTTCGGGGTCAGCTTTGCCACTGAGGGCTGCGTGCATTAAGAGCGATTGACCGTGGCTGTTGATGATGTCCGTTTTTGAACCTTTCGCCAACAAAAGCTTCATCACGGGGACGTTGCCTTTTTGAGTGGTCCACATCAAGTAGTTGTTCGAATGGTGCGTGACAACATTTACATCAATGCCAGGTTGGTCTAAAATAAACTGAATGGTTTCGTAACTACAATCGGCCATGATAGACAAAAGAGGCCCATCCCAGCCACCTGGCCCCATTTCGAGGAGGTTGTTGCCTTCGGCCATTTTTTGTTTTACGACCTCGATGCTGGGTTTTGTCGCCCAAAATTCACGATTGTGAAAGATGTTTTGGGCAAAAAGCGACGTACTTACCAACGCAAGTACAAGAGCGAATGAAAAGGAATACTTCATGGTACACTCGGATTGAAAGTTGAATATATTGGTCTGGTTTATTGCACTAGTTTTTTAAACCCTTCGGTCTGGACTACCTCAAGTTGTCCGTTGGAAAGGGAGGTGATTTGTGCCTCGAAATCTAGCTTTTTCGCGATTTTGAGGCTTTTTTCTTTCCCCAACACCGTAAATGCCGTCGCCCACGCATCGGCTTCGGTGCAAGTAGGTGCGATGACCGAAACTGAAATTACGTTGTGAGTGACGGGTTTGCCCGTGGTTGGGTCAATAATGTGGCTAATTCGTTTTCCGTTTACTTCAATAAAATTGCGGTAATTGCCTGAGGTAGCTAGACTAACATTTTCCAAACCTACGACCAATTGAAGAGGGTTGGTTTCGTTTGATTCGTTGAGGTTGGGTTGTTCTATCCCTACTTTCCACGGTATATTTTCTTTGTTCACTCCCCTTGCCCTCACTTCACCGCCTACTTCAACGAGGTAATGCTCAATGCCTTTATTTTCGAGAAAAGAAGCGATGATGTCAACTGTGTAGCCTTGCGCGATGGCATTAAAATCTAACTGTACTTTAGGGTTGTCTTTTTCCACTTGTTGCTCATTAAAAGAGACTTTATTGAGGTGGATGAGGGGAAGAATGGAGTCGATGGAGGCTTGAGACAGTTCAGCAAGATTTTGTTTGCGGATAAAACCGTAGGCTTTGATCAGTGGCCCCACGGTTGGGTCAAAAGCGCCTTCGGATAGGTCGTAAATCTCAAACGATTTTTGAAGCACGTTGTAAAAATGCTCGTCGATGGCCTGTGTTTTGGGCGAATTATTGAAGCGGGAAAGCAGGGAAGTACTATCCCATAGCGACATACTTTTGTCAATAACGTTAAAAAGACTGTCGGCTTGGGTCTTTGTAAAATCGTCGAATGAGCCTCGAAAAGTAACGGCGTAGGTAGTGCCTTGGGCAGTACCCGTCATTTTCTGATAGTTATCCTCACTCTTACATGAAAATAAGGTCGAAAGTACTATTCCCAATAAAAAAATACGAATTAGCATAGCATTTAAAATCGTCAAAATGAAACAATTACACACTCAGCTAGTACCAGTTGTGTGTGTAATTGTTTCATTTCAAACTTTAAAACTTATAACTCAACGTAGTGGCATATTGACGAGGTGCGATAGGGTTGATGCTGTAACGATCGTGGACGATGTAGTTTTTAGTATCAAAGAGGTTTGAAACTTTCGCCAGTACCGAAATTTTACCAAATGTATAACCCGCCGAAATATCGACTGTTGAGAATCCTGAAAGTGGGATGAGGGCATTGTATGAGCTCAACGCCGCTGTGGTGTTATTCAGGCCATTGTTTAAGCCTACGACGTTGTTACCCCCCGCAAAACGCTCACCCGTGTAAAAAGCCGTGATACCTACTTTTAAGCCTTTCAATTTCGTTTTATCGAACGTGTAGAAAACCGAACCGTTGGCTGTGTTTTTTGGGTTTCTGATGAGACGTTCGCCCTCCACTTGTGATCCCACTGCGCCAGTCGTGTTGGTGTATCTCATGTAGTTGTAACCATAGCCTAGCATGAAGTAGAAGTTTTTAGATAACGCCCCGTTGAAATCTACCTCAAAACCGTCGCTTGTTGTTTCTCCAGAAAGCTCTCTGAGATTGGAATTTGTATTTGGGTTGCCGTTGGCATCGAAAAGCGCCGTTTGGGCAAAGTTGCTATTGATGATTTTATAGACACTGGCGTTGACCGAAAGTTTACCGTCCAAAAATTCGTTTTTAGCCCCAAGTTCATACTGGTCGATAATCGATGGTTTCAAGTTGTTGCCGTAAATGTCAGTCCCTGTATTGGTGCTAAAGTTGTTGCTGTACGAAGCATAAATAGAGGTCGTTTGGAAAGGTTGATAAATCAACGCCAATTTTGGAGAAAAGGCCCCATCAGACTTATCCGCTGCTGTACCACGGCGAGTGGCATTTTTCTCAAGGTTTAAGATGGTAGATTGAAACGCCGTTTGGTACGAATATCTCAAACCAGCCAATACCTTAAACTTAGGGCTGATGGTAATCAGATTTTGTACGTACACGCCATAGCGGTTTTGTGGAGTGGTTGTACGAGCCGTATCGGCAATCGTAGGAACATCTGTACGAGCTACGTATTTAGAAAAATCAAAAATATTGATTTTGTCATACGCGGTACCAACTACCCCTGTAGCCGATGTAAATTTGAAACTATGGCTCACGTTGACGATTCTAACGAAGTCGGCTCCAACCAAGACTTGATGACTGAGTTTGCCTGTTTTAAAGCTACCGTTCAAATTGAGCTGAGCTGTGTAATCTTTCTCCGACGTATTGACAGCACTTAAACTACGGGTGTAATCGCCGTTGGCGAGGATGGCATTGGGTACACCCGCCCCAAAACCTTTTACTTGCGTCCCTTGGAGTGAACCAATCGCCGTAAGCTTCCAGTTAGAATTAAAACGATGGTTGATTGTCAAAAACCCAGCGGTTTGGTCGGTGTTGTTGTACGCCCAAACGGTATTGATGAAGCGGTTTCTTGGCGCATCTGGCAATTCGGTGATAGTGATTCGGCTGTTTGGAGTACCCACACCTGCGTCAGGTACAATATTACTTCTCAAAAAGTCGGCTTGTAACAAAACATCGGTTTTGTCACTGATTTTGTACAGCAACGATGGTGTGATGTACGTACGATTTGTTTTAACAACGTCACGGTAGCTTTGTGCATTTTCGTAGGTGCCTACTACTCGGAAAGCCAGTTTTTTACTAATTGGGCCATAGATGTCAATGGTTGGTTTGTATTGGTTGTAGCTCCCTACTAACATTGACGCTTGGCCACCCCAGTCGAAGCGTGGTTTTTTGGTAACCATATTGATGATAACACCTCCTGATACGTTCCCGTACAACAAGGCAGAGCTCCCTTTCATGACCTCAACCGATTCTAAGGTACTGGCGTCAGGGAAACCCATTGTATTGCTGATTGTTCCGTTTTTAAAAATACTACCGCCTGCCCCTGCGATACCCACACTGTAACCGCGAGATGAAAATGTTTCAGCTACTCCGCCGCGTGTTTCTGTGAGCGAAACGCCACTCACATTCTTAACAACATCCCCCAAACGGACGGCTTGCTGGTCGGCGATGACCGTACCACTTACCACAGCCGTGCTTTGAGGTAAATCAAGCGGGCGAATGTTTGCTTTGCCCAAGGTTGTAGCACGATTAGCCGTGTATGTGCCAGAAACGACGATTTCCTTCAATAACTCAGCGTTCTCAAACAATTCAAGTGAAAGAGAAAGTGTTTTACCGTCTTCAATTTTTATTTTTTGACTCAAAGTCTTGTACCCAACAAAGGAAGCAACGAGGGTATAGGTGTCAGCCTTGAGATTTCCAATAATAAATTCGCCCTTCTCATTCGAGTTGATACCCTTTTGAATTTCTTTCAACTGAACTGTTACGTAAGGTGCGGGTTTACCTTCCTTGTCAGTAATTACTCCTCTCACTTGCCCTGTTTGAGCCAATACGTTGAAGAGCGCGGTGGTACTGAGCAAAATGGTAATAAAAAAAGATTTCATGTGTATATTTTAACTTGTATTTAGACTCGTTATAAATAGTAGCACAAAGTAATCCCCAAAACTTTTTACTTCCAAGGTTTTGGGGTATTTTATTTGGAATAAATACAAATAATTAATTCGCGCATTATCCTCAAAAGGTAAAACAGCGATGAGTAGTAAGCGACTTGAAGCTCTTAGAAATCATTTCCAAAATCCATAATACCGACCCATCCAATACGCAAAAAGGTAGTATGAGCCACTGTCTTCGGTTTTACCGCCGTCGCCCGAGTCAAATTCTTTGGGATTGGTATTCCAGCGAGAAATGCCACTTTCGGGGGTAGGAATCGCCTTGGTAGATTGTGAACGTCGGAAGCGACTCAACATTGGGTCTTTGGGCAAATCCCACCGATGACTGTTTTCCATTCGCCAGTTGACCAAGTCGAGCGGAAATTGTTGGATTTCTTCCAAAGCGATGGCTACATCACAGTCTTTACGGAGCATCACGCTGGCCATAACGTTCCAGATAGGCATGTGGTCAGACTTAACAGCTTTCCAGCTTCGTTCGAGGCTTTTGAGGTAGAGTTCGCGATTGGGGTCTGCTTTTGTGTAGTTGAGCAAACCATAATAAGGGAAAAAGTTGAGGATATCGTCCGAATGGCTGGTTTCAAAAGGGCCATACACTTTAGCATAAAGCGCGTTTTGAGCATAACCATGTTGATTTACCAGATACTGATAGTGTTTTTCATACTTTTCATCACCCGTGAAGTGAGAGGCAGTTTTGAGAAATGACAAAATTTGGAGTGAATTGAGGCCGCGTTCGTACATCCAGTTGGGCGAATGGTTGAGGGAATCGGGATGCCAAATACCCCAGCGGGTGGGTTTGCCGTCAAAGTCAATCAAGTGATAATCATGGTCAACGATGTGGTCCACAATGCGTTTGATTAACTGCTTAACGCGTTCTTTTTGTTCATTGTTGGCTACCAAATCATAAAATATGGGCAATGAAAAAATATGCCCCGTAATTTCGTCCGAACTGGTATCATCCAACCATTGCCATTGACCGTCGGGGGAGGGGTGCCAGAGTTTTGGGTGCGGCGACCGCGACTGCGTGATGGGGTCGGAAGCCAAGGCGTATGAGCGAGCAGGATAACCTGAAATACCTGATACTTTTTCGAGCCGTTCGAGGGCTTCAAACGTCCGAATTGCCCTGCTTTTGGCGGCTGTGTCGCCCGTCGAAGCGTAATGAAAACATTCAGCGACCAAATAACAGGCCGTCCAAAGCCCGTCGTTGTCTTCGTTGTTTAAATAACTGGTTGCTATCTCACCCGCTTCTTTTAACCTAGAGTGATTAACCAAACCGCGCCGATTGTGTCGAAGGTCAATGACTTTTTCGATATAAGCTGCTTTTGCTTCGAGGGTCATGGATTGACGCTGAATCTGCGCAATTCCTTGGGGAGTTGCCACCCAAACCGTCAGCGAGTCAATCACTAAAATGTCATTGACTTGGTTGTCGGGTAGCCAGCGTTTCCCATTAAAATACTGCCAATTTTCCCCTTTTTTGATAACGCCTTTTGGTGTTCCCATCCATAACCCGTTTGTCGCTGGTTTTAAAACAGTTACTGGTCCGTAGGGCAGCCCATCCGTTCCTCGCACGACCCAATGATTGCCATCGCCAGCGATGCAGCCCACCGACCAAGGACTTCCATACACCATGTCTTGACCATTGCGGTAGCTGGTAAGTGAAAAATACGTTTCTTTGTTCCCTACGGCCATGAGGCTTTCGTCAAGATTAATCCATCGGTCGTTGGTGCGGCGCCATAGGCCACGATTGGTCGCTAGGTAAAGTTGCCCTTTGGCATCAACAGCCATTCCATTGACACGACTTTCTTTGGCTGCTGGAAGTTGATGCCATTGGCCGTCCCATTGCCAAAGACCATTGTTAGTCCCAACGAATAGTTTTTTGGGAGTTTCCCAGAAAAGTGCAAGAATTGAGTCTTTTTGAGTAAGCGGAATTTGAGGTATTTGTTTCTCTTTTTTTTCGGAATAAATGCCTTGAGCAGTCGCCATCCACACATTTCCATCGCCATCTAATGAAGCATTGGTCAATTCGATGGGTTGCTTTTGGCCAGTCCACTTTCCAGATTTGAACCTAAAAATACCCGTCGAAGTAACGCAGATTCGTTGGTCTTTCGACTGAAAAAGCTTCAGCGTATTTTTCCCAGCTTCAGCAGGAAGTACAATGTCAGATTTTATGTCTTGGTAATAGGTAGCTGAAGGCTGTGCCGCTAGGTAAAGAGCGGGGATAAAAGTGCAGAGAAATGCAAATAAAACAGGCAGCATTGGGCAAGATTTAAAGGTATTTATAGCTGATTATAATACGAATCTTCAAACACTTTGGGCTACTATGAATGGGGAACAAAGGCGTGCCTAGAGTAAAAAAGGGGATTAACCACATGGCTAATCCCCTTTTTACAAAACTAATAAGGTGTTTCAATTTCAGATATTCCCTGAAAGGATATAGATTTTCAATGGGTGGATAACGAAGATTTTTACTTTTTAAAGAAAAACTTGCTAGGGGCAATTTCTGCTTTGACGGAGTCAATAAGTGTTCCGTTTGATTTATACCGAAATACGTATCCAGCTTGTTTGTAAGAAGGGACTAACCCAGCGTAGAGATCACCCGTTTGTGGGTCAACGGCCAAGCCACCTCCAAAGAGGCGATTTATGAAAGGTGTTTTTGCTTCAATGGCCGTACTTGTCGTACTGAAGCTATAGGTTTCGCCTTTTTGAGCGTAGCCATCGGCAGAATCATAAAACGAGAAAGTATAGTAAATAGTGGCTTTGTCAGCACTCAAAACAAATGAGCTTGGTGATTTAGACGCGTTTGTTGAGGTGATTTTTAGTTTGGATTCTACCGTTTTGGCGCTTGTATTGATTTTTTGAAGTTCGCCACCTGCATATACCCAAAGTTTGTTGCTGGCGTCCAGGCCAATGAGGGTTGGATTTCGGCCTACTTCTATCGTTTGTTTGATGGCATCCGATGCGACATCAATCACTGTAAGGATGGTTTTGCCTGAGCCTGTGTTCCCGACATACACTTCATTTCCTACCAATACCAGTGATTCAGCACCGTTTTGGACGGCGATTTTTTTCACAATCTTGTTCGTTGTCAAATCCAAAACCGCGATGTAGCCTGGGTTTTTGTAAAAATTAGAAAAATCGCCAGTGGCATCCCATGCACTGACGTACGCTTTTGTTTCGGAAACTTTGATAACAGTGCGCGGATTTTCAATTTCGGTCGAAGGAATGGTCGCTACAGTTTTAAAGGTACGAGCGTTTACAATTTCGATTAGGTCTTTTCCTGCCGTCGAATTATCGACCAAAATAATCCCCTTTTCATTTACTTCGGCGTATCCACTCAAGCCTCCCGCGATAGAACGCATGTTTTCTTTTTGAAAAATGTCAGTTACTACTGATTGCCCCGAGCGTTGAAGCAAGCTGAGTGTGCCATTGTTATCTGTGAAGTTTCCACTATTGACAACAATCACCCCTGAGTCGTAGGGTTGTAAAGGTTCGGTTTCGTTTTTTTCACAAGAAGCTAAGATACTTACTGCGAAAATAGCTGCCAAAATAGCATTGATTTTCATAGAAATTATTTATTTAATTGGTTGAAAATGAAAATGACATTGAACGATACCGAGCGCATTGGCATCGCATTTTTCTTGAGATTGGGGTACAGCGTATTGGTAAGATTATTCCCTTGCAGTTGAAAATGAAGCCGATGTTGCTTGATTTTGTACTGGTAAGTTGCCCAAGCGTTCATCAAGTAATAACCTGGGAAAGGCCGCCCCGAGTGGTCAAAAGTGATATAACGTGCGGAATTATAGAGTTGCTGAACAGTAAACGACCAAGCGCCTGAGGTGACGCCCAAAGTACCGCTGAAGCTGTGCCGAGGTACGTAAATCAACTGTTTGCCTAAAATGTCTTGGGTATAAGGGCCGTATGCTTTTTGTTGGGAAGAATGCGTCAAGGCATATTGAAACTGCGCCGTTGCTTCCCAAGCCGATGAAATAACCCGATGGCTCGTTTCTATTTCAATGCCTTTGGCAAGGACTTGTTGTAAATTTTCGACTTTATAATTCTTATCAGGATTCCAATACGTCCAATTGTCAATCAAATTGTGAAAAGCATTGACGCTGTATTGCTGATGGAAGTGTTCGGTGGTACGTCGTTTCCATACTACTCCGACTTCTTTGTTAAATCCAATTTCGGGTTGAAGGGCTGGGTTTCCGAGGTTGACCCAATAACGTTCGTTGAGGGTCGGAACCCGATAGCTGTAGGCGATATTGGTGGTAAGGTTGAGGCGATCGGTGGGGGAGCTAAAAACGCGATAGTCGATGCCAAGGGACGGTGTAAAAGGTGGATTGTAGCCGCTTACCAGCGCCTGACGAAGGTTGAGTGAACTAGAAAACCGCAGACTGTGCTGGTACCTAAGCAATAGATAAAAGTCGGCACGGTTTTCGGTTTTTAGTTCTTTTCCATAACCATCCACTTGGGCTGCGTAGTGAGTAACTTCTGAACCAACTTTGAGGTTTGTCCCTCTTTCACAGCTTTTAATCCACGAAAAATCATGCTCGACCCTAAATAAATATCGGTCAATGTCGGTATGGCTAGGGTTCGTATTGTCTGCTCTGCCGTAGTCCAGCACATCGTTGATATAAGCTGCTCTAAGGAGGGTTTTACCAACGTTGTACGACAACACATACCGTTGTGCTTTGGTTTGGGTAATTTCCCGTAGCGCAAGATTATTGGGTTGGATAGTAAGATTATTGTCTGTTATCCAGGTGTTTAGGCTAAGAAGGTTCCCGTTGGAGTGAAGGGCGTAAATATCCTGAACAAACCCTTTCTGGAGGGTTTGCATGGGTTCAACAGGGTATTGAGCTCCCTTTCTATTTTGAATGGGGTCATTGCCAAAGTCGTTGCGAATGTCTGCTCCGTAGAAGAGTGTTTTTCCAGAAATTTTCCAATTTTTGGTTACAGGATAGTAAAACCGAAGCCCCGCTTGTCCTGCATAGTTTTTAGAACTCTCAGCACTTAGACCTGCGATGGCTTGTAGCCCTGTTTGGTTAAACTTAGGAACTGAGCGAAGTAAAATACTTCCACCAACGGCGTCGGTTCCGACGCAGCTCGCTGCCGAACCATACTGAATTGTCATTTCGTCGAAACCGCTCATGGGAAGCGTTGAGAAGTCCGATTGGCCCAATGAGGGGAAATTGATATTGACGCCGTTCCATAAAACGGCCGTATGGCTAGAGGAGGTGCCTCTAAACGAAATAGTGGCAAGCTGGCCTGCTCCGTAGCTTTTGAAGGCGATGGGTGACTGAAATTGGAGGAAATTGGCGAGGGTGGTAAAGCGATTTTGCGCAAGCTGCGTGGAGTCAATGTCTTTGACTTTTTGTCCAATCATAAACCGCTCAGGTTTTACCGCCGTGACCGTTACCTCACAGAGGGTTTGCTCTTTTTGGGAATAACAGCTGGGACTGAATCCTGCTAAAGCAATACCAAGCACATAGACGAGTACAGTAGAAGTACGTCTTATCATTTTTTAAAAATAAATATGAAAAAAAGCACTCGACTGTTCTCATCCTCCGTAAGAACACTATCAAGGATAATCAATGGCAGGTCTCCTGGCTTGTTTCTTGTTTTCAGACCTTCCCGCCCAAAAGGACAGTGGTAAAGTAGAGTGAAAACAAACGAATGAAACTTACAGTTGCGGGGACAGCATCGGCATTGCACCGAATTCCCTATTAAGCTTGGGTCAAAAAGGATATTTTGACTAGCACCATAAACTGGGGGCAAAAGTAGCAAAAAAAAGGGATTATTAAAATCCCTTTTACATCAACTACTAGGAAGTATCTCGCAGCGAAGGCCTTCTTGGCTTAATGCTTGGATGATTTCATCGGGTTGTAAGTAGTCCGTTTTAATGGTAAGGACATGGTTTTTTTCAACCAAATCAACGCTAAAATGGCAATATTTTCCCCTAAGGCACTCCAAACCACAGGCTGCTTTCAAGAGTCGAAAGGGACAGTCGATGTTGGTGCGGAAGTGCAGCGTTTTCATAGTCGCGTTAATTGTTGGGAAGGGTCGCAATCATTTTCTCAAGCTGGAGTTTGGCGCAGGCAAAGTCCAATAGTTCTCCTAAATTGTAAAGGTCGTTGAGAGAAACCGTTACACAACTTTGCTCACTTAGCTGGAGAAACGGAATAGCGCGCAATTTGTGGTCTAAGCCCATCGTCAGGTGATGTGCATAACAACTGTGGGTATCTTGAACCAATTTATAAAATTCGTTGACACTACGGTTGAAGACCAAAATACCAAAGCCAATGGTGATTTGTTTACAGTGAATGCATTGAAGCACGTAGCCAAGTTTATCGTCTAAGTGAAGGGTTTTAAATTCACACATGCTTGTGGAGGGGTTATATTTTAAAATTAAATTAGACTAATTATAAATAGATTAATAAAAAAAAGCCTCAATTATTGCCTGAAAGGTTCGAATTTGTCAATATTTCATTGGCATCCGATAAAAGAAGCGCTTCAGAAATCATGTGGATAAGCTCATTTATTTCGGCATCTGTAAAAACCAAGTAATAATTACTCATGGGGGTTTGTAGAATAATTTCTTTGCCATGAGAGGTATAAAATGGTTTAATGCCAATTTTGTCACGCAAGATTTCGGCGAAATTGCGTAATTCTTTTTTTGAAAAAATGAAGAGGGAGTTGTTAAAGCTGACGTTGAAACGTTGGCAACAATCGCAAAAACCAACGTAGCCGTTGGTGCGTTCAGATAAGGTTTGCGTTTGATGATTCATGGTTGTTGTTGGTTTAAAGTTGGCTGGTTGTGAGCAACCAGCCAACCAATGGTTTAAATAGCTTCTACTTTTGCTGATTTTATGGCTGTTCTTTCTTTCTTTTTTCTTCGTCCCCACCATACCAGAAAACCTGTTATGGGCAAACTGGTGGCAACGACCGAAAGCAAAAAAGCCAAGACTTTTCCTGCAAAACCCAAAATTCCTCCTGTATGAATATCGTAGGTCATTCGGATGAGTTTATCGGCCACATTGGCGTCTTTTAATCGGCCATAGACATGACTGACAGGAATTTCTTTTAAGGTATATTGGTCAAAATAGCGGTAGTCGATGCTCCAAAATACGCCCTCTTTTTTGTTTACATTGGCCCCAATCGACGCTGAATCGGACTCAACAGCGTGAACTTCAAGCGAAACGGCATCGGGGTGTTCGGCTTTCATTTTTTCCCAAATCAAATCCGTGACGGGTTTCTTGAAGTTGGTTGGAATGGGTTTTTGTGAAACTGGCTCGGTAAATAATAGGTTTTTTTCGCCACCTGTGGCATTGTAAATGAGGTAGGTAAACCATTGGATGCCAAAAAATATCCCTGTAACAGCAATAATGAGCAACAAAGCCGAGCTATAAAAACCTAAAATATTGTGTAAATCGTAGTTTTTACGTTTCCATTGTGTCGCTTCTTTCCAACGAAACCAGAAGCGTTGTTTGGCCGCTGCTTTGTTTTTTGGCCACCAAAGCACAATGCCAGTGATAAGCAAAAACACAAAAATGAGGGTAGCATACGACGTGATGGGTTGGCCGATTTCGGGTGGTAGCCATAGGTAATAATGGCCATCTAACACCCAATGAAAAAAGGTTTCTTCCATGTTTTGAACGTGGAGCACCTCCGCCGTATAAGGATTGTGATACACAATGTAATAGTGTTCATTGGGCGCGAAATCAAAAAAAATGGCCTCTACACTCCGTCCTTTTGCTGGGTAATTGATGGCGTGCAAGTGGGCTTTGGGCAAGGCTTTTCGGGCTACTGCCTCAAAAGCAGAAGGAGGGAGTACAGCCTTATTTTCCACTTTTGAAAAGCGAAAGTCTTGAAGCGCGTCCTGAATTTCTTGCTGAAACGCATACAAGCAGCCCGTTAGACTTACCACAAATACCACCAGCCCCGACAACAGCCCAAGCCAGAGGTGAATGAGCCCGATGATTTTTTTGAAATTCATATGTTAATAGTGCTTAAATTCCTGTATTCCAGATGATAAATTTCTCCAGAACGGCTTTCATTTTTCCTTTTACTTCGCTTACTGGGAGGGCTTTGTTTTTCTCCAAATCGTAAATATAGCTTCCGATTCGTTGGTCATCAACTTTGTCTTTTAGCTTGAAACTCTTGTGTGAATCTTCCACCTCTTGCCAAGCGGCTCTTACTTCTTTCCAAAATGCTTGATTGGCCGTCCACCATTTTTTTGCCGATTCACATTTGGCCATATCGATTCGCACATAGTCATTTAAGCCTTTTTCACTCGCAAGAAGCACGTCAGTTTTTCCTTCTTCACGCTTGATTTTGTCGTTGTCTTGTTCGTGTAAGTACCCTTTGCTGGTGACGTGAATACGGTTTCCACGACTCAATACATTGTAGTCGTTTCGGGTGGTGTATTCGCGTCTTGGTAGGGCCGCATCGGCACGTGATTCCCACACCGACTTACCGTTGATATGCGCCCATTCGCCATAGCCTGAGTAACGTGGTTCGTCTTGGGTACCATACACACTCTGGGTCCAGCCTTGTTGAAAATTCTTGTTTTTGATATTCAAATACCTGAAATCATTGTTGGTGTAATAGGTAAGTAAATGCGGATTTTGGTAAGTCCAATCTTCGCGCCAATGTTTGACAATCATGGTATCTTTAATGACAAGTAAGTGCTCAAGTACAATTTTGTTGGGAGACTCCTCAATGGCGAATATATACTCTCTACCGTAGGCCAATTCGCGGTTATGGTATTTGTAGGCAGTGTCTGGAGCAAATGTTTCGGCATATTTGAAGGTGATGTCAAAGCAGCCGCATTGTCCTTTGATGGCCTCGATGTCTTTTGATTTTTGAGCAAATGTCGTTAAAAGTGCAGTGCTAAAAAGAGCAGTTAATAAGGTAGTTTTCATCGTATTTAGATTGTTAAAATGGACGTTTTGTAAAAAAAGGGAGGGTTTAGGAAATGTAATTAGAACTTATAATTGATACTCAAACGCGCATTGCGAAGTGCTTCTACTTGCGAGTAATAGCTTGAACTCCAAGGGTAATAGGCACCACCTGTAATCAGGTATTTGTTGAAAATGTTGTTTACGTTCAAGGCAATGCCAAACTTGTTCAATTGATAAGAAACAGCACCGTCAAAACGGGTGTAGTTCGGCATTGATGGGTCAACGTCTGGGTTGTAAATTCCGTACCAGTTGGTGCGTCCGCTGGTGTTTTGTACACCCAACGAGATGCCTAAGCCAGCTGCCTTGCCTGATTGCACTCGGTAGCTCAGCCACGCGTTGGCAATGTGCTTATCGGTACCTGGTACTTGTTTATTGACTTGTTTGTTGTCGGTATCTTTGGTGATTTTGGCATCAGTAAGGGCATAATTCATGGTCATGTCTAAGCCCGATACAATTTGCCCACGGAGGTCAAGCTCAATCCCTTGCGTTTGGGTTTGTCCCAATTGAATCGAGAAAAACTGATGATTAGGATCTGCCGTTAACACGTTGTTTTTAGTGATTCGATACACACTTGCTGAAGCATTCCAACGGCCATCCAGCCATTCTTTTTTGATACCGACCTCTTTGTTATTGCCTATGATAGGGTCAAATTTTTTGCCTTCAAACGTACCTCCCGCCTGTGGAATAAACGATTCATCATAGACGGCATACACGCTTGTACTTTTGTTGATAGAATAACTAAGCCCGAAACGTGGCGTAAACTTACCCGATTTTACCGTGCCCGAATAGGGGTCAATGTCGTTAGTTGAGGTGTAGCGGCCTGCCAACGTGACGCGAAGTTTGTCGTTGGCCAAACGGATTTCATCTTGAGCGTAAAGGGCGGTATAGCTATTGTTGTAGTGAACACCACGTTCACGAATGCTCAAACTGCGGTCGTAAACGGCATAGTTTTTAGCTGGAATTTGTCCGTAAACAGGTTGATAAACGTTCAAATCTCCCACAATTCCTCCTTGGCTCCAGTCATGGTAAAAGTCTTTGTTTCCCATGTCAATTCCTGTCAGAATGCGGTGTTTGATTCCGCCCGTTTGTACATCACCGTTGACAAAAAATTGGCCTACTTTGGTTTGTCCCAGAATATCCCAGATGCTTGATGTTCTTTTCAAGGTGTCGCCGCTAAAGCCCGATGCCCATAGGCTTTCACCTACTTGGTCATAATGTAAATAAGCTACCTGGCCCGTAAATTTCCAGTTGGCATTGATGCTGTGCGAAAGGGTGATAAAAATCGACTGGTCTTTGATGTTAGTGGTTCTCATGTTAGGCTCCAACATCGTAAAATCATGCGGCAAGTCGCTTATTCCTTTAGGGGAAAAAGCGTAGGCCGAGCCAATGGGCGACATACCAACGCCTTGGAGGGTGTATTCGGCGGTTAGTGACGTAGTAGGGTTGATTTGAAACTTAATGACGGGAGCGATTGACACACGGTTGTTGAACTCGTAATTGCGGTGCGTGCCTTTCATTTGTCCCATCAAATTGAGGCGGTACAGAACTTTGCCATCTTTACTCAATTTTCCATCAAAATCCATTGAACTACGGTACGTTCCAAAACTCCCGACAGTCATGGTGGCTTCGGCTTTGGTAATGCCCGTTGGCTTTTTGGTGACTACATTGTAAAAGCCACTCGGTTCGCCGCTGGCCAACATAAATCCAGCAGGGCCTTTCACAATCTCAATTCGCTCTACCATACTCATGTCTTCGGTCAGTGGCCCCCAAACCTCGGTGACGTTCATCCCGTTTCTGAAAGCGGCAATGCGCGACCCACGCATCGAAATACGGGCATAGGTTTCCCAGTGTTCAGAGCGGGCGGCACCGCTGACATTACGCGTTACGCCCTCCGACATATCAAAGATTTGTTGGTCTTTCAACGTTTGCGCCGTTACCACCTGAATATTTTGGGGCAGCTCCAACAAAGGCGTTTTGAGACGTAGTGAGATGGAAGGATAATCGGAGACGTATTTGCTCGGATTGGCCGTAACCAAGACTTCTTGAAGCTGTTGGCTATTGGCGGTTAGTTCTAAATTTGCCTCTACTACTTGTCCTGCGGCAATGGTGATTTTTTTGGAAAGGGGTGTTAAGCCTACAAAACTTGCTTGTAGGGTGTAATTGCCTGGTTTGATGTTGGTCAACTCATAATTACCTTCGGCGTCAGCAACCACCCCTTTGTTTGTCCCTTTTAAAATTACGTTCACAAACTCGGCAGCTTTGCCATCGGTAGTCGTAACGCGCCCTTTGATGGTAGCGTTTTGTGACCAAGCAACGGTACTTATTAACAGAAAAATAAGAATAAAACTTGATTTGTGCATAAGAGAAATTTTCATTATTAACTATAGAATGATTGGTGGTTAGATTAAGCTTATTACTAAGGTCAGACGATAGTCAGAGGTCAGACGATAGTCAGAGGTCAGACGATAGTCAGACCTATAAGACGTCTGACTATCGTCTGACTTGGTTGGGATTATTTTTTCTTCACTAATGTGTATTCGATAACGGGTTTGCCACGTTCTCCGCCATCGCTGGCCAAGCCCATACTGATGAAGCGTAATTTGTAATAGTTGCCCGCAGGGTCTTTAACGACGTAAAAACGGTCTTTACGAATACCTGCCGTAGTGCCTGGAGCAGTTGAGCGCCATTTGCTTCCGATGGCGTCACGGGTTTTTAGGAATGTTAAACCCGCAAGGTTACTTTCACCAAATGCTTCGTAGGTTGTTGCAGAGGTAAGCACTTCGGCGGCTTCGGCTCCTGCGGCGTAGTTGAGCGAAATGAAATCTTGAAACCAATAAGGTGAGGCTGGAACGGTACCTGCATTTGATGTACTATATCCCCACTGAATATCCCAACTGGCTTTGCGTGGTTCGGCAGCTACCAATTTGGCCGTTTCCAACGATAAGAAAGAGAAGTTGTAATCGGCGTTTTTAGGAACATCAATCGTCTGAATGGTGGTTTCTCCAATGCGCGCAAATTGCACTTTATAGCCTTCGCCGTTGCGGTTGACTTTGACTT
This sequence comes from Runella sp. R0.1_18, assembly GCF_057652155.1. NCBI lineage: Bacteria > Pseudomonadati > Bacteroidota > Cytophagia > Cytophagales > Spirosomataceae > Runella > Runella sp. R0.1_18. The sequence goes on from NZ_JBYFCK010000003.1 coordinate 214,735, forward strand.
TGTACCACTGATTTTTGGCTTTGCTTCCTTCAAAACTGACCAAATATACTTTGTTTTGAGACTCAGTGGCCGATACTTCGGCAATGGCGGTTTTGGTTAAATCGCCATCCCAATAGTCACAAAGTGCAAGTGAGCCTTCTGCTCCTGGAGCGAAGTTCAAATCAGGTACTGAGGCGGTGTCTGCCAATGTCACTGCGGCAATATCGGTTTTGGGAGTAGCTGCTGCCGACGACTGGTAGCTGTGGTTAAGAATAACACGGAATTGGCCTCCTTGGTAAAAGCCCAAATTCCAGCTTTTACGGGCTGAAAGAGTGGCTGAGTTGGCACTCAAATCCGTATAAACGTTATTGAAGTAGTTTGATTCTGCCGTTTTTCCTGACATCGTAAGTTGGCTACCCGTGGAAGTAATGGCGGCAAAGCTTAATTTTAGCTCCGTATTGAGCCCAAGTAAGATGGGCGTACCTACTGACGTGATTTTGAGGGTCAAACTTTCACCACCGTTTAAAAATACATTGGCTTTCTTTTTTACCTTGATAGTCACCCCCGACTGCCCCGCAGGAATTGCCGTTGTGATGACATTGTTGCTGGCTGCTGGCTCGGTTGTAAACTCCGTATTATAAGTTAAAAGTGTAGGGGTAAGTTGGATATTTATTGGAATAGTGGCATCGGCTGCGCGGCTGAGGGCAATTTGAATACTGGCTTCTTCACCTTCGAGCCCTTGGGTGGTGGTGGCAAATGACGCGAGGTTATCGGGCAATTCGACCTCTTCTTTGCAGGCGGTGAAAGCCCAAAGGCTGGTGGTAACAAATAAGGTGCAAAGTATTTTTTTCATTGGATTGAAAGTTGATTTTATTGATTTTTGACAAAGTTCAGACGACAGTCAGACCGTATGAATTTTTAGGGTTTGACTATTGTCTGACCCAATCTTATTTAGACAATTGAGCGGTTATTCCTACAAAAAAAGACCTACCATAAGCCATCGGAACGGCTCCACCTGTGCTATGTCCTGTACCTGCATTGACGGCGGAGTTGGTTAGACGGGTGACGTTAAAGAGATTTTTGACACCTCCCATGAGCGTGTAATTTTTATAAAAGACTTTGCTCAGCGTGATATCTGCCATGTGAAAAGCCGCCGTTTCGGCAAGGATTGCGATGTCACCCTTTTCGGTACTTATTGCCTGATAAGTAGGTAGTTTTCCTGTATATTTATAATAAAGGCTGAGACTGGTAGCTATTTTTGGAATGGTATAGCGGAGGTTGGTGTTGATTTCGTTTGACCAAACAAAAGCTGGCGAAGAAACCGACTCCGAAATGCGGTTATAACGGCCAATGTGCGAGAAACCGAGGCTACCTTGCAAGTTTTTCCAGAACAGGGTATTGTTGAAAGTGAATCCTGTGGTTTTGAAGGTGTCAATGTTCAAATAGGTCGAAATCGTTGGGTCGTTAGGGTCAGTACCAATCGAAATCAAGTTGTTGAAATGATTGTAAAAACCTCCCAAGGTGCTGTTGAGTCGTAAGGTGGGCTTCTCAATCACTTGGTAAGACAAAAAGGCATTGAAACTATCAGAGTGTTCGGCTTTTAAATTGATATTGCCTCTAATAGAGTGACTTGCATCAAAAAAGGTGAAATACAATTCGCGCAAAGCGGGCGAACGAAACCCTCGAGCGTATGCCAACCGTAGGTCAAGTCCATCGGCCAAAATAAATTTGGTATTGATGGAAGGGATGACAGGAGGGGCGTCATATACGGAGTTTTTGAGGAAGCGAAGCCCAGGACGAATGTTGATTTTTTTGCCAATTTTGAATTCCGTCGAAGCAAAATAGGCAAGTTCATTGATGTGAGGTGTTCCTTGAATCCGCTCGCCTGTGCTGCTATTGAGATTCGCTTCAAATCCGTGCTGAATTGAAATCTGGTTAGACAGGCGATGCTGTGCAGTAAGACGAGCGAACGTTGTTTTAAACGTGGATTTATCTTGTGAGCTACTTAGATTCAGCGTTCGACGTTCGCGAACTAAATCATAATCAGTAGTTTCAGTTTGGCGACTGTAGTCTGTAAACGATACCGCTGCTGTGATACTGGTTTTGTCGCTTAGTTGGTACTCGCCTTGCGCTTGGTGAAACCATCGGTTTGTGACGTAAAACTGGTCGGTGGCCGAAAGATTTTTTGTTTGGGTATTGATGTAAGTATCCCCGAACCTTTTGAGCGTTTCGGAGGTGCCATTGAAACGATACCACGCATTTAATTTTTGAGTTCGGTAGGCTACGCCAGCCGTAGATAGGTATTGTTCTTTGGGTAACCATTCTTTTTTACGACCCGTGTTTGCACCCTGCCACCCTCCAAAAAAGTTGCGTGAAAAATTGCCCGACACCTGCCAGCCTTTCTTTTGCCAAGCCACGCCCACAAATTCATTGTGCGTGCCTTCGCCCGCAAAGGGTTGGTATTCGCGCCCCGTGGTCTCTTCTTGGACGCGGGCGGTAAGGGTCAAATTTGTCTTTTCATCACCCTTTTTGGTGATGATGTTGATGACGCCCGCCAAGGCATCCGAGCCATACGTAACCGACATCGGCCCTTCCACAATTTCGATTCGGTCGATGATATTGATGTCAATTTGTCCCAAACTCTCACGGGTAGAGCCACGGTCAATCATGGGCACGCCATCCAGCAATATTTTTACATTTTGCCCCGACATTCCCATCAGCTGAACGTCGGTCGTTCCCAAGGTAAGGTCGTTAGAAAAACGCATTCCCAGCTCGGTATTTAGTACCGTTTGGATGTTGGTAGCTCCGCGCAGGCGAATTTGTTCGTTGGAGATGGTACGAATTTGATACACCGAATTGCGCACCGACTGTGGGCCAAACTGACCCGTGACCACGACCGCATCCAGTTGATTGGTTGAAGGGGTCAATAAAATATCACCTAAGTAGATAGCTGTATTTTCTACTGAAACTTCTTGTTCAACGGCTGTATATCCTACAAATCGAACACTAATTTTATGTTTTCCGCGAGGCAGGACGAGTTCAAAATGACCATTGGCGTCGGTGGTTGTTCCTCCTGAAGTAGCAGGAATAGCAACAGTAGCACCAGCAATACCACCAGAGGCATCTTTGACCGTACCATACACTTTGTTGCTGGAGGTTTGACCAAGAACGCAAAAACTGATACCCCAAAAAATTACAATCAGTAGGAAATGTTTCATTTTAATTTAAACTAATTATAAATAATGGTGCAAAAAAATTAATTCACATTCTTGGTAATTCGGTTTTTGCAAAGCTCTTCAGTGCAATGGCCGTAAAGCACCAAAGAGTGATATGCGATGTTGGTAGAAAACCAATCGCTGACGGTTTTTTCGATGGTATGAATCCGTGGGTCGCAAAACTCTTTGACAAAACCACAATCCAAACAAAGAATATGGTCGTGCTGACCGCTACCAACGGTTCGTTCGTAGTGAGAGGCAGCTTGTCCGCCAAACTGATGTTTTTTGATGAGCCCAGCTTCTACAAATAATTCCAAAGTATTGTAAACGGTTGCCATGCTCAAATGAAAACCCTTTTGAATGAGGGTTTCGCGTAGCTCACTAGCATCGAAGTGATGGTGATCGTTTTTTGCATAGATTTCCTCTAAAATGGTGTAACGCTCTTGGGTACGGCGATACCCTTTTACTTCTAAAAATTGATTAAGACGGAGCGTAACGGCTTCAATGTGAGGATTCTTATTCATCTTGTGCAAGGCTTGCTTTGAGCTTACTACGACAATAATTTTATTTAGAATAATTCTAATTTTTTGCAAACATACATATTTGTTTAGAATAAATCCAAATTAAAATCGAAGAATTGGATACTGATTTTTGTCAGTATGTTTTAAAATTAACGAAGACCATCCAGAAAGGCTTGGTACTCGTCGGGCGTATCAAGGTCGATGCTGCCAGCTTCAAACTGGAGAATATGCGCTTCGTCTAGGTGTTTCATCAGCACAGGCTTGGCACCTTTGTCGCCTTTAAGGTCTAAAAGCTCCTCAAAAAGTGTACGGTCAAATAACGCAGGTACGCCCAATTCTTCGCCATAACGGCAGGCAATAAGGCGAGGTTTTTTGGTTGTATAAATTTCGACCATTCGTTCTAGCAGCGAAACCGAAAGGTAAGGCTGGTCGCAGACAAGAATGATGACGGCTTCGATTTCTTTGTAAGTCATATAGACGCCCGCAAGTCCCATTTTTACGGAAGACGACATGCCTTCGTGCCACATAGGGTTGTCGATGATGGTGAGGGGTAAGTCAACAATTTCGGGGGCAATTTGCGGTTTATTAGCACCAATGACCATCACCACGGGGTAGCAGTCGGTAGCAAGGGCGATTTCGGCTGTGCGATGGATTAGACTTTTGCCCTCAATTTGGAGCAACTGTTTTGGAGAACCCATCCGTTTTGATTCTCCAGCGGCGAGGATGATAATACCTATTTTATTCAAGGGAAGTGTAAGTTAGTTCAAAAGTTCGTTCCATTCGTAGCCTACTTCAGTCAAAAAAAGCCCGCAAGCAGGTGCCTGAGCGGCGGCATTTTTACGGTTTTTGGAAATAATGATTTGCTCAAATTGTTCAATACTCATTCGGCCACGTCCTACTTCAAGCAGTGTTCCTACAATGGCGCGTACCATGCCACGCAAAAAGCGATTGGCTTTGATGTGAAAAGTGATGCCCAAGTCGGTCGGTTTCCAGTAGGCAAAGGCAATCTTGCAAATGAATGTCTTTACGTCGGTGTGTATTTTGCTAAAGCACTCAAAATCTTCGTATTGCAAAAGAAGTTTTGCTGCTTCGTTCATTTTTTGTACATCCAAAATAGGCCGATACGTATGTGCCAAGTCCACCAAAAATGGATTGCGTTGATAGACAATTCGATACTGATAGCAACGGTGCGTCGCCGCAAACCTCGAATGAACATCGTCTTTGACCAAGATAAGGTTTTTGACCGCAATGGAGTTAGGCAAAACACTGTTGATGCCGTGGATAAGTCGGTCGGGGGCGGGGAGGGGCTCGGGTACGTCAAAGTGGGCAAATTGTTGTTCGGCATGAACGCCCGCATCGGTGCGACTGCTGCCAATAATTTCAAGCGGTTGACGCAAAATAACCCCAAAAGCTCGTTCTAGTTCTTCCTGAATAGTGGGAGCATTGGGTTGCTTTTGCCACCCGTGAAAGTCCGTCCCTCGGTAATTAAGTTCCAAAAAATAACGCATGGTGCAAAGATAAAGCGATTTCGGTTATAGAAAGGAGCTATTGACAAAACGAATGTTTGTTTAAACTTTCGGAAAGTTGGCGTAACTTTGCAAACTTCACAATAAATGAAGCTTGATTAGTGTTTAATTAACGAACCAAAAGAAGTTCAAATGAAGTATAGCTATTTCGTCGTCGCTGCGTTGATTCTTGGTATTACAGCCTGTACTACATCGAAACCCACCCCTCCACCGCCACCACCGTCTGAGCCAACGATTCTGACCATTGGCGGAAAAAAAATTACAACCGATGAGTTTTTTCAGTCATTTACCAAAAACCAGTTTTCGGACGATACCACCAAGCCCACGGGCATTAGCGAATACCTACAGCTTTACACAAACCTTAAATTAAAAGTATTGGGTGCTCAAAGCGCAGGGCTTGATACTTTGGCTAGTTTTCGTGAAGAAATGGCTTCTTATCGCCAGCAACTTGCGCAGCCTTACTTGATGGACAAGGCGTTGGTGGATAATTTGGTGGCGGAGGCGTATGAACGAATGAAGCAAGAAGTTCGTATCTCACACATCATGCTTCCTGTTTCGCCCGATGCTTTGCCTGCGGATACGTTGTCTGTTTATCGTGCCATCAGCGAACTTCGTGGACGCATCATTCAGAAAGAAATTGATTTTGAAAGTGCCGCCAAACAATATTCCAAAGACCCTATTTCAAGTCCAAAGGGGGGAGATTTAGAAAGTTATTTTCCTGTTTTTAAAACAATTTATCCGTTTGAGACAGCCGCTTTTACGCTGCCAGTTGGGCAAGTGTCAAACCCTGTGCGATCGCGGGCAGGTTATCACCTGATTAAAGTACTTGAACGCCGTCCTGCGCGTGGAAAAGTACAGGTGGCGCATATTTTGGTGAGCGTTAGTTCGAGCGCAACAGAAGCTGGAAAAATCGCCGCAAAAGCCAAGGCAGAAAAAGCGGCGGCCTTGCTTCAACAAGAAGCCTGGGAAATTGTGTGTCGTGATTATTCGGACGATGCCACAACAAAAAACGAAGGGGGTGTTCTGCGTGAATTTGGGCCAAGTGAAATGGTGCCTGAGTTTGAGAATACGGCATTTTCTTTGAAAAACGTGGGTGACATTTCTGCGCCATTTCAATCAAATTATGGTTGGCATATTGTCAAATTGCTTTCCAAAAAGCCCATTGAATCATTTGCCGAGGCAGCTCCTCAAATTCGCCAAAAAGTAACCACCGATTCAAGAAGTGAAGTTATCCAACAAGCACTTATCAAAAAGCTAAGAGCTTCTTATAAAATAACGGAAGCTGAACCTATTCGTGAAGCAGCGCTTGCCAAATTTGATTCGTCTATCTTAAACGGTCAGTGGAAGTTTATCGAACCTCTCAGCGCAACGCTTGATAAAAAAGAACTGTTTCGTATTGATAATGAGTCGTTTTTAGTAAACCAGTTTTTGGAATATGTACGTGATTTTCAGCGACCTGCTGCGCCGAATTCGTCGCCATTGGTGGTTGGACAACGTTACTATCGTACGTATTTGGAAAAAAAGCTGATTGAAGTCGAAGAGAAAAATTTGGACAAAAAATACCCTGAATTTAAAGCACTTGTGACGGAAATGAACGATGGTTTGTTGTTTTCTCAAACCATGGAAGCCAATGTTTGGCAGCCGTCATTGTCGGATACCCTCGGGCAGCGGAAACTTTGGGAGCAAAACAAACAGAAATACCAGTATCCCGAGCGCGCACTAGCGACTATTTTGGTGTCGGATAGCGATTCACTCCTGAAACGGGCGCAAGAGTCGCTGAAGTCTGCGCCTTATCAACTTCGTAGAAAGGGAACTGACCTTATTTTTGATTCAAAATCAACGATATTGACCGAAAAACACCGCGAAGCGCTGGTTGATGTGGCGATGACATTGATGAACAACGAAAACTATGTGGTAGAGGTATCGTCGTTTGCTGGCCCAGAGGAAGCCGATTCTGTGTCGGCCGCTCGCTTGAAAAATGCCATCAAGGCTTTGTCAGGTGATGGCGTATCGTTGACGCGAATTATCGAAAAAGATAATGGTAAATATAAGCCTGTAGCTGCCGATACGCGCAACCGCCGCATTAGTTTTCAGTATTTTAGTAGTTCTAAAAAAGACCTCGAAAAAGCGCTAAATGCCCAGAAGACAGGAGTAATTAGCATCACAGATGGTGCTTTTGCGAAAGGTGCAAATGCGTACTTAAATGCGGGTCGTTGGGAAGCTGGAATGCAACAAGTAAACGTAAATGGGAAAAAAGCCGTTATTAACATTGAGAAAATTGAACCCGCTCGTATCAAAACCTTTAACGAAGCGCGGGGTGCAGTGATAAATGATTTCCAAAAACAACTCGAAACAAATTGGCTTAATCAATTGCGTCAAAAATTTGGCGTACAAGTAAACGAAGAAGAATTGCGTAAACTGTCAAAATAAGCAGTCCATTTAGTATTATATGAAAAATACCCTCATTCAACGATTCAGTAGCCTTACCCTCGTATTGGTGTTTATTAGTTGCCTTTCGGGCTGGTCACAAGGGAAAAGTGTCAGTGTCAATAAAGTAATCGGAAAAGTAGATAACTACTACATCCTTCGCTCTGACCTTGAAAACCTTATTTTACAATACCAACAACAAAACCAACCTGCACCCAACCAATGCCAAGCATTGGAAAGTTTGATTATCCGTAAAATGCTCCTCGCCAAAGCTGAAATTGACTCGGTTGAGGTGGAAGATAAGCAAATTGATAACCAAATTTCGGCACGGATGGAATACATGGCCAAACGCTTTGGTTCAGAAAAGAACATTGTGGAGGCTTATGGCAAAAGCATTGAGACACTAAAAGCAGAGCTTCGCAGTGAAATCAAGGAAGAAATGCTTTCGGACAAAATGCAAAGCAAAATTACGGAAGCAATCAAAGTAACACCGAGCGAAATTCGCAAGTTTTTTAATGCGATTCCAAAAGACAGTTTGCCGTTTATTCCTGCGGAGGTAGAAATTGGACAAATTGTGCGTTTTGCAAAAGTGACCAAGGCGCAAAAAGACGAACTTCGTAACAAGTTGTTGGATTTTAAACAACGGGTAGAAAAAGGAGAAGATTTTGCTGGCTTGGCCTCGGCTTATTCAGAAGACATTGGTTCGGCACAACAAGGCGGAGATTTAGGGTTTGCCAAGCGCGGAATGATGGTGCCAGAGTTTGAAGGAGCGGCGTTGAAACTCAAACCGAACGAAATCTCAGAACCGATAGAGTCAGAATTTGGCTTGCACTTGATTCAATTGCTCGAAATCCGTGGGGCTGAATACCACGCGCGTCACATTTTGTTGCGCCCTGATTACAACCGCATGGATTTGAGTGAACCACAGCGTGTTTTAGATAGCTTAAACCGAGTGATTAAAACAGATACAACGGTTAAATTTGAAAGATTGGCCAAAGATTGGTCGGAAGACAAAAACACTGCCGATGCAGGAGGGCTAATCAAAGATGCACAATCGGGCGCGTCGCGCTTGCCATTGGATGCTTCTATGGATTATAACTTGTACATGATGTTGGATACCATGAAAGTTGGCACGATAAGTGCGCCATTGAACTACCGTACGGACGATGGTAAAACGGCCATGCGTATCGTCTATTATAAGAGTAAGTCGGAGCCACACACGGCGAGTTTGAAGTTAGACTTTGAAAAACTTAACAACATTGTTTTGGCAAACAAGAAAACAAAGGCGGTGGATGAGTGGTTTAAAAAAGCAGTAGCTGACGTATTTATCAAAGTTGAACCTGAGTACCAAGGATGTCGAATATTCGGCATCAATCCCGATGATAATTGAAAAAATTAAATCCCCCATCTATTAACTCATAAACCCTTTAGATGAAATGAAGTTTAGTTCTGACGTTGCAGCTGCCGAAGCTTTGAAAGAATCCTATGAAAAACTCCGCACCGAGATTGGAAAAGTGATTGTAGGTCAAGATGAAACAGTACGTTTACTTTTGACAGCCATTTTTTGTCAAGGACATTGTCTGCTTGTGGGGGTACCAGGGTTAGCCAAAACCCTGTTGATTCAGACAATTTCAAACGCACTTGATTTGAGTTTTAACCGTATTCAGTTTACGCCTGACTTGATGCCTTCTGATATTCTTGGATCAGAAACTTTAGACAACGAGCGTAACTTTCGTTTTGTGCGCGGACCCGTTTTTGCCAATATCATTTTGGCCGACGAAATTAACCGTACACCGCCCAAAACACAATCCGCGCTTTTGGAAGCGATGCAAGAGTATGCCGTGACTGTGGCAGGTCAAAAACACGCCTTGAGCCGTCCGTTTTTTGTGTTAGCTACGCAAAACCCCATCGAGCAAGAAGGAACGTATCCACTTCCTGAAGCTCAATTGGACCGTTTTATGTTTATGGTAACTTTGGATTATCCTTCGTTCCAAGAAGAATTAAACATCGTAAAAGCAACCACTGCCGACAGCAGACCCACGGTAAACAAAGTAATCTCGGGGGCTGAAATTGAAGCGTTTCAACACTTAGTTAGACGGGTACCTGTGGCAGATAATGTGGTAGAATATGCCGTAAAATTGGTTCACAAAACTCGCCCCAACGGAGAGTTCGCAAGTGCAGATACCAAAAGCTATTTGGAATGGGGGGCGGGCCCGCGTGCGTCGCAAAACCTCATTTTGGCGGCCAAATGTAATGCCCTTATTAATGGTAAATATTCACCTGATATTGAGGATGTGAAAGCAGTTGCGGCACCTATTTTACGCCACCGTATCGTTCGTAACTTTAGGGCCGAGGCTGAAGGTATCTCATCCAATGAAATTATCAAACGATTGGTCTAAATTTTGTTAATAAATAGTCGTCATTTTGGCCGTCTATTCCCCATTTAGAGGAGAATAGACGGCTTTTTGTTTTCATGCCTTTGTGCGATTCAGAAACTTATCGGGTAGGTTTATGACAAAAACTCAATTAATTAGTACGACAAATGATTTTCGTTCGTACCTTGCAGCCCCAAAATCAACCTCCAATTAACCGTTATGCCTCCAAAAATTCGCAAAGAGGACGCGCTTTACTACCACTCGAAGGGCCGCCCTGGCAAAATTCAAGTTGTGCCAACCAAAGAGACCAACAACCAACTCGACTTGTCTTTGGCATATTCTCCTGGCGTTGCCGAACCCTGTATGGAGATTCACCGCAACGTCGAGGATGTCTATAAGTACACCGCTAAAGGTAACTTGGTAGCTGTTATTAGTAACGGAACCGCCGTGTTAGGCTTGGGTAATATAGGCCCAGAAGCTGGCAAACCCGTGATGGAAGGGAAGGGCCTTCTGTTTAAAATATATGCCGACATCGACGTGTTTGACATCGAACTTAACACCGAAAACGTGGACGAGTTTGTGCGGACTGTCAAAATTATGGAGCCAACCTTCGGTGGGGTAAACCTTGAGGACATTAAGGCACCAGAGTGTTTTGAGATTGAACGTCGTCTCAAAGCCGAACTGAATATTCCTGTCATGCACGACGACCAACACGGTACGGCCATCATCAGTGCGGCTGCCTTGTTGAATGGCCTTGAAATCGTGGGCAAAAAAGTCGAAGATATTCGCATTGTCGTTTCAGGTGCGGGCGCCTCGGCAAGTTCATGTACCAAACTGTATATGGCATTGGGCGTTCGTCGCGAAAATGTCGATATGTTTGATAGCAAAGGGCATATCAATACCGCCCGTACGGACCTTGATGACCTTAAAAAAGAATTTGCTTCAGAGCGCCGTTTTGCTTCTCTTGCCGATGCGATGGTAGGAGCTGATTTGTTTTTAGGTTTGTCAAAAGCCAACGTTGTGTCGCAAGACATGGTACGCTCGATGGCCAAAGATCCAATGGTATTTGCGATGGCCAACCCTGATCCTGAAATTCCGTATCCTGATGCAGTAGAAGCCCGCGAGGACGTGATTATGGCCACAGGTCGCTCAGACTATCCCAACCAAGTAAATAACGTACTCGGATTTCCGTATATTTTTCGTGGAGCATTGGATGTACGCGCCAGTGAAATTAATGAAGAAATGAAGTTGGCCGCAGTGCGTGCATTGGCAGAATTGACCAAAAAGCCCGTACCAGATATTGTCAACTTAGCTTATAATACGACCAACTTGACGTTTGGGCGGGAGTACATTATTCCAAAACCCGTTGACCCGCGCTTACTAACCACCGTAGCGCCTGCCGTTGCCAAGGCTGCAATGGACAGTGGCGTTGCAAAAAGTCCGATTGCTGATTGGGATGCGTACGCTCAGCAGTTGGAAAAACGCCTTGGTCAAGATAATCAGATTTCAAGAGTGATTATCAGTAAAGCTCGTAAAGCGCCAAAACGCGTTGTATTTGCGGATGCTGAAAATGTGCAAGTACTCAAAGCAGCCCAACAAGTACGCGATGAAGGAATTGCGTTCCCTATATTGCTTGGAAAAGAGGAGCGTATTCGTGCCATCATTGAAGTCAATAAGCTTGACATGGCCGATGTACCTGTGATTGACCCATACAGCGCCGAACAAGCGGAGAACATTGACCGCTATGCTGAAGCGTATTTCAAAAAGCGTCAGCGTAAAGGCGTGAACCCGATTGAGGCACGTAAAATGATGTATTATCGAAGCTCTTTTGGAGCGATGATGGTAGAGATGGGTGAGGCCGACGCGTTGATTTCAGGTTTAACAAGTAATTATCCTGATACGATACGCCCAGCACTTCAAATCATTGGAAAAGAGCCAGGAGTGACAAAAGTAGCGGGTATGTATATCTTACTAACTCGCCGTGGCCCTTTGTTTTTGGCTGACACAACCGTCAATTTTAACCCGACAGTAGATGACGTGGTTGAAATAACAGAACTTACAGCAAGAGCGGTCGAACGTTTCAACATCAAACCACGTATCGCTTTATTGACCTACTCAAACTTTGGAAGTGCAAAGGGGGAAGACGCTGAAAAAATGAGCGCTGCCGTAGCAAAACTACACGCCAAACACCCCGATATGGTTGTGGATGGAGAAATGCAAGCGCACTTACCGTTTGATACGGAGTTGTTACGAACCAATCATCCGTTCTCTCAACTAGTCGAAGACGGCGCAAACACGCTTATTTTCCCGAACCTGTCAGCCAGTAACATTGCTTACAACCTTCTCAAAGAAGTAGGTGAGTATGAGGCCATTGGGCCGTTGTTGTTGGGTATGGGTAAACCTGTGTATGTTTTGCAGTTGGGTAGCTCAGTTCGTGAAATTGTCAACATGGTGGCCATCGCCGTTGTAGAAGCACAGATGACACAATAGTTGCTAAGTTTACGGTTGTGGGTTTGCAGTTTCAAACCTCAAACCCGCAACCGTAAACTCCAAACAGGAAACCCCCAACTTTTTCCTGATTTTTATCATAGTTTGATTACGCAGTAGTAGCTAGATTTGGCTTCAACCCAAATGAAATAGTATGGCTGCACTACATGATTTTATTGACACCGAAAAAACGTACCAATTGGTCGTTGAAAGATTTGGTGATTCTTTGCCCCAAGACAAAGAGCAAAAAGCAGGAGGCAAAGTAATAGACATGAACCCTGAGCTTATCGAGCTCATTTTAGATTTGTATAATAACGAAGAAGACTTTCCCTTTGAAAAAATGCAGAAGTTCTCGATTGGAGAAATTCTGACGTACTTACAAGCCACTCACCGTTATTATCTTACCAAAAAACTTCCCGAAATTGAACAATCGTTGGTGCATATTTTTAGCAAATACGGACAAAGCCATCAGCTGCTTGCCAGTTTAGCGTATTTCTTCAATGACTACAAGACCCATTTGATTGAGCACATTCGGATGGAAGAGAAAGAGCTGTTTCCTTATATTCAGAAACTCATTGAGGTTTCAAAACAGCCCGCCGAACTTCGGACTTCAGAGGAAAAATCGAACTTTAGTATCCAACAATTTATTGATTCTCATTCGCCCATCGAAGATGAATTACAGGAGGTAAGTCAGTTGATTCGGCGTTATTCTGGCGACGAATCAGTGCCTTTGCCGTATAAAATTTTCTTGAACCAAGTGGAGCTGTTTGAATTGGAACTTCGTAAACACGCCATCATCGAAGACCATGTGTTGGTGCCAATGGCGCTGGAGCTAGAGCAGCAATTGAATTGAGCCAACTTGGTTATTCAAGTATTTGATTAAAAGTTTTTGAGGAGTCCAAAGCAGCCTCGTTAGAGGCGCAACATTTGTAGTATTTGATTATAAGTTTTTGAGGAATTCAAAGCCGCCTCTGTAGAGGCGCAACATTTGTAGTATTTGATCAAAAGTTTTTGAGGAATCCAAAGCAGCCTCTGTAGAGGCGCAACATTTGTAGTATTTGATCAAAATTTTTTAAGGAATCCAAAGCAGCCTCGTTAGAGGCGCAACATTTGTAGTATTTAATCAAAAGTTTTTGAGGAATTCAAAGCCGCCTCTGTAGAGGCGCAACATTTGTAGTATTTGATTATAAGTTTTTGAGGAATCCAAAGCCGCCTCTGTAGAGGCGCAACATTTGTATGAGCTTCTCCGAAGCAAAAAAAAGGATTCAAACTTTATGAACGGATTTTTCTATTCTACAAAGGTTACGCTTCCGCAGGGGCGGCTCCGTCCGAAGCAGTATAAACTACTAATAAACTGAAATTTACGTACAAGTACTCAGTAATCAACTTCTTTTTCAATTGCAATAAAATGCGTCAAGAAACCGTCAGCGTTGTGGATGGGAAGAATGCGGATTTCACACCAATACGTTTCTCCGTTTTTGCGATAGTTGAGAAGTTTTGTCTCCACTTGTGCGTTGGTCGATAGCTTTTCGCGAACCGTTTGGAGTGATTTTTGGCTTGTTTCTTCCCCTTGTAAAAAAGTAGGTTTTCTTCCAATTACTTCTGCGCACGCATACCCTGTCAACTTCTCGAAATGCTGACTCGCCCAAACAATTTCTTTGGATAAGTTGGTGATTACTAAGGTGTAATTGCGGACAAGCAGCGATTTGGTGTCAAGCGTCCAGTCCCACTGGAATTGTGTAGCTAATTGCTGTACGCATTTGATGTCCTCAGTGGTTTGGATTCGTTTTTGTAAACTTGGGTGTGCAATGTCCCAACAGAAAAGGGGCGCATTGCTTTCGGCAGAATTTTTGGAAGGAGGAGTTGTAAACATAATTTATAGAATTTGCTTTACTACCAAATGTTAACGCTAAATGTTTCAGCTTTCAACAATTTGGTAGTAAATCTTATCGAATCAGTTCATTTCTCCTTTCATTTTTAAGCCGTTTCTAGCACTGACGTACGTACTTGTGCGGCTGCCTGAACCATGTTTTTTAGGGCTAATTCCGTTTCGGGCCAACGTCGTGTTTTTAAACCACAGTCGGGATTGACCCAAAGGTGATGGGCAGGAAGAACGGCCAATGCTTTTTCTAATAACTGCACCATTTCATCGACGCTTGGCACGCGGGGGCTGTGGATGTCATACACGCCTGGGCCAATTTCGTTGGGATAGTTGAAGGTATGAAAGGCGTCCAACAACTCCATTTGTGAGCGAGACGTTTCAATCGTAATAACGTCCGCATCCATTTCTGCAATGGATGCTATGATGTCATTAAACTCCGAATAACACATGTGCGTGTGGATTTGGGTCTGGTCAGCGACTGCGGATGACGCCACCCGAAAGGCTTTCACGGAATTGTCCAGATACGCTTGTCGGTCGCTTTTTCGTAACGGAAGCCCTTCGCGCAGCGCAGCTTCGTCGATTTGGATGATTCGAATACCTTCTTTTTCCAAATCCAATACTTCGTCGCGAATGGCCAAGGCAAGTTGAAACATTGTTTCACTTCGGGCTTGGTCGTCCCGCACAAACGACCATTGTAAAATCGTAATCGGCCCCGTCAACATGCCTTTTACTGGTTTTGAGGTCAGCGATTGGGCGTAGGTAGCCCATCGTACAGTCATGGGTTGTGGGCGTTCGATGTCGCCATAGATAATCGGTGGTTTCACGCAACGCGAACCGTAGCTTTGCACCCAACCATTCTGCGTAAAAGCATACCCTGCCAACAGTTCGCCGAAATACTCCACCATGTCGTTTCGCTCAAATTCGCCGTGTACCAGTACATCTAAACCTATTTCTTCCTGCCATTTTATCACATCCTTCGTGTCGTTTTCGATGATTTCTTCGTAGTGTTGCGGCGAAATCTCGCCGCTTTTATAGCGAGCACGTAGCTGACGAATGGCATCTGTTTGTGGAAACGAACCAATGGTCGTTGTGGGGAATGTGGGCAGCTGTAGCAACGCTTTTTGAAGGTGTTGACGGGTTGAGAAGGGGCTTTTACGGTGCGTATCGGCCTCATTAAGTGCATCAACGCGCTGTTTTACGTGCAGTTTGTGAATCAATTGAGACGTACGCCGACTTTCAATCGCGGCTTTATTTTGCACCCATTTTTCGTCGTCTCCTTGGGTGGCGATAAGGTGTAAGTCGTTGATTTCTTGAAGTTTTTGTTTGGCAAAAGCCATCCATTGCTTTACCTCCGAGGGAAGTCTGTTTTCGTCTTCCTCCAACGCTAAATCACAGGGCGTGTGCAACAAGGAGCAAGAGGGTGCAATCATCACCCTTGCTTCGCCTAACTTATTTATCGCTTTTTGGATGAAAGTGAGAGAACGAGTATAGTCGTTTTTCCAAACGTTGCGGCCGTCAACTATACCAAGTGACAACGACATCGGTTCGCGAATGGCTGTTAATAGGTTATCAAATTGACTGGGGAAACGTACCAAATCGACATGTAGCGTACAAACTGGCAAGAGAGAAGCTACCAGCAGGTTGTCGCGTAAGCCGTCAAAATACGTGGCCAGCATAATTTTAAGTTGGGGGAAACGGGTACGAATCGTTCCGTAGGCCGTTCGGAGGGCGTCCTTTTCGTTGTAGGTTAAATCAAGCGCAAGGCAAGGTTCATCGAATTGAATCCATACAGCTCCTTGCTGAGTCAGCCGCTCAATGATGTCGTAATAGACTGAAAGCAAGCGAGGCAGAAGGTCTAAGCGGTGAAAATCGGCTTCTTTTTCTTTGCCCAAAAGCAAGTAAGAAACAGGGCCTAGAAGCACAGGTTTAGTCAAAATTCCTGCCGATTTGGCTTCGCCAAACTCATTAAAAACTTTGTCCGAAGAAAGGCTAAAAGTCTGATTTTTGGTAAACTCAGGCACTAAGTAATGGTAGTTGGTATCGTACCATTTGGTCATTTCAAGCGCTTTAATGTCAAGCCCATCTTTTTGATAGCCCCGAGCCATGGCAAAATAGACATCGAGGGAATTGTTTTGAGGATTGGCATTTAAGATTTCTTGGTAGCGAGCAGGAATAGCCCCCACTGTTAGGCTGAGGTCGAGCACATGGTCGTACAAAGAAAAATCGTTGGACGGAATGAGGTCAATGCCTGCTTGCTGTTGAAGCTGCCAATTGTGGAGGCGGATTTGGCGGCCTGTTTCTAACAGTTCGCTTTGTGAGATTTTGCCCGCCCAGTAGGCTTCACAGGCTTTTTTTAGCTCGCGGCGACTGCCAATGCGAGGATACCCAAGGTTGTTTTTGAGCATTAGAGTAAAAGGGGTTGAATGAAACAAAAAAGTTGAAAAACTTATTTGCTCTTTCCTTACCCACTGCCTGACGTCGGCTTCGACTCGTGAAAGCCTCCGTCAATTCGTTTTTGGCAAGTGTCTCGACTTATCGCTTTGGGCGATTTACGGTTGCACGTCAGTTCGTGAATTTCACACGATTCCTTTTTAATTCAGCAAAAACAAATTCTACTGAAACCAAAAACGGCAATTGATTGAAAGAACTTCTGCAAAGGTAGAGGGAGAATAAAATGAAAATATATAAAGTTTGTTTTTGTGTAAAAAATAATAAAAAATTATTAAATATAGGCAAATAAATAGATTTTAATACTATTATAATAAAATTTAATAGATAAAATATCTTTATACTGTCTCGTTATTTATTGCTCAAAAATTACGGTACCTCAACAGCCCATTTTGAAGAAATGATGGTATGTAAGAATGAATGATGTACTTTTACAGTTAAAACCATTTCCTTTCATTACTACCTATGTCAACATCCCCCAAACCAGTGCGCGTCCTTGTCGTTGGATGCGGTAACATGGGCGCCTCTCACGCCACAGCCTATCATAATTTTGAAGGTTTCGAAATCTGTGGTATTGTCTCAACAGGAAAAAGTAAAGAAGTATTAAACGAAAAATTAGGGGGCGGCTACGCGTTGTATTCCGATTATGCAGAAGCCCTTCAAGCGACTCAGCCCGACGCGGTTTGTATCTCAACCTACCCCGATACGCACGAAGCGTTTGCCATCATGGCCTTCGAGCACGGCTGTCACGTATTTATCGAAAAACCCGTCGCTGATACCGTTGAAGGAGCGAAGCGCGTGGTAGAAGCGGCCGTGAAAGCTAATAAAAAATTGGTGGTAGGGTATATTTTACGCCATCACCCGTCGTGGGAAAAGTTTGTAGAATTGGCGCAAACACTTGGTAAACCGTTGGTAATGAGAATGAACCTCAACCAGCAAAGCCACGGCTATATGTGGGACGTACACCGCAATTTGATGAAAAGCCTTAGCCCAATCGTGGACTGCGGTGTGCATTACATCGACGTTATGTGCCAAATGACCCGTTCAAAGCCAGTTTGGGTATCGGCCATTGGCGCTCGTTTGACTGAAGATATTCCTGCGGGCAATTACAATTACGGACAACTCCAAATCCGTTTTGAGGATGGTTCAGTAGGTTGGTACGAAGCAGGCTGGGGCCCGATGATGAGCGAAACGGCATTTTTTGTGAAAGACGTCGTAGGCCCTAAAGGTTGCGTGTCGATTGTGGCAAAAGATGCAGGTGGGGCGGGTAAATCGGACAACGTGGACGCACACACAAAAACGGAGTCGTTGCGTTATCACCATGCCGATATTGACGAAAACAACGCATTTACAAAACCTGATGAGTGGATTAACTTGACCGACGAGCCAGACCACCAAGAGTTGTGCAACCGCGAACAAGCCTATTTCTTAAAAGCGATTACCGAAGATGTGGACTTGACTGACCACATGGCCGATGCCGTAAATAGCCTTCAAATTGCTTTTGCGTGCGACGAATCAGTGCGTACGGGCGAAGTTGTTCGTTTGTAATAAGTAATTAAGCCGAATTAGTCGAGACTTTCCAAGTTTATAACTCTTCTGATTATCAATAGTATGAGCCTAAAACTTGGAAAGTCTATTTTTGCATCATCACTTAAGTAATTAAGCCGAATTAGTCGAGACTTTCCAAGTTTATAACTCTTCTGATTATCAATAGTATGAGCCTAAAAATTGGAAAGTCTATTATTGCACAAATACTTAAGTTACTTGAGCAAATGTTGTTTCTTTTTTTCTGTTTCAAAGTCCAACACAAATCCTTGATTAGCAGGTGTTATGTTGGACTTTGTTGCGTTTTTTATCATAGGTTTACCTGCGTCAATAAAACTAAAAAGAGGGTTGGGATTGCTCCCCGTTTGTGTTTGGATGTTCGTATTCTGAACGCTCAGGTTTTCGTTTGTTCGCACTCGGCAATGTCCGCCGTGTTTTGAATGAATCACTGCTTTGGTAAGTTTACCCTGGGCCCACTCCATGTCTATTTCAAACCCTCCGCGTGCTTTGAGTCCTTTTACTTTTCCTGTGTGCCACGCTTGGGGCAAGGCAGGAAGTAAATGAATTTCGCCCGCGTGGCTTTGCACAAGCATTTCGGCAATACCTGCCGTTGCTCCAAAATTTCCATCAATCTGAAACGGCGGATGCGCACAAAAGAGGTTGGGGTAAGTACCTCCACCCTGCATGTGCGTTGTGTAAGTTTTTATCAGTTGAAAGAGGTTAGAAAGGAGTTTTAGGGCGTGGTCACCGTCGTTGAGCCTTGCCCAAACATTCACTTTCCAGCCCATCGACCAGCCTGTTGCCAGGTCACCACGTCGTTCCATGACTCGCTTGACGGCAGCGGCGAGCTCGGGCGTAGTTTGGAGGTTGATTTGATTGCTGGGATGGATGGCATACAAGTGCGAAAAGTGGCGATGTTGGACATCCCCATCTTCAAAATCCTCTTGCCACTCTTGCAATTGCCCATATTTTCCGATTTGGTAAGGCAGTAATTGTGATAAATTTTTCTGCACACTTTGGGTAAAAGCATCATTGATTCCTAAAGTTTGGCAAGCTTCCACGTATCGTGCCATAGATTCGCGCACAATGGCCATGTCCATGGTAGGGCCAGGGCTAAAGGTGGCTTGTTTATTATCTTCATAAATGAAATTTTGCTCGGGCGAGTGTCCCACGGGCGTAACCAAAAAGCCATTTTCGTTTTTTACTAACCAGCCTTGGTAAAACTGAACAGCTCCTTTGAGCAGTGGAAACACTTCATTTTTCAAAAATGCTTTGTCGCCGTTAAATAAGTATTTTTCCCAAAAATGACTCGTGAGCCAGCCAGCCGCCATCGGCCAAAAAGAGCAATTGCAGTTGTCAATCGGTTCGCTGTGTCGCCATATATCCATGTTGTGGTGCGCCACCCAGCCTTCGTTGCCATACATATTTCGGGCGGTTTCTTGGCCATTAATAGCCAGTTCTTTGATGGCTTTAAAAAAAGGTTCTTGACATTCCGACAAGTTGGTCAATTCGGCAGGCCAATAGTTCATTTGGGCATTGATGTTGATGGTATAACCGCCATTCCAGGGCGGCACCATGAGGTCGTTCCAAATACCTTGTAAATTGAGCGGCTGCCCGCCTGGGCGCGAGCCTGCAATCATCAAATAACGGCCGTATTGAAAGTAAAGTGCTGAAAATGAAGGATCTTTGCCATTTGAAAAAAGAGAAACCCGTTGGTCGGTGGTCAATTGAGATTGTTCGGTTTCGGCAGCTAGTTGAATATCTACGCGGTCAAAGAGGGTTTTGTAGTCGGTCAGGTGGGTTTTATATAAATCCTGAAAAGTTTTGTTTTCAACGGCTTTCAAGTATTGATTTACCTTTTTTTTAGGGTCAACGCCCTCGTAAGCAGGGCTTTTATCAAAACCATTGTAACTCGTTGCGGCTGTTAAAATGACAATGACTTCAGTAGCATCGTTGACTTTTATTTTGTCCTTTTCAGCCTTCACAACGCCCCCTTGATTCCGAATTTTTACGCGGGTTTCAAATGACATCCCCAAACCTCCTATTTTGTCGTTGTACAGCATATTCTCAACCTCGGGCTTACGTTGACCATTTTTTTCGTAGAGTTCGGGGTATTTATGCTGGTCACCGAGTTTTTCTACCAACTCAAAACTACGCCTTAGGCCAAATCCTGGCACTCGGGCTTGCATAGACAAGGTATTGCTTTGGGCCAAATAAGTTGCCGTAGGGGTATGTGGGGTTGATAAATGAAAGGTTGCGTTTATTTTTCCACCTCCTTCTGCGGTCATTTTTAGAACAATGATGTGGTCGGGATAGCTCGCAAAATACGTTCTTTTATAAGTAGTATTACCCACTTTGTACTGCGTGGTAGCAGTAGCCGAAGAGATATCCAAACTGCGTTTGTAATCAGTAATGGCCGTATTCTGGTGGTTGACTTCTACCCACAAATCCCCCATCGGTTGGTACAATTGGTGGTTTCTTCCTAACCACTCTTTGGCAATGAGCGCTTGTGCTTCTTGGTACTTTTTGGCTTGCAGCAAATCGCTCACTTGTTTGAAATCTTTCCGAACGTTGATGTTTTTGAAAGTGCCTTTTGGGTCGCCCGTATATAAAGTGCCTTCGTTCAGTTGGAGGTGTTCTTTCAAGGGGTCTCCAAAAACCATCGCTCCCATAAAACCATTGCCCAGGGGCAAGGCTTCTGACCATTCGGAGGCGGGTTTGTCATACCATAATGTATGCGAAGTAGTTTGGGCAATAGCCCCCAACGATAAAAAAAGAAATACACTTATAATGAACTTCATTTGGGTGATTTTAGCTTTTAATTGAATTTCAATAGATACCCCGCCAAATCCGACAAGTCTTTTTCTTTAAGTCCTAACGAAGAAGGGTCGGGCATCAAGCTATTTTTTAGCTGCTGGCGTGAGGCAATTTGTGAAGCTTTAAGGCTATGGGTTTTTCCTGCTACATCTTTCAAAATCACCGTAACACCATCCCCCACCACAAAACCATAGTAGGTGTTTTTGTCTTTCGTTTGGATAATCCACGGTTCGTAGCCAAACGCCATGCTGGCACTGGGATTGATGATGGCATCTAGCAGCCCTTCTTTGTCAAACTTCTTCCCAATCAAGGTCAAATCAGGGCCAATTTCTTTACCATCTTGCTCAAAACGATGACATGACGTGCAATGCGTTTGGAAAATCTGTTTGCCTTTACCAAGGTCGGCGGGGAAACTTGCGGCTAAACTCACCGATAGTCCCTTCCCACTTGGGCGCGGAAAATAATCTCCCGCCATCATCCGAATACTGCGGTCGGGGTTATTAAAAATGGCCTGGGCTACAGAAGAGCGTAACTCTTTCGGAATTTTATTCTCACTGGCGGCGGCGAGCAGCAACTGTCCTCCAAAGACATCTCCAGCAAGCGTTTTGGCGGCTTCTTCGCGTTTTGCGATGGGTGTATTGGCGTCCATCATGATGTCTTTCCAAGCCAGCATTTGTTTTTGAGCGGGGCTGAGTTGCGTAGCGGCCGCTTCCTGCCAATCAAGCAGAGACTGCCAATCGTTGGTTTTACGGAAATTGACCCAATAAAAAGCTTGTTCGGCGACGTCTTTCAAGGTACTTTTTGTTAAATCAAGCATGGCAAGCGCAGCCGATTTGTCTTTGATAAACGCAATGGCCGTAATGGCTCTTTTGCGCTCTTCGGCAGAGAGAGTCGGAGAGAATGCTCGCGTTTTTAAATCAGCCAATGCTGCTTTTGGATGAAGTCGCCAGGCCATCCAAGCCTGTTGGGAAGTCCAATTAACGGCATTTTGGGGCCATTTGGGACGGATATCTTGAAAATAGCTTTCTTCTTTTCCGTCCAAAGCCGTTCCTAAAGCTTCTAAATAATAACGGTCTTTTCCATCAAAAGCAGCTTCGAGCGGCGAAACCAAACTTGCCATAGCAGTGTAAGGGACATCCCGCAACGAAATGGCGATTTCGCGGTTAAGTGGGAGGGAGGTCACTTTGAGCGCCTTTTGACACAAAGCCACTTGTTGCTCTATTTCATTTGGTGAGCTTGAGGGTGAAATATCGTGCTTTAGGGCTCGAAATGCCGCAGTTTGTAGCCGTGTGTTGGTGCTTTGAAATAGCAACCGCTCAACTTCGGCTTTTCCCGTTTCGCCCAATTGTGCCAAGAGCCAAACGGCGCGTGCTTGAACAAAGGGATTTTCATCCGTAAGTAGAGATTTGACTGCTGGAATTACTTTTTCTCCTTGGGCTTGCAAGGCCACAAAACCAAGGTTACGGACATTGATGGCGGGGTTTTTCAGGGCTTCAATTTGCCCCGTGACCGAACCAAGGTTGAGGGTGGGAGTGCTTAATTTTTTGCCTTTGGGCGTGATTCTGTAAATCCGTCCGTAGCCTTTTTTGTCGTGCATTTGGTGGCCGCCCACCACGGGGTCGTACCAATCGGCGACGTAAATAGCGCCATCGGGACCCGTGGCGGCATCGCTGGGGCGGAACCACTTACGTTTATCTTTTCCAGTTTCATGCCAAATGTAGTGTTCTTCGACTTTGGGAAAACTGCTGATAAAATCGACCCGTTGCGAGAAATCAAAACCAGCTCCTTTGGTTTTAGGCCAGTACGCCCATACCACATTTCGTCCTGCTTCACAACTGAGAACGGTACCTCGGTATTTTTCGCCCAAGGCGTCGCCTTCATACACGAGCATTCCTGTGGGAGAGCCTGCGCCCGTGTTGTCGCCTGCGACCAATACGCCTGGGTCTTCTTGGTGCCAGTGGGTTGTGAACATATCTTGGTTAGGTCGGCGGTCGGCTTGCCAAGTACGCGTACCATCGGCACTAAAATAGCCCGCGTTTGACCCCTCCATTACCCAGCTGGTGCGGCAGGTGACCACTTGGTCGTCGTTATCGTTTTGCCAATAATCACCGTAGCTGTCGATGGCGATTTCGTAGCTGTTTCTAAAATTATGCGCCATCACTTTTAAGCCCGTTCCATCAGGATTCATCCGCAGGGACAGGCCACCTACCCAAATACGGCCATCGTCACTTCTTTGATTGCCCTGATTTTCTTTGTTGTAGGGAGTGCCACCCGTATAAATACTGCCCGAACGCAGTGCCCAGCCACTTTTGTCTTTGACATTGTGTGGCCCTGCGTTACCTGTATTAAAATGCCATTTTCCGTCGGGCCCTGCCGTGAGTGAATGCAGCGAATGGTCGTGGTCGAGGCCACCAAAACCAGTCAAGAAAATCTCTTTTTTGTCGGGAACATCGTCTCCGTTTTCGTCGGTATAAATGATGATATTGGGGGCGCAGCTTACCACGATTTTGTTGCCAATGACCCCAATACCCAAGGGAGCAACCAAATCTTTGTCTTGGACAAACACCTTGGATTTATCAGCTTTGCCGTCTCCGTCGGTGTCCTCCAAAATCATCACTCGGTCGCCTTCGTTGAAGGTGAGCTTTTGGTCAGGTTTATTGTTAAAATTGCGGTAGTTGACGGCCTCGGTAATCCAAACCCTCCCTTTGGCGTCGATGTCCATGTTGGTGGGGTTGTAAAACATCGGCGCTTCGGCCCAAAGGGTAGCCTCAAGGTCGTCAGGAACATAGACACGGTTGGAATCGGCGGCACCTTCCGCTCGGTATTCGTTTTGGAGTGTATCCGTTCCTGTGAAGGAAAAAACCGAAACAAAACCCAGTAATAGTATGAGTTTTATTGCTGTATTTTGCATTTTGGCGAGGAGTTTGGCTTGAGTAAAAGGAATTCAAATCATATAAATCATAAAGCGAAAAGTGGCGTTAAGATACTTGTAACTTATTATAAAGAGTGGCACCGTGTTGTGCTGCCAGATTCTCAAATCTGGCAGAAGAGGTTTCTCAAAACCAACGGCACACATGTGAGAAACCGACTACACATAAAGGATTTAATTTACGTTTAACTGTGCTGAGATAAGAAGTAACAAATGAAAACATTAGCCGACTTAATCTTACTGGGAGACCCACGTTTGTATCAGGTGTGCGAGCCAGTCATAAAAGAAGACCAAGAACAGCTTTTGGGCTGGATTGCCGACCTCCATAATGTAATGCAAGAAGTGCGCACAAAGTACGGCTTTGGGAGGGCCATTGCTGCGCCGCAGTTGGGAATTATGAAACGGTTGATTTACATGAACATTGACCGCCCTGTGGTGTTTATTAATCCAGAACTGGTCAATTTGAGCGAAGAAACGTTTGAATTGTGGGACGACTGCATGAGCTTTCCCAACTTGTTGGTAAAAGTCGAGCGGCATAAGTCGTTGATTATTAAATATATGGATGAAAATTGGCAGCCGCAAGAATGGTCAATGGAAGATGCGCTTTCTGAACTTTTACAACACGAATACGACCACCTCGACGGTATTTTGTGTACCATGCGGGCCATTGATGCGCAGTCGTTTCGCTGGCGGCCTACGCCTTCAAAGTAGTTAATGGTTAAAAAAGTTGAGTGAAAAATAAATAAAAATTCTCTTTGGAGAACATTCGTGCGAAATTTGTCGTTAAATTTACGTCAAACGTCGTATGTTATGGTCGGGCTTAAATATTTTGGACAACATCAAATCACTGCGAAACCGTTGCAAACGGCAATGGACTTAATTTCGTTGAGTCGGCAAGGAATTTCAAAAAAAGCGTTGTTGGCTTTGGCGCAAAACCTTTCGTTTTCCCAACGAGAAATAGCTGATATTGTGCATCTTTCAGAGCGGACGTTACAGAGGTATCCCGATGAGAAACGCCTAGGGAAAGAAGCTACTGCTTATGCACTTCAGTTAGCTGCTTTGTACCAGTGGGGAGAGGAAGTATTTGGAGAGTTGGCTCGTTTTGTCGGCTGGATGAATTACCCCAATCCTGTTTTAAGTGGTAAAAAACCCACGGAATTACTGGATACACCTTTTGGCTTTCAATGGATTCACGACGAACTTACCCGTATTGCTCACGGCGTATTAGCTTAAAAATGGAGGTATTTCGATTGAGTAAAGCGCAGTATGCCAATGATTTGAGCGGAACGGGTGCGAAACTGGCAGGGGGACGGTGGAATAAAAAAGGTAGCGCAGTTGTATATACGAGTGGTAGCCGAGCCTTGGCAACTTTGGAGGTGTTGGTGCATATTCCTGCATTTTATGTGCCTTCAGAATATATCCTAAGTATCATTTGGATTCCTGATGGCGAAATAAAATCCCTCGACCAGAAACTCTTACCTGAGGATTGGTCGTCACTGACTCCGCCGATGGTTCTCCAAGAGTTGACCAACGAGTGGCTTCAAAGACAATCGTCGCTTGGGTTAAAAGTTCCATCGGCTATTGTTAAAGATGAATATAATTTTTTACTAAATCCACTCCATCCCAAGATGGAAAAAATAAAAGTGGTATCTCAAGAGCCTTACCGATTTGATCCTCGATTGCTTTAAACTATTTACTCATCACATTCTTCTAATGAAAAAAATACTATTAGTAGCTTGCTTGGCAGCGGGTTCATTGTACGCCCAAAAATCAGACATTTCTGCCAAAAACGTCCAAAAACATATTTCGTACTTGGCATCTGACGAACTGAAAGGCCGTGGAACGGGCACGAAAGAAGAAAAAATGTCGGCGGATTATATTGCGAAGTATTTCAAAGAAATTGGGCTTCAACCCAAAGGAACCAATGGATACGAACAGCCTTTTAAGGCGAATCTTGATACAGTACACGTATTAGACGCCCGCAATGTGGTTGGTTTTTTGGATAACGGCGCCGACCGTACCATTGTCATCGGTGCGCACTATGACCACCTTGGCGAAGGCTATCAGCGTGGCTCATTGATTCCCGACAGTAAAGGGAAAATCCACAATGGTGCCGACGACAACGCGTCGGGCGTGGCGGGGGTATTGGAATTAGCGCGCCACTTTGCCAAAAACAAAGTCAAAGAAAAACACAATTTTCTTTTTATTTGTTTCTCGGCAGAAGAACTGGGTTTATTAGGCTCAAAATACTACGCCAACAACCCTACCATCGACTTATCAACGGTCAATATGATGCTTAATTTTGACATGATTGGCCGTTTTGACGCCAACAAAGCAATTACTGTTGGTGGGTGGGGAACAAGCCCTACATGGGGACAAGTGATTCCACCCGTGTTGGAACGCGATAAAATGGCATTTAAAATTGATTCCGCAGGCGCGGGCGCTTCCGACCACACGTCATTTTATGTAAAGAAAATCCCCGTTTTATTCTTCTTTACGGGGGTTCATGGCGACTACCACAAGCCAAGCGATGACATTGAATTGATTAACTTTGAAGGAGAAGCCAAAATTCTCAATTCCGTAGTTGGGATTGTGAACGCCGTTGATAAACTTCCCAATCGCCTAGAATACCGCGAAACGGCCATGCCAATGGCCCGCAACATGAGTTTCAAAGTAACGATGGGGTTATTGCTTGATTATTCCTTCAATGGGCCAGGTATCAAGGTGGACGGAGTCTCTAAAAACCGTCCAGGAGAAGTGGCAGGTATCAAAGGAGGCGATTTGATTTTACGTTTAGATAAATATACCCTCAACACCATTTACGATTACATGGGAGCGTTGGGCAAATTTGAAAAAGGCCAAACCGTAGAAGCAGAAGTACAAAGAGGCGCGGACAAGTTGTTGCTGCCTGTTACTTTTAAGTAAAAAATAAGCTTGTAAATGCGAAATGCCTCGATGAAAATCGGGGCATTTTTATTTTCTACTTAGCTTCAATAAGGACAATAAACTTTACTTTTTTAGGCTGAATCACGGGAAGGCTGAGTATCTTTGCGACTTTCGTATAACAAAGCACCATTGCGTATGTGGAATAACATTGCTCAAAATATCATCAAATATCGGTTCATTTGGCTAGCTGTCATCCTGGTTTCAACGGTTTTTATGGGGTATGAAGGAAGTAAAATCGAGCTTTCGTACAAGTTTGCACGTATCCTTCCGTCCGACGACCCTACCGAAAAAGAATACCAGTATTTTCGGCAGCTTTTTGGGGAAGATGGTGCCATCATGGTCATTGGTTGGCAAGATGATAATCTGTTTGAGCTCAACAAATTCCGCGATTGGGAAGCGCTTGCGCAAAAAATTAAATCAACCGATGGTATAAAAAATGTACTCTCGCTGGGTAGTGTCTATAAGGTGGTTCGGAATGACAGCGCCAGCCGCTTTGACATCCTACCCGCCATGAAACAGCTTCCAACGACCCAAGCGGAGGCCGATACGCTAAAAAAACAAATTCAAAACCTGCCTTTTTATGACGGTTTGGTCTGGAATTCAAAAACCAATTCTACGCTTATTTTAGTCACCTTCAACGAAGCTTCGCTAAACTCAAAGCGCCGCTTGTCGATTGTGGAGGATGTCGCGAAGTTTTCAAACGAATTTGCCGTTAAGCACAATACCGAACTTCATTTTTCAGGAATGCCCTTCATCCGAACGACGATGATGAAGAAGATTTCGAGCGAGATGACGCTATTTATGATTTTGGCCGTGGTGGTGACAGCCTTTATTCTGTGGGTTTTCTTTCGTTCTTTCCGCCTTACCCTTCTTTCCATTGTAGTTGTGCTCATTGGGGTGGTATTTTCGATTGGCACTTTGCAGCTCTTTGAGTATAAAATTACCGCCCTCACGGGGTTGATTCCGCCGTTGTTGATTGTGATTGGTGTGCCGAACTGTATTTTCTTAATCAATAAATACCAACAAGAACTCAAGGCGCACGGCAATAAAGACGAGGCCATTGTTGAAATGGTGAAGCAAATAGGCTTGTCGATCTTGCTGGCCAATGTGACGACGGCGATTGGCTTTGGGGTATTTTATTTTACCAATAGTGCTTTGTTGGTGGAGTTTGGGGTGGTGGCGGCCATTTGTGTGATGGTCACGTATGTGCTTTGTTTGGTGTTGTTGCCCATCACATTGCACTACATGGATATTCCAAAAGCGCGTCATTTACGTCATTTGGATGGAAAATGGGCAGCTGGAATTCTCTCAAAAGTAGATTATTTGGTACACAACAAACGCCGCGCTATTTACCTTGTAATGGTGGCTATGATTTTGATTTCTGCCTATGGAATGACCAAAATCAAGGCGATTGGGTATGTGGTGGATGACTTACCCAAAAACGATAAAATCTACGTGGATTTGCGCTTTTTTGAGAAAAATTTCAACGGAGTTTTGCCTTTTGAAGTAATGATTGATACCAAACAACCCAACGGTGTCTTTGGAAATCAAGCCCGAACATTGTACAAAATTAAAGCACTCCAAAATGCGCTGGCTGATTACCCAGAGTTTTCAAAACCTGTTTCGGCTGTAGAAGCATCGCGCTTTTTGTACCAAGCCTACCGCGGAGGTGATGCCAAGTATTACGTACTTCCTGGGGCGATGGAGTTGTCGAAATTGTCAGATTTTGTGCAAGGACAAGGCCAAAATGGAGCAGGAGCGAAGCAGTTGAATACGTTTTTGAACAAAGACCGCAGCATTACGCGGGTGAGTTTTCAGATGGCCGATGTGGGTTCAGAACGCATCAAAGAGTTACTGAAAGAAATTCGTCCGAAAGTTGATTCTATTTTTAGCCCCAAAGACTACAACGTAAGCCTAACGGGTCATAGTTTGGTGTTTTTGAAAAGCAACGATTACTTGTTGGGCAATTTATACGAAAGCTTGCTTATTGCGATTGTCCTGATTGCTTTGGTTGGGATGATTCTCTTCCGTTCAGTGCCCATTATTTTGTTGTCAAAACTACCTTGTTTGATTCCCTTGGCTTTGACAGCGGGTATTATGGGCTTTTTTGACATTTACTTTAAGCCTACCACGATTCTGATTTTTAGTATCACCTTTGGGATTGCCTCCGACGGTACGGTGTATTTCTTGACGCGTTATCGCCAGGAAATTTACAAAAATGGTCATCCCCCAACGGTAGCAATTACCAAAGCGATTTTTGGAACGGGCTTGAGCATGATTTATACGGCGGCGATTTTGTTCTGTGGATTTGCCATTTTTGCTGCATCAAGTTTTGGCGGAACGGCAGCGATGGGGGTCATGGTTTCTATCACGCTTTTGGTAGCGATGTGTACCAACTTGATTCTGTTGCCAGCCTTGTTACTTTCGATAACCAATCGGATGAAGAAAGGGGAAAAACCTTCGTAATCGGCCAGAGGCCTGCGAATAGTCGCTCACTTCCTGAGAGTGGTGACTGTTCTGAAAAGCTGGCAAAATATAAAAATAGATTCAGATGAGAAAAGATGTTTTTCATTCTCATGTGCGATTCGCATTAGAAAAAGAAGGTTGGATTATTACTGCTGATCCTCTTGATTTAACAATTGGTGAAGTTGAGCTCTTTGCCGATTTAGGAGCTGAGAGGTTGATTGCTGCGACCCGAAATAATGAAAAAATTGCGGTTGAAATAAAATCGTTTATTGGACAGTCGCCTGTTACAGAATTTCACAAAGCGATAGGTCAATATGATAACTATATGTTTTCGTTGGAAGAAATTGACCCTGATAGAAAAATGTGGTTAGCTATTCCAGAAATTGCATGGAATGATTTTTTTCAGAGACCTTTTATTAAGAAAGTTATAGCAGCAAAGAAGCTGAATTGTCTTATATTTAACCATGAAACTCAAACGATTCAACAATGGATAAGACATTAACTTACCAAAAAATTATTCTTGACATACTGAAAGAATATGCTTCAGTAGAAAAAGTGTTAACTCCTGAGGTAAAATCACAAGTAGTAATTGATACAGTGAATCACCATTATCAATTACTTTCCGTAGGTTGGCATCGACAACAGTTTGTGTACGTTACTGCATTTCATTTTGATATTATTGATGGGAAAATATGGATTCAAAAAAATAATACGGACGTACTAATTGCCGACGAACTCATGGAACGAGGCGTACCTTCAACGGATATCGTACTCGGATTTATTGCTCCTACTGTTAGGCAATACTCGGGGTTTGCTGTGGCCTGAGCAAGTCAAATAAAAGCAAAGAGGCTGCCAGATCTGGCAGCCTCTTTGCTTTTATTTGACATTCGCTACTTTTCTGGGAATGGTAAACATTTCCTTTTGCCGACCGTCCAAATAACGAAACCCGTTGGCATCAAAATAGCCGTCTTCTTCCAACATAATCCGAATGGTCTTTTTCCATTCAGGAATTTCAACGGCCGCATTTAACTCAATGGAATAGGCGGTATTTTGGAACAATGGATAATCGCCCGTGCCAGGTACGCCCTGCTGCTGGTCCCACATCCCAATCGTAGGCCCTGCGGCGTGGCCGTGGACGCCAATTGGGTGAGAATAAATACTGCCTGTAATACCTTCTTTTTTAGCTTGTTCGAGCGATTCCAATAACATTTTGTTTCCCGTTGTTCCTACCTTAAAGCGGTCAGTGAGAATATCTTGCAGACGGTTACCTTGCGTAAAAGCCTTTTTCAAGAACTCAGGAATATCTGTTTCTCCTGGGCGTAGGACATACGCGTGTTGTTGTTGGTCGGTGTTTAAGCGTAAATACGTAATGCCAAAATCGCAGTGTAGCAAGTCGCCTGGCATGATGACCTGTTTGGAAGGGCGTTTTGAAAACGTGCGTAAATGGTCAAAGCTTTCAGGGTCAAGGCGTTGAATGTCCACCGTCGGATGGAACCACGTTTCAAGCCCCAAATCTGTTACTTTTTGACGCATCCACCAAACCACATCGTCGGTGGTGGTGATGCCAGGGTGAATAACTTTTTCCGAAAAAGCTTCTTCGATAATTTGGTGTGAAATACGGCAAATAATTGGATAAATGGCCGCTTCTTTTTCGCTACGCGTTTCGAGCCAAGCTACGGCGAGGCGGTCGGCTGAAACAATTTTTGCTTTTTGTTTTTCGGCCAAAGCTGCCATAAATTCCTTGTGTTCGGTGTAGGTTAGCCCATCAGAATGACCATAGTCTTTGGAGAAATTTAAGGCAATTTTCTTGGGATTTCGGTCATCAATTACCTTCGCAAGTGCCAGCCATTGGTTCGGCTGCACGTTGATATCCCACTCGCCTTTGAGCAAATTACCAACGTCGTAGCGGGCAATGGCCAGTTTTTCCAACGGTTTGTCCCCGCCTGCATCGTAAAAAACCATGATTGTACGGCGGCGCGCTGAAAGCCAAGTGCTCGGAAGCATCGTCTTCATGACGGGGTCTTCGTTGTACTCTCGCGAAATAATAATCCACATGTCAATTCCCTCACGCCGCATCAACTGTGGCAATAGGTTGTTGAAGCGGTCTTCTAAAATTTCATCCACAACGCGGGCTCGTTCGCGCTCGGGCAGGATGGGGGTTTGGGAAAAAGATAAAAAAGTAACTAAGCAGAATGCAATGGACAAAAAATGCCGAAGTAAAGGTTGTTTTAGCATAAGTGTTTAGGTTGGATGAATGTGTTGACAAAGATACGGGGAATGTTTGGGTTGCTGAAAGCCTGTTGTTACTTTTACGGCCATTCTACTTTTTAACCCGTTAGCGACATGTCGGTGATTTTTACTTCTGCCCAAAACGACGAAGATTTGCGTAAGGTGTTGGAGCTTCAACGCCAAAATTTATACAAAAACACCCCGTCAGAGTACCAACAAGACCAAGGTTTTACGACGGTCGAACATTCGTTTGAATCCATTAAAAAAATGAACGATGCCTTACCCCAAATCATCGCCAAAGACGGAGATTTGTTGGTAGGGTACGCGTTAGTAATGCCCCGTACCTTTGGGCAGTTGATTCCTGAACTTGTACCAATGTTTGATATTATTTCAGGCTTAGACTTTGAAGGAAAACCGTTGAGCGAACAACGTTATTACGTAATGGGTCAAATTTGCGTGGCGCAATCGCACCGTGGGCAGGGGATTTTTGATGGCTTATATGCGGAGCACAAGCGCCAGCTTTCGGGCGAGTTTGACTTATGTGTGACCGAAATTGCGGTACGAAATACGCGCTCGACGCGGGCGCACGAGCGCGTGGGTTTTCGTACCATTCATACCCACGAAGACCACATCGACTTGTGGAACATCGTCGCGTGGGATTGGCGTTAGCCTTTCATGGCTTCGCGAAGCATGGCCACGCTTTTGCGAACACCCGATTCGGCGGGTTCTTTGCCTTCAAACTCAAGGGCCACGTAGCCTTTGTAGTTGGCTTGGCGAAGGATATTAAAAATACGCTTGTAGTCTAAGTCGAGCGAGTACCACTCGCCGCCTCCGTAGTAGGTTTTGGCTTGTACAAAATTGGCGACGGGGGCTACTTTTTCGAGTTTGGTGTAAGGGTCTTCCAAAAAATTGCCTGTATCCATCAACACCCCCAACCAAGGTGAATCAATCGCTTTCCGAATGCGTAACAATCCTTCTGGAGTAGAGGTAAGTCCCCAGTGGTTTTCGAGTGCCAACATCACCCCGCATTCGGCGGCTTTGGCGAGGCATTTTTCGATGCTATCAATGCACCATTTGAAGCCGTCGTCTTCGGTGTAGCCTGGCAAAATGGGTTCTACGCCCCGCTTGGCCATGAGTTCATCAAACGATTTGATGGTATTCCAACGGCCCGAATTAAGGCGAATCGACGGAATACCCATTTTATAGGCCAATTCGATGCAGTGCAAGGTATGGTCGATGTTTTTCTGGCGCTCGGCGGCATCGGGCGACACAAAACTTTGGTGAATCGACAAACAAATCAAGTCCACGCCGTTGACGAAAGCATGGCGTTTGAGTTTTTGGAGATAGGCATTGTCCTCGCTGTCCATTTGGCGGTGCAAAATATCCACTCCTTCAATTTCGAGGCGAGCGGCTTCGTCAATCACCGTTTCGATGGGTACTTTGGGCGTTTTGAAATGCCAGTAGGAATAAGATGCAAGCCCTAGTTTGTAGGGAGCAACGGCCGCTGGGGCTGGCGTAGGAGTGGGGAGCGACAAGGCAGCCCCGCTCAGGGCAGTTTGTTGAAAAAAGTCGCGACGATTCATGAGAGGGAAAAGGGTGATGTTAAGATTTAGGTTACAAGTAAAGCCAATATTTCTTAAAGCCCAAAAACAGCAAAATCTTTATCGGTAAATAGTCGCCTTATCGTCGGTGTTCTTGGGCGTTTCATCGCTTTTCATACTTCTGTGACTAAACTTTCTGCTATTTCAACTATCCAATTGTGAAATAACATACACCATGACAAAAATACGTTACATTTTTGCCCTTATTTTTCTGTGTTCAGCTAGTTTGGCGGTAGCCCAAACGATTGAAGTAAAAGGCCGCCTGATCGATGCTAACGACAAATCTGCCCTCATTGGCGCCAATGTACTCTTGATCAATACCGCCGATTCAACCTCACGGTTTGGGGTTGTCGCCGATACTTCTGGGCGGTTTTCTATCAAAAATGTTCCCTCGGCGAGTTATCGCATGGTGGCTTCGTATATTGGTTATATCTCGTATGATCAGCGCCTTAATTTTCGTCGGACTAGCCCCGATTTGGGAGAAATTGCCCTTAAACCTGATGCTCAGTTGTTGAAAGACGTCATTGTGAAAGGGGTAGCCGAGCGCGTGGAGCAAAAAGGCGATACGACCGTTTACAACGCCAGCGCATTTAAAGTAAACAAAGACGCCAACGCGCAGGATTTGTTGGAAAAAATGCCCAACATCACCATTGAAAACGGGCAGGTAAAAGCCCAAGGCGAAAACGTACAAAAAGTAACCGTGGACGGGCGTGAGTTTTTTGGGGATGATGCGACGCTGGCCCTAAAAAACCTGCCTGCTGAGGTTATTGACAAAATTCAAGTCTTCGACCGCCTCAGTGACCAAGCGCAGTTTACGGGTTTTGACGACGGACAAACTACCAAAACCATCAACATCGTTACGCGCTCCGACCGTAATAATGGTCAATTTGGAAAAGCCTACGCAGGTTACGGTACCGACAACCGCTACATGATTGGCGGAAGTACCAACTATTTTAAGAAAGATACCCGCATTTCGCTCATCGGGATGTCTAATAATATCAACCAACAAAACTTTGGAACAGAAGACTTGTTGGGCGTATTAGGTGGCTCAGGTGGGGGAGGCCAAGGGGGCGGTGGAAACCGTGGCGGCGGCGGAAATCGTGGTGGCGGTGGTGGTGGAAATTTTGGCGGGGGAAATGCCTCAGATAATTTTTTGGCAGGACAGCAAAGCGGTATTACAACGACCAATGCAATTGGGTTGAACTATTCTGATAACTGGGGGAAAAAATGGAAAGTGACGGGCAGTTACTTTTTTAACAATGCTAAAAATACCAACACAACGGATTTGGCACGTACGTTTTTTACAACCCAAGGTGCAGGCCAACTGTATGATGAGAATTATTATTCGTCAAATAATAACTTTAACCACCGCGTAAATGCCCGTTTGGAATATACCATCAATAACAAAAACTCCGTCATCATTACGCCGCGTTTTAGTATTCAAGACAATACAGCTTTTAGTAGTTTATTGGGTGCAAATAGCCTAAATGGAAAGGCGCTAAACCAAACGCAAACCAATCGCCAAAACCAAAATGATGGGAATAACTGGGGAAATACGATTCTGTGGCGTCACCGTTTTGGCAAAATTGGCCGTACGATTTCAGTTGGATTAACCACTTCATCGAATGCCCGCGTGGGAGAGTCTTCATTGAAATCAACCAATCAATATTTTGGGCGTATGACGGCTGATTCCTTGCAAATTACCGACCAACAAACCGAAAGCAGAGGAAATGGCTACACGGTTTCGAGTAATATTTCTTTGACCGAAAATGTAGGTCGGGGTGGGCAATTACAACTCAATTACGTGCCATCGTACACCAAAAATTATTCAGAAAGAAATACTTATAATTTTAACCAAGCAACGAGCGAATACAGCTCGCCTGATTTGCGCCTTTCCAATGAGTTTGACAATACCTACATTACCAACCGCTTTGGCGGTAGTTATCGTTTGCGCATCAAAAAAACGATGGTAACGGCCGAATTGAACTACCAAAATGCCCAACTCGTTGGAAAACAGACGTATCCGACAGAATTTGAGGTAAACCGTTCGTTCAATAACTTCTTACCATCGGCCATGTTGATGTACCGTGGAAGCGATGGCCAAAGTTTGCGAATCAATTACCGTACTTCCACCAATGCGCCTTCTATTAGCCAATTACAAAATGTGGTGGATAACTCCAATCCATTGTTGCTCAAAACGGGGAATCCTGACTTGAAGCAAGAGTATAACCATAATATGTCGGTTAGGTACGGGATTACAAAGGCAAAAACCGCCCGCAGTTTCTTTATCAATTTTAACGGGTCGTTTACCCAAAACAACATTAGCAATACTACCTTCATCGCCACCAGAGATACGGTAGTGGCAGGCTTTACTTTACGGACTGGTTCTCAATTTACCCAGCCCGTCAACGTCAACGGAAACTGGAATGTTCGCTCATTTATTACGTACGGTATGCCACTTACGTCGCTGAAAAGTAATTTGAATTTCAACATCGGAACGGGTTATACCCGCACCATTGGCTTGATTAACCTAGCAGAAAATATTGCAAATACACAATCTATCACGGGTGGTTTGGTCTTGAGTAGTAATATCAGCGAGCAGCTTGATTTTACTTTTTCG
This sequence comes from Runella sp. R0.1_18, assembly GCF_057652155.1. Lineage (NCBI taxonomy): Bacteria > Pseudomonadati > Bacteroidota > Cytophagia > Cytophagales > Spirosomataceae > Runella > Runella sp. R0.1_18. The sequence goes on from NZ_JBYFCK010000003.1 coordinate 250,748, forward strand.
GTGAATGGAAACTATAATACGGTAAAAAACTCCCTCCAGCCCGCACTTGACGGAACGTATTATTATCAAAATAGTAACTTCAAAATCAACTGGGCGACCAAAAGTGGTTTCTTCGTCAATACGAATATCAACAATACTTTCTATACGGGACTTGGGCAGGATTTTAACCTGAATTTTACCCTTTGGAACGCCGCCGTAGGTTATAAATTCTTGAAGAATAAGGCAGGAGAGTTGAAAGTAAGTTCGTTTGATGTCTTGCGCCAAAACAATAGTGTAAGCCGTAACATTACCTCTACTTACATTGAGGATGTTAGGACGCGGGTTTTGCAGCGTTATTACATGATGACATTCACCTATACCTTGAGAAATTTCAGGTAATTAACCATTGTTTTTTAACCTCATTTTAATGCCAAACCACAAACTTAATGTTTGTGGTTTGGCATGAGGTACTATCTTTGCGCGTATGAAAACAATTCTTGTGACAGGTTCTAACGGTTTGTTGGGACAAAAATTAGTAGAACTTCTTACTCAACAGTCTGATAAAAAGGTGATTGCTACGGCACGCGGCGAAAACCGTCTTCCTTTTAAAGAAGGATATGACTATTTTTCAATGGACATTACCAAGCCCGAAGAAGTCGCATCTGTCATCGAAAAAACGATGCCAGATGTAATTGTTCACGGAGCGGCGATGACCAATGTGGATCAGTGTGAATTTGAAAAGGAAACGTGTTGGGCACAAAACGTAAAAGCCGTTGAATACATGGTGGAAGCGTGCCGTAAGCACGATATATTTCTTTGTCACGTATCGACAGACTTCATTTTTGACGGTGCCGCAGGCCCATATACCGAAGAAGGCGAAGCAAATCCGTTGAGTTTTTACGGGTGGAGCAAATATGCTGCTGAAAAGGTGGTTCAGCATTCGGGCATTCGGTGGGCTATCGCTCGGACGGTGCTGGTCTATGGCATTGCGTTTGATATGTCTCGTTCCAATATCATTCTTTGGGTAAAAAAATCGTTGGAGGAAGGAAAGAATATCAAAGTAGTAACCGACCAATGGCGCACGCCTACTTTAGCCGAAGACTTGGCCATGGGTTGTTTTTTAATTGCCGATAAAGAAGCCGAAGGAGTATTTAATATTTCAGGTAAAGATTTACTAACTCCTTACGAAATGGCGATAATGACTGCCGATTATTTTGGGTTAGATAAAGGCTTGATTGCCGAAGCTGATTCTTCTAATTTTACCCAACCTGCCAAGCGACCAGCGCGTACGGGCTTTGTTTTGGATAAGTCAAATGAAATTTTGGGATATAATCCACATAGTTTTAAAGAAGGTATTGCAATTTTAGCATCTCAGTTGTAAATTGCCTTCGCTAACGTAGTTTCTTTGTTTCTTGGAGTTTATATATCCAGCCTGTGGGTTTCGACCCACAGGTTTTTTTGTGCCGTGCCTGCGGTTTCTCAACTGTGCCTTCGGTTTCTCAAAACCGAAGTTTTGCGATTCAGGTTTCTCAAAACCTGAACCACGGAAGTTTCCTAAAACTGAAAATAAATAAACTGATTGGAGTCGAAAACGCCAAAGAAGTAGGTTAAGACAGATACTGTCACAAAGACTGTCCAGAAAACAACGTTTTTGCGGGTCGGGATGTGTAAAACATAGTGTTCTTTAATGAGTAAAAGAAGAATAAGCCCTACCGAAAACCACATTTCAACGTTGTTGAGCGCTGCTTGAAGGGGCTCATGGAAAGAAAGTTGCGTCATTTTTTTCAGAATAATAAAAGAATGGCGAACCTCTTCTCCAACGGTGAGTTTGGGGTTGTCGCCCACGGCAAAAAATACCCAGGTCAGCATCACAAGTACAAATGTGATGGCGGTTTGGAGGTAAAGATACCAAGTTGCTTTGGGCAGTGTGATGTTCCAGCGTTTTAAGTATTTGTCGCGAATAGAGGCGGCAACCAAATAACTTCCGTGTAATCCTCCCCAAATGATAAAATTCCAACTAGCACCGTGCCAGAGCCCACTTGCTAGAAAAACGATGAATCGGTTGAGGTAAGCCCTGCCTTCACCCACTCGATTCCCGCCGAGAGGAATGTATAAGTAGTCTCGAAACCAAGTCGATAGCGAAATATGCCATCGTCCCCAAAACTCGGCAATGGACTTTGAAAAATAAGGAGTGCGGAAGTTTTCCATGAGGTTGAAACCCATGACCTGGGCCGCTCCCAAAGCAATGTCAGAGTAACCCGAAAAATCGCAATAGATTCGGAAGGTATAAAAGAACGTCGCGACCAACAACGTAAGGCCATTGTGGTGCTGTGGGTCTAGGTAAGCTGGGCCTGCCATCAAGGCGAGGCGGTCGGCAATAACGGCCTTTTTGAACAAACCAAAAGCCATTCGTGTCAGTCCTGCTTTGATGTTTTCCCAATCGTAAGCATGATTTTCGTGAAATTGATGCAAGACGTTTTGCGGGCGTTCGATGGGGCCAGCAACCAGTTGTGGGTAAAACATCACATACAGCGCGTAAATCCCAAAATGCCGTTCTGCTTGCTGATTTCCACGATATACTTCGATGGTATAGCTCATGGCCTGAAACGTATGAAACGACAAGCCAATGGGTAAAATAAGGTCGGGGTTTAGGTGTTTTAGGATGGGCAAACTCCATTCCAAGCCTACTTTCCACGAGACGGCGTTGAAACTTTCGGCAAAAAAATCGAAATATTTAAAAACGGCTAAAATTCCGACGTTGGTAAAAATACTGATGACCAAAAGCCACTTGCGTTTGGCCCCTTCGGCGGAGGCAATCCAAATTCCTGCAAAGTAGTCGATAACAATGGTAGCAAACAGAATTAAGATGTATATCGGTTTGAAAACCAAATAAAAATAACAACTCGCAAGCAGCAACAACAGCCAACGCAGGTTCCAGCGCAGGCTGTAATAAGCAAGCGTGATGACGATAAAAAAAAGCAGAAATTGGACCGAATTGAAAAGCATGGCTTGATTAAAACCGAAAAATGTTACACCGACTCTTTTAATTTTCCATCAACAATCGTTTCTTTCACAATAAAGAGCGGGCGACCTTTGGATTGGAAGAAAATACGCAGTACGTATTCGCCAATGATTCCTAAGGCCATGAGCTGAACGCCACTGAATAAAATGATGACAAACAAAAGAGCGGTAAAGCCTTCGATGACATCGGCATAGAAGAGTTTTTTAGCAAGCACAATGATAAAATAGACCAGTGCTATACCAATAGAAATACCCCCTGCCCGTGTCATAAACGATATAGGGAATTCGCTGAAGTTGAAAATACCATTATAAGCCAAACGGAAAAGTTGTTTAAAAGTATATTTCGATTCGCCTGCTACCCGTTCGCTTCGCTCGTATTCGTATCCAGTTTGTTTAAAACCAATCCAAGACCGCATTCCGCGTAGGAAACGACTTTCTTCGGGCATTTGGTTTAACACATCTGCCACGCGCCGACTTATCATGGCAAAATCGCCACTGTCGAGGGGAATATCCACGTACGAGATTGATTTCAACAAACGGTAAAACAAAAAATAACCAGTTCGTTTGATGATATTTTCTTTGCGCTTGCGACGAACGGCATACACCACGTCATATCCTTCCTGCATTTTTTGGTAAAAATCAGGTAAAAGTTCAGGTGGGTCTTGTAAGTCGCCATCGATAATAAACAGGGCTTCTGTCCCCCTGGCCGCCGCCAAACCTGCTGTAAGGGCAAGCTGGTGCCCGTGGTTTCGAGACAAAAACACACAATGAAAGCGACCGTCGGTCAATGCAAGTTGGCGCATTTGAAGCGCAGTATTGTCGCGACTGCCATCATCGACCAACACCACCTCAATCCGGAGCGTGAGGCTGTCCATGAGTTTGGTGAGGCGCTCTACCAAGTGAGGAAACGATTCCGACTCGTTGTAGAGCGGAGCTACGATGGATAATTGGGGTGTATTCATGCCTTTTTCTTCCATTCAAGGGGTTGATAGTGAGTTGATTGTGGCTTGTCGTCTCTGACAAGGACAAACTGCATTTGGTACGTTCCAGGCTCAACAGTCGCATAAGGAATGAGCAGAGTAGTACCTGTTGCGTAGCGTTTGAGCCAATTACGGCCTGTATAAAGTGTAGGTTCAAGTTTAAATAAATACTGCCGACGGTCGGATCGTAAAGAAACGTACAGCGCTCCGTCAATTTCAGGGGTAAAAGAGTAGGTTTCTTCCCGAATCAACAAGCCATCTGCTTGATATTCAAGCTGTGGCTTAATCGGGAAACTCGTCGGTGTTTGGAGTGATTGGATGACGGGGGCAAGGGTAGTAGGGTAGTGGTATATTCCCCGTTGAACGTTAAATTTCATCAATGAATCAATGTATTGAGCAGCAGGTGTATTAGGCATGAATCCTAAGCCAAAACCGTTGTGCTCTTGGTTGAATGCCCCAGCTAATAGCGTTTTACGGCGTTCGTTGATGGTAGGCCAATAATGCAGCAAACTTAACCCCCAAATGCCAATTCCTACCGCTAAAGCTATCTTGAAGTGAGTTTTCTTGGTTTGTTGGCGGTTCAAGACAAGGTAAAACCCGTAAATAACCATTAAAAACAGCGCAGGATAGATTTTGTAATTGCTGACAATCATTACAAAATACCCAAATCGAGGCCGTAGAAAAGCAATAATACTGGCATTGGCCAACAAATAGGTACTAACTCCCAACAAAAACAACAGTGCCTCTTGGTGGGCTAAAGTACGTTCTCTGTACAGTTTCCACACTTTTACTAATGTAACTGCGAGTACTGCTATCATGCCCATCCCGCCTATCGTTGGCAAGACAGACCGTTGAAGTGTACTGCGGTCGGGGAAGAAATCGAATAAACCTCCAATAAAAGTAAAAAAGCCAAAAAAAGTCTGGTGAGGGTGCTGTAGAAAATAGCCAAAACTTGACTCGTTGTTCAAGGTTTGCATTCCTCTAAAATACAAGAAAACGGCAGCCACGCCTGCTACTAACCACGTTAGGAGCAGTTTATAACGGCCTTGAAGAAACAAAATAACGACACCCGCTGGCCACACAAAAATCCCGTTGCTCATGGCAAAATTGGCACAAAACCCCGTCAATACTGCCCAACTAAACTGTTGTTTGCTCAATAGATAACAGGTGAGACTCACAAAGAAAATGACGGGCAAATGTTGGAGCGCTGTGATGGCCCACAGGCTAGTCATGTGGTATTGCAACTGAAACAAAAAGAAAAGTAGAGGAATAAGGTACTCCCAATCAATTTTTTGTTGTCGAAAAACTGTAATAAAAATAGTCAACGTTCCTAGCGTAAAACCAAATCCTAACCAGTGCAGAAAGATAAAGTTTAGTTGGCCAAAAAGCCAATAATAAATCAGCGCGCCTAGCTTCCCAAAAATCATTCGGTGCTCATTATTTGGCTGAAAAATGAGCTGTAGTTGAGTTGATATGTCGTTGCTATTTACCCAACTACGTAAAAAATCAGGAAATGGGTCGAAGTCGTCGAACCAAGGTACATTGACGGAAAACTGGGCCAGTGTAACCACAAATAAGCCAATGGGTAAGGCAGCAAGAAGACCAAAAAGAACTTTACGCATCAGGGAGTGGCTTTAAGTACAACTGCTTTTTTACCAAAATATCCTCCCATGCACTTGCTCCACCAGTGTTTGGGGTCGGGATTGGCGTCGTCCAAATAAATAGATTGGGGTTTGGATTGCAGGGGGGAAACATAAACAGTATCACCTGGCGTGCTTTCAATATAAGCGTAGCGTGCTTTTAATTCTTGATCATAAGCAGCAGCTCGTCCTCGTAGCCAGTCGCCATATACCATTCGTAAGTTGCTACTAAAGAGGGTGCTTACTAAAATAAGTAGTGCTAGCACTGCTTTGATGGACGGCGGTAGGTACCAATGTTGCGCGCCTAAAATTTGGTTGTTATAGAGCCAATACAATACAACTGAAAGAGAATAGAACCAGCCTAACAAAAAATAAAAATAAACAGAGTTGATGACGCGAGGGGCAGGTTCAATTCCAATACCGTAGTAAGAAGGAAAAATTTGTACAAACAAAATGCCCAAATAAGCAAGTAAGACAATCCAAATAGGCACCCTGAAATAGGGAATAGCAGTTGTATATTTGTCAAAAAGGCGAGGTAAAACCGCAATCCAAAGAATTGAAAACACCAAAAGAGGAGTTCTGAAAATCCAGTCGATGCTAAGTTGTGCCAATTTTTTTAACGATTGAAGTGACGAAAGGGTAAAGTTTCGTCCTTCAGGGTTGCCATTCATACGGAGGACGTTGCCAGGGGAGGTAAAGAAAATGTAGCACGAAAACACGGCGACGATGACCATAAAAAACGCCATATTGTCCCATTTACGACGAATAACAAGCTGATAACCAAACCAACCTGCCACTAGCAACACCATAATCGTAAGGTTGGTTTCGCTACAACCAATGACTGCGAACACCAAGAATCCAGCAAAAATGGCAGTGAGTTTTTGGCGCATTGCGTTGGGCTGTTGGTACATACGTATCATCACCGTCAGCCAATACAACGTAAGGATGTTAGGAACGGTATAAGTGACAAAAGCCGCCATCCAGTAAAAAGCCTCCACAATGCTCATAATTTTGAGGATAAAGAGCAGCATAATTCCGCCTGTCACACCCAAAATTCCCCAACGACTCCATTTCGAAAACAACTCTTTGCACAGCGCGTATAAACTACCCGTAAGCCCCAAAACGAGCAAAAAAGAAAGTAATTTAAAACCTCCTGCCCATTTGACCACCAACGGATTCGAGTGGTTGAGCAATATGCCAAAGTATCTGCCCGTCCAACCTGTGTAATAAAAGTTCATGGCTTCAAAATAACCATATTTAAAGACCGTATCTATGTAGCAATAATCATCGACGGGAGAGGGGTGATTATAAAAAGACAACGCCAATAAGGGGACGATTGCCAGAGCAAGTAGCCCAACATTGAAGAGGTCTTGAAAAAGAGGTTGTTGTAGTTTTTTTAGCATTGAATGCTGCTGTTTTATGACGATAGCGAACGAATTTACTGAGTCGCGTCAGTTGTTACTTTCTCAATGATGTATCTAGGTCTTCCTTTTACTTCTTCGTAAATTTTACCCACGTACTCCCCAATCAATCCAAGGGCAATCATGTTGGCTCCGCTAAAAAAAGTCATGGGAAGCACAATCGAAGTCCAACCCGCTACAGTACTTCCAAAAAGGTACGAGACGCCAATGTAAACCCCAATGCCCATGGCAATTAGGAAATTAAATACACCAAAATATAGTACCAATCGCATGGGAAAAGTGCTGAATGAGGTGACACCATTCCACGCAAAGAGGAGCATTTTTTTGAGCGGGTACTTGGTTTCACCTGCTTCTCGCTCAAAACGTTTGTAAAAAACCTTCTCGGAACGGAAGCCGATGAGTGGAATAATACCCCGTAAGAACAAGTTGACTTCCTTAAAGTGGGAAAATTCTTCTAAAATACGACGATCCATGAGGCGAAAATCGGCGTGGTTGAATACCACTGGCACGCCCATCCAACGCATCACTTTATAGAACCCTTCGGCGGTGGTACGCTTAAACCATGTATCAGAACTGCGGTCGTCGCGCACGCCATAAACCACCATAGCTCCATCGTGGTGCTGGTCGAGCATCTGACCAATGGCCTCTACATCATCTTGCAAGTCGGCATCAATCGTAACAAAGCAATCGAACTCCTGAATGTGGTGCATCAAACCAGCTAAAATAGCACTTTGATGGCCAAAATTTCGGGAAAGTTTAATCCCAATGGCGTGATTATCTGTCTTACAAATGTCGTCGATTAGTTGCCAAGTACGGTCACGACTTCCATCGTTGACATAGCAAATTTTACTTTCAGGGGCAATTTTACCTTCTTGAACCAACCGAGTACGGTACTGCTGAAGCGTACGATGTGTCTTAGCAAGAATTTCTTCTTCGTTATAGCAGGGTACTACGAGTAATAATTTGGTTTGAGGCATTTGAGATGAATCAACAGTCATTGGAATTTGGCAAAAATACGGCACTTTCCATAACCGAGCGTCATTTAGGGCAGAGATTTTATTTTTCGGGGGAAAAAAAGTTGTTTTTGGGCAGGTTGAAAGGCTTGTTATATGACAGCTCTTTGCCCCAGTTTTTCGGAATTATCAATGAACTATCGAACTTTTCTGTGGTTTTTGGGTTGAATGTATTGGCCGAAGTTTATTTAAAAGTAAGTAAGTATTGAATCTCCAAAAGAAAATTGTTAGGATTTATTAACGACTTTCTTGTAAGATTTTAATATTTTGTACCACGTTTTCTACGAAATGTTTAACTTTCGGCCATAAATAGTTAGGTATAAACCAACCCTTGTATGTTTCTTCACCAAGTGGCTCACTACTTGCCAGAACAAGTAGTTGATAACGAACATTTTACTAAACTCAATGGGCTGTCTGATGAGTGGATAGTGCAGCGTACGGGCATTCAGCTCCGACGCAAGGCAGCCTCGGCCGAAAACTCCCACAGCATGGGGGTGGAGGCTGTAAAGTCATTATTGGATAAAATTCAAATTGATATATCAGAAATTGATTTAATCGTCGGCGCTACATATACTGCTTATGATACCATTGTTACACTTGGCCATTCCGTGCAACATTTTATCGAAGTAGCGGATATTCCTGTCGTAACGATTTCCTCGGCTTGTTCTTCATTGTTGAATGCTGTGGAAGTTGTGGAGGGGTATTTTGCCATGAATAAGGCGTCAAAAGCGTTGGTAATTACTTCAGAACACAACACTGGCTACTATAACGAAACGGATACCGTATCGGGACACTTGTGGGGCGATGGCGCAGCGGCCATGCTTCTCACAAAAGAACGCATAAGCGAGGGGGATATGGAAGTACTGTCACTGGTAACGGGTGGGGCTGCCACAAGTGGCAAAGCTACCGAAGCCGTGGTGTTGCGCCCCAACGAACGTGGGGTGATTATGCCGTTTGGACGGGATGTATTTATTAATGCTTGTACGTACATGCCCAAGGCAAGCTTGACCGTACTAGAAAAATGCGGCTTGACCATCAATGACGTTTCGTATGTGCTACCTCACCAAGCCAATTTACGGATTAGTCTCAACGTAATGAATACGCTTGGCTTGCCTGAAGAAAAACTAATCTCGAACATTCAATACCTCGGAAATACGGGCTGCGCAGGTTGTGCCATTGGATTGTCGGAGCATTGGCCTCGTTTCCAGTCAGGCGATCACATCGTGGTGACGGTCTTTGGGGGTGGTTATTCGTACGGAGCTATGCTATTGCGGAAATAAAACCCTCTTTGAAGTGTCGAATGGAGAGTGCAGAATGCCGAATCCTTGTTGGATTGAGTTGTGAGCAACTCGATGTACGGCTAGGTTTATTTGACATTCTGCACTCGGTACTCGACACTTCAAAAATTATTTTTTCTTCTTACCATACTGGCAAGTCGAATTGTCTTCTTTGACGTAGTACGACTTGAAATTGAGCGCTTTAGGGTCCATGCAGCCTTTTAAGTTCAACAATTCAACTTTTCTAAATTCAACGGGGTGACTTTCACTTTGGAGCGAGATAGAGCCATGGTCGAGAAGTTTTCCGTTAACAAACAGATTAGGGTCGTGTCCGCTCACGCTGCCGCCTCCCCACTGAGGCTTATTGTATTCCAACACTTTTTCACCGTTGGCAAAATGCTGAATGAGCGAATCGCCGAGCACTAATACTTCAGCCCTCACCCATTGGTCACCGTTGTAGGTTTGTGACGTAGAATTGATGCAGTGTTGGGTAATTAATTTCCCGTTCATCACTACGTTGGTTCCAGGAGTACACAAGTTACAGGTAGTGCGTTTTTTTTCGTCACCGCCAAGCAATTGAACTTCGATAGACGCAGGGAAGTCTTGGTCTTTTCCCATGGATGAGGCCGTTTGGCCGTGTACCATGATGCCGCTGTTGCGCCACGCCCAGCCTTCACCTTTGGGGGCTTGCTCACCTACAAAACGATACTCAACCGCAATGCGGTAGTAAGAAAAATCGCCTTTGTAGAAAATATGACCGTATTTGCGTTTAAAATCATCGTATTGGTCATAGCGAACGACCATTTTCCCATCTTCAACCCGAAACGTTTGGCCAAAGTTGTCGTTGAGGTCGTTCCCACGGATTTTAATGTCCCAACCATCAAGATTTTTACCGTTGAAAAGTTGTTGCCATTCTTGTTTATCGGCCTTTTTTTGTCCAAAAACAGACGTAATACAAAGGCTTAAAAAGACAATTACTGCGTATCTCATATCAAAAATAGTTTGGAAGGTAAGTTACTTTTGTTGTGACAAAAAGGTTAACAATGAGGCAAATTCCTCGTAAGAGAGGGCATTGACCAAACCCGAAGGCATCATTGAGGTTTCCATTTCTTTGCGACTAACGATGTCAGCCGTTTTAATGGTATAAACTTGTCCAGCAATGTCTCTCAAAACGACACGAGCCGACGATTCTTCGGTGATAAAACCTGAGTAAATTTTGTTGCGTTTAGCTGTGATAGTCACCGATGCAAAACCTTGAGAAATTGAGGCATTTGGCTTTAAGATTGACTCTGCAATTTGCTCACGGTTCATAATCGAACCAATTTGCCCCATAAATGGCCCTTTCATAGGCTCGCTTTTTGATAAACTGTGGCAAGCGATACAACCTTGCTGCGTAAACAGCGTTTTGCCTAGAGCAGCATCTCCCTGTATTTTGGCCATGGCAAGCATCACGTCCTCAATCGAGGCTTCACCTACTTGCCCTTTTTTATTACGGATTTTGTCCAAATCAATCTTTACCTCTTCCTTAACTGCGGCGACTTCTTCTACCCCAAAATCTGGGATTTCCATGCGATGACGGCTGTTGAGATCCACAAAGAAGGGTTTGTCGTTTAGCTTTTTCGATTCTTCAATCAAGAAATCTTTGATATTTGTCGAGGCTTCCCACGTAATGCCTTTATAATAAGGGCCGTGCGTGTCGGGGCGGGTACTCCACCACCACGAACCGTCGTAATCGGCTTCTTTTTTGTACAAACGCGAAAGCGTAACAATGATTTGCTTTTTAAGGGCAGCGTCGTTTGATTTTTGGTAGGCATTGATTAGTCCAGAAACTGCTTTTGGGTCGTGCATGTAGCGAAGTGCCCAAAGTGCAAGGGTTGAGTTTTCTGTGCCAATGGCCTGCACACAAGCATCGACGGCGTTGAGAGCAATCAATGAACGTACTGCCACGTGTGGTAAAATAATCGCCGAATTAGGTGTTGCATGAGGCCCTTCGGTTCCCATTGCTGGCGGAGCAAAACTCGCTGGAACTGGTGTTTTGAGAAGTGCTTGTGCCGCATCAGCCTTTCCAAGACGACCAAGTCCGACAGTAGCTGCCAAACGCACGCGAGGAGAACTGTCACTTAATGCTTGGATAAATGTACCAGTTGAAACGTTGGAATTGTAAATTTTACGGTCGGCCAAAGCCCGAAGCGCATACTCACGCATGGCTGCATCTGAAGTCAATTTGACTAAATTTTCATTGGCATTTACACCAGCGGCTTGCGCATAAGTGTACATTGCTGCGATTCGTGCTACCAATGGAAGTTTGGCATTGGTCACAAGTGCCCACACAGGCTTAACAATTTTGTCGGCTGGGCGGGTGAGAAGCTCTTGCTGAGCAGCCAAGCGAGCGACACCGCTTCCTGATTTAAGTAAATCAACCAATTTTGAAATAGAAAGCTCTTGCGGGTTTTTGAACGATTTATACGTCCACTGTTTCGGAGTAGCTCTTACGACAAATCCTTTTTTGGGGTTGCCAGAATAACCCGCACCGTCCCAAGCTGAAAGGTAAGCACGGCCTGAAGCGTCCACGTCCACGTCAGTGATTTGGGCTAATTTTACAAAACCTTCTTCTTTTTGAGTAAAACTTGGTCCATCGGCTGTCACGCGGTGAATGTACAACTGGCTGCGTCCCCAATCGGCCATCATGGGTACTTGGTTGTATTGGGCAGGCCAAGTGTCGTCGTCCATAAACAAAGCACCCGTTCCAGAGCCTCCGCCTACGTCGATAAGTGCAGGGATGATTTCGTCGGTAAAGTGTTTGAATAAAACAGGGTAGCCATATTCGCCAGATTGGATTTGGTTGCTGAACCGAACGTTCCAGCCGCCGCCATCGTTGGTATTTCCACGGGCAAAAATATTCATGTAAGGGTCAATCGCCACATCGTAAATGTTACGAAGTCCGTGGGTATAAACTTCCATTTCGGTGCCGTCAGGACGAACGCGGACTATTCCGCCGCCGAGCATGGTCATTTTTTTGCCACTTCGGTCGGTGGCGTTGTGGAAACCAAAATCGCCCACGGCAATGTATATCCAACCATCTATCCCCATTCGAATACCGTTGGTGGCGTGGTCGGTACCACGGCTTTGCAAAAATTTAGGGGAACAGATGTTCTGAATCAACGGTTTTGATGGGCCATCGGCAACTCCATCGTTATTTTTGTCTTCAAAAACCACTAAATCCATGCCCGAGGCGATACCCGTCTCTTTGGAAAAGGTAGTATAAAGGACATATACTTTATCCCCCATCGAAATGATACCACGGGGGTTGTCAACTACGGCGTAAACGGTATGGGAATCTACTTTGCCGTCGTTGTTGGAGTCAACCAATCGAACGATGCGACCGTTGCCAGGTTTTTTACCCAATGAACCAATCATGTCCACGCCTACATAGACTTCGCCCGTAGGTGCCACGGCCAAACAAGCTGGGCTAGGGGTGAGATCGGCTCCTGCAAAGTGACTAATGGCTAGTTCGGCAGGCCAACTACTGGCATTGGGAAGCGAATCAGCAGGATTGACGGTAATGTTTGTTAAACTTTTGGAGTTTGTGTTCCAAAAAGAGGAGATGTTAAAAAGGAAAAGTAGAAAGACGGATAACGTCGCGAAGTAAATCTTGGACATTGTGGGTGTAAATTGAGTAGATTGGAAATGGATAAAATACAAAAAGGCGCAATTTACGCCTTTTTTACTTTAACTGTGCCTGAGGTTTTGAGAAAGCTCAGGCACAGTGTGGGGTAGTTTCTAAAAACCACCCGCGTCGGGAAATATTTGGTATTCAAACAAATTACAAGCCCGTTGAAACGAATATACCAAAATGGAAAGATTGGTTCGGGTTGATGGGGTCTTTGTCTAGTAAAAACGAATTTCTAAGCCCAATGCTGAGGGGTAAAATATTCAAAAAAGTATTGTCAAAAATAAGTTCAGCTCCTGCCGAACGATAGGTCGTTTTGGTTTTTGCTGTAAGTCGTTCGGTCATGGCGTAATCGTAAAAAATATTGGCCCTTACTCGCTTAAAATACGTAATCCCAAACAAACCCGCGTCGGGGTAAAAAAGTGGTAAGCCATAATTGGCCGAAAGACTCGTAACTTGGTCATTGGCAGGGGCATTGTACCCGCGTGGATAGACAAAGGTATCGGAGAATTGGTAAGAATTGCTCAAGAGTTCTTTCTGGAAAGCGCCTCTGACTTGAATGGCGTGATTTTTTCCAATGCCAGGAAGATATACGGTACTTGCCGCAACTGTTTTGGCATTGTCATCTCCGTTTAAGGTTGAAATACTGGCCAATTGGAGGGCAAAACCTAGCCTTGGCCCGACGTTTTGATAAGCCCTCCGACGAACGGTGCTGAAGTTTAGCCCTAAATTACTACTCAAAAACGAGTTGTCGGGTTTGCTAACTACGTTGTCAATGGTGAAATTGGTCAGATTTCGTTGTGTAACAATAACATAGGGCATCAGCGACGTAGAGAAATTGCCCTTGAGCCAACGCAGAGGAATGGCCACTTGGGCTGAAAGATCAAACTCATTAAACTGCTGATTGACTACTTGATTGTTTTGCAAAACGGCAGTGCTGCGTTGTCCATAAGTTGTCATCAGCGTAAGGTCTGGGTAGAAACGCGCAATCTTTAGCAGGGCGTTAAACGAGCTACTTCCTTCTTCGTTTAGGTTAACACTTCCCTCCAAATTCAATGAAACATCGTTGAGAAAATTGTTCATTTGCAGACCTATCGACGGAGTGCTTGGCGATGGAACGATGTTCCAACTGTGTAATTTTAAGCCTTTGAATAAACCTCGGTAAGATTTTACGGCGTACTCTTGGGTAGGTAAATTTTCAAAAATCGAACCTCCTTCTTCTGGGAAATTAGAGGCTTTAAAAATGGGCAATTCAAAAGGTTCTTTCACCAAAAAATCAGCGGAGTTGTTGGCCTCAAGTGGTTGTTTTGAAATGACATAGCCCATGTTGGAAAACTCCGTAAAATAGAGCGTTTTTCCATCTTTGCTCACTTCTGGCTCGAAAGCGGCGACGGGAACGGAGGTTACTTTTGAGATTTTTTTGCTCCCTGCTAAATCAGTACAATAGATGTTGTCGATGGTTGAAAAAGACGCATTGAAATAGACTTTATCGTTGGAAATTACTGGCGATTCAATCGTATGGTGCGTCCAAGGTGTTAACATTGTAATACCTTTTTCGGTGACGTTAATTTTGGAAAGTGCCAGTTGGCTTTGGTGTTTGGCAATGCTAACCAGTGCGTCCCCATTTTCGGCCCATGCCAGCCGAGAAAAGAAGTAATTGTCGGGGCTAGTAATGATTTCTAGCACGTTTCCAGAAACAGCATCTAACACGTGAATTTCGTTTTTCAGCATTGGAGAGACGTACACCGCCGCGATTTTACGGCCATCGGGCGAGGCGATAGGAGAGAAGTAACGGGTTTTGTGCGTGAGTTGTCTTTTTTGTTGGGTCTGTAAATCAAATAAATAGATGTTTGTAAAGTCCTGATAGCCACGGCGAGGGTTACGAGATAGTTCAGCCCATGCGACGATGTTGCCGTTCAGGCTTATGAACTCGTCGTTGCTGTAACCAATAGTAGTAAGTACTTTTTCTTTGCCGTTTTCGAGCTGGACAAGTTGGTCGGTTTGTTTGTAACTGCTTTTGCGAGCAATGAGAATGTCATTTTTCCAAGCCCTCGGATAACGGTAGTCAGTCACTGTTCGCTTGGTTTTTTGGGTAACGGCTTGCGTCGGAATCAACGTGGTAGCATCAAGACGTTCTTGCCACGCTTGTTTATTTTCTTTCCAAGACAGTTTGTACAAATTGGTAGAATTATAGCCAAGGTTACGTTTGAGCGCTCTCGAAAATGGATACACAATTCCTTTGTAGCGAGCCGCTTCGGCTTGGATTTTGGCTGTGATGTCGTTTCCTTTCAATTGACGAGCTTGGGTAAGCATCAGATAGCCAAGTCGATAGTGGTCAGGCACGAGGCTGCGATAAGAGCCATTTCGATTTTTTTGGTACGAATAATTGACCCCGACGTTTGCCAAGGCACGTTGTTCTAAAGTAAAAAAACTGGCTCTTCCTCGTCCACCTTTACTGAGGGCAGTCTCAGCAATAACGGCATCTCCTTCGCTATACCAATTAGGAATACTTAGGTTGCTCAGGAGAGCCCACAGCCCTTGGCCTTGCAAAATCGAACCAAGTTTGGTGATTCCACGCCTCGAATTGAGCGTTTGAAGTACGTGACGGTATTCGTGGACTGACAAGCCATCCAGCCAATTTTGGCTACCTAAAAGAAGATTGGATGCGGGAGGGGTGCAAAAAAACTCAGACCGAAAGGGCGCTAGGGCTACATATCCGTTGGGATTGACAGTTTGGGTTTGTAAAACGATGTTTATCCTTCCTTTTTTATCACCGATGGAACGACGGTTGTTGAGGTCAATAAAATTCACTACGTTGGCTACTCGCTGAGCTTGCGGTTCGATGCCTTTGGGAAAAATAATGTTGGCCGAGGGCGACGAAATGACTTGCCACTGCTGACCTGGGATGTGCCCGCCAAATTGGTCTTGGGCCTGAATATAAAACCCTACGGCAGACAACAGAAGTGTAAAATAGAATTGTTTACAATTCATAAAGATAAAATTTGACATTAAAAGAGCATAAAACTTATTTTAATCCTTGACGATTTGCAGTTTGGTAAGTCACAGACTGGTATAATAGTATATTGAAGCTAGTAATTTAGATCATTGGGCGGATAAAATCACCTATTTACGAATCCTAGAAAGGTGCTAGGTCTTTATTTGGGCGTTTCCTATTGGTAAGACATATACCAATAGAAAATCATGGCTAAGAATTAGGGAATGAAAGGAAAGTAAAAGCTGTAATGAAATGGCGGATTCTTTTATCGTAATTATAGCTTTGAAGACTAGCTATTAGTCATCTTTTTCAAGTTCTTTGAGCTGAATCGTGTATAAAACGGTACTTGCCCCAAAGCAAATCACCATCAAGATACGCGGAAAGTTCCATTCGATAAAAAAGCCTGCCAGAATGCTGACAAGAGTGGCAAAACCCATACCAATGGCTGCGATTTTAGACCATCTACGGCGTTTGTCTAATTCCATTTTTTAAGAAGTGAAGAAGTGTTGAAGTAAAAATGGTAGATTTCTCAAGGTTGGATAAATGCCCTGAATTTTTAATGACAAAGGTAGAAGAATTTGGAATACGCTCGGCCATCACTTTCGCCATCCGATGAAAGGTTTCCTCCTCTTTACTTCCTGTCAAAATAAGGGTTTGCGCTTGAATAATTGGAAGTAATTCAAGGGTATGAGGGGGGCCAAAGTAAGGGTTGATTCGGGGATTGATGAGGTGATCTCCGTGGTAGTCGGCGGTCATTTCACTCAGTCGAATGACCGCGCGGTCTTCGGCCGCGTACAAACGTGTGAAAGGTGAGCGAAGCCAAAATTCTTGCTGCTCGTCGTGCCAACCTTGCTGCGAAATAATGCCAACGGCTTTGTGAAGCGACGCCGATAATTCGGGCGTATATTCCTCAAAACCATCAAGCTCGGTGTTGGCAGCAACGATTTTAAGGGCACGTTGAGGATAACGAGCCGCAAAATGAAGCGCAATGTTAGCGCCCATTCCCGCCCCAACAAGGTGCGTTTGTGTTATACCCAATGAGTCTAGTAATGCCTTGAGGTCGTCGGTGGGGTCGTGGGGGTCGCGTGCGCGGGCTGATTGTCCAAACCCACGCACGTCGTATCGAATAACTCGGTATCGTTTATTTAATTTTGACCATTGGCTATCCCATTGTCGGTTGTCGAGGGCAAATCCATGAATCAAGACCACTGTTTCGCCTTTACCCGCCGCTTCGTAATACAGCCGAGTGTCATTGACTACCAATCTACCCGAGATGGTTTTAGATTGGGCAAAGGCAATGACGCTGCTACCCAGCAGCCAACACAGCAAAGCCAACAAAGAATGTCGTGAATGATGGGTTGGATACATAATCGGCTAAAGCATATCGACTTAGTACATGTCATTGAAGTCTGTAATACCACCTGAGCGGTAATAATCGTCTTCGTCGTTACGGCTTTGTTTGCCCAAACCTTTGTAAGTAAGTGCTTTTTTGAGAATCGAGATTTGGCCTGCGTGGTACAAATCATGCTGTAAAATTCCGTGAAGCATGGTATAATAATCGTACTCCCGTCCTGGTACGATTTCCTCTAAAAATTCGTCGTCTTCCCGCTTTTCAAGCTCCGCAATAAGCTCTTCTTGGCTCAAACTAAGTTCCATTTGGAGTGCTTCCCATTCAAATTCATCAAACATCGGGAACGTCTTCCAGTCGCGTGATTTTGTTACTTCATACTCACCGTCACCTTGTAACCGTTTGATGACAAAGATGCGCCAGGTGGTCATGTGGTAAAGAAGTTCGGCGATACAATGGGTATTCGGCATGATTTTTTCGGCAGCCATTTCCCACGATACATCGCTCAATACTTCTACTACCGATGGCCCATGCCATGCTCCTTCACTTTCGTAGATTAGATTAAATTGGTCAATAATGCGTAATAACTCTTCTTTTGCGTCCATTGTGATGTTATAAGACAATCTTTGTTAAACTCCAAAGGTACTCAATTCTTGTTTTGTTCGGTAAACTTGCGACTGTTTTCGTAGAAAAACCAAAGTGAACGTGTACTTTTGCACCGTAGATTCTATTGGCAGCCTCGTTCATTTGTTCAAATTGACTTATTATCATGTCTCGTAATTTTCAAATTGGCTTGTTTGTTACCGTTACGGTAATCATCACATCATTCTCCTTTTATTTTTGGCAATTGGCCAAAACTCCTAACTTTCAACAAGGGAAAGACAAAGATTTTGCCCTGTTGATACCTGCGGGGGCTACTTACGAAACGGTGCTTGACTCGCTCAAAAAAAACGACGTAGTTAATGACCAGATGTCGTTTCGTTTTTTGGCTAAATTGCTCAAATTACCCGAAAAAGTAAAACCAGGACGGTACGTTCTAACCCGTAAAATGGGAAACCTAGAAGCCATCCAAAAACTTCGCAATGGCAGCCAAGATGCTGTTCGTTTGACTTTCAATAATATTCGACTCAAAGACGACTTAGTGAAGCGAATTGGGGCAAAATTTGCCTTTGGTGCAGATACTTTAGGCCGATTGTTGAACGACCCTCAGGTATGCCAAAAGTACGGTTTTGATACCACAAACATTGTAAGTATGTTTTTGCCTAATACTTATGAAATATTTTGGACAACCAAAGTGGATAAGTTTTTGGGACGTATGCACGATGAGTATAACAAGTTTTGGACGCCCGAACGAATCGCCAAAGCCAAGGCGTTGGGGTATTCCAAAGCAGAGGTATCGGTAATGGCTTCGATTGTGGACGCCGAAACCAACCGAACTGACGAAATGCCGCGCATTGCGGGGGTGTATCTCAATCGTATCAAACAAAGTATGCCATTACAAGCCGACCCAACGGTGATTTTTGCATGGCGTGATTTTAGCATTAAGCGTGTAACGAGTAAATATTCGGCACTCAATTCCCCCTACAATACGTACCGTGTTTTGGGGTTGCCTCCAGGGCCAATCAACATCCCAAGTACGGACGCTATCAACGCCGTTTTGAACGCCGAACAGCACGACTATTTGTATTTCTGCGTAAAAATTGACCCAGAAGGAAAATTGCTAGGCTATCACGACTTTGCGGTTACGTACGAAGATCACCTCAAAAATGCAAAAATATACCAAGAGGCGCTTAATAAATTAAACATTAAATAACCGCTGCCCATGTTTGTCTATGAGTACAAAGGTGTCCGTGTTCGCTACGCCGATACCGACCAAATGGGATACGTGTATTACGGTAACTATGGCCGTTTTTATGAGATTGGGCGGGTAGAAGCCTTACGTAGTTTGGGTATGTCATACCGCGATATGGAGGACAGTGGCATAATGATGCCTGTTTATGACAATTACGCTCGTTATCTTCAACCTGCGCGGTACGATGACGAACTTAGCATCAAAGTGACCATTCCAGAGTTACCGATGGCACGGATTGTCTTTGAGTACGAAATTCGGAACCAAAAAGGCACATTGTTGAACACGGGAAAAACGACACTTTTGTTTTTAAACCGAACAACCAACCGCCCAACGCGCGCTCCCAAAGAAATGATTGAGCGACTGCAAGGGTTTTACGAACCTAAATAGCATTACAAAAAGCGCAAGCCTCCGAATTGTTTCAACTCGGAGGCTTGCGCTTTTCTAGTCTTTTTCAGCAATGGAAACCGACCAAGTACGTTCAAACGTCTGGTTGCTTTCTAGGCAAATGATTCCTTCTTTTTGCGTTAATTCTTGCGTAGAATCGACACTGTCAGCAATTCCGCACCAAGGCTCAATGCAGACAAAGTCGGCGTCTTTGGCTGCCCAAATGCCCACGTAAGGAAAACCACTGAAGCCAAACGTAAGTGAATTTTTACCTTTTACTGAGCTTAAAGTAACAGCAGTAGCGTTGAGGTGTTTAAATACCAGTGCATCTTCGTAGAAAAGCGATTTGGTTAAAGCCAAGCTATTTGTTGTCGAAACCAACGTAGGTTGAGTTTCAATAAGTCCGTCAGGGGACAAAGGCCAACGCCATAACTCTTCTTCAGTATTAAAATTTAACGTATAGTCATTGTACGTTTTTTCGTTGCCAAAAGGTACACAAAAAGCAGGGTGGCCTCCCACTGAAAACCACAATTGATTTACGGCAGGATTATGGACTTGATACGTAACGTTTAATTGATTTTGCACAATTTCATAGATAAGCCTCAATTCAAATTCAAACGGATAATTGGCCAAAGTACTTTCATCTTGAGTAAGTAAAAAAGTAGCTTTCGTATCAGTTTGTTCTTCGACTAAAAAGACTTTGTCTCTGGCAAATCCATGTCTAGGTAGTTGATAGTCAATTTTCTGGTAACGGTAGGTGTTGTCCTTTAAGCTTCCAACAATAGGGAATAAAACAGGCGAATGCTTGGCCCAAATTGCTTGTGCATTCCAGAGATAGTTTGATTGAGAGGGTAAATGAAACAGTTGTTGAAGTTCTGCCCCTTTTGGGTGAATCTGAACCTGGAGGTGGGTATTTCTAAGTTGTATCATTGCGTAGTTGAAGGTTTGTACAGATAAAATAATGAGGCTTAAAGTGAGTGAATTGTGAACCAGTTTGCAAAAATTGACAATAAGGCATAGAAAAACTGGGTTTGCTAGAAATAAAACTCAAAAAAGTTGGCAAAGAACAGTAAAATACTTAATTTCAATCCCTTACTCATGCTATAAGAACTCTATTTTAACTCTAGCCTTTTGATGGATCCACGTGCGCAATTTCATTTGTCGTTACTAGGTGATAAAACCGCCTTCCTAAAAATAGGCAAAAGTACACGCATTCTTCTATTGTCGTTGGTAGTTGTTGTTATCGTAACGGGCGTAATCTTCTCGCAAACACTGGGAATGTTTTTTTTTGGTTTAGGTTTTCTCAATTACATCTTGCTGTTAAGTTTTAGGGTTAGTAACAACTTTTATCGCCGAACAAAAAAAAGGATAACAGCCTCGATGGGAGTGGAAGAATGGCCGAAGTTTTCGATTCTAGTACCCTTGAAAAATGAAGACGAAGTAATCCATGCGACCCTGCAAGCCATTGAAAATTTAGATTATCCCAGCGATCGAAAAGAGGTATTGATTGTTGTGGAAGATACCGATGTGGTTACTCAACGTAGCCTAGCTCAAATTGATTTGCCATTTTCGTTTCGGATTATTCACATACCTGAGCTTCCTCCTTTTACCAAAGGGCGGGCGTTGTTGTACGCACTTAGGGAGGCTACGGGTACGTACCTGACGGTGTATGACGCTGAAAGTAGGCCCGAGCCCAGTCAATTGAAAGTGGCTGCAACCGCTCTTTTACAGGCAAAGAAAGAAACATGTTTTCAGTCGAAGATTAGTATTTCAAACGCAGGAACAAACTGGCTCACCCGAAACTTTGCGGGGGAATATTATGAGTGGTACGAACGGCACTTGAGCGAATTATCGGCGCAAGGTTTACCCTTTGGACTCGGAGGGAACTCGTTTTTTGTCTCCAAAAAAGCCCTTGAGGAGGCAGGTGCATGGGATCCTTTCAATGTGACCGAAGATGCCGACCTGAGTGTGCGACTATCAGAGAACGGAGTTAGACTACAAATCCTCGATTCTGTTACAACCGAAACCTGTCCAGATACTCCCAAAGGTTGGATTAACCAGCGTACGCGTTGGAACAAAGGGCTGTTTATTACGCAATTGGTTCATTTGGGGCGTACGTTTATGAGTGATAGTTGGCGGGGAGAGGCGTGGGTGAGCTTTTGGCTACCCATGATTTCGGCAGCGCTGGTTCCTTTCTTTAATCTATATATTCCTATTTATATGACTTGGGGAAATCTTTCCCTTTGGAATGTCTATATCATGAGTGTGGCGCTTTGGGGGCTGTTTTCGCTCAATCTGGTTTTTACCTGTGCCATCAATTACCTGACTTACCGCCGCATGGGCATCGTGGTTTCGCCGCTGCGTATTTTAAAGGATTGGTTTTTGTACTTAATTCTTCATATAGCATCGGGAGTGAAGGCGTACGCTGAGTACTTTATTTCCCCCTTGTATTGGCACAAAACCGAACACCTCGAAGATGAAAATGCGCTTACCTCACTTCCAGCAAAAGAATCATTGCCTACGTATTGAATTTACTCTCAACACCAAGAGGAGTTTGACGTGAGTCAAATGGTCAATGGAATGTATTTCCTACGAATCAATGCTGGGTCTAAGCAAACAACCTTGAAGGTGCTGAAAATGAGCAAATAACATTGGTCGCTCCGCTATAATAAAACCCCGTTTAACCTACTAAAGTTAAACGGGGTTTTTGTGTTATTGGATGTTATTTGAGGCCAAGCATCAACGAGAATTTGTCGTGTCCACGGGCACTTGAGGGTCGTGATCACTCTCATCAAATGTTGGTAGCATGTCCAACGTATCATTGACCACGCTAGTCGAGTCAGCAATGGTTTCAATCGGTGAGGATGGTGCACAGTCACGGTAACTTTTCAGGATAGCAATGGTTGGTTTGGGGAATGGTCCACGAACATAGCCAATATTAGGGTCGTCATAGACCTTTTCCAAGAACCGTCCCACCAACGGAAGGGCTGTTTTGGCTCCTTCGCCTAGGTTTGTACTGCGGAAGTGGATACTTCGGTCGTCGCCGCCTACCCATGCACCTACCACAAGGTCTTTGGTGACACCCATAAACCAGCCATCAGAGTTGTTGGAAGTAGTACCTGTTTTACCACCGATTTCAAATCCTTTTTTGAACAAACTACCGAAAGTCCACATATTTTGCGAAGTTCCTCCTGGTTCTTCAATACCGCCTTTGAGCATGTGAACCATCAAAAACGCCGATTCTTCGCTAATGACTTGTTTGCTTTTCGGGGCAAAACTTGCAATCTCACTGCCATTAGAATCTAAAATACGACTTACAACGATAGGGTCAGTGTGTTTACCGTGATTAGGAAAAACGCTATAGGCAGTTACCATGTCAAAAAGTGAGACGTCAAAAGGGCCAAGTCCAATGGAAGCCACGGGCTTTAGTGCGGTGGTTATTCCTAGTTTTTGGGCATATTTAACAACAGCCTGTGCTCCAATCCGATTGGTCAAATGCGCCGTGACGGAGTTAATGGAGCGAGCCAATGCCCTACGAAGTGTTAGTTCTTGGTAAGTAAAACCACCCGTAGAGTTTTTGGGCCGCCAAATGCGGGTCGTGTCTTTGCCTCTGACTTTTTCACGAACTTCAATCTCAAACGGTTCGTCTTTCATTTTATCACAAGGTGAAAGATTAAAGGCCGAACTGTCGATGGCTGCGCAGTAAACAAATGGTTTAAAGGTTGAGCCTGGTTGGCGTTTTCCTTGCTGAACGGCATCGTACTTGAAAAACTTGTAATTTAAACCGCCCACCCAAGCCTTTACTTGACCTGTGTAAGGATCCATGGCCATCATGCCCGCCCGTAAAATACGTTTGTAGTAATTGAGCGAATCTATCGAGCTCATCACGACCTTTTTATCCCGCCCCGTTTTCCAATCATAAATCGTCATGGTATCTTTTTTATTCATATAATACCAGATGGAATCCTGGCGGACGGTCGAGTCTAATTTGGCAAAGCGCTTGGAAAGGGCTTTGTAACGGTCGGTACGTTTGGCTACATCCGTGAGGAAGTTGGGGATTTCTACGCCCTTTTCATCACGCCAAGGATTTTGGTTTATCCAGTGATTTTCAAACGTTTGTTGGAGCATTTTCATCCGTTCAAACGTAGCTTCTACGGCGTATTTCTGCATCCGTGAGTCAATCGTTGTGTAGATTTTAAGGCCATCTTTGTAGGGGTCATAATCGTTTTCTTCCCCCCATTTTTCCATAAACTCTTCCACACTTCCGTTGAAATACTGATAAATCGCGTATTCGTTATTTTCGTCGTTAAAGCGTTCGGGAGTAAGTTTAAGGTCAATCGGCGATTTAGATAGCGAATCGACGGTAGTCTGTTTTAGGTACCCGTATTTCACCATCTGATTCATCACAGTATTCCGACGAATCAGCGAGCGGTCATAATTTTTAACGGGGTTGTAGAGGGTAGTTCCCTTTTGAAGCCCTACCAACACAGCTGCCTCTTGAATAGTCAGATTGTATGGCCCTTTATCGAAATAAAAACGAGCGGCTGTTTTGATTCCGTAGGTATTGTTTCCGTAGTCAACAGTGTTAAAATACATCGTCAAAATTTCCTCTTTGGAGAAATTTCGTTCGAGCCGTATGGCCGTCAACCACTCTTTGGTTTTGTACAATACCGTTCTAATCAAAGGAATATTGCCAAGTAACCCCCGTGCTGACTTACGGCGTGTGCGGAAAAGCTTTTTGGCCAACTGCTGGGTAATGGTACTTCCCCCTCCACGTTCTCCGCCTTTTAAAATCCCGACGGCAACCCCAAAAAGTGCGCGCGAGTCAATGCCCGAGTGCTCATAAAAACGAGCATCTTCCGTCGCAATGAGTGCTTTAACAAGGTAGGGGGACAAACTATCGAAATCGACGGGCGTGCGATTTTCGGTATATAATTTCCCGATAAGCTTTCCGTCTGCCGAATAAATCTCCGAAGCCTGTGCTACTTTCGGGTTTTGTAGTTCTTCGACACTCGGCATACTTCCGCAGAGCCACAAGAAGTTTGTTTCTACACAAAAAATGTAAAATACAAAACCGCCTAGTCCGTAAAGAAATGTTTTCCAGGCGGTTACGACGGGTTTGTAGTAAGGTGAATTAACATCAACGCGTGCGTAGTAGTAATCCCAGAGTCGTTTTGTAAGCTGTTGGTATTGGTTAGTCCATTCGTTGAGACGATCGAGTCCCACGATTTTGGCGAGCAGTTGGTACAACAAAGCTCCGAGCCATTTCCCGAATTTTCGAAAAGGCGTGGTGATTTTGTGCCAAAGTGCTCCTATTTTCTCCAAAAAATCCTGCATATCTGATATTCTGAATGAGTTTTGGGGTCAAAGATAGGGTTATTGGGATAAATCAAAAAATGATGTTTGACCCAATTATTTATCGACCTTTTGGAATGACGTCAACGGCTACGGATAATGTGTGCCGTCCCGAACTAAAAATAATACCTTTTAGGGGAGCAATGTCGCTGTAATCGCGACCATAGGCTGTCACAATGTGGCGTTCTTGCGGAATCATGTCGTTGGTCGGGTCAAATTCGCACCAACCAAGAGGCGGAATATATACCGATACCCAAGCATGGGAAGCATCCGAACCTTGGAGTTTCTTTTTGCCAGGAGGAGGCAGGGTTTCAAGATAACCACTCACATAACGTGCTGGAATACCCATGCTTCGTAAACTGGCAATGGCCAAATGAGAGAAATCCTGACAAACGCCTCTTTTTTCTTTGAGTACCGTTTGCAGGGGCGTTTGAACGGTCGTAAAATTAGAATCAAACTTAAATTCTGTAAAAATGGCGTGACAAAGGTCTTTGACGCAGGTATAAAGCAGTTTATTGGACAAAAAAAAGCGTTGTGCAAAGGCGGTAATTTCGTCGTCCCAAGCAATGAAATTACTAGGAAGTAGGTATTGAAGCAAGTCCACCTTCAAGGCGCGCGTACCCCAAATATGCTCTTTGGCTGCTTGGCAGGTCATTGAAAGCTGCTCGTTGACAGGTTCTTTGGCAAAACTTTCAACATCGCTTTCGGCAATCACAATCAATTCTTTGTGAGCAACGTCAATTGAAAAATAATGGAGCGTATTGCCAAAAAAGTCGGTTCGGGTGACTATCTCGGCTGGAGCAGGTGAAATCCGTAATTCAAAGTGGCGACAAATTTGCGCCTCAAGTTGGCGTGGTTGCAGGCATACCAAACTATGATAGGTAGAAACAGACCCAAAATAGTTGTACTTGGTTCGGTGAGTAAGTTTATACCTCATTAGTAGCGTCGTTTACAGATTTTTCTACCAAGACAGACTGAATAAAGGTATGGGTAAAATAGGTGTCGGTGAGACTCACCGTGACGGAGGAAATGAGGTTGGCCACGCGCGACAAAAGCTGGTCAAAATCTTTTCGGAAAGGCTTGTTGGGCGAACCCAAAACAAGCCGCGAAACGTCCGCTAATTTCATTTGTGTTGATGCTTCTAGTACGGCTTTTTCCGCTTTGTTTAAACGGGAAGTTGGCGAAACGTTGGGTAGTTGTGCTAAACATTTTGCCAACAAATCGAGCTGGTAGGCAATCGAATACGGAATTTTGTCGTCCATCAATACCATATCAAGCATGGTTTCGAGGTTAAAACTACTTTTGTACAGCTGACGGTAATGTACCAATAAGTAATGATTTGTCAATACTGCTTCAATCAGTTCGTTTTCGGTATTAACGTCATTTTTGAAACTAAAACATGAACGTAATACACTGATTTTGGCCAGAAGTCGCTCTACCAATTTGCCTGCTTCAAAGAGGTGATAGGCATGGTCGCGGGGCATTGATTCAGATAAGGTTCCGTAAAAGGTAAATACCCTTCCGTGGAGCTTGTCCAACAAATTTTGGACGGAATTGTGGTTATGAATATCCAAGCCCTTGGTTTTCTTCAAGCTATTTTCCAACAGCGTTATCACCCGACGTGTATCATGATTCCAGCGGTCACTTACGGCCAATGCACTATTTAAAAATGACTGGACGTTGGAGGCGACAGTTCCTGCTTTTTGACTGTTTTTTACCAACTCACCCAGTTCTTGGTAAGGATTTTCGCGAATTTGTTCATTTTTTTCGTCCGTAAACCCTGGGTAGGAGAGGGTAAGGTGCGTGGTCGATTTGAGCAAGATGTCGATGTATTCCAACTTAAACGACCCGCGAAAATCGACGTTCTCGTTGATGGCACTGATGACAATCCTAAGAAACTTCGTCAGCGACATGGTTCGCTCGGCATAACGCCCTGCCCAAAATAAATTTTCGGCACTTCGGCTGGGTAAAGTACTGTGTGGCGCAGCCGTATTTTTGACCGTGTTGGTCATTCGACTTGGCGTCTCTGCCACCGTATCTGAAACAATCCACGTATCTTTTGAAATTCCGCCGTACTGATTAGAAATAACGTAGCGGTCTTTTTCGGCCGAACTCCGCGTCAGGCCACCCTGCAACATGCAATAATCGGAGCCGTTGGATACCATATAAGCCCGCAAAGAGGCCAAGCGGGGTTCTATTTTTCCATTGACCAACGATGGCGTAGTGGACAAGCTTACCTCCTCCTGTGCAACGTATTCGTGGGGTGTTTTAAGGATTTCGAGCCGTAGCTGTGCTAATGCTTCTTTGGACAATGTTTTGCCATAAACCGACCGAAATTTTTGTTTTCGATTGGCTTTTTTGATGATAAGTCGGTGCAAATTGTCCAACACATACCCTAATTCCTTTTGCTGCCCACACCACCAAGTGGCAATGGAGGGCATAAGAAGGTCTTGTTGTAAGAAAAACTTAGAACAGGACTGCATAAAGGCCAATAAAGCGCTGTTTTCAAGCGCACTGACGCCAGGAGGGTTGATAACAGCCACTTTCCCTGAGCGAATCGAGTGCAGCAAACCTGGCACACCAAGTCGAGAATCTTCACGGAGTTCGAGGGGGTCAGACCAATCATCATCAACACGCCGAATGATAACATCCACTTTCTCTAGCCCTTCCAAAGATTTTAACCATACGTAGCCATCCCTCACCACCAAGTCATCACCTTGCGCCAGAGTGTAGCCAAGGTAAGCGGCCAAATAGGCATGTTCAAAGTACGTTTCATTGTTTGGTCCAGGGGTAAGATACACCACATTGGGGTTCTCTTTGGCGTGAGGAGCGAGCCTGAGAATCGTTTGGTGAATGGTATTAAAAAATGGGAACAAGCGCCCAACGTACATCCCTTCCGTGAGTTCGGGAAGGAGCTTGCTCATGATTCGGCGGTTTTCGAGGGCATATCCAGCCCCAGAAGGTGCTTGGGTACGGTTGTCAACCAACCACATACGTCGGTCGGGACCCCGTGCGACATCGGCTGCGTAGAGTAAAAGCTGGTTTTCAGAAGGGAGTTTGACGTCAAAACAAGGGCGGAAAAAGCCTGTGTTGTCAAAAATAAGCTCGGGCGGAAGAATGCCTTCATGGACAAGGCGTTGCGGGCCATATATGTCCCGCAGCACCAAGTCCAAGACCTGCGCCCGTTGTTTCAAACCCACCGTTATTTGCTCCCATTCTTTTTGTTCAATTAAAAAGGGGATGGGGTCAAGTTGCCAGGGGTGATTGAGTCCATCGGCACTTTCATAGACATTGTACGTAACGCCATTTTCTCGTAACCTGTTGATTATTTCTTGGTTACGATACTCAAGTTCTTTTAACCCTATTTTTTCTAAAGATGCAAAAAGTTTGTTCCAATGTGGCTTCACCAGCCCATCGGCCCCAATGACTTCATCATACGTATTTATTTCGCGTCGATACGATTGGAGGAGGCTAGTTTGGGTATCAGTCAGCATCAAATAGGGAATTTAGAAAAACGTTTTTACTAACGCGCTCGCCAAAAACGGCGTAAGTCGAGCGTCGTTGGGTATTCAGGATTGATAAG
The DNA here is from genome assembly GCF_057652155.1 of Runella sp. R0.1_18. Taxonomy (NCBI): domain Bacteria; kingdom Pseudomonadati; phylum Bacteroidota; class Cytophagia; order Cytophagales; family Spirosomataceae; genus Runella; species Runella sp. R0.1_18. Next base: position 279,266 of record NZ_JBYFCK010000003.1, read on the forward strand.
TTCAATAGGGGTGTCAATTTTGAGGTCTTTTTTATGCTCTGCCACAAAACGCGAAACCGAAGAACCTTGGTTTGTAATGACTTCGATGACGTCTTGCTTGGCCGAAGGCGTATGTCCAAAATCCCAGAAACGACTAATTCGCCGCGATTCGGCCTCATAACTATTGACAGGGTAGGTGTCGAAGCTACGGCCGCCAGGGTGAGTGACAAAATACGTACATCCTCCCAGCACGCGGTTATTCCAAGTATCCACAATATCGAAGACCAAAGGCGCATCTACACCAACTGTAGGATGTAGCGCCGACGGAGGGTTCCAGGCTTTGTAGCGAATACCCGAGACGTATTCTCCCTTCACGCCTGTGCTGCGCAACGGCACACGGCAGCCATTACAAATCAAGATGTGACGTTCTTCAACAAAACCACTTACTTTGACTTGAAGGCGTTCGAGCGACGAATCGACAAAACGAGCCGTGCCAGCGCTGGAAAGTTCTTCACCCAAGACGTGCCAAGGCTCAATGCCCAATCGCAAATCGAGCTGAATATTGCCTATAGAAATATGGCCATAATGCGGGAAGCGGAACTCAAAGAAGGCATCGAACCACGAAATGTCGAAGTGATAGCCTGCGTCTTTTAAGTCATTTACGACATCCACCATGTCGAGGTAAGCAAAGTGAGGTAACAAGAAGCGGTCGTGTAGCTCCGTGCCCCAGCGAATGAGTTTTTTCTTGTAAGGTTGTTTCCAAAATTTGGCAATCAACGCCCGCACCAAGAGGTTTTGCACCAAGTTCATGTGCTTGTGGGGGGGCATATCAAATGCCCTAAATTCGAGAATCCCCAAGCGCCCCGTAGAAGAGTCGGGCGAGTAAAGTTTATCAATACAAAATTCGGTACGGTGGGTGTTGCCTGTGATGTCCACCAGTAGGTTCCTAAATATCCTGTCCACCATCCAAAACGGAACATCTTCGTTTTCAGGGATTTGGTCGAATGCAATTTCAACTTCGTACAAACGCTCATCGCGGCCTTCGTCGAAACGTGGTGCTTGGCTGGTGGGGCCAATAAATGGCCCCGCAAACAAATAACTCAACGCGGGGTGATGCTGCCAGTAAGTAAGCAAACTACGCAGCAAATCTGGCCGACGAAGTACGGGGCTATCGGCAGGTTTGGCGCCGCCAATGGTCACGTGGTTGCCACCGCCCGTGCCTGTATGACGGCCGTCCACCATAAATTTGTCAGTGCCAAGGCGTGCTAAAAAGGCTTCTTCGTAGAGGGCCGTCGTGTTGTCAACAAGTTCTTGCCAAGTTTTAGAGGGATGAATATTGACTTCAATTACCCCTGGGTCAGGCGTAACCATCAATTTTTGGATACGGTAGTCCGAAGGTGGTGTATAGCCTTCAATTCGCACGGGCATTTGTAATTTCTCGGCCGTTACTTCTACCGAAGCTACCAAATCGAGGTAGTGCTCCAAATAATCGGTTGGGGGTAAAAAAACGTAAATGATTCCATCTCTTTCTTCCACTGACAAGGCAGTTGTAAAAGTATTTAACTCAAAAAGAATGGATTTATCTTCTTCATCTTTCGATTCGTTTTTGGAAGAGGTAGGTAGTTGATAATCAGGAGCAATGGTTCCGTATCTTTTTTCGGCAGCGGCATGGTGTGTTCCTAGGTCATCCAACTCTTCAAATGGACTCCGTTCTACGATTGGTTCTTTTTTATCTTTTGCAACCTTAGGCAAAGATTCTAAAGGCAAACGCAAACCAGCGGGAGAATTTCCAGGAATTAAAAAGACATGTTTTCTTCTAAATTCCCACAAACAGCTCGTCCAAGTGTTGGTTTCATACAGCCATTTGAGGGGCAATACGTAGCCAGTGGGGTTGTTTAAGCCTTTTTCAAAAATTTTAGCCATTGTTTGCCGTTGAATCGAATCTTTGAGATTCACTTCAAGTGGGTCAAGATTCACGGGCAGTTTGCCTTCCTCCAGCGCCCAATAAATTGGGTCTTCGTAGGTAGGTTTTAGGTTTTGAGGATTGATTCCCAAGTACTTTGTCAGCTCTTGGGCAAAAATATGGGCATCTTCAAACGTATAATTTGTTTCATTTTCTTTGGCTACCAGCGCATCATTTTTCCAGATTGGCAAGCCGTCTTTTCGCCAATAAAGTGCATATTGCCAGCGCGGAAATAATTCGCCTGGGTACCACTTTCCTTGTCCAAAATGTAACAAACCTCCGTGGGCAAAGCGATTTTTTAAGCGCAAGGCCAAGTCGTACGCCAATTTGCGCTTGAGCGGTCCATCAGCGGCGGAATTCCATTCGGGCGACTCGTAATCGTCAATCGAAACAAAGGTAGGTTCTCCGCCCATTGTAAGTCTTACGTCGCCGTCTTGTAAATCTTTTTCGACAACATTTCCGACTTGCATAATGGCTTCCCATTGCGCCTCACTGTAGGGTTTAGTAACCCGTGGGTCTTCGTGAATGCGAAACACTTGGTTGTCAAATTCAAACGAAACCTCACAAACGTCAGTCGCACCTGTCACGGGAGCGGCGCTTGCAAAGTCTGGCGTACAGCAAAGCGGAATGTGTCCTTCACTGGCAAATAGCCCCGAAGTAGGGTCTAGCCCAATCCAGCCTGCTCCAGGAATATAGGCTTCTACCCAAGCGTGCAAATCGGTAAAATCTTTTTCAGGCCCCGAAGGCCCATCCAGCGATTTGACATCGGCGGTCAGCTGTACCAAATAGCCAGATACAAACCTCGCTGCAATTCCTAAATGACGAAGCACTTGCACGAACAACCAAGCCGAATCGCGGCAAGAACCGCTGCGTTTGATGAGGGTTTCTTCGCAAGTTTGCACCCCAGGCTCCATGCGTACATTGTAAAACAAGTCGCTAAAAATCCGCTGATTGAGGTGTACCAAATAGTCAACGGTGTTTATATCGGTCGTGATTTTGTTTTGCTCAATCCAATCGACCAGCAATGGCCCTGACTCGCGCGCTTCTAAATAAGGCAGTAGTTCTTTGCTCAAAAGGTCGTCGTACTTAAACGGGAATTTTGTGGCATACTCTTCCACAAAAAAATCGAATGGGTTGATGACCTGCATTCGGGCAATGACCTCAACTTCGACGCTTAACTCAGTGGTTTTTTCGGGAAAAACAACCCGAGCTTGGTAGTTACCAAAAGGGTCTTGTTGCCAATTGATAAAGTGGTTCTTTGGCGAAATTTTGAAAGAATACCCTTCGATGGGCGTCCGTGAGTGGGGCGCTGGCCGTAACCGAAATACGTGAGGAGAAAGGCTGACGCTACGGTCGAAGATGTACTTGGTTTTGTGGGAAATAGCAACTTTTATTGACATAGCCAGCAACGAAAAGTTAAGAAGTTAACAGTGGGTTGACAAGAAACCGTCGAAAGACGTTCTATGTAAAAAAAGCAAAAAATGTTGGATAAAATAAGCCCAGACCTAAAAAATTATACTTTTCCTTTGAGGAGTAATAAGAGATCGGAGGCCATTCATTCAAAGTCCCAGACTTTTTAGAAATCCTTCGCGGTAACTACTCCCAATGGGCACCTCATGGGACTGGATAAAAACGCGATTTCCTTCGATGTGGGTGATTTTAGCTTTGTTAATCAAAAACGAACGATGCACCCTTAAAAAATGTGTTGACGGAAGTAATTCCTCAAAACTCGAAAAAGTCATACTTGGCAGCAGCGTATGTTGCGTGGTGACAACCTTTGTGTAATTCCCCTGCGCTTCTGCAAATAGCAAGTCGTCGTGCATGATTTTGAAAATTTTGCCATCTGCTTTGAGAAATAAATAATCCTCTTGCCTGTCGTAAGAAAGGGTTCCCCCATTGGGGCGGGTGGTGCGCCACTGCGACGCCGCGCGGGGTAGGGGGCTTAGGGGGATTTTTTCCAATGCCTTATCTACTGCCACAATAAAGCGTTCGAGTGAAAAAGGTTTCAGCAAATAATCGGAGGCAGCCAAATCGAACGCATCAACGGCATATTCTTTGTAGGCCGTCGTAAAAATGACTTGTGGTGGATTTTTTAAGGTTTTTAAAAATGAAATGCCATTTAAAACGGGCATATTGATGTCTAAAAACAGGAGGTCGATTTGTTGAGTTTGTAACATCGTCTTTGCTTCCAAAGCATTGCCACAAGCTGCCACAACCGTCAAAAAGGGTAAGTGGCTGCAATACGCTTTGATGATTTCTCGCGCAATGGGTTCATCATCAACAATTAGGCAGTTCATTTGGGGCATAGTTGAATTAGGAAGTAAAAATTAGGAGGTAAGAAATCGAAAATTACTCATATCTCCTAACTCATCGTTCATCATTTACTTCATCTTCAGTCGTAACATGACCTGATAAAAACCCTCTTCCTCTTCAATTCTTAACTCATGTTCATTTGGATAAAGCAATTCTAGCCGTTTTCTAATACTTGCCAGACCAAACCCGCTGTGTTTTTCAATCACATTTTCGCCTTCTTGCGGCAGTCTAAACGAATTCTTTACTGAGAACAGAATTGAATCTGTCCAGGTTTTGAGGGTGATTTCTACAAAAATATGTTCTTCAGCGGTGTTTTTGGAATGTTTAAAGGCATTTTCGATAAATACAATCAGCAACATGGGGGCGATTTTGATGTCGGGTCGAGGAAGTGATTCGAAAGTGCTGGTAAGCATTAGCCGTTCGCCAATGCGTATTTTCTCAAAATCAATGTAATTATTGATGTAGGTCAGTTCGTCTTTCAACGGGACAAATACTTCTTTGGTGTCATAGACCGAATACCGCAGCAAATCGGCCAATTTGAGCAGAAGTGGCGGGATTTTTTCGTGCTGGGTAATTGACAACCCGTACAAATTGTTGAGCGTGTTGAACAAAAAATGGGGACTTAGCTGGGATTGTAGTAACTGCAACTCACTCTTACTGTGGGCGGCCGACGTTTGGGCTTCGCGCAATTTAAATTGCATATTGTGTCTAACTATTTTAATCAAACCACCCAAAAGCAACGGGATAAATACGAGGGGAATCCAAAATAAAAATTTGATGAGTCTATTTCCCTGAAAAGGAAGGATAAATACCGCGACAATACACCCAATAATCAACAGAATCATTGCAATAACATACTCATTATCAATGGGTTTTTTGAAAGAAATCCAGAGTTGAGAAAGATGCCTTCCCGCAAATACGCCTATAATAAATAAAAAAGTAATGGCTGAGGCCGTGGCTTCATCTTCGTGAACTCCCACGTTTCTGACGTAGATTTCAATCATCAAAAATGAAGGAACGCTGAAAAGAAGCGATAGGTAAATATAGAGCTGTTTCCCGAAAAAAGAGGTTAGCCAGTGATTTTGTGGAGTACTCATGGGCGTACTGTTTACGTGTGTTGATTTGAACTGGCAGCAAAGTTGAATAATTCGGGAAATGAAAGGCTATTTTCAGGACGAACACTTCCAAAATGCTGACGGAAACCTTGTGGAAGACCACCAACCAGTTCGACACTCAAAATCAGTATTCTGTCAGACTTTTGGCAAGATACGACAGGTTTTTTTTAGGGCGCAAAACTGCCAACGCAAATTTGCTTTGTCAAAATTGACCAACGCTTAAAAAACACCTACATGAAATCAGCAGCCATTTTGTTATTGACCTTTTTGTCATTTACGCTCTTCGCCCAAACGGCTTCCAGAAACATCAGTGGAACGGTAAAAGATACCCAGAATGAAACCATTCCTGGGGCTACCGTAAAACTTTTAAAAGCATCGGATTCGACCATGATTCTGGGAGAAATTACCAATTTATACGGTAAGTTTCAGTTCAATAAACTACCCAATGGTGCTTACCTATTGGCCATTACGGCCATGGGGCAAAAGCCTTTTATGAGTACGATATTGACGCTGGACGATGCTCGAACTGCCCTAGTATTGCCTATTATCGTGCTTTTACCCGCCAAAAACATCGAATTGAAAGAAGTAGTCGTCAAGGCTAAACGACCGTTGATTGAACAAGATATTGATAAAACGATTGTCAACGTCGAATCCATGATTAGCAGTGCTACGAGTAACACGTTGGAAGTGCTGGAAAAAACACCAGGGGTGACCATCGGGATGAACGGCGAGATTAGCCTCAACGGAAAAAGCGGCATTTTGGTGCTGATTGACGGTCGGGCTACGTATATGTCGGGGCAAGATTTGGCGGCGTACCTGAAGTCACTGCCAGGGGGCTTGTTGGATAAAATTGAACTGATGGACAATCCGTCGTCAAAATATGACGCAGCGGGCAATGTCATCATTAATATTCGTTTGAAAAAGCACCGAGTAGGTGGGTTTATGGGGAGTATTTCAATAGCTTCTAGTCAAGGAGTTTATGGAAGAAACAATGGCGCAATGAACCTGAACTACAATCATAAAAAGTTAAATGTGTTTGCCAATTTGGGAGCCAACCGTGAAAAAAACTATAATTTGGATGTATTTGACCGACGCTTTTACTCGGAAGCGGGGCAGCAACTTTCTAATGTTGAATTGCTTAACAAGGCGGTTACGAATGCCAAAAGCCTGAATGCTATTTTTGGGGTGGATTATGCCGCAAGTTCAAAAAATACTTACGGGTTTTTGTTGAACGTAAATGGCGGAAGTCGTAGTTCAGTAACTGATTATCAAAGCAATAACTACAATGCTTTCCGTTTGCTTGATGCAGTGGGGGATGGGGTAACTGGAATTAACGATAAAAGAAAAAACGTGGGTGCTAACCTTAATTTTCTGCATAAATTTAACACCAAAGGCCGAGAATTGATGGCGGACTTGAACTACCTTAATTACCTTTCTAATGGCAATCAGCGGGTTCGGAATTTTAGTTATTGGCCCGAAGGTGCGTTGAACGATAGCGAAGAGTTTCTGTACCTCGTACCCAGTAAAATCAAAATCTATACCGCGAAAATGGATTATATCCATCCTCTCAAAAACAAAGGTAGTTGGGAAGCGGGTGTCAAATCGAGTGTGATTGATAACGACAATCGCTCGGATTATTTTGACGTCATTGCCCTAACCCAACGCATCGACAACACGAAATCGAATCATTTTAAGTACCGCGAAAACATTCACGCAGCTTACCTAAATACCCGAAAAGAGTGGAAAAGGGTAGGAGTGCAGCTTGGACTACGCGCCGAAACAACCCAAGCGTGGGGCAATCAACTGGGCAATGAAACGGTGAAAGGAAGTACGTTTACCAAAAATTACACAAAGCTGTTTCCTGCGGTTTTTATCAACTATAAATTGGATAGTGCGAACAGAAATTCGTTGAATTTGAGTTTTACGCGTCGAATAAATCGCCCTGATTACCAGTCGTTTAATCCGTTTGTGTTTTTTAGAGACCAATATTCTTATACCGCTGGTAATCCGTTGCTGTTGCCCCAGTACCAAAACCGCGTTGAGTTGAAATTTCAACACAGACATTGGCTACAAATGGGGTTGAGTTACAATCATTTTACCAATCTTATTCTTCAAACAACAGAGGCGGTGGACACGATTTTTATAACTCGTCCCAACAACGTTGCCAAGGGCTCTATGCTGTTGCTGAACACCACCGTGTCTGCTTCGCCAGTTAAATGGTGGAATTTGATTTACACGTTGCGATTATCGAAACTGGGCCTCAATGGGATGAGTTATACCGAAAAATTGAATCTAACGGCTTACATTGCGCGGTTTGAGGTTTATAACCAATTTCGATTCGATAAAGGATGGAGCGCTGATTTGTCTGGATATTATGCAAGTTCCGACCTCAACGGGCAGGCATATACCGCTGGCATGTACCGAGTATGGGTGGCAGTTCAGAAGAAAATTTGGAAAGATAAAGCCAGTCTTCGACTTACCGTCGATGATGTATTTCACTCTTGGATACGTCACAACCGCTCGGTCGGTATCAAGCAAGCTCAATTTTTTCAGACCAATGAATCAGACACGCAGCGAATAGGAGTTGCTTTTTCGTATCGCTTTGGAAAGGAAACCTTTGCCCGTAAACGTCGGCACAACGACAATGCAGCCGATGATGAAAAGGGAAGGGTGCAATGAGGTGAAAAATTATCGAAAATTTATTATTATTTTCGATAATTTTCTTTTTTGTGTGTATAATTGTGTATTATTTCAAAAAAATACTGTTAAAAGATAATTTGATGCGCACTTTTACACTGCTTTTGTTTCTTTTTGGAACAAGCCTTTTTGGGCTTGCCTGGGCACAGCCCAAAGAAAAGCCACGCATTATTGTCAGCACCGACATTGGCGGAACCGATCCCGACGACAATCAGTCGATGATTCACTTGATGATGTATTCTGATTTATTCCAAATTGAAGGGCTAATTTCATCGCCATTTGGGAAAGGAAGAAAGAAAGACTTGTTGGATATGATTGACCTGTACGAAAAGGATTTTTCTCAATTGGTGGTTCACAATAAAAACTTAGCAACGCCCGACCAACTGCGTCAAGTTTGTAAGCAAGGAACCATTCCAGAAGCAACATACAAAGGCTATTCGAGTTCAACGGAAGGGTCGGAGTGGATTGTGAAATGTGCCAAAAAGAAGAGCAAACAACCGCTTTGTGTGCTGGTATGGGGTGGTTTAGAAGATCTTGCGCAAGCTTTGCACGACGCGCCCGAAATTGAACAGAAAATAAAGGTGTATTGGATTGGCGGTCCTAATAAAAAATGGAGTATAAATGCTTATTCCTACATCGTAGAACACCACCCCAACCTGTGGATGATTGAGGCCAATGCTACTTATCGTGGTTGGTTTATGGAAGATGAAAATGCGCCTAAAAATATGAGTGAAGGTGCTTATTATGAGAACTTTGTAAAAGGTCATGGGGCAATGGGTGCTGATTTTGTTAATCATTATAAAGGCCACGTTAAAATGGGAGATACACCTTCTTTGGCCTACTTAATGTTTGGAAACCCACTAAACCCTGAGGGTGAAAGTTGGGGAGGTCGATTTGTTCCCATTCGCCGAAGTTCAAGAGCTATTTTTGAACGAAATACCACTACTGCCGACACCATTCCAGCCTACGGAATGATAGAATGGCGCTTTAAAGGACCTGTGTTGCCTATTTCCAAAGACTCAACTTGTTTTACTTTGGAGGTGCAGAATCAACAATGGCCTGGGTATTATTTGGGGAATGGCGTGTATGCAGTACGTTATTCGTCGAAAAAACCTGAAGTTGGAAATTACATACTACACAGCTTAATCAAGGAGTTAGACGGACAAAAGGGGGCGTACGTCAGTACAGCACCTTGGCCTGGCAAACCCAATAAACAGGATTATCCACTGGGTAAAAATTGGTACAGTGATTTACCAAACCCTGCCTTGTTTTTAGGAGAACAACAAGGGGCACGAACCATTTCCAAATACCGTGAAGCTTACTTATCGGATTGGGCAAAACGCTGGACGTGGATAAAGTAAGTGGAGAAAATGAGCGAAATAATTCTTTAAGTAAAAGAAAGAAAAAGCAACAAAAACAAAAAATTCGATGAGAAAAAACATTTTGCTCTTGTGTGTTATTTATATTGGGGTGGCTAATCTAGGCTTTACCCAAACTTCCAAACCGCGTACCATCGTCACAACCGATGGAGAACTAGATGATGTGGATTCATTCATCCGAATGTTGCTTTATTCCAATGAGTACAACGTTGAAGGTTTGATTGTGAGTAGTTCACAATGGCATTACAAAGGAGATGGCAAAGGAACGAAGTTTACGTCCGAAATGGAAATGACCCAAAAGATGTACGGCGAACGTACCGAACTCCGTTGGCCAGGCGAGCAATGGATTTATGATTTGGTGGACGCCTACGGTAAAGTGTATCCAAATCTTGTAAAACATTCAAAGGGCTTTCCTACCCACAAGTATTTGAGAGACAGAATACGCATTGGGAATATTGATTTTGAAGGGGAAATGGCCAAAGACACTCCAGGTTCAGACTTTATTAAAGGGAAGTTGTTGGACGATGACTTGTCGCCGCTTTACCTTCAAGTATGGGGAGGGACAAACACCATTGCTCGCGCCTTAAAAAGTATTGAAGATACCTACAAAAATACCCCACAGTGGGACAAGATTTATAGGAAAGTTTGCCAAAAGGCCATACTTTACGCGATTCTTGACCAAGATGCCACGTACAAAAAATACATCGAACCAAATTGGAAGGACATCAAGGTGTATTATAATTCAAACCAATTTTGGAGTTTTGCCTACTTTTGGAAAAGAGCTGTGCCTGAGCAGCTTCACCCATATTTAGAGGGTAAGTTTATGGGCGACATTATCAATAACCACGGGCCATTGTTGAAAAAATACTATAGCTACGGCGACGGTAATCCTCCATTAGGTGAAATTGAAGATATTTACAGCAGCATGGAAAAAGCCAAAAAGAACCAATGGGGAAGTTTTGGTCAGTATGATTTTATTTCGGAAGGGGATTCTCCCGCGTTTTTACACTTGGTAGATGTGGGTTTGAATAACCTCGAAAATCCACAAGATGGTGGTTGGGGTGGGCGTTTGGTGCAATCTACGGTTACGCCGAGCCGTTGGGAAGATGGAGATGCTGCCTCTGATTTTAACCCATTCACTCAAAAAATGGATAAGGCATTTGCCCAAACTCGTTGGATTCCAGCCATTCAGAATGATTTTGCTGCTCGTGCCGACTGGTGTGTGAAAGACTTTAAAAATGCCAATCATGCTCCGAAGGTGTCAGTTGCCAGGAAACAGTTGTCAGTTACTCGTGGGCAGAAAATTGTGCTAAAACCAACTACCTCTGATCCCGATGGAAACAACGTTTCGTTGAAATTTTGGCAGTACAAAGAAGTAGGCACTTGCAAAGAGGAAGCTGTCATTACCCAAAATGGAAATAATGCTGAAATTACGATGCCAGCCGCTGCTAAAAAAGGTGAAACCATCCACATCATTGTAGAAGCAGCAGACAATGGCTCACCAGCGCTTACGCGTTATCAACGGGTAGTTTTGACAGTCAAATAATACTGTAAGTTGATTGAGTTGTTCCCAAACTATTATTTGGAGCCAATAAGATTTCGCGTCTGGAGTTGGCCCCAAACTATGATTTGGGGCCAACAGGGTTTTGCGTCTCTGACGCCTACTCAGAAGACCTTCCAAATTTTAAAGACTTGGAAGGTCTGGTTTAAACAGCAGGCAGCACCGTATTTCTAACTTCTCCAAAATCCACCCGAACCCCGTCTTTTTCGGCAAAACCACGAATAATGATGGTGTCAAAGTCCTCTAAAAAGCGTCGTTCACTACCATCTGGTAAAAGAATGGGCTTTTTACCACCCCAGGTCAGTTCCAACAATGAACCAAAACTTTCGGGTTCTTTGCCCGAAATCGTCCCCGAAGCGAGTAGGTCGCCGACGTTAAGATTACATCCATTGACCGTATGATGAGCAATCTGCTGAGACACGCTCCAATAGAGGTTTTTAAAGTTGGAATGACAAATTTTTACCTCCGTTCCAGCGGCGGTTTGAAGATATACTTCTAATTCTACATCAAATAAATGCCGATTTTCTTCTTGCAAATAGGGCAACACGGTAGGGATTTGGGGTTCTGCTGGAACTTTAAAAGGAGCCAGTGCTTCGATCGGAACTACCCACGGAGAAATGGATGAAAAAAAGTTTTTGGCCAAAAAAGGGCCTAAAGGAACGTATTCCCATTTCTGAATATCACGAGCCGACCAATCGTTAAATAGTTGAAATCCAAATATATACTCTTCGGCTACGTTTACATTGACAGGTTCGCCCAATGGATTTGATTTACCGATAACGGTTGCCATCTCCAGTTCAATGTCAAGTCGTTTAGTCGGCGAGAAAAAAGGAGGTTGGCTTTCGTCGGGACACAGCTGTCCTTTGGGGCGATGAAAATTGGTACCCGAAACGGTGATGGAACTAGCTCGGCCATGGTACGCAACGGGTATGTGTTTCCAGTTGGGAAGCAGGGCATTTGCAGGGTCACGAAACATCATTCCAACGTTGGTGGCATGTTGTTCGGACGAATAAAAATCAGTGTAATCTCCAATTTTGACGGGTAAGTAAAGTTGTACTTCTGCTTCGTTGTAGAAAACGGCAGCAGGGAGTTGTTGAGGTTGCGTTAACACTTCCTGAAGTCGAGTTCGTACGGCATTGGTTTTGTTTTTACCCAAGGCGATAAAATCATTGAGGTATTCTTTGGTAAAAACAGATTTAGGGATTTTAAGGTCTTGAAAATATCCCAAATTTGCTAATGCTGCTACATCAGCTACCTGAGAACCAATGATTGTTGCTACTCGTTTACGGCGATTTTTAACCGAGAAAATGCCAAAAGGAATGGTATCAAGCGTAAACATGTTTTTTTATTTTTTTGGTCACAGCGTTGTTCTCAGTGTTACTCCGTGTCAAACTCTGAGAACCTCTGTGACCAATCATTTAAGCATCTAACCAACTCTGATAATACTTCCCATCATCCAGCTTTAACGCCTCATCTGTGAGGGCCAACGGACGGAAAGTGTCAATCATTACGGCCAATTCTTCCGTGGAGGTTTTACCAATACTTCGCTCGTAGGCACCAGGCGCTGGCCCGTGTGGAATACCCCCAGGGTGAAGCGTCAAATGTCCTTTTTCGATGTTATTCCTACTCATAAAATCCCCGTCCACATAATATAAAAGTTCGTCGGAGTCGATATTGGAGTGGTTGTAGGGGGCAGGAATGCCTTCAGGATGATAGTCGTACAACCGTGGGCAGAACGAACAAACCACAAATGCCTTGGTTTCAAACGTTTGATGCACTGGCGGGGGCTGGTGGATGCGTCCCGTAATGGGTTCAAAATTATGAATCGAAAACCCATAAGGGAAATTATACCCATCCCAACCGACCACGTCAAAAGGGTGGGTAGGGTAGAGGAGCTCGTACAAAACGCCCTGCTTTTTTATTTTAATGATAAAATCCCCCTTTTCATCGTGCGTTTCGAGGTCTTGGGGGAGTTTATAATCTCGTTCGCAGAAAGGTGAATGTTCGAGTAGCTGCCCAAACCAATTTCGGTACCGCTTGGGCGTATAAATGGGGTGAAATGACTCCGCAAAAAGCAGCCGATTGTTTTCTCCGTCGAAATCAATTTGATAAATCATTCCCCGAGGAATTACCAAATAATCTCCGTATTCAAATGGAATATTTCCGAGCTGTGTGCGGAGCGTGCCAGTGCCTTGATGGACAAAAATGAGTTCGTCAGCATCGGCGTTTTTGTAAAAATAGGAACGCAGCGACTGACGAGGGGCTGCCAACCCAATATGAATATCGCTATTGGCTAATATTACTTTTCGGCTCGCCAAAAAATCGTCTTCCGCAGGGAGGTCAAACCCCTTCAATAAACGAGGTTTAATACTTTTAGCGACGCTAATGTTGGGGCTAATATCTGTTTCGGAAAGTACTTCACGAATCATCGTTGGGCGATGAACGTGGTACATCAAAGACGACATTCCATCAAAACCGATGGTACCAAAGAGCTGTTCGTAATGCAACCCGCCCTCGTCCTTACGAAACTGCGTATGGCGTTTGGGTGGGATTTTTCCGAGTTTGTGGTAAATAGGCATGTTACGATGAAGTTGGAATACAATTCTGTAAAATAATCGAGAGTAATTCTTGCGTTGCCGCTACAGATGCAGGGGCGATGCCTTCAAGGGCTTTTTGGCGAATTTTGGGCACTAAATCGGTGAGTTGCTCAATCGTATTTACCCCCTTTTCAGTAATTGTCAGTTGAAACATTCGCCGATTGGTAGGGTGGATGGCTCGTTCCAAGAAGCCGTTTTGTACCAATAATTCAATGATTCGGGTGACGGATGCTTTATCTTTAAATACTTTTTCCGCTATATCGTTTTGGGTGATGTCAGGAAACTCCGCTACGGTATGAAGGATTAGCCATTGGTCAAGCGTAATGTCAAACCCGTTGATTTTGAATTGGTTTTGAAAAAACTGCCGATATATTTTGACGGTTTTTTCTAAATTATAAAAGAAAGAAGTGGTTAGCTTTTCCATTTTTAAAAATTGATGTAGCAAATATAGTAAAATCAATAGTTGATATATCAATTATTGATAAAAAATTTTAACAAAAAACACGCTATCTTCTACTTGGAAAAACAAAACACGGTTTTACCTTTTCTCCAACCAAAACGTTTTTTCCATAGGCTGGGCTGATTGGATTTTCCCAGAAATGCCGTACTGCCAGGCCACTACGGTGATTTTTAGGGGATAGCTGGTTTTAGGAGGAAGTTTCGTAAAAAACAATTGATGCCCCGATACGTACGCAGGGCCTTCCTTTACGTAGAAGTGAACGGGTAAGTTCGACGAACTTTTGGCCCGTAAATCAATGGATTTGATTTTGGTAGTTTGATTTGAGATTTGTTCAAAATCAATGTGTTGGCTGATTCCTTCGGTATTTTTAATAGGAAATTTGAGTTCAATCTGTTGAATAGCCGATTTGAAGCGTTCGTCTCCTTCATTGTGGGCCAGAAGCCAAATGGCATTACTCCGTTTAGGGTTCAAAAACCCCATTCGGTAGAAACGTAGCTGAAAAGTAGTGTCGTTTATTTTTTGTACAGGTCCACAGATTCGGTCGATTACTAAAGATGATGCCGCATGTTGTAAAGCGGGTTTTATTTTTGACGTATCAGAAAAAAAAGGTTTTAAGTAAAAGGTGATTCCGTCGCTTGCTGGTTTAAACGTTAAGCTGTATTGACCATGTGATTTTGAGGGTTTTAGGGTATCAGCGTTTTGGATAAACCCTAAGTATTGATTTTTCTTTCCCCGTGGATGGGCATAATAAGCTTCGGTGATTTGCGCCATTTCTCTATCAAAACACCACGAAGCCACGCTTTTATCGCCAGAGAATTTAGAATACGGGGCAGGGTTTGTAGTTGGAGGGGTATTAGGTCGCCAGCGGTCGATAAGCCACCCTTGCTGCGGGTCAATAAAACGAAGCCCATTGTTGGAAAGGCGATAGCAGGCCGCTTTTTTGATGAACAATGCGATATAGTCAACCATCCGTTGGTTATAGTCGAAGTGACCGTGACCTGCATCTGTAAAAAAAGTAATGGGGGTTTTGGGGTGTTTTTTTACGTAGTTGAAACCAGGCTGAATACGGTCTTCCCACCATTCGACTTCGCTCATGATAAATAAACCTGGGATTCCTTCCACCGTACGAGTACCCCAATCAGGGTTTGGCTTGCCGCTTCCTGTGAGGTGTGTCAGGGGGGAATCACCTTTAATAGATACAATAGCCAAGGTTCGGGTGGGGTTCCAAGCACCAAAATTCCAAGGGAAGGAAGCGTGGGCGGAATGTCCTATCGGCACAACGGGTGCAGATGCTATTTCTTGATAACCAGATACTTCAGCCAGTTGCCTCATCATGTTTTCAAAACTTTCGCCTGCCCCTTTATTGAAATCAAAAACCATGTCTAAACCTGGCGTTACCCAAATCGTAGCAAAGCCAATATCGCTCATCGTCTGACGGAATTTCGCGTTTTCTAAAATTCCTTCTTCTATCATATTGTGCATCCCCCAGACTACCCCCTTCACTTTTTTGCAATTTTCAGGAATCCAGAGAAAAGCCGTGGGGCTATCGTTGATTTCTGGGTGTTTAAACCCCTCAACCCGTACCGACCACTGCCACACTTGGGCGTAAATGGGGGAAGAAAATAAGAGTAACAGAAGAAAGGGTTTGTATTTCATAGTGATTTTGTTCGAGAAGTGGGTTGCCCCATTGGTAGAAGCATATTAATTAATGGGGTCTTGAAAGATGTATTTTTCGTCGAAATTGACCTGAAAATCTTTCAACATTTTGAGGTATTCGTCTCGAAATGTTTTTTTCTTATGGTGTTCTTTTTGGTTAAGAATGTACTTGACAACCGAATCAATTTGGGAGCGACTGTTGCTAAAAACTCCGTACCCTTCTTGCCACTGAAATTTTTGGCTGGTAAAGCCTTTTTTATTGATGAGTTCAGAACTATCACCTTTCACCAATTGCATTAGCTCAGAAATTGATTGTTTGGGATTGAGGCCAATGAAAAGATGTATGTGGTCATAGGCAGAATTGATTGCTAATAGCTTATGACCATTTTGTTGTACAATACCTGTAATGTACTTGTGTAATATATCCTCCCAGTCGGGATGAATAACTGCTGCTCGGTATTTTACGGCGAAAACGCAATGGATGTAAAGTTGGGAATATGTGTTGGCCATGGCTTAAAACAATAAAGATAAGTTGATTCATTTTCCATTGTTTAAGACATGATTTAAAGAAAAAGGATACTTCTCGTCCAGCAATTTGAATGGGTAGCCCCGATGGGGCACATTCCCGATTTGTCACAAATCATTTTTTTTATCTACAAATAGGTAGCCCCGATGGGGCAGTTTTACGGCGTTTTTAACAAACGTTTCGTTTGTCTTGCCCCGTAGGGGCTACCTGTTTGTAGTAGCATTTTTGATAGACGTTTCGTTTGTCCCTGCCCCGTAGGGGCTACCTGTTTGTATCGTTTTTAACAGATTTTTCGTTTGTCTTGCCCCGTAGGGGCTACCTGTTTGTAGCATTTTTGATAGACGTTTCGTTTGTCTTGCCCCGTAGGGGCTACCTGTTTGTAGCATTTTTGATAGATGTTTCGTTTATCCTTGCCCCGTAGGGGCTACCTATTTGTAAACGTATCACATCATTTGTTTTCCACGTCAATTGTTACCTTACCATCTTTCCATGCAGGTGCAATTGTTTTGTCGTTGATAATCATTGCGTTTGGTTTTTCGGTAGTCCGCAAGGAAATACGCATTAACGGCTGACCATCTACCTGTACTTTCAATTTCTTGTTGGAATAATCAGCATTCAAAAACACTTTTGAAAGGGAATGTAAAAACGTTTTTCCATCTTTTCTTAGGTAACTTCCGTTGCTCACAAAAAAGGAGGTCAAGTTATCTGGATGAGTACGGTCGGCTTTTTCGGGGAAAGTCACGACGGTTAGGTAAGCGTCCGTTTCCCAGCCATTTATAATTGCATTGGAATTACGGTGCATAAGTCGGCCGTCGGCAAGAAGATTAAGGTAAACTTCGGTTACATTCCCGTTTTGAGAAATACGAAGTCCTTGCCAATTTTCGCCACTTATTTTTTCAATTACAGGTAAATTGGTGCGCCCTGCGGCCCCGTTTGCCCCCGAAGAACCCACAAACGTTTCAACGGCTTTATTGGAGTTGTCTAACAATAAAATGGCATTCCAAAACTTGGTTTGCCGTGAGTTTTCGGCGGGTGAAATGGCATAGTAAGGAATTTTTGTTTTGGCATCACGGTCTTTGATTCCCCATCGTTCTTCTAATTTCATTTTTTCGGGGAAATCGTGCGGATAACCTAATGGCAATGTTTCAGGATAAAGCGGCCGAAACAAAATAGACGCTTCCCCTTGGTTGATTTCGAGGTCGGGGCCTTTCTTTTTAGCTTCATTTTGGTAGTGTAACAAAAATTCAAACTTGCCCGCTTCGTACGTTTTTACATCATCCAAGACCAAAATCACTTTATCAAGCCAAAGAAAATGGCGGTAATTGCGCAGAAAATACCGAGACGTAGGCCCCGTAGCATCGGCCATTATATATTTCAGGGATGGGCTATTTATTAGGTTATGAAGACTTCCAGGTGTCTTGACGGCATGGTACTGGTCTTGCGGGTCTTGGGCTTTTTCGTTGAAAATCATTACGTTATGAGCTTCACTCCGAACAAAATAACTGCTGTACTCAGGTAAACCGTAGCCCACATCCCCACCGTCGATGAGTAAGTATTGGCCGTTGTGATACAACACAAATGAACCTGCATCGGCGTGGGCGTGATTCCACGTATAACCCGATTTTACCCCCAATAACGTCGCATCTTTTTCCCAAGACGAACGAAGCATTCCCCAGCCCATGTCTTTGTAAATGGCAGCGGTAGGAAGAGGGTTAGGGAGTGTCGAGTTTAGAATGGAGAGTGTCGAATTGGGATTGCTTTTTCGTAATTCGCCATTCATAATTCGTGCTTCCGCAGAGTGGTATAATAGCCCCAACGGTGTAGCAAGATTCATATCCTCTCGTCCTTCGCTGTTACCGATTTGTTGTAAATACCAATGATAATGAGCATCTCCCAGCCCCAATGCCAACATCAATTTGGCAGGTCGTTCTCCGTTGGCATGGTCGTTTGAATCCCCAAAATTGAGTGACATTAATCGGTGTTTTGACGTGGGATAGGAGGCATGAATAAACCAATCGACGGTCTTTTTGAGGGTTTCATCATAAGGCATTGATACCTTCCCAAAAAGGTTGGTCCAAGCCAAACGAAACGTTAGGTATTCTGAAACCCCAAAGTTGGCATAACTCACACTTTCGTAAAAGCCTCCGTTGGCATCGAAATTGGACGGTTTATTTTCCAAGACACTGCCTTGAAACGCAAACCATTCGTTGGAAGCTCGCATTATTTCTTCGGCCCAGGTTTTGGCTTGGGGTTCTTCGTTGAGTACTGCCATGGACGCAATCCCTGCTTGGTACACCACCGCCGACCACCAATTGTGCCCCATCGAATTGAGGGTATGAATGCGGCTGTTTTCAGATACCCAGTCGTTGAAGGCAGGCTCAATTCCCAGTTTGACAATTTTTCGGGCAATATCAGTTCGTTCCGTAGGGGTGAGGAATTGGTAAAGTCCGTCGAAAGCAATGGCGGTTTGAAAACAGCCACGGGCAGTACCCAAGCCTGAGTTCCACCGTGGAGTGCGGTCGTCCATACCGTCCCACTGAGCACGATTTACCCAGTCGAGCAACAAAAGTTTGGCCCGTTCGGCGTATTTCGTGTCACCTGTCATGCAGTAGGCCAACGTCAGGTTCTCCAAATTTCCTCCTTTTCCTTCGAGAGACTTGTCGGTGCGTTGCAACATACTGCGCCATGCGTTGGCCAGTGAAGTATCGGTTTGGAGACGTTCTTTGGTGATTTTGACCCGCTCAGGAGTGTAAAAAAGATAGGGATGAACCTTTTTTGATTGGCCAAAAGCTGCAAAATATAATAGGTTGAAAAGCCAAAAAATGAATTGTTTTTTCATGTAAATGGGGGATTATTTCTTGATTTCTTTGCGAACAATCAGGGGTAAAGCAGGGCTGCTCCAAAAGGAACTAAAGCCATTTCGCCCCATTTGACCGTCTTCGACGTGCGTTAATAAAAAGCCGTAGAGGCCATTTTGGTAGTCAATCCAAGGGTAAGCTCCTGCCCAACTTGGGCTGCTGATGAGGGTCGGATTGCCCAGGGCGTCGGTTTCTTCTCGCCAAATTCCTAATCCGTAAATGTCTTTGCGCAAAGACCCTCGTGTGCGTTTGACATAGTCGCCTAATCCTGTATCGGTGACGGCGGCGCTTTTGATTTGGTCAGCTTGGATTTCGGCAATTGCTTTTTCGGAAAGGATTCGTTGGCCGTTGAAAACGCCTTTGTTCAAAAACATTTGCAAAAAACGGGCATAGTCTTCGACTGACGAAACGGCTCCTCCGCCCAACATGGGACTGTGCCCACCACCAATAGAGTCAACGGGGGTAAAATGAGTGCGAGTCATTCCCAACGGTCGGGTAATTTTTTCTTGAAAAAGCGTTTCCCAATCCTTACTGGTAGCTACTTCGGCCATTCGTCCAGCTACTTGCATCGACAAACCACCGTAGAAAAAAGGCCGATGGGGATTCGCTAAAGGCAAGGCTTGAATGTGTTTGACGGATTCCTTCAGCGTTTGGTAATCGTCTCGATGATTGCCTCTCGGCTGATAATCAGGATAACCTGCGGTATGGGAAAACAACTGACGAAGAGTCGCCTGACCTTTGGCATCGGTAAATTCGGGTAACCACTTGATTACTTCATCCTCCCAACTCAGTTTTCCTTCGTCCACCACTGCGGCGAGGGTTGCGGCGGCCAGCCACTTTCCCGCCGATGCTATGTAGGCCGTTGTTTCGACGGAGTAGGAGCCGAAAGATTGTTGAAAAATGACTTTTTGGCGATTGCCAATCACAAGATTCGCTCCTTTGTAGTACCCACTGTCAACCCACGATTGTACTTTTTGGGAAACTTCCTGAAACGAAGGCTTGGGCTGGGCTTTACTGGTAAAACCAATTCCAAAGAAACAAAGACAAATGACGAAGTGCGATTTCATGGCGTCTCAACGTTCTGGAAGTGAGTTGTTTGTAAAACCCCATGGCTGACCGAGCCCATCAAAGCCGCGTATTCGTTTAGTGCAGACTGACGCAGGCTTACTTGACCCATTAGGCGCGCATCAATAACAGGAAAAAATAGCTCAGAGGACTGGGCAATATTTCCTCCAAAAACAATCACGTCAGGTTGGTATAGTGCAACAAACTGTTCCATAACCACACTCAGGTTTTGGGCAAACTCATCAAATGTTTGCCGAGCCGCTGGATTTGCCTTATAGGCACCTGCCAGCTCTTTCACACCTGCAATAGTATCTTGGGTGAGTTGGGTATAACGTTTTATAAACCAGCGAGTTGAAATGTAGTCCTCGGCTACGCCATCGTGCAGCGGATGGTTGATGCCAAGGGCTAAATCGTAGGCGTTTCCTTTCTCAAATAATGACGTACCTAAACCCGTTCCAAGGGTAATGCCCAGTCCTTTGGAAAAACCTCTCCCTGCTCCAAACACCATTTCGCCCGCCAAAAACGCTTCCGCATCGTTTCTAAAACTGATTTGAGAAGGCGAAATGTCGAGGCGTTTTGCCAATTCTTGACGAATGTCAAGGCCGTAGAGATGGTCGTATTTGTTGACGTTTTTCATCCAACAAATACCGTTTTCGTAGTCAAATGGTCCTGGCATGGCGATACCAATTTGACAATTGGAAAGGTTTTCCAAGGGAACTACTTTGTAAATGGTGGTAGCCCAAAGTTCTAAAATTTCATTGGCAGAGGCGTGAGGCTCAACCTGTATTCGTTGGAGCGACGCTTGTTCTATTGTTCCCGAAAAAAGGTTAACAATTGCCGCCGTCATGTGCGACCCACCTATATCTACTCCTATGTATTGATGTTTCATAGAAATGAGGTTACTCCCCTTTTGGGGGCTGGGGGGCTAACCAAATGGCTTGTCCTCCCGAAGCTTTCAAATTCATTTTCAATATACTTTTAGCATCTACTTCCTGTGTTTTAATGCCAACCTTGGTTTTGGTCGGAACGCTGTCATCGTCGGAGTAAATGCGGGCTTGGTATTTTTTACCTTTAGGCAAAAAATCGAATTTTACCTCCAAACTACGGGCGTCATTGTTGGTCATAGTGCCAATAAACCAGTCGTTACCACTTCGACGAGCGGTGGTGATGTACTGCCCAATTTCTCCTTGAAGCACGCGTGTCTCATCCCAAGACGTGGGAATTTGCTTCCAAAATTCCAACTCTGGTTCGCCTTCGTACAAAGCAGGTTTATCGTACCAAAACAAGGTTTGAAGCGGGCTGTAATAAACCGCTGCCATGGCCAACTGATGCGCGTGAGTGGTTTTGATGCGTTTATCAAAGTAGCAGACGGTATAATCGGCCGCTCCACCGATATAGCGCGTAAATGGTAACGTAACGTTGTGGGTAGCATCGGGCATTTCTTCATTCCCACGGATGCCTTCTGCCGTCATAAGATTAGGGTAGGTGCGCATTTCACCCGTCGGTCGCCAATCGTCGTGAACGTTGACCATGAGTTGATTTTCGGCACATTTTTTAATCATTTCTTCCACCCACACCGTCCAACGATGGCTTCCCACTTGGACAAAACCGTATTTTACGCCTTTGATACCCCATTTCTGAAACAGCGGAAAAATTTCGTCGGCTTGTTTGACCAACGCTTGTTTGTTGACGTACAGCCAAATTCCCACCCCCCGTTCTTTTCCGTACTTAACGACCGCTGGCATGTCGATTGGAGCTTTTACTTGGGTAGCGTCCGAATCCCACGTAAGGGCAGGGCCGTACCATTTCCAATCAAACAAAATGTATTGTAAACCACGTTGTTGGGCAAAATCAATGGCGGTTTTAGCTCCTTCGGTGGTCAAGGTCATTTCCCGAATAATTTTGCCAGGTTTTACCCATGACCAATCTCCCCAGCCTTTACTTTTATCGTTGGAAGCGGGGGGATTAAGATTTAGTAAAATGTCGTTGTTCTCAATCAATTTTCCTGGCGTTTCGGCCACCATTATCACTCGCCACGGCGTGCCAAAATAGGTAATGGCGTCCACCTTATCGTCGAGGGAAACTAAAATAGAATTGGGTTTGGAAGGATGCAATTTGAATTTCCCACGTGCATAATCGGTCATGGCAGCCTCGGCCAGACTAACATACAGACCTTCGGGAAGTTTTAGGGTCAAAGGGCGTTCACAATCATCCACCCAATCTTTCAACGGAAGTGAGCTGTATTTTCCTTGTGCCCATTGAGTATAGTAGGCGATACTGCCAGAAGGAAGGGCAAACTCTGTATTCTCCGCTTTGATTTGGTAGTAGCTACCCTTAGGGTTTTCAGGAAAAAAATACCGCAATGCAATCCCTTCATCGTAGGCCCTTACTTGAATTTGCATTTTGTAATCGGCATTACTGGCCTTTTGAAACGACAGGGTTGCCGCTTCAAAATTATCCCTAATGATGGAGCGTTCGCCGTAAAGTGGTTTCCAAGTGGTATCCTTTTTTGAGGTTTCTGTTTTGATAAACGTAAGGTCTTCGCACCAATACTGGGTTTTGTCCACCTTCAACGCCATCGCTAATTCTGAAAGGTGGTTGTCGAGCTGTATGTCTAAGGCAGATTCGAATATCACAGGAGTGTTTTTGTAGGACACTGTATAAAAAATACTCCTTCTACCGTCTGCGTTTTGCTTTTGGTACACCTGACAGGTTATTTTTTTGTCAGGTGACTGAATGGTCGTGCGGGTGTTTTCTAACACTCCCGTTTGTCCCCACACCAACTGGTTGAGCAAAAGGGTTAAGCAAAGGAAAAGCGTTGATGTTTGAGTCATGTTTCTTGAAATTTTGGTAGGTTTTTGTTCTTAACCCTGCCAAGGTTTAAAACCTTGGCAGGGTTGTTATTAGAGTTGTTTTTGAGAGGATAATCGTTTGATGAGCGTCGCAGGCAAGACGTGTTTTTGGGGTAAATACGCTTCGGTACGACGGTTCATGTGTTCGAGTAGGGTCAGAATGAGTTGCTGGGCCATCTCATGAACGGGCTGGGCAATGGCCGAAATGGTGGGTTGGTGAATGCGGAACAAATCGTTGTCATCAAATACCACAATACCAAACTCACTACCGATGTTGATTTTTAAACGGCTCAATACTTCAATGCCGCTGATAGCAAGGTAGTTAGTGGCAAAAAAGAGCGCATCGAGTTGGGGGTGCTGTTTTAGAAACTGTTCTATGTCGTCGGTAATATCCGTTGTTTTGGCGGTTAGATAATCAAACTTAATCAGGTGAGTATCCCTGCGGTGTTCGTAAACGGCGCGTTGGTAGCCCAGCAATCGGTCTATCATCTGTGCTTGGGTGGAGTCTAAGGTGACCAAACCTATGTTTTTGTAGCCCTGAGAAAACAAAAAATCAACGGCTTTGTAGGCACTTTCAAAGTTGTTCATCCCGACGTAACTAGCGTCAACATCTTTGCACTGACGGTCAAAAAGAACAACGGGTAAGTTGCTTTGCATTAAGTCGCGAATGTCGTCTTCGATGTTCTCGGTGGGTGTAATAATATACCCATCGACGTTTCTTTCTCGAAACGTTGCAATCAACTCTTTGGCTTTTTTTGCGTTATTTTTGGTACTGCTGTAGATAATTTTGTAGCCATTTTCGTAGGCAATGTTCTCAATACTTCCCGCAATACTTGAAAAAAAAGTATCCGCAATGTCTTCAACCATAAGCCCAATCACGTTGGTTTTGCCCGTTCGCAGGCTTTTGGCCAGATGATTGGGCTTAAAATTGGTTTTCTCCACAAAAGCCAGCACCTTTTGCGTCAACTCCTCGCTGATTCGTTTTTCTTTGGCTTTGCCATTGAGAATGTACGAAACCGTGGCAGTAGAAATCTGAAGTGTTTCGGCTATGGCTTTGATCGAGAGCTTTTTCATTCAGAATGGTACAAATAGTTCAATAAACAGGTAGCCACTACGTGGCATTAGTTGCCGCAGAGCGGCTACCTACTTGTAGAACGCATTAATTTCCTTTTGATTTTTTCAATTTCATTAGCGCTTCTACGTAATAATAATCGGCATAATTGATAGAAGCATCTATTTCGGTGCCATTGGGGTGATGCCCCGTTGAATGTAAAAGAATGGCGCTATTGGTATCGCCGCTTTGGTACCTTGGCGTTGACAATTCCGCTAACATTGCTTTAGCTTTGTCGAAATACAATTTTTTCTTCGCTGGGTCTTTGACAAACGTCGATAAATCAAGTAACGCCGAGGCCGTCACTGCCGCTGCGGAGGCGTCGCGCGGGGCATTCGGAATATTGGGGGCATTAAAATCCCAGTAAGGAATTAAATCGGCGGGCAAGTTTTTCAAATAGACATCGGTTACTTTTTGCGCAAAATCAAGAAATTCTGGCTTTTTTGTTTCTTTAAAACACATCGTAAACCCGTAGATAGCCCACGATTGGCCGCGCGCCCACATACTGTTGTCGGCGTAGCCTTGGTGTGTTACGCCCGAACGTTTTTTGCCCGTCAGTGTATCATAGACCACCACGTGATAAGAGGTAAAATCGGGACGAAAGTGGTTGTGCATGGTGGTTTCGGCGTGTTTAACGGCGATGTCGTACAACTTTTTATTCCCTCCGTTTTTGGACGCCCAAAAGAGCAATTCCAAATTAATCATGTTATCAATAATGGTGTTGTGTCCACCAAACTTCTTCACTTCACGCGGCCAAGATAAAATCGTTCCTACTTTAGGGTTATACAAGGTCGCCAGTACGTCTGCTGTTTTTAGAATTATTTTTTTGTATTCTGGATTTTTCGTGATTCGGTAGCCATTACCGAAACTGCAAAAAATTTGAAACCCCAAATCGTGGTCAAAGGCGGGTTCGTTGGAAAGCGGAGTCAGTAATCGCGAGAAACGGTCGGCTTCGGTTTTGAGTTTTGGGTCATGGTTATATTCGTACAAATACCATAAAGTGCCTGGCCAAAAGCCGCTTGTCCAGTCGCGAAAATTCACAAATCGCCACTTAGTTGCGCCATGATTGATATTTCGGGGGATATCTTTGGTATTGTCAGGAATGAGTGCGAGGGTTTTTTCGACTTGTTTGGCAGAATAGTCTAGGCTTTTGCCAACAAAAGTTTGAGCCCATATTTTGCTCGACAAAGCCGTTATAAGCAAGATACTAAGCAGAAATTTCATAGTGTTTATGGTTGGAAGGTAGTGGCGACAGTCGCCGCCACTACGATTACTCACTTAATTAACCTTGATGAAAAAAAACTAATTACCAATCAGGATTCTGAGTAAGGTTGGGATTAAGCTGAATTTGCTGTGAGGGGAGAGGAAGTAGGTAGTTTTTCTCTGCCCATTTGCGGTTGCTTTCGAGGCGGTAAACCCCATTGGTGACCTGCGCCTTTATCCCAGCCCAGCGAGTTTCAAAGGCTGTGCCCGTCCAAGTAATCCCTTCGATAGGGGTAGGAAGTTCTGTCTCAGCCGTTTTCCAACGCTTAAGGTCATCCACTCTGAAGCCTTCAAAATACAATTCAATCGTACGCTCGCGGCGTATTTCGGTGCGCATATCCAGCCCATTGCTACTCACCAATCCATTGCTCAATTTAGGCATGGACTTATTTACTCGATTTCTAACGAGGTTGAGTGATTTGTCTAAATCAGCGTCAGAAATTGTTCCGTTTCGCTCATACACTGCTTCGGCGTAGTTGAGCAACACCTCTGCTAGGCGAATAACAGGAAAATCATACCCTTCCTCGTTATCGTTGAGGCGTCGTTCAGTTGCCCACTTTTGGTTTCCATAACCGCTACCCGTGGCTGCGTTGTGTCGTCCTCGGGAGCTTGCTATATCAGCAGCATCACCTCTCCAAGTAGTACGAGCCCCAGGATTTTCGTTGTCCCAGTGATATCTTCCATCGAGCATCAAATTAAAACGCATTCGATTATCGCGGTTGATAAACTCTGAAGTGGTCGTCTTATATCCTTGAAATAGCGTTGACTTATTGATAGGAAGTCCATCTTGGCAGAGGTACATATCGGCCATTTTTTTTGTTACCCAAAAAACGTTGTTCAACGTAGAGTGGGTAATGTTCATTCGAATTTGACGCGAAGCAAAATCGTAGCGATTGGCCAAAATGTATTCTCTGTTAGCTGCTTTTGTCAAGTTGGCTGGGTTTGACTGCTGATTTTCAAGAATAAACATGTATTTCTGGGCCGAATCGCCCAAAACTGTTGGAGCAAACAACTGATATTCATTGCTCGACATCACTGCGTTACTAGCAGCAATCGACTTGTCCAAAAGGGCATTGGCTCGGGTTGAATTTCCTCTAAACTTTTGCCATGTACCTTCAAATAAAGTGACTCGGCCCAAAAATGCTTGAGCAGCACCTTTACTGATTCGTCCTTTATCACCAGCTCCAATGGCACTTTCGAGGGGCAAATCTGTAATAGCAGCTTCAATATCTGAAATGATAAAATCTACTACTTGTTCACGGGTATTACGCGGAGCCTGTAATTCGGGCGATTCGGTCGTGAGGAGTTTATCAACGATTGGAACGCCGCCGTACAATTGCAACAAATCGAAATATAGATAAGCACGGAAAAACTTTGCCTCTGCTACAAAAAGCTTTATATCGGCAGGTTTTGGATAAGAAGTTGCCTTATCCAATAAGTAATTTACGGCACGAATACGCCCATAATTCCAGTTACCGTCGGTCAATGGTATCGTATTGGCACCATTGCTAAAGGCATTTCCTCCGCTGACAAACAGCAAATCACCACGGCGGTCAGCGTGAGGGTTATCGTCCAAAATCGCATTGAACGTCCGCAGATAGGTATAAAATTCATTGGCGGCGAGTTTAAATTGGTCGGGTGATTGCCAAAAGCCCGCATCCGAAATTTCATTGATGGGTTTCATGTCGATCAATGAATTACAGCTAACACTTACAAACGCCAGCGACGCGGCTAAAATTCGAGAGAAAAATGTATTTCTTTTCATAAAAGTGTGCATTTGAAGGAGTTAGAAGGTTACGTTTAAGCCAAACGTGGTATAGCGATAGAATGGATAACGCTGGCTAAACGTCACGACATTGTTGTTTTCGCCGTCGCCATTGTTTGAAACCGTACGAGTCGCTTCAGGGTCCCAGCCATCACGGATTTTGGTGATTTCCCACAGGTCATTTCCTGAGAAATAGACCCTAACTCGTTCCAACTTCGCTTTTTTGGTTAGCTGACTAGGCAAGCTGTAACCTATTACCAAATTTTTCAGGCGTAAATAAGCCCCATTTTCCGCTACCCAATCCGATGGATAATAGTTGTAATTGTTGACCGTCCCTGTCGTTGAAATACGTGGAAGTGACGCCTCTGTCCGTGAGGGAGTCCACCATTGATCTACGAAAGCTGCATTTTGTGCTTGGAAAATGACCGCAGCGGGAATACGCCAGTTACCGTCACGAATAATAGTACGCTGTCCAACTCCTTGGAAGATAAAGTTTAAGTCAAAGCCTTTAAACTCTGCGCCGCCGTTGAACGAATACGTTAACCGTGGGTTGTCAGTACCTAGGAATTTAGCATCTTCGGGGAAGGTGATTTTTCCGTCACCGTTTAAGTCTTTGAACATATTGTCTCCCAATGCCAAACGTGAATTGGCTTGTGCGGCGGCGGCACCGCTAGGCATTCCAATGTTATTGCCAGTGATGTATTTGCGGTAGGTTTCTAGTTGTTCGGCGGTTTGGATGCGACCTGCGTACTCAAGTCCAAAATAAGAACCAATTGGATACCCCTCGACGGCAGTATTGTATCCGCGAGTTCCTAAACCAATGATGTTTTGTCCGCCAAAACTGAGTAGTTTGTTCTGGTTATCTGAGATATTGCCGCCAATTCGGTACGTAAGTCCACCGATTTTCCCGCGCCAATTAAGCGACAAATCCCAACCCCATGTTCTTAAATGACCATTGTTACCTTGCGGTGCACTTGCCCCTAAAACAGCAGGGTAAGTACGGTTGAGGAGCATGTTTCGGTTGTTTTTGACAAAATAATCAAAACTACCCGTCAAGCGATTTTTTAGTATGCCAAAATCTAACCCAATGTTTTGATTTTCAACTTTTTCCCACGTACGGTCAAACGCAACGAGTGTTCCGCTAGGCGCTATACGTACGGCTGGAGCGGTACCTAAGATAGGAAATCCAGAGCTTTGTTGGTTGGTAGAGAAAGATAAGTTTAAGAACTGGATGTAATCGTACGACCCAATCCCGCTTTGGTTACCCAACCCTCCGTAGGAAGCACGCAGTTTCAACATGTCGAAGAATCCCGCGTTTTTAATAAAGTTTTCTTCTGATAGCACCCATCCCAGCGAAACTCCGTAGAACATTTTCCAGCGATCTTCGGGACGAAATTTTGATGAACCGTCGTAACGTAGGTTGGCTTCGACCAAGTAGCGGTCTTTGAATGCGTAGTTGAAACGGCCAAAGTAACCAGCAATCGCGGTGTGGTATTGGGACTCACCTACCGATTTTGAGGTAGGATCACCCGTACTTAGGTTCAACGAAGGAGGAACACCCATCACCACATCAAACGTTTTGGCTAAAATACGATTGTATTCAAAACGCTCGTATTGAGCTCCCGCCACCGCTCTGATTGAATGCGCATCGGCCACGTTTTTGTTGAATTCCAAATAGCCACTTGCCGTTACGTTTGACTCAGTTTTGGTACCACGTTGGTACGACGTTCGTGCTGGTAAGTCTGAAATTTTTGACGTACCTGCATAATCATACCAAGAGATAATATTTTCCATCGTACGATAATCGGTATTTAACAAATAGTACCCCGATGAGGCGACAGCTTTCAAACTAGGCAGTAGGTCGTACGTTAGTTTAAAATTGCCATTGAGGCGTGTATTTGATTCGGTGTTATCCCCGCCGTAAGCAGCAATTGAGTTGACAGAAGCATTTCCGAGCCCCGATCCCCAAACGTAAGGCAATCCTGTTAAGCCGAGCCCAGAGAGTGGTTTTCCTGGTTGGTTTCCGTTGTTTAAAACGTCGCCTAGGCGGGTAGGCTGAACAATGGTATTCCGCTCAATCGAAAGGTTGCTTTCGAGGTTTAATTTCTTAGAGAATTGATAATCGTGGGCCAAACGAAGGTTGTAACGCTTGTTAGAGTTATTACCTGGTTGTAGCAAACTACCGTCGTTCAAAAAGCCTAAGGAAATACGGTAACCAGATTTATCAGAACGCCCCGAGATACTGAGCTGATGCTCTTGAGAGTGTGCTTTTCCCCATAACACATCTTGTTCGGTACCGTTGAAAAAGGTAAAGTCTTTCACATCCGAAAACAAAGTGGCTCCCTGTACGCTCATTGCATCGTATTGGGCTTTCGTCATCCAGTCGATGCCGTTTTGTTTGGCCGCAATGGCTACGTTGGCAAAGTTGAACCAGATATCGGTGGCTGGAAAACCGTCGGTTTCGCGGGCTTCTTTGACCAATGGACCCCAGCCGTTCATGTCAACAAGTTTGGGTAAAAGACCCGTATTTTTTTGCGATAAAGCCACGTTGTATTCTATGCGTGGTTTGCCGTTTTTGGCGCGCTTGGTCGTAATTAAAACAACCCCACCTGCGGCGCGTGAGCCATAAATAGAGGCGGCGGCGTCTTTTAAGAAGGAAATATTTTCAATGTCGTTTGGATTAAATGAATTCAAAGCACTCACCCCTGGTACAGGCAATCCATCGACAATGACGAGCGGTTCTGTGCTATTGATTGAAGCAGCTCCTCGAATTTGAAAATTCCAACCTTCGCGGCCAGGTTGTGAGGAACTACGGGTGACGGTTACACCTGCTACTTGACCTTGTAAAGCGGCTAATGGGCTTGCTACTGGGCCACGGTCTTGGAATGTTTTTGCGTCAACGGTGGCTACAGAGCCCGTCAACGTAGCTTTATTTTGGGTACCATAGCCTACAACGACTACTTCTTGGAGGCTTTTAGGGTCGGGGCGAAGCTGAACTGTGAGTGTTTTGCGCGAGCCTACCGCCACTTCCTGTTTTTCGTACCCCAAAAATGAAAACACCAAAACAGCTGATTCGTCAGGAATGGAAAGAATAAAGCGCCCGTTTGGGTCGGTGGTTGTACCCCGAGTCGTGTTTTTTATGGCCACACTTACCCCTGGCATAGGTTCATTTTTCTCGTCAGTGACAGTTCCACTCACCGAAATATCGACAGACTGAGGTTCGGCGAGGGTACTTTGCTGGGGCGTAACGGCAGCAGAATATTCTTGACGGAGCAAAATCTGAGCACCGTTTACTTCATACGAAATATTTAACGGCTTAAACAGTGTCTCAAGAATAGTTGCAAGTGGCTGATTTTGTGCGTTTAAATTAATTTTTCGCTCGGCCTTAATTTGTTGCGGGCTATAAACAAACCGCACGGAAGCTACCTTGCTGATTTTGCGAATAGCAAAGTCAAGGTTTTGGTTTTCAATTGAAACCGATAAACGTCGGTTAAGTAATTCTTGGGCATTACCGTTGGTGGCCAATACCCAAGTACAGGTCCATACCGACAGTAAAAATTGATACAATGAAAGACGCATGATTTTTAGGCAAATCTTTAGCGTTTTAGAACCATTTTTCATACATTTGAAACGTTTTCAATGTTAATTTTTGAGACAAAAAGTCCCCTGTCCGACGTCCTGTCGGAGAGCTGCAAGCCTGAGAAACTTTGCGGGGACTGACCTGAAATCGGGGACGTTGGCGCGTTTCCGATTTCTTTTTTTTATAGGGGAGATGTTAGGATGTGTTTATATCATGCAGTACAAATGAGGTTTTTAGGTTGGGTTTGAATCATTACGTAGTTGATTTGGGCATGTCTAATTGGGGGTGCAACCTTTTCCTTGGATGATAATTTGGGCATTGACGATCTGATATGTGGCATCAATAGCTTTACAGATTAAATCCAATTGTTGATAAAAGCTCTCGTTGACAAACTCCGCACTGATTTCACAATTTTTAACAACGTCTTTATCGTACAAAATTTCGATTCCGTACGCCTGACTAAGTGTCTCAAAAGCTTGGCTAACTGGCGCACTGTTGAAAGTAAGACCCGAAGACTTTTGAGGCGCAACTTCAACAATGGGGGCGGGAGTACTTACTAAGGTCTTCTCAATATTTTCATCTTTTCGGTCAAAAATAACTTGCTGATTGGGCGTAAGAATCGTTCCTGTCAATAGAGTACTTGAGGCTTTATCTTCCTGTTCTTCGGCCGAATAGACCGACACTTTACCCGTTTTGACAATCACTTCTACTTTTTCAGCTTTGTCAAAGGCACGTACCCAAAAACTCGTGCCGAGTACCTTGGTAACCAATTCGTTGGCATATACCAAAAAAGGTTTTTGTGGGTTTTTGGTTACTTCAAAAAAACCTTCTCCACTCAAGTAAACTTCACGAGTAGCGGAAGCAAAGACTCTGGGATAACTTAATCGACTAAGCGGCGATAGCCGAACTTTACTGCCGTCGGGGAGTGATACCCATTTTTCGGTTTTATCGTCGTTGATTACCTCCACAAGTTGTGTCCCCAACTGGTTTTTTCGTACTTCATAGGCAACAGGCGGGTTGAAATTGGTTTGATAAATCGTATATATTGCTCCAACTAACCCCAAAACTACCACAGCTGCTACGGCCTGTTTCCACCAGCTTATTCGATTAAGCAATGGTTTAACAAAAACATTTTCACGATTTCGTGCTTCCGAAAGTTGATTGAGCGCTTCTTTTAACTCATCATCGCTCAAAAGCTCGTGAGAACGGTGCATTTTGAGCACAAATTCCCTCGCTTTTGAGATATTTTCGTGCTGATGAGGATGGTCGAGTAGCCATTTTTCCCAAAAAGAACGTTCGGAGGGAGAGTTTTTAAGAACCCACCTCCTAAACGAATCATCTAAGACAAATTCGGAAACCGTATATTCGTTATAATCTTTCATAGATTTAATTATCAAATTTGAAGGTGTGTTGTAATGAAATAGTACTTACCAAAGAAGGAATACCCTTTTTTGGAGAAAAATTTTCAACTTTTTTTCAAAAAGGAAAAATTGACTTGCTAATGCGTTGATCGTGAGAGTCTAGTGTTTTGCCTTTGGTTAAACGTTTAGGCAAGTTTTTTGACATAGCGCATTAAAAAAGGAAGCAAGAGAAGCAGCGTTGGAAGGATATTTTTGAGTTGGGTCAATGCTCGGTACAAAAAATTCGCGACGGTTTGCCGCTCCACATCCATGATTTGGGCGATTTCTTCGTTGCTGAGTCCCTCGTAAAATTTAAAGAAAATTACCTCTTGTTGGCGCGTTGGAAGTTGCTCGATGGCCTTGCGAATCGTTTGTTCTTGTTCTGAAAGTACCTCCGCATGAATTAAATCGCCTTCAATGTTTGACGTTTCAATGAGCGTATTCTCTTCCACCTCTTGGTAATCAAACCAGCCCTTATCAAGTTTAAGCTGCCGCACTAAATTGTTTCGCAGGGCTTTTATTAAATAAATAGTGACATAGGGTGTCTCAACCAGGCGTTCGCGCCGTTCCCATAATTCTAAAAATAAATCTTGAATGCAGTCTTTGATGTAATCGCGGTCTTTGGTGAATCGGGTAGCGTAATTGAAAAGCATTCGGTAGCGCAATTCGACCAACTGGTCAAAAGCATTTTCATCCCCTGTTTTAAAGCGGCTCCACAATTCGGCTAACAAAGGCTCATCGACGGGTACTGGCATATACAAAAAGGAAGTGGTAGCACAATATTACGAGGTCAGTTGAAATATAGCTAATTCCTTTCATTATTTTCTGGGTAAAAAAATAAAGACATTCTTTGAATGAATTGTGTTATTTTTAGGTTCATTAGCAAACAATTTAGCCATAAGACGATGAAAAAGATGTCTATCAGCCTGCTTTTCATTGGGTATTGTTTACAGGCTTTAGCCCAAGATAAAAAAGCGTACAGCTACTTTTTGCCTGAAACCAAAATGACCGATCAAGATGCACGTATTGAAGTGAATCAAAAAGGTGATACCATTTTGGTGGCTTTCTATCGAGCATTAGAGGCAGTTAATAAGACCAATAATACCTTTACAAAGGTATATAAAGGAACACCTTTCTTTAAAAACGGGTGGTTCAAGGGAAGAACGGTTGAGAAAAATGGGCACGAGGCCGAGTATTTGATGGCTTATAACCAACAAAAAGGCGTGCTTCACGTCATGGCTAATCCACTTTTGGAGGCAGTTACGATGAAGCCAACTGAGTTTGTTCTTCAAAACCACCGTTTTGTCCTACTCAAAAATCAATACTATGAGCCTATTTACGAGGGGAAAATGATGATTTTGAAAGAACATCAATGTTTGCTGCATTCAAAAAGTAGTGTCCAAAACACGGGTTATGAGGCGTCGGGGAGTGAGAGTGAATATGAAGGCGAATTTATCAAAACGACGAAATACTACTGGTATGAAGATGGTAAACTTTCGGGCATTCCAACAGGAAAACGCTTTTTTAAACTGTTTGGAAATCAGGCGAAACAAATGGAAATGTTTGCCAAAGAACGCCAGCTTACGCCGACTAACGAAAAAGGTATGATTGAAATCGTTAAAAATTTTAACTCACTTTGACAACTTTCTCAAAGGAGTTTCGTTTATTAGTAGTTCAACCTAATCATTTATTCTTACAAACAACAAATGAAAAATTTATTCGCAACTCTGTTTTGTATGCTTGTTGCATTGACATTTGCCTACAGCCAAAATCCACCAGCGAGCCCTCGCGTAACCGCTGAAAATGGTAACATCAAAATCGTTTATGGACAACCTTCTAAAAAAGGTCGGGTGATTTTTGGGGCTGAAGGAAGCCAAAGCTTAGAAAAGTACGGTAAAGTATGGCGTACAGGTGCCAACGAAGCGACCGTAATTACGTTCAAAAAAGACGGAAAGCTAGGTGGCAAAGACGTAAAAGCAGGAGACTATGCTTTCTTTACAATTCCTGGTGAGAAAGAATGGGTAGTAATTTTGAACAGCGAAGTAAAACAGTGGGGTGCGTATAACTACAAGCAAGACAAAGACGTACTTCGTGTCACAGTACCTGCAACTACATCATCGAGCCCAGTTGAAAAACTTACCATCGAAGCCAAAGACAACGCAATTGTATTGGGATGGGACACCGCAGGTTTCTCGGTACCTGTGAAATTCTAATAACACCAATTATAGTATAGATTTAGAAGTCCAGCCGAATGGCTGGGCTTTTTTTGTGTAAACTCCTCCCAGCCTCGGAGAGGCTAAACGTTTGTAGCAAAAGTTTGTTGGCATCTTTTCTGTATAAATTCCTCCCAGCCTCGGAGAGGCTAAACGTTTGTAGCAAAATAATTTGAACCAAAAACGATAAATTTTGTCGTTAATTGGCTTTTAAGCAGATAAACCCATGTTTTTATGCAAATTACCCGTCGTCAGACTTTGTCTTTACTCACCGCTACCACAGGAATGAGTATGTTGCCAGAAACTTCGCAAGCCGTTGAGCCTGCCAAATCAGCCTCTTTTGTGCCTTGTTTGAACATGAGCACTATTCGAGGACAAAAATTAGGATACATCAAAGAACTAGAAACGGCTTCTAAAGCAGGCTTTCGTTCGGTTGAAATTTGGATGGATACCCTCCAAGAATTTATAAAAAATGGGAATACTCCTGCTCAAGCCCGAAAAGTGGCGGCGGATTTTGGTATAAAGCTCGAAAATGCCATTGGTTTTGCGGCTTGGATTGTTGACGATGAAACAGCACGAGCCAAAGGCGTGGACCAACTCAAACGGGAAATGGAGCTGTTGGCAGAAGTTGGCTGTATGCGCGTAGCGACCCCGCCAGTTGGAGCACAAGCCCCTCAAGCCCCACGCATAGACCTTCAAAAAGCGGCCGAACGTTACCGTACCATTCTTGAAATAAGCGACCAAACCAAAGTAATTCCGCAATTGGAACTGTGGGGTTTTTCCAAAAACCTCAACAAGCTAAGTGAGGTCATGTACGTAGCGATAGAAAGTGGACACCCGTCAGCGCGGTTGTTGTTGGATGTATATCATTTGTTCAAAGGCGGTTCAAGCTTAGATACCCTCAAGTTGGTGGGCAAACCTGGCGTTGAAATATTCCACATCAATGATTATCCTGCAAATTTCCCGAAAGAAACCATCGTAGATGCCGATCGCGTGTATCCAGGTGATGGAATTGCACCTATTGGCCAAATTTTGAAGACCATCAAAAACCCAGAGCGGCCCATTGTGCTTTCGTTGGAAGTATTCAATAAGACCTATTATGCCCAAGATGCTCTTGAAGTTGCCAAAATGGGCTTGGCAAAAATCAATAAAGTCATCGCGGGGATTTGATTTTCGTGTAGAATCTAAACGCTTTGCACGATATTTGCGTTTAGAGTTCTAACGACTACCGATAACACCAAACCTGAATGCAATTTCTTTTTCCGACCTTTTTGTGGAGTTTACTGGCAGTGGGGATTCCAATTGCCATTCACTTGTTCAATTTTCGCCGCACCCGCCGTATTTACTTTTCTAACGTCTCGTTGTTGAAAAACGTTGAGATGGAAACAAGTTCGTTTCGGCGTTTGAAACAGTACTTGATATTGGCAACCCGGGTACTTGCCATTGCGGCCTTGGCATTGGCGTTTGCTCAGCCTTATCTTCCAAGCGAAAATAAATCTGGAACCAATGCCCAAAGCGTGACGAGTGTTTATTTGGACAATTCGTTCTCAATGCAGAACGAAGATAATAACCAACGTTTTTTTGACATTGCCACAGGAAAGCTCGATCAATTGTTGACGCTGTTCAGGAATGCCACCCGTTTGCAGCTGATTACCAATGATTTTGACGCTCAAGAGCAACAACTCACAACCACCGACCGCATCAAAGACCGCTTGACAACCCTCAAGCTTTCACACACGCCACGTTCGCTGCCAAGTATTTACAAACGTCAGGTGAATTTGATGTCGAGGTACGCAGGGAGTGGAAAAAATCATTTTTTTTGGTTTTCGGACTTTCAAAAAAGTACTGTTGGCGACGTAGCAAGCCTTAAAGTTGACTCTACCAATCGGTTGTTTATTGTGCCTGTGCAAGCCGTTGCGAATCAAAATGTGTATGTCGATTCGGTGTGGTTGAATACGCCTTTTGTGAGGGAGTTTCAAAACAATATTTTGTACGTTCGGGTGAGTAATTCGGGCAATGATGACGTTCAGAACTTGGTTGTCAAATTGTTTTTAGACGATGTTCAAGTTTCGACCGCGCCCGTCAATCTTGCTCCAAAAGGCTCGGCGACGGCTTCGTTCAATTTTAATGTTCGCGGGAAAGGTTTCAAGCGTGGCCGAATTGTATTTGACGATTTGCCCATTACGTTTGACAACGAATACTTTTTTGTGCTAAACGCTTCGCCCGTCATCCGCGTCTTGCATTTGTACGGACAAGCAAACCCTAATCGTTCGATTGAAAATGTTTTTGCTAACGACAGTCTGTTTGCCATGCGTAGCTTCAACGCTAATAATGCCGACATTGGCTTATTAAAGCAGATCGATTTGGTCGTTATAGAAAGTGTGGAGCGGGTAGAAGGAGCGATGCGCACCGAATTAGAAAATTTCGTCCGTAAAGGAGGAAGTATTTTGGTTGTTCCCCCGTCGAACCCCGATATAGCTTCTTACGGAGGGTTTTTAAGCGTCCTTGGTATAAATTCATTGAGTGAACGTACTTCTAATGAGCCCATTCCATTGACCAATCCTGAGCGGAAAAGTCCGTTTTTTAGTGATGTTTTTGAGCAATCCATTCGTCAAGAGAACCTTGAATTACCAGTCTCAAAGCCCGTTTGGCAATGGCAAGCAGGGGGGGCAAAGTTGTTGAGTTTGCGGAGTGGAGACGTCTTCTTGAGTCAGTCGGCTGTTCAGCGGGGCAAAGTTTACGTCTTGGCCAATCCGCTTACGGAAGCCTTTGGAAGCTTTGCTCAAAATGCACTTTTTGTACCAGTGATGTACAAAATCGCCGCGCAAAGCGTACGTGAGCAGCGGACAGCCTATTCGTTTGATGAAAACAATATCGCACTGACTGTGCCAGATTTGCCACAAAATACGATTTTTAAACTCAAAAAAGGTAAAATAGAGTTGATTCCAGTTCAACGCTTGAATGGAAATCAATTGACGCTCGAATTGCCGAAAAGCAACCAATTGACCACCGAACAAGACATGGAGTCGGGCTATTATGAGTTGCAAAAAGACGGACAAGCCGTTCAATTGTTGGCGCTGAATCACGACAACCAAGAATCGCAATTAGATTATTACACGCCTGATGAACTTCGGAAACTATTTGCCAATCAGCCCAACGTACAAGTGTTTGATCACGTGGCGGACGGTGATTTTGTGAAAGAGTTTCAAAAACAAAACATTGGTGTCAGCCTTTGGAAATATTTCTTGTGGGCGGCGTTGGCGTTTTTGCTTTTAGAAATATTAGTCATTCGTTTGATAAAATAAAGGGGGGGGCGTACCGCTGGTTTTGAGAAACCAGCGCAAACGCAGAGTGTGCAAAAGGTTTCTCAAAACCTTGCCCAAGAATGAAACGCAAGTTTTTTTTGCCCCAATTTGAGGAAAAGTTTTCCCGTTTTGTAAAATATACGTTTGGTTCAAATTTTTGATAACTTGCAACAAACGACTCTAAACTTTATAGACATGAATGACTTAATACGGGGATTATTAGCAGGCTACGGCGCAAAAAAATTAGGAGGAGGCTGTGTAAGCACAGTCGTTATATTTTTAGTCCTTTGGTATGTTTTAGGACAATGTAGTTAAAACGACCAACTACAAAAAAACGCCGTCAATTTTCACTGACGGCGTTTTTTATTGGTATAAATTCTACCAGACTAACTCATGATTTTACCCAATGAGTTGTCGTATAAATCTTTAGCCTCGGCTCCTGAAATAACCATTTGCTTATCCACCACAAAACCTTCTTTCGTTACTTTACCAAGCAACGCGTGCGTGATTTTTAGGTCGGCACCAAGCACCTTTTGGAAGTCAGCTTGTTTATCAGGGCTTACACTTACCAACACGCGGCTTTGGGCTTCGCCAAACAAGAACGCATCAGCGCGGTACGGGCTTTGGGTTGCAACTTCAAAACCAAACCCGCGAGGTAAAGCCGACTCAGCCAAAGCGATCATGAGACCACCATCAGAAACGTCGTGAACTGACTCAACCAGCTGATTAGAAATTAATTGTGCTACTGCTTGTTGCAATTCATATTCCTCATCGAGGTCAAACGCGGGAGCAGGAGAGGCTTTTACACCACGGTATGAGTATAAGTATTCCGACGAAGCGATGTCGTTTTTCGGCTGACCTACCAAGAAAATCAAGTCACCTTCGTTTTTGAAATCAAGGGTCATTTGGCTTTCAGGTTTTTCCATCAAGCCAATCATGCCAATCGTTGGGGTTGGGAACACTGGGCCGTCGTCCGATGATTGGTTGTAGAAACTCACGTTACCACCCGTCACAGGTGTACTAAATTTGCGACAAGCTTCGCCCATTCCCTTAACGGCATGAACAAATTGCCAATACACTTCAGGAACGTACGGGTTTCCAAAGTTGAGGTTGTTGGTAATCGCCAACGGCTCGGCACCTGTACAAACAAGGTTACGTGCCGCTTCCGAAACCGCAATTTGTGCACCAATAAACGGATCAGCATTAACGTAACGAGCGTTACAGTCAACCGTCATGGCAATGCCTTTTTGGTAGTTCGGGCGTTCTACGTCGCGAATACGAACCACTGCCGAGTCCGAAGGACGGTTGGTCGAACGGTTGGCCGTGCCTACCATCGAGTCGTATTGCTCATAGACCCACTTCTTAGAAGCGATGTTTGGATGCGAGAGAAGGTGACGCGTTACGGACGCAATTTCAGCGGCTGAATTTACGTCAGCTACCGAATTAATATCAAATTTTTTGAACTCTTGGTAATAAGCAGGCTCGCGGTATTCGCGGTGGTTTTGAGGAGCACCGCCACCTAGCACAAGGTCGTGAGCAGGCACATCGGCAATCAATTCGCCGTGTTGGAAGAAATGCAAACGTCCGCCTTCAACCACTTCACCGATTTGAGCGCAATGCAAATCCCATTTATCAAAAATACCTTTGATGACATCTTCTTTGCCTTTTTCAACCACCACCAACATACGTTCTTGTGATTCAGAAAGCAAAATTTCCCAACCTTTCATGTTGGCTTGGCGCGTTGGTACTTTATCGAGGTCGATAATCATTCCGTGTTCGCCTTTGGCACTCATTTCAGAGGTTGAGCAAATAATACCCGCAGCGCCCATATCTTGAATACCAACTACGTATCCCGTGCGAATGATTTCAAGAGAAGCTTCCAACAGAAGTTTCTCCATGAACGGGTCACCTACTTGAACGGCTGGCAACTTTTCTGTTGACTTTTCAGAGATATCTTCTGAAGCAAAACTTGCCCCCCCGATACCGTCTTTGCCCGTTGCCGAACCTACAATAAATACGGGATTGCCTACACCATAGCTAATGGCGCGAGCTACTTCTCCCGCTTTTACAATCCCTGCCGAAAAGGCATTAACAAGCGGGTTGGTGTTATAACAATCATCAAAGAAAACTTCACCACCTACCGTCGGGATACCAAACGCATTACCATAGTCGCCGATTCCTTTTACTACCCCTTTCACTAGCCATTTTGTTTTGGCTAATTCGGGGTTTCCGAAGCGGAGAGAGTTTAATTGAGCGATGGGACGCGCACCCATCGTAAAAATATCACGGTTGATACCGCCTACACCCGTTGCCGCGCCTTGATAAGGCTCAAGAGCTGAAGGGTGATTGTGAGATTCAATTTTAAAACTACACGCAAGGCCGTCGCCAATGTCAACCAGACCAGCGTTTTCTTCACCTGCTTTGGCAAGCATACGGTCAGAGTCGCGGGGGAGGGTTTTAAGCCAAACGATTGAGTTTTTGTACGAGCAGTGCTCCGACCACATCACCGAGAATATGCTCAACTCAGTGAAGTTGGGCGTGCGGCCTAGTATTTGTTTGATTTGTTCAAATTCTTCGGGAAGAATACCTAGTTTTTTGGCGGTTTCGACGGTTGGTAGTTGTTCTACGTGTTCCACGAGCGGAGGAGTTGGGGGATTGGTGATTTGTACTAAAGGCGCAAAGTTAACTTTGACGGCACCTATTTTCTAACATTATTTTATATTTTCTTCCTTGCGTGCCTATTTGAACGTCTTTTTTCAGGAAATACTCACTTCTTTTTACAAAGAATACTCATCTAAACTGGTCGAAAAAGTCGAAAAACTGGGCTTGATTGCAAAAATGTAAAAACAGAGTCCTGATAGATAACTCTAATTGATGAATTGTTAATGAAAACGAGGTTTTTTTGAAAAATATCTTACGAAACTAGATATTATTGCGAAAATATGAAATATTAATCTTTGGTGTTATGAAATTGTAAAATTCCAAGATAATTTGATATATTCTCAATATTTTAAAAATACAGATACAATATTTGGTAAAAAGGTTGTTGTACCAAATAAATTTTTGTGTAACTTGCGTGAGATTAAAGTTCCGTAGAAGTACTTAGGCAACAAAGTGACGAATCGGAAGTCAACCAACCCCCAATATACAACAAAACCATGTTAGAATCTGCCCAACAGGGGTTATATCGCCCCGAGTTTGAACATGACGCATGCGGTATTGGTTTCCGCGCCAATATGAAGGGTCGCAAGTCTCACCAGATGGTCGCTGATGCGATTACGATGCTCGAACGTATGGATCACCGCGGTGCTTGCGGTTGCGATCCTAACACGGGTGACGGTGCTGGAATTCTTATTCAAATCCCTCATGAATTTTTTGTGGAAGAGTGTACCAAATTAGCCATTACCCTCCCAGCTGCGGGTGAGTACGGTGTTGGTATGATTTTCTTCCCTAAAGATGAAAAACTTCGCAGTGAATGCCGCGATATACTCAACCGAAAAATCAAAAAGTTGGGTATGGAACTGCTAGGCTACCGCCGCGTTCCAACACGCAATGATGTTTTGGGGGAAGGCTCCTTGTCGGTAGAACCACAAGTAGAACAACTATTCATCAAACGCCCTGATTCGGTGACGGATGAGTTGGGTTTTGAACGTAAATTGTTTGTACTTCGTCAATACGCCACTCGTATAATCAACGATACTGTAGTGGGTGCCAAAGCGCATTTTTATTTCTCGTCGCTTTCGTGCCGTACTATCTCCTATAAAGGTCAGTTGACAACAGGTCAGCTGAACTATTACTTCCCTGATTTGCACAGTGAATCAGTCGTTTCGGCCTTTGCTATTATTCACTCACGCTTTTCGACCAATACTTTTCCTTCTTGGAAACTAGCACAGCCCTTCCGTTATGTGGCCCACAACGGTGAAATTAACACCGTACGTGGTAACGTCAACTGGATTCGCGCTGGTGAGAAGTCGTTCTGGACAGAGCACTTCACCAAAGAAGAAATGGACATGTTGTTGCCAATCTGTGATTTAACTAACTCAGATACGGCCAACTTGGACAACGCCATCGAACTTCTGTATTTGTCCGGACGCTCATTGCCGCACGTAATGATGATGGTCGTACCTGAAGCTTGGGATGGCAACGAGGCCATGGATCCAGAACGGAAGGCTTTCTACGAATACCACGCAGCGATTCAAGAACCTTGGGACGGCCCTGCGTCGATTTCATTTACGGATGGTAAAATCATCGGTGCTACCCTCGACCGTAACGGTTTGCGTCCTTCGCGTTATTGGGTGTTGGACGACGATACCATTATTATGGCTTCAGAAGCAGGGGTGCTCGATATTGACCCTGCCCGTGTTGTATCAAAAGGGCGCTTGCAGTCGGGTAAAATGTTTGTGGTGGATATGGAACAAGGCCGTATCATCCCCGACGAAGAGCTCAAAGCCGATATTTGTTCACGTCAGCCGTATCAAAAATGGTTGGATGAAAATAAAATCAAAATTTCTGACCTCGAACCTTCACAACGCCCGTTTGCTCCGTATGACGATAAACTTTTACTAAAACGTCAAATCGCGTTTGGCTTTACTTCAGAAGACCTACGGATGGTGATTGGGCCGATGGCCGAGACTGGCTATGAGGCGATTGGTTCGATGGGAGTCGATGTGCCATTGGCGGTATTGTCGGATCAAAGTCAGCACCTATCCAATTACTTTAAGCAGCTTTTTGCGCAAGTAACCAACCCGCCGATTGACTCTATTCGGGAGCGTTCGATCATGTCTTTGATTTCGTTTGTGGGTTCTACCGAAAACCTATTGACCGAATCGCCGCTGCATTGTCGTCAGATTGAATTAGAACAACCTGTATTGACCATCGAAGAATTTGATAAACTTCGTTGGGTGGATAAAGACCATTTTCAAGCCAAGACAATCAATACCTATTTCCGTGCCGATCAAGGTGGAAAAGGACTAGCGCGTGCGTTGGAACGTATTTGTACCTACGCCGAAGACGCGATTGAAGACGGTTTTGAAATCATTATTTTGTCTGACCGTGCCATTGACTCTGACCACGCACCGATTCCGTCGTTGCTGGCCATGTCCACGGTTCACCATCATCTGATTCGTAAGGGGTTGCGTGGTAAAGTAGGTATCCTTGTAGAGGCAGGTGATGTGTTTGAAACACACCACGTTGCAACACTCATTGGTTATGGCGCTGCGGGGGTATGTCCTTACATGGCATTCCAAACCATCGCTTACATGAACCGCCAAAAGATGATTAACGGAGAGTTTGAAAATTCAAAACTGAACGCTAATTATATTAAGGCGATTAATAAAGAATTGCTCAAAATATTCTCAAAAATGGGTATATCGACGCTTCAGTCATACCAAGGAGCGCAGATTTTTGAGTGTTTGGGTATCAACAAAGACGTGATTGACAAGTACTTTACTGGAACCATTTCACGTATTGGCGGGATGGGTATCGAAGAAATCGCCCGTGAAGTATTGGTTCGTCATAAAGTAGCCTATCCAGAAACGCCAATGGTAAATCCGCACCTAGAAGTGGGTGGTTTCTACCAGTGGAAACAGCGTGGAGAAGCACACATTTTTAACCCGCAAACAATTCACCTTTTGCAACAATCGACCCGCAAAGGTGGAGAAGAAGGATATCAAATTTTTAAGAAATTCTCAAAACTCATTGATGATCAGACCCAAAAAGCCCTTACGCTTCGCGGTTTGATGCGCTTCAAGAAAGGAAAAGCAATTTCAATCGACGAAGTAGAGCCTGTTGAAAGTATCTTCAAACGTTTTGCCACAGGAGCGATGTCGTTTGGTTCAATTTCGTGGGAAGCACACACAACGCTTGCCATTGCCATGAACCGCATCGGGGGTAAATCAAACTCAGGTGAAGGGGGCGAAGATGAGATTCGCTATCAACCGCTTCCCAACGGCGACTTTATGTCGTCAGCCATTAAGCAGGTAGCATCAGGACGTTTTGGGGTAACGAGCCATTACTTATCAAATGCCCAAGAACTTC
The DNA here is from genome assembly GCF_057652155.1 of Runella sp. R0.1_18. Taxonomy (NCBI): domain Bacteria; kingdom Pseudomonadati; phylum Bacteroidota; class Cytophagia; order Cytophagales; family Spirosomataceae; genus Runella; species Runella sp. R0.1_18. Next base: position 322,960 of record NZ_JBYFCK010000003.1, read on the forward strand.
AGATTAAGATGGCCCAAGGGGCAAAACCTGGAGAAGGAGGGCAGTTGCCAGGCCATAAAGTCGATGATTGGATTGGACGTACGCGCCACTCTACACCAGGTGTAGGCTTGATTTCGCCGCCACCTCACCACGATATTTACTCAATTGAGGACTTAGCTCAGTTGATTTATGACCTTAAAAACGCCAACCGTGCCGCACGTATCAGCGTGAAATTGGTATCAGAAGCGGGCGTAGGAACGGTTGCCACAGGGGTTGCCAAAGCGCACGCTGACCATATTCTTATTGCAGGCCACGATGGAGGAACAGGGGCGTCTCCGTTGAGTTCAATTCGCCACGCAGGTCTTCCTTGGGAGCTTGGGTTGGCCGAAACGCACCAAACATTGGTGAAAAATAAACTTCGCGGACGAGTGACTGTGCAGGCCGATGGCCAAATGCGTACAGGTCGTGACTTGGCGATTGCGGCCTTGTTAGGTGCCGAAGAGTTTGGCGTAGCCACCGCCGCACTCGTTGCGACGGGCTGTATCATGATGCGTAAGTGTCACTTGAATACTTGTCCAGTGGGAGTTGCAACGCAACGCAAAGAATTGCGGGCACTTTTCACAGGAAAACCAGAACACGTAGTGAACATGTTTACGTACATGGCACAGGAGTTGCGCGAAATTATGGCGCAGTTGGGCTTCCGTACTATCAACGAAATGGTGGGACAAGCACAACACCTCGAAATGCGTGATGATATTAAACACTGGAAATACAAAGCATTGAATTTCAACGCAATGTTATTCAAAGAGCCAGTAAGCCTTGATGTTGCGCAATTTAAACAAGAGGAACAAGACCATGGAATTGCTGAGGTAATTGACTGGCAATTGATGGAAGCCGCCAAACCAGCCCTCGAAAAAGGAGAAGAGGTTTACGGAGAATATCCTATCAATAACCTCAATCGCTCGGTAGGAAATATGCTTTCCAACGAAATATCAAAAGTATATGGCGGCGCTGGGTTACCAAACGGAACCATTCACTTTAAATTCAGAGGAACGGCAGGACAAAGTTTTGGTGCTTTTAATACCTCAGGAGTACGTCTTGAGCTAGAAGGCGATGCCAACGATTATTTTGGAAAAGGACTTTGTGGGGCTGAACTCGTGGTTTATCCAGACCGTGAAGCCTCGTTTGTACCAGAAGAAAATATCATTATCGGTAACGTAGCCTTTTACGGAGCAACTTCGGGAGAGGCGTATATTCGTGGAACTGCTGGAGAGCGTTTCTGTGTGCGTAACTCTGGAGCAAAAGTAGTCGTAGAAGGGGTAGGAGATCACGGTCTTGAGTACATGACAGGTGGTGTTGCGATTATTCTCGGAGAAGTTGGACGAAACTTCGCGGCGGGTATGTCGGGTGGAGTTGCCTATGTTTGGGATAAAAACGCCGACTTTACACCAAAAGTAAATCCTGAAATGGTAAGCGTAGATGCCTTGACCGACGAAGATAAAACGATTGTGAAAGGTTTTGTAGAGAAACATTTCCAATATACCACCAGTAATGTTGCATTTATGATGACCCAAGACTGGGATACGTACTTGAGTCAGTTTGTGAAGGTATTGCCAAACGACTTCAAGAAAGCTTTGGCAAGCCGTGGAATCAGCCTATCGCAACAGATTGCTGATAAAAACGTCGTCTATCAAGACATCGTTGTTGATGTAGCCCAATAATTAGCCCATCCCTTAATATTCGGCCTTGCAGGCAGGTTTTCCTGCCTGTAGGGTTTTGAAAAACAAAGCAAATAAGCTAAGAAAAGCACATCTGGATTCATTTCTCAATCGCTCATTTAATCTTTTATTCAGTACTAAAATGGGAAAACCCACTGGATTCATTGAATTTGGCCGTGAGTTGCCAAGTAAGCGTAGTGTAGAAGAACGCCGCTTAGATTATAAAGAAATTGAATTGCTAGGGACAACGGATGATGCCAAAAAACAAGCAGCTCGCTGCATGGATTGCGGTATTCCCTTTTGCCATAATGGCTGTCCACTAGGAAATATTATCCCAGAATTTAACGACGCTGTTTACGAAGAAAACTGGGAATATGCTTACCAATTATTGACCAGTACCAACAACTTTCCAGAGTTTACGGGGCGTATCTGTCCTGCACCCTGCGAGGCATCGTGTGTGTTGGGTATCAACAAGCCACCCGTTGCGATTGAGTACGTGGAGAAATCTATCATCGAAACGGCCTTTGCTAAGGGTTACGTTAAGCCACGCATTCCTGCAAAACGCACAGGCAAAACAGTAGCAGTCATTGGTTCAGGGCCAGCAGGTTTGGCAGCAGCAGCACAGCTAAACTACGCAGGACACTTGGTAACGCTTTTTGAGCGTGCCGATGAGGTAGGAGGGTTGCTTCGTTATGGTATTCCTGATTTTAAATTGGAGAAAACGGTCGTGGCACGCCGCGCAGCTGTGATGGCCGAAGAAGGCGTTGAGTTCAAGACGGGCGTAAACATTGGCGTGGATATTCAGGCGGAAGAGATTTTGCGGGAGTTCGATGCGGTGGTACTCGCCATTGGTTCAACTGAGCCTCGTGATATTCGCATTCCTGGTTGGGACAAATACATCGGAAAAGGTATCCATCCTGCGATGGAGTTTTTGAGCCAGCAAAACAAACGGGTGTCTGATATTGCGCGCGTGGTTGACCACCGTGGCGATAAATATGTGAATGGTGAAATTTTGGCAACTGATAAACATGTAGTGGTAATCGGTGGGGGAGATACAGGTTCTGACTGCGTTGGAACGTCAAACCGCCATAAAGCAGCGACTATTACGCAAGTGGAAGTAATGCCAGCGCCAAAGTACGACGATAAGTTACAACCGTTTTATAAAGTTCGTGACGAAAAAACGCCTTGGCCTCAGTGGCCTTTGACTAAACGGACGTCAACTTCGCATGAAGAAGGTTGTGACCGTTTTTGGGCGATTGCCGTGCAAGAATTTGTGGGTGATGGCGAAAAATTGACAGGTTTGCGTATTGCTGACATCACGGGTGAGCGCACGTTGGAAGATGGCCGCAAAGCACCGATTACTGAAAATGAACGCGTTGTAAACTGTGATTTGGCACTCATTGCTGCGGGTTTTGTGCATCCTCAACAGTATTTAATTGAACAGTTCGGTATCGAAACTGACATGCGTAAAAACATCAAAGCTTCGGAAGGCAATTATGGTACTTCGATAGACAAAGTCTTTGCTGCAGGTGACTGTCGTCGTGGACAATCGTTGGTTGTTTGGGCGATTTCAGAGGGTCGCGAAGCGGCCCGCAAAGTAGATGAGTTCTTGATGGGCGAATCGATGCTGGAAGCTAAAGAAGTGGGAATGTTTAATCCTATTTTCTCGCACGCTTAGTTTGTAATAAAAAAGCCCGTAATCGGGCTTAAAAATAGACTCCTTCTTGATGCTTCAAGAAGGAGTTTTTTATTGGGTACTAACTAAAGTTGTTGAAGTGATATGCGACTTTTTGCTGCAAAATTATCGGTTGGCGATTGCTCCTATGGTCAATGCTTGCGTACCCGTACCGCCTACTCGACCACGTAAAATGATGGTGTAAAAACGCCCTTTGATCGGAGCAAGGGTAAACGTGGTAGGAGCAAGGTTGGTGGTGGTACCATTCACCCGAACTTGAACGGGTAAGGCGGCACCGCCTGTTGGAATAGGATTGATGGCCACAAAATCAGAGGCTTTTTTGTAGCCAATGTTGGTCATTGCAGGCGCATAAGTGCCATTGTAACCTACGTCGTAGCCCGTCGTTGCATTAACAATCGTATTGACAACCCGAAAATACGCTTTAGAAGTATCTGCTGGCGTAAGCTTGTCTTCTACCACCAATGGCTCTAACGAAGCGGTAGCCGCAGAACCCACCGCAAAAACCGAGTAATATTTGTTGGCTTCTAGTGGAACAGTCCCAGTCAGAAGTGAAACTTGTTGGTTACTTCCACTAGCGGGAACTACTACCTCAACTTTGGCACTGCCTGCATCAATTGTTGCATAATCAATGGCTGGGTAGATATTCCCGTAGGTGATAACGCCTGGCGAGGCAGGCGCTACAGTAAGTACACCCGAAAATTGACGGTCATTTACTAAAATACTCACTCCAGGGCCGTCCGAAACCATGTGGTGAAATTTTACGCGAGCGCCAGAGGCTGGGTTGACAATTGTTAATTGGTCGCTTGATTCTCCTATACACGCAAAAAGCCCAGCGGAAAGTACGCCTGCAAGCAAAATGCTTTTTGTTATGGATTGAAATTTCTTCATTGTTTGTTTCTTTTGGATTCGTAATCGGTTGATTAACCTACGATTAAGGTTGCATAAACCAAATTTCTTTGGTGTGATAATCAGCGTTTAATGCGCCAATTTTGTCCAATGCCGCGCGGTTCCAAACGTATTCGGAGTTATAGCGTGGACGCAGACGATACGCCAATTTTCCGTTATTATCAGGGAACAATATAGCGCCTGTTGGTGCCGAAAATCCTTTGAAAATATCAGGGCTGTACTTATAACGACGCATATCAACCCAGCTTTCCATGTGGCCATGAACAAACATTGAAATGTATTTTTGGGTCATGATGTCGCTAAGAGTCAATGCTGCCGAAGTTTGGGCAACGGCACTACTTTTGAGGTAAGCAGCCCGTTCTGTATTAAAATTAGCACGGCCTGCCGCATCCGTTGAAGACATAAGTGAAAACACCCAATCCAAGTGCGCATTGATACCTTTGTTGTACGCATCGAAGGCCATTGCTTTGTCTCCTTTGATAAAAGCTGCTTCCGCTTTCACAAACTGCATTTCCCAATACGTAATAAGCGGATGGGCGGTGCCATTGTCAAAAATAGATTTACCTGTAGCAGGAGTAGTGGCCGTAGGCTGCGATTGCCCCCAGAAGTTGGCGACCCGGTTGGTTCGTCCTGCGACGTTATTGGCATCCCCAAGACCTACATTTACGCCTCGAAACACTTTGTCATCACTGGCGGTAAGCATTGCGGCCATGCGTGGGTCAATGGCATTCGGAAACAGCGTGCCGTTGAACAAGCTAACTAGGTAGTTGCTTTGGCGAAACCCATTCATGTTGTTACGAAGTGGCCCCCAGAAGTTAGCGTCGGCAGTGTTGGTGCCACCGTGTGGGATATAAAAGTTGTCGGCATTGCTACTAAAAGAAGCATCGACAAACTTAATAACAGCGTCAGGATTGTACGTTTTTTTGTTGCTGATGTGGTTGGCGTTGCGTGCCAAAATCGCATTCACAAATTTAATCCATTTGGTACGGTCTCCTTTGTAAACCAAGTCGCCACGGCCAAGGGAAGCCACAGATACACCACCATCGGTACGGGAAAGGTCCGCAAGGGCTTCTGTTCCAAGTCGAACTACCTCTTTGTAAACGTCTTCTTGCGAATCGTACTCAAATACGTAACGGTTTGGCTCCCAGGCTTGCTTTAAAATCATCTCACCGTTGGCGTCGGTGGTACTTTGCCAGCCCCAAGCACGAAGGGCTTTGGCCACACCTACGTAGTCCCATTGTTGTTTGGCGGTAGCATCCTCGATGACCAAGTCCACGTTTTTCCCAATTGACCAATAGTGCGAACGCCACATTTCGCCGCCGTTATCACTTCCTGCAACGTAGCCATGGCGATCCCAAGCATTTCCAGAGGCCGTTGCGAGCCAGTATTGGCAATATTGTCCCGTAAAACGCCCGTCGAAGGTTTCGGCACGGGCCATTTGGCCAAGCATAGGAGGAAGTAATGCAAAGCCTTCGGATACCTGAGGAAAACTAGGGTCAAAATTTACATCTAAGTATTTTTCACAGCTTGTCAGTCCTATCCCTAGTAAGGTAACAAGCGATATAAGTTTTATCTTTTTCATCTTAATGTCTTTTAAAAAATCTCAATCAATCTTACTAGAAAGAAAAGTTCAAACCTGCGGTAATGGTGCGTGGCAAGGCCAACGTTCCATAGTCAAAACCGCGTGCTCCGATACCCAACGTTCCAGCACTTGTACCGTTTACATCGGGGTCAGCACCTGTATAATTGGTCAAGAGGAAAAGTTCATTTCCAGAAACAAAGACGCTCCCTGAACGGAAGATTTTCTGCTTGTCTAAGATAGACTGAGGGAAACTATAGCGGAGCGTTACATCCCGCAAACGAACCCAGTTAATGTCTTTTTCAACAAAACTTTCTTCTGTGAACGCCGCATAGAAATCGGAACGGAATTGAGGCGTCACTTGAATTGTATTTGGCGTAGGTGCGTCGCTGTCTTCGCGGCCATCGCGCAGTACGCCTTTGAAAACGTAAGGATTGCTTCGGTCAAGAACGCGCGTTGAAAGACCATTACGGAACATGTACATTTCGTTCCCGTTGAAAACATCACCGCCTTTACGGATGTCTAACAATACAGAAAGTGACCAGTCTTTGTAACGAACCGTATTTTGGAAACCTAGCATAAAGTCGGGGTTACGGTCACCGATGGGTAAGAAAACAGGGTTTGAAATAGGCAAACCTGTACTTGGGCTTACAAGAATATCCCCGCGTTTGTTACGCAAGTAGCTATAACCTGCCAGTGCCGTAGTTTTGCCCTCGCCACGGGTGTTTACGTACGACAAATTAGGGTAGAAAGAGCTTTGGTTGGGTGCCATGGCACTTGCCCGAACGTTTCCGTACAACCATGTGTCGGAGTTGTAATATTCGGCAACTTGCCCAGGAAGGCTTACGACTTCATTCAAAAGACGCGTAAAGTTGAGGTTCATGTCCCACTGAACGTTCTTAGCTTTGATGGGCGTAATGTTCAATTGGGCTTCAAGTCCGCTGTTGCGAATTTCACCACCGTTCAACAAACCGAAAATAAATCCAGTACCGTAGCTCAAACGCTGGGTGGTGATTTGGTCAAAATTGCTTTTGTTGAAGTACGTCACATCCAAACCTACGCGATTTTTAAAGAAACGAAGCTCTAAACCTGTTTCAAAACTCCGACCACGTTCTGGGCGCAAGTTTTCGTTACCTCCGTAGAAATCATACAAAAAGCCTCCACCCGTTGTGGTTTGTGGCACGAGGCGAGGACGCGTACGGTAAGGAGTAGCGTCGTTACCAACTTCAGCGTAGGCAAAGCGAACTTTTCCATAGCTCAAAATTTGCTGCTGCTCAAACGCAGGAAGTTCGGTGAAAACAAACCCTAAACTAACCGATGGATAGAAGAAGGAGTTGTTCTGAACAGGCAAGGTGGATGACCAGTCATTACGCCCCGTTACGGTTAAGTACAACATGTCGGCGTAACTCAAGTTGAGTGAACCTAGTACGCTGACCAGACGACGTTGGAGGAGCGTGGCCTTGCTACGCTGGGTGCTATTCAAGGTGTTGTTGATACTGTTAAAGTCGGGCAAATAAAGTTGCTCCCCATAAATAGCGGTTGTTTCATAACGGCGATCATCAATAGTGGTACCCACCATGAGCGAAGTTTTTAGCTTACCAAAGTCTTTTTTGGCCGTAGCACGGAAGTTACCGTTGAGCAATTGACTATTCTCTGTGGCATTTTCCACAAATCCTTTGGCCGTAATACCAGCATTGGATTCTGGATGTTGGAAGCGGTTGTAACGCGTCGAGAAAATATCTGCCCCTAAGATTCCCGCTAAGGTAAGCCAAGGTGTTACGTTATAGTCCAACTGAATGTTACCAACAGTACGGTTAATACGGTTGCTGTTGATGTTTTTATACACGTTGAAAAACGGGTTGTCCAAGTCGTTGGCATCTTCTCCAAAAGTACGGAAACGGCGGCCGTCTGGTGTCAGGTATTGCCGTGCATCTAAATAAAATGGGAAGGCCAACATTCCGATGAGAAACCCTTGGGCACTACGAAGTGGCTGGAAGTTATTTGTTCCAATGTAATTGAACGATGTCGTAGCCCGCAAATTCTTGGTGATTTGTCCTACCCCAGTCAAACGGATGTTGATTTGATCCATTTTATTGGTAGGCACCACCCCTTTGTCTGAAATGTACGAAGTTGATAAACGATAGGTCGCTTTTTCGCTTCCACCTTCCACGGTGATGTTATGAGATTGGCGAAGACCTTGCTGGAAAAAATTATCAACGTTGTCATAGACTTTGCCGCCACCTTCACCTATTTGAGAAACCTCACCTCCAAAATACGAAAAGTTGTTTGGGTTAAAGACACCATTGAAACCCCGTCCGTAGGTAGTTTGGCTTTCAGGGAAACGATACACATCCCGAACACTCAACGAACCATTGTAGGTGATTTTTCCGCGACCTGTACCTCCTTTTTTGGTCGTGATAACAATCGCACCGTTGGCGGCTTCGATACCGTACAAGGCAGCGGCTTCTGGGCCTTTTAGGATGGTGACGGTCTCAATGTCGTTGGGGTTAATATCCGCTGCACGGTTTTGGTAATCCATATCGCGGTTGGGGCGGTCAGAAACCAATGCCCCTTGGGCAAAGGTGTTGTTTGAGATAGGCAAACCATCAACGACATAAAGCGGTTGGTTGCTATTTCCGATAGAACCTGCACCGCGCAACTGAATAACGGCCGATCCACCCGCAGTACCACTGGTTGGGGTCATTTGGAGACCCGCTACCCGTCCTTGAAGCCCCATCATGAAGTTGTCCCGCTGAGAGTCCAACAAATCTTGGCCTTTTACTTCCTGCACGGCATAACCCAGCGCACGTTTCTCTTGTTTTACCCCAAGGGCAGTTACCACGACTTCATTTAAGATGTTTTCGTCGTTTTCTAGCGAAACATTGATGGTATTGCTACTGCCAACTTTAACCTCTTGGCGGATATACCCAATATAGCTAAAAATAAGGGTGGCATTAGAAGGTGTACTTACCTTAAATTCTCCGTTGGCATCCGTGGTTGTGCCTTTGGAGGTTCCTTTGACAACGATGCTTACACCTGGAAGCACGCTGTTGTCGGATGAACTGGTGACTTTTCCTGTGATGAGTCGGTCTTGTGCCCATGTCGTAAGACATACGCCAAAAACAACTAGAAAAGCCATACTTCGATGAAGAAGTTTTTTCATAGTTAGTGAATTTGGTTGTTAGAAATGATAAGTTGAGGTGAACTAAATTCGGATTTACTTCAAAAAAAATCAAAAACGTTCGGATTTGCAATGTTTTTCCGAATAAAATTGCATGAGTATGCGGTTTAAGGGCGTAAATGATGCGGATTTGTGCGGATTTTTGCACGGATGAAAGTAGGGGTGTAAATTCGCGGTAAATGTATATCCTTTTTGGTTTTTAAAATTCCGAACTTACTATGTCTGTAACCATTGCCCCGATTCAGGAGAGCCTCCCCGCGTATCTTTCAGCGCATCAGTACTCCAAAGTTGTCGTTATTGCCGATACAAATACAAAAAAACATTGCTACGCAAAGGTAAAGCCTCTTTTGCCCAAACATGACCTTATCGTCGTACCAGCGGGAGAACAGCACAAGACCCTTGCAACCTGTGAAAAGATTTGGGGCGAAATGACCAAAGCTCAGCTCGATCGTCATGCGGTTGTTTTTAACTTGGGTGGGGGAGTGATTGGAGACATGGGCGGGTTTTGTGCCGCGACCTACAAAAGAGGCGTTGATTTTGTTCAAATTCCGACGACGCTGCTTTCTCAAGTGGATGCCAGCGTGGGTGGAAAATTAGGAATCGACTTCCAAGGTTTTAAAAATCATTTGGGCGTTTTTACCCAACCAAAAAATGTTTTGATTGACGCATCCTTTTTGTCAACCCTTCCGTATATAGAATTGCGCTCTGGATTTGCCGAAATTGTGAAGCATTGTTTGATTGCGGATGCGGCTAAGTGGGAAGAAATTCGTAAAAAAGACTTTGAACAACAAAATTGGACAGACTTGATTACACACTCAGTTGAAATCAAGAAAAAAGTTGTGGCCACTGATCCAACAGAAAAAGGGCTTCGCAAAATCTTGAATTTTGGACATACTATTGGCCATGCGATAGAAACCTATTTTTTAAGCAAACCACCCAAAGAACGGTTGTTGCACGGGGAAGCGATTGCGGCGGGTATGATTATGGAAACCTATTTGGCTTACCGCAAAAAAATGGTGGATTTGCAAACACTTGAGCAGGTTGAGGAGTTTATATTTTCAGTGTTTGGTAAAGCCGATGTCCAGCTTTCGGATGAGCCAACGGTGATTGCACTGGCACAGCAAGACAAAAAGAACCGAGGAGGAGAGTTGCGTTTTTCACTGCTAGATGGCATCGGAACTTGTGCGTATGATGTGAAAGTGACACCAGCTGAAATCCAACAAGCTATCGCTTATTACGTAGGTTAATTTGGGTGATAGTAAGTTTTGCAGTAAAAAATTTGCTTTTGTAGAAAATTTCGTATTTTTAATCAAATATTCTCTCAAACACCCCAAACCACGAACTATCTATGAAGCTTGTCAAACTTTTACTGCTTGGATGTGCTGTTGTTATTGTGGCAGCAAGTTGCAACACGAGTCAGAAAATTTTTGTTGAACACGATTACAGTTACGAAACCAATTTCAAAGCCTACAGCACGTACGCTTTCTTGGAATGTGAACGTGATACGGGTAATGTGTGTACAGAAGTCTATAATGCCATCCACCGACAGATGCAGGCGCGTGGATACCGACTTACTACCAACAAACCGTCGTTGTTGGTAAACTACGGTATTTTCTACGATAACTTGCGCTACCAAGGGTATATGCAGCCCGTCATTAAAAACTGGGTAGATACTGAAGATGATTCGTTTAAATATGAACCCATTCGTTATTCGCTCGACAAAGGTACAATCATTGTATCGCTCATTGATGCAGATACGGATCAGGTTGTTTGGCGCGGATATGCGGCGGGTATTTTTAAGAATCCCAATGCTGCCAATAATTATTATCGAAACGTAGTACGTACAATTTTTGATCAATATCCGCTGTTTGCTTCAGGTTATGATCCACGAGGCGGCGGTGGCCAATCCAATGGTCGCTAGTTGCTGAGATACACAAAAGAAAGGACGCCCAACAGCGTCCTTTCTTTATGCTAAAGCTTTCTCGCAGGCTGACTAATAGATAGTCCCAATAATAGAAAACGATTTTTTATCGGTTAAAGACAGGTGCTGAAAACCAGAAATTTCGTACGTTTTTATTAACCAAACTCCTTCTGGTCGCATTCCACAAGTGAGGCGAAGCTGTTTCTCAGAATCATACAGTTTATTTTCTTCCTTTAACGAGACCTCGATGATTGAAGGCATCTGTGTTTTATCATCGAAGGTTACCTTCAAAGACTGAACGGGCTGATTTTCGCCTTTTTTGAGGGTATAAAGGTTGGTTTTGGGCATTGGCTGCGTAATCTCGTAGCTCGATTGATACGCCTGTTTGTTAATATCTGCTTGGATAAACAGGTCTAATTCTTTGGCCCAATTAATTTCATTTGTTTGCTTTGATTCGCTTTCCCCGTCAAGCGACATTTTTTTGTCAACCGTCGGTTTGCGTTTTTCTAATTCACGAAGCTGTGATTCAATGAAGCCTTTTAAATCAAAATACGACTTAACTTGGTTGGTTTCGGTTTGGGGCTGGCAGGCAGCGAGGAAAACGAGCGCGACGAAAATACAAAAAAGTGGTTTCATGGCTCAATAACCCTCGCCGCCTGCAAAAAGTTCGGTATTACAACAAGCTTACCCCCGTCATTTCGGCTGGTTGAGCAACGCCCAAAAGCGCTAAAATGGTGGGTGCGATGTCAGCTAATTTTCCATCTTTAGGTTGCCCTTTGTATTCGTTGCCTACAAAAATGCAAGGAACTAAGTTGGTACTGTGGGCGGTGTTTGGTGTTCCATCGTCGTTACGCATGTAATCGGAGTTGCCGTGGTCAGCAATAATGATAGAAGTATAACCGTGTGCCAGACCCGCAGTTGCAACGGCTTCGGTGCATTGATCAACGGTTTCGCAGGCTTTGACAACGGCCTCAAAAACACCCGTGTGGCCTACCATGTCAGGGTTGGCAAAGTTGAGGCAAATAAAATCAGCGGTTTCTGCTTCGATTTCGGGAAGAATGGCATTGCGAATATCGAAAGCAGCCATTTCTGGCTTCAAATCATACGTTTTTACATCCTTGGGCGAAGGGCACAAAAGCCGTTTTTCGCCTTCAAATGGCACTTCACGGCCTCCTGAGAAGAAGAAAGTTACGTGCGGGTACTTTTCAGTTTCCGCAATGCGAATTTGGGTTTTACCCGCTCCTTCAATTACTTCACCAAGGGTATTCTTGAGATTGTCTTTGTCATAAATTACTTTCACCCCAACAAACGCATCGTCGTAGTTGGTCATGGTAAGGTAATACAAATTCAATTTAGTTGTTCCTTGTTCGGGGAAATCTTGTTGGGTAAGCATTTCGGTGATTTCACGTCCACGGTCAGTGCGGAAATTGAAACACAACACGACATCTCCTTCTTCGATTTTGGCAACAGGAGCACCTGCTTCGTCCACAACCACGATGGGTTCAATAAATTCGTCGGTAACACCTGCTGCGTAAGAAGCTTCAACTGCCGATACAATTTGGCTATCGGTAACAGTTTCGTTGCCTACGCCGTTGACCATCACATTATAGGCTTTTGCCACGCGTTCCCAACGTTTGTCGCGATCCATGGCATAAAAACGCCCCGTTACGCTGGCAATTTTGCCCGTTGTGGTTGCCAATGAAGCCTGCAAATCGGTCAAAAAGCCTGCGCCGCTTTTAGGGTCACAGTCACGGCCATCGGTAAAAGCATGAACATATACGTCATTAAGTCCTGCTTCTTGGGCGGCTTTACAAAGCCCTTTGACGTGGTTGATGTGAGAGTGAACCCCGCCATCTGACACCAAACCAATGAAGTGAACTTTCTTTTGATTGTCTTTTGCGTACTCAAAAGCTTCAACAAGCGTTGGTTCTTGGGCGATAGAGCCAGATTCGACCGCCAAGTTAATTTTGACAAGGTCTTGATATACAATCCTTCCCGCGCCAAGGTTGGTATGCCCTACCTCCGAATTTCCCATTTGTCCATCGGGAAGTCCAACGGCTAATCCGCTGGCTTCGAGTTTGCTATGGGGGTATTGTTGGAGGATACGGTCGTAAAAAGGCGTGTTGGCAGCGATGATGGCAGAGCGGTTTTCTTCGCCATTTTTAGCGATACCCCAACCATCCATGATGATAAGAATTACTTTTTGACTCATTGTGGGTTTTATTTTTTACACTAAATTATGTTCCTTTATTAAGTATTCCAAGAAATGTTCTCCACACCGACTGACGATTTGAAAGACATCTTCAAAGGCTGACATGTCATCGTAGTAAGGGTCGGGGACATTGGGCGAATCGGCCTGTTCGTCAAAATCACGGTAAAGAAGCACGCGTCCTTCTTCGGGATAAAAACCAGTGGAGCGATAGCTTTGGGTTTGGATGTTCTCCAGGTTGGATTCATCCATGGCGACGATGTAGTCAAAGTTGGCAAAATCGTCGCTAGAAAGTTTTCGGGCGTGATGGGTGAGGGTAATGCCATAATCAGCCGCAACGCGGCGAGAGCGACGGTCGGGAAGGGCGCCAATGTGGTAACCATGCGTACCCGCAGAGTCGCAAGAAATAGTGTCTGATAGCCCTTTTTGAGCAACAAGCTCACGAAAAGTGCCTTCTGCAAGGGGAGAACGGCAGATATTGCCGAGGCATACGAAGAGTACTTGAAGTTTCACGAATGTTGAAAATGGGCCAATTTGAAAATGAAAATTAGCACACCTCGTCATTTTCAACTGACCAAATGAACGGATTATTTTTCAAATGGTTCCCCATTTTTGTCCACCAATACAAACACTTCCTCACTGTCTTTTTTCATGAAATACTTTTCACGGGCATATTTCTCCAGAAGTTTGTCGGTACCAAGGGTGGATGCTTGTTCTTTTTTGAGCAAGACGATTTGTTCTTCGTAGTATTCTTTTTGAGATTTTAATTCACGAAGTTCCCACCAATTCCCAATTTGGTCAGGAATACTATTCAGTTCAAAAAAAGTCAGCCAAATTAGCAAACCTAGCGCACTTGCTTTGTAGAAATCTTTTAAAAAACGGAAGCGATGGAGAAACTGCATATAGATATTGAGGGTTAGATGCAGAAAAATGTCGAGTGTCAAATGCAGCAAAAATGTCGAATGTCAAATGCAGAGTGTCGAATGAATATGTTTATTCGACATTCTGCATTCGACACTCGACACTAATTAAAATTTCTTTCCAGGGAAGTAAGCTGTTTCGCCCAATTCTTCCTCAATACGGAGCAATTGGTTGTATTTGGCCATACGGTCTGAACGTGAAGCCGAACCAGTTTTGATTTGGCCAGTGTTCAACGCCACTGCCAAGTCAGCGATGGTCGAGTCTTCGGTTTCACCTGAGCGGTGGCTCATGATGTTTTTGTAGCTATTGCGTTTTGCCAAACTAACGGTGTCGATGGTTTCAGTTAATGAACCGATTTGGTTTACTTTGATCAAAACAGCATTACCAACTCCTTGCTCAATACCCATTTCAAGGCGTTTTACGTTGGTTACGAAAAGGTCATCACCTACGAGTTGGCATTTAGAACCAATCGCGTCGGTGTGCAATTTCCAACCAGCCCAATCGTCTTCGGCCATACCGTCTTCGATTGAAATGATAGGATATTTATTCACCCATTCTGTCCAGAAATCAGCCATTTGAGCAGAAGTTAACTCTTCTTTGCTTGATTTCTTGAAGATATAGCGTTGTTTTTCTTCGTTCCAAAGTTCAGAAACGGCAGCATCCATAGCGATTGAAATATCTTCACCTGGGCGGTACCCTGCTTTCTCGATAGCAATAAGGATGGTTTCGAGGGCTTCAACGTTTGACTGGATGTTAGGAGCAAAACCACCTTCATCACCTACGTTTGTTGAATAACCTTTTGATTTTAAAACACCTTTCAACGCGTGGAAAACTTCAGTACCCATGCGAAGTGCTTGAGAGAACGAAGTAGCGTTGGTAGGCATTACCATAAATTCTTGGAAATCAATCGCGTTGTCGGCGTGTGCGCCACCGTTCATGATGTTCATCATTGGCACAGGAAGAGTATTAGCATTTACTCCACCTACGTAACGGAACAGTGAAAGACCTGCTTCTTGGGCTGCGGCTTTAGCAATGGCCAAAGAAACCCCCAAAATAGCATTTGCGCCCAACTTGCCTTTGTTGGCAGTACCGTCGAGCTCAATCATGATTTTGTCAATCAGATTTTGATCATATACAGAAAGTCCCAAAAGTTCAGGATAGATGATTTCGTTTACGTTCTGAACGGCTTTCAATACACCTTTTCCGAGATATACGCTCTTGTCATCATCACGTAGTTCGACTGCTTCGTGAATACCTGTAGAGGCGCCAGATGGCACGGCTGCACGGCCGAGGAAGCCGTTTTCGGTGCGAACATCTACTTCTACTGTTGGATTACCGCGAGAGTCAAGGATTTGACGGGCGTGTACCGATTGGATTGTACTCATCTTTGTTAGGTAGGTTTTGTTAATAATAAAACGTTGCCTGTTAAATAGTTTAGCATACAAAGTAACGCAAAAAAAGCGTGAGGGAAAAAGAATCACTACTATAAATGAATTTTGAGGGTGATTTTATTGGCGAAAATAGATTCATACCCAACGATTTAACATGATAATTGTATTTTGCCAAGAGCTTGTTGTTTTAAGCAAATAAAATTTTAAAAAAATAGAATATAGGTATTGATTGTATTGCCAAAGTTGTTATATTTGATATAATAGTTGGTCGATTACACACAACACACACGCACATTATTAGTTACATGAAGAAAATTTTACTAAGCCTTGGCTTGGCATGGATGGTATTGCTTTCCGTGGAAGCCCGACCAAAGGAAAATTGGTCAATAGGAGAAATCAAGCTCGCTACAGGCGAACGAATGAAAGGAGAGCTGCTGTATGCTCCAGAAGTGGAGGTAGTATCAATAAAACTTGACGATGGCCGTCACCGTGCCTACGGAAGTCGGCAAGTTGAGTCGTTTTCGTTTTGGGATGCAAAAAAACAACAAACCCGTCATTTTGTTAAGAGCCACCTGCCCCACGGAGGGCGAGAGGTTGTTTTTGAAAACATTGCGGATGGTGCCCTGAAAATACAACGTTTCCTGAAGCCCTATTCGCGTAAAAGGCTTCTTCCTTTTACTTCAGTTATTACGGATGAAATTCCCGAAACAGCCCAGGAACATGGCCGTTATCAGTATTATGTGCAAGAAGGGGGGCATTTGATGACCATTGAGCACTTCTTACGGAGAAGGTTTTCGACATCAACCAAAAGATGGCAAAAAGAATTGGAAGAATACCGTTACTACAACGATTTAGACAACGGCATTGCGAGTTGGCTCAAGGTACTGTTTTATTATAATGTGTTGGAGGCGGAGCATAATCCCAAAACATATGAAGGTCGCCCAAATGTTGATGCGTCTTTTATTTTGATGGGGAATTTGAACTAGGCAACACCTTTGTGGGGAAGGTTGCTCACAACCTTCCCTCATTTTATTTATGCTTTCAAACGCTCAATGGCTTGCCAAATTCGTTCGGCGGGCATACAAAGAGAAACCCGAATGTAACGTTGGCCTTTAGGACCAAAAATAAATCCAGGGGCAATGAAAATATGTTTTTGGTATAATAAGTCATCAACCAATTGCTCCGCAGAGGCAACGTCTTCGGGGAGTTTTGCCCACAGAAACATACCTTCCTGGGTCGAATCGAAGGTGCAGTTTAGGGTTTTTAAGAAGGTTTTGGCGGCATCCAATCGACTGTGATATACGGCATTTTGGGCAGCGTGCCATTCTTCCGAATTTTGAAGGGCAGCTACAGCGGCTTGTTGAATGCCTAAAAACATGCCAGAATCCACGTTGCTTTTTATGGTAAGTACTGCATCCACGTATTCTTTAGCCCCTGATAACCAGCCAATTCGCCAGCCCGCCATGTTGTGTGACTTGGACATGGAGTTTAGCTCAATGGCCACCTCTTTTGCACCTTCAATTGAAAGCAAGCTAATGGGAGGTTTCTGGTTGAGTATTAGGCTATAAGGGTTGTCGTGGCATAATAAAATGCCATGCTCTTTGGCAAAGCGAACGGCATTTTCAAAAAGCTCACGCGTGGCGGGTGCGCCCGTAGGCATGTGTGGATAGTTGAGCCACAAAATTTTTGTTCTGGAGCTTACTATACCTTTCATAGCTTCCCAGTCGGGTTGCCATTGGTTATTTTCTTGAAGCGGATATTCAATGACTGTGGCTCCTACCATTTCGCTTACAGCGCGATAGGCAGGATAGCCAAGCTCGGGAACCAATACTTCATCCCCTTCGTCTAAAAAAGTCAGACTGATGTGCGTAATGCCTTCTTTTGAACCAATTAAGGGTAAGATTTCATGCTCTGGGTCAAGCTGTACGCCATACACACGCTCATACCATTTTGATATACCTTGACGAAGAGCAGGAATGCCTTTATACGATTGATAACCGTGGGTATTGGTGAGTGAAGCTGTATTTTTTAATGCTTCAATGGTTGCTTCTGAAGGGGCTTGGTCAGGATTTCCAATGCCCATATTGATGACATCATGTCCTGCAGCAAGTAGCTTTCGAACTTCGGCGAGCTTCACCGAGAAGTAATATTCCTGCGCTTGAGTGGCGCGTTTTGCAAGAGAAATAACCATGGATGGGTGCAACGTTGCGTCGAAATGTTTCTACAACGTCGTTTATTTTACAATACAACGAAAGGTTTTGGACTAAAACAGAGTACAAAGATAATCAAAGCTAACCAACCCACGACTTTTCGGGAGTTACTTAGCGGGGCAATGTCGTCCGTTGAGGGATGATACACACCTAAAACACGACCAATCAAGAATCCGAACGCTAAAAATCCTGAGTAACCTTCTACAGTTGGGAATAGGAGAGAAAGTCCGAGTTGGATCGTGACCGTTAAAAGCGCTAACATCCACTTAGTGAGCGCATTATTTTCGTCGATACGACTATAACATAGTTGAAGGAAAATAATGTAAATCCCTAGTGAGGCGAGTTGTTCCCAAAATAAATTTTCATTGGCAATGGCGAACTCATCCGCACGATACGTGCCAAGCCCTGCGTAAGTAATGAAGACAAAAAACAAAATGGGAGAAACAATACGGTAGTTTTTGTTGCCAATAAGTCCATACAGCACATGCCCACCGTCAAGTTGCCCAATGGGAATAAGGTTGAGTGAGGTGAAAAACAACGCCAAATAGCCCGCTAAAAGCAGCGGATAGTGCATGATTTCTTGGGGAGGAGGAAGGCGAGTTGGATCGGCGACGTAGGTTTTAAAAAAGGTAAAAAGCAGATTATCGCCCAATAAGATATTTCCAGCTTGGTTTTTGGTATAAACCACGCGTGCAAAGCCCATCCCATATTTTTGGTATTCGGGATGAATTTTGAAGATGTAATCAAGGGTAGGAAGGGTAGCAAAACCATACCAAAGAACGCCGACGGCAACCACGAATCCCGCAAGTGGCCCTGCTATTCCAATATCAAAGTATTTTTCACGCGAGCGGATAAATTCTTTAATACGAATGAATGCTCCAAGCGTACCGATGGTTTGCCCAATTCCGAGCCAAAGCGGAATGTAGTAGGGCAACGTAACTTTGACTTTATGGTACTTGGCAGCAAAATAATGCCCAAACTCGTGAACGGTCAAGATTCCTAGAAAAGGAATCGAAAATTTAAAACCTTGCCAAAAGTGTTCCCAGCCCAATGGGTTTTCAATCTGGTAAAATGGCAAATCAAAGGGCCGTCCAAACATCCATTCGGCGCCTGCTAAGGACGTACTTATGATGGTGAGTACAAACAGGAGGAGCTGGAGGAGTAGGGTGCGGGTTGAGTTCACTTAAAAATCTTTTAGGTATTCGACAATCGAGGTTGGTTTTTGAACGTGGATGGTTTGAATACCAACTTCGCTTGCGGCTCGGATGTTATCGGCATTGTCGTCCAAAAACAAAGACTCATGCGGTAAAATTCCAGCGTCTGCTAATACACCGTGGTAAATGTCGTGGTGAGGTTTCATCACGCCCATTTCGTACGAAAGAAAAAGCTTTTCAAACAACGCATCTAGTTTTGGAATGCCAGTCGTACGGTGGAGAATGCGATTTACTTCCTCAACGTGAATAGAGCTAGTATTGCTCAATAGAAAAAGCCGATAGCCTTTTTGGGCTAAAGCGACGATTGTTTCAACCCGTTGGGGGGGGATATCGAGTAGGAGTGAATTCCAAGCTTCGTCAATTTGGGTGTCTGTCCACTCAGGATGAGCAAGGAGTTCACGAATGTAGTTTCTAAAATCAGGGGCAGATAACTGCCCCGTCTCAAACTTTTTAAAAACCTCATTGTGCTGAATAAGCCGTTGAACATCTTCCAGTGGAAGTTGACTTAGCTCCGCAAAAGATTGCGCTGCCCGTGGAACGTCAATGTTGATAATGACGTCTCCTAGGTCAAAAATGATGTTTTTTATTGCTTTCATTCCGTAAAGACACCCATCGAACAGAACTTGTCAATCCGTTGATTGATTCTTTCTTCGGGTGTTAGCTTTTGGAGTTCGTTGATACTGCCTAAAATGACATTTTTCAGGATGTTAGCCATGGCTTGATGGTCTAAGTGAGCACCACCGAGTGGTTCTTCTACAATACCATCAATCAATTTTGCCATTGTCATATCCGAAGCCGTTAAGCGGAGAGCTTCGGCTGCTTGTTCTTTGAAATTCCAGCTTCGCCACAGAATAGATGAACAAGATTCTGGCGAAATTACTGAGTACCATGTGTTTTCGAGCATGAGAACACGGTCCCCGATGGCAATTCCCAACGCTCCCCCTGATGCACCTTCACCGATAATAATACAGATGACGGGTACTTTAAGCATAAACATTTCCTTAAGATTCCGCGCAATGGCTTCACCTTGACCACGTTCTTCGGCTTCTAGGCCAGGAAATGCACCTGGGGTGTCAATAAGTGCAACGATAGGTTTGTTGAACTTTTCGGCTAATTTCATCATGCGTAGCGCTTTGCGGTAGCCTTCGGGGTTAGCCATCCCGAAGTTGCGGTGTTGGCGTTGCTTGGTATTGCGGCCTTTTTGTTGACCAATGATGAGCATACTTTGGCCATCAATGTTACAAAATCCGCCGACCATGGCAGGGTCGTCGCGTACGGTACGATCACCATGAAGTTCAATAAACTCCTCACACATTAGTTCGATGTAATCGAGGGTATAAGGGCGATCGGGGTGCCGAGAAAGCTGCACCCGTTGCCATCTAGTGAGGTTTTGAGCGGTATCTTTCCGTAATTGTATAATGCTGTCTTCGAGTCTTGTAACAGCTTCCGAAACGTCAACTTGTGTCGTGTCGGCGAGTTTTTTTAACTCGGCAAGCTTGGATTCGAGCTCTGCCACAGGTTTTTCAAAATCTAAATAAGTTGGCATAAAGTTGGTTGCTTACAATTCAAAAGTTTGTCCCTTTATGGGGATCTCGATATTTTCGTAACCGACTGATTGTAAAGTGTTTTTAAAGTGGTCCATACTTGGCTTTTCCCCGTGGACAAGGAAGATTTTTTTTAACGTGGCAGGTGCCTGTTGCTGAACAAACGTCAGAAGGTCTTCTTTGTCTCCGTGGCCGCTAAATACGTCAATTTTTTCGATATTGGCCAATACTTGCTCGTCTTTCCCTCGAATGCGTAAGGTTGTTTGGCCATTGAGAAGTCTCCATCCGAGCGTTCCTTCGGCACAATACCCGATGAGCAATATGGTGCAGTAAGGGTTGCTAATGTTCTGAGCCACATGGTATTCGACACGTCCACCCTGTACCATTCCAGAGGAAGAAATGATGATACAAGGCTCTACATGGTTTGAAATAGCACGGCTGGCGTCTGTACTTTCGAGGTAGATTAAATTTTCAAAGTCAAACAAGGATTCATTCTCTTCGTTAAACTCACGGGCCTCGCGGTTTAGCATCCGAACGTTCCGCTGATAGACCCGCGAGCTTTCAAAAGCAAGCGGACTGTCGGCAAAAACTTTGATGGGAGGAAGCTGATGGTTATTATATAATTTATTTAAGGTATATAATAAAGCCTGGGTTCTTCCCACACTAAAAGACGGAATGATAAGCCGCCCTGGAATGTCAACGCAGGTACGTTTGATAACATCTGCCAAAGCCAAATCAGGCGAAACGCCTTTTTCATGCAAGCGATTGCCGTAGGTTGTTTCACATACCAAGAAATCAACTTGGGGCAAAGTGGCGGGATCAATAAGTAGTGGATAGCCTTTTCGACCCACATCACCCGAAAACCCAATGGTTTTTTTCTGTCCGTTTTCCCAAACTTCAACTACGATATGTGCTGCACCCAATAAATGCCCTGCGGGAATAAAAGTGATAACGACGTTGTCTGATACCCTAAAACGGCGATTAAAGGCAAGTGGGACAAAGTTTTCGAGTGCTTGGCGTACTTGTTTTTCGAGGTATAAATCTTTAGGAAGCTCTTTTTTTCTGCCTTTTTTTCGTTTACGCTGCGAATCTGCATTATTCAATTCATTGATTCGCTTCTGATTCAGCATTGCCGCATCTTTTAGCAATATACTGGTTAAAGCAAAAGTAGAATCAGTACACAGGACTTGCCCTTCATATCCGTCTCGATATAAGTTTGGGATATTTCCAGAGTGATCAATATGGGCGTGAGTCAGTAATACTACGTTAATTGACGGAGCTTCAAAAGGGAAAAGTGCGTTTGGAAATGGGGGTGGGGTATCGTTGAGCGCGCGTCTTCGGTCGCCGCTTTCAAAGTCAGAACCACAGTCAATCAAAATACGGTAATCGTCTTCCAATTCTAGGAGGTACATGCTACCAGTAACCTGTTGTGAAGCCCCCCAAAAAGTTAATTTCATATGAAGTCAGTTATTCCTCTTATGTACTCAATACGGAACACGAGGAGAGTTCGTTACGTTTCCTTACAAAGGTCTAAACAAGATAATGTGAATAAACGTTTGAAGAAGGGTTTCTGCAAAAGTATCAAAAACAGCTTAAAAAAACATTATTCTGCTAACGGAATAGGACGGGCGATTCGTTCCTCTAATGAGATAAATGTTTCGGTTCGTTGAATACCACCTACTTTTTGAATTTTATCGTGAAGAACTTGCCGCAGATGTTCTGTATCACGACAAACGATTTTAGCAAAAATGCTGTAAATACCTGTAGTGTAATGAATATTAACTACTTCTGGAATGCGTTCGAGCTCAATGGCGACTTCTTCGTAGAGTGAGCTTTTATCTAAATATATACCTAAAAAAGCGCTAATATCCCAGCCTAATTTAGTTTGATCAACCAATAATTGTGCCCCTTTAACAATTCCAAGCTGCTCAAGTTTTTTCATTCGCACATGCACTGTGCCTCCTGAAACATGAACCCGTTTGCCAATTTCGGTGTAAGCTAAGTGTGCATCTTCTAAAAGAAGCGCTAAAATTTTTAAGTCAGTTGCGTCAATTTTATCAATTTCTAAATTTCGTTCCATGATGAAGTGGTAAAATTAGATTTCATTCAACAAAAGTGCTGTTTTGTTGAATGAAATCAAAATTTTTAAAAATATTTATGGAAAATTTGCAACAAAAAATAATATCCATTAGTTTTGCATTGTCAATTAATCAAAAAGGCACTAGACCACAAGTAAATTAGTTGACTTTAGTTCTTTATACTGTAGGATGATGAAACTTGGCAGCCATGCCCTCCTGTCTCGGGGGTGGTGAGTTCAGGATAAACACGATATAATGCCGGCACTCTAGTCGACTGGGGTAGACCACCAAACTTTGTATCGCGGCTAACTGCACCGTGGGCGGTTCGAATCCCCCTCCTACAGCATTAATGTGAATGGTAAAACAATTACCCCTCACAACCCTAAGGATAGCTTGTTTAAATGATTCATTTCAACAAGTTATCCTTTTAAAATATAAAATGAAGTGTCCAATTGACACTTGTTTAAAAGAAAAACTATTTGGTTTTTAGTTTGTTGATGAAGTGTAATTGCGACACGCAGGCTCAGCTTTGAGGCCTGTGTGTTTTTTTTGTGCCTATGCCTAGGTATTATCAAAAGAATGGTTTAATTGCCAACTTTTCGATTTTTAACTTGACATATGTTGCTTCTCGCTGTTTTTACTTCTGATGCCGTCGTTCTTGGCTTACTTTTTATCATTTTGGCAGGTGTTTTTTATACGGCTAATTTAAAACACCCACTTTGGACAAAGTTTTACGCAATTTTTCCCCCCTTATTACTTTGTTATTTTATCCCAGGAGTTTTAAATTCATTCAAAATCATTTCAGGAGAGGAGTCAAAACTGTATTCAGTGATTTCCCAATATTTTTTACCAGCGTGTCTGGTTTATTTTACGCTTGGAATGGACTTTAAAGCAGTAATACGATTAGGCCCCAAAGCACTTCTTGTGTTTTTGGCAGGAACGTTGGGAGTGATGCTTGGGGGGCCAATAGCAGTAGCGATTGTTAAAACTTTTGCTCCTGAGGTAGTTGGCGGCTCAGGCTCTGATGCTGTTTGGAGGGGGCTATCTACCATTGCGGGAAGTTGGATTGGGGGAGGGGCAAATCAAACAGCATTGAAAGAAGTTTTTCAACCAAGTGATCGTCTTTTTTCGCAAGTGATTGCAGTCGATGTCATTGTGGCGGAAATTTGGATGGCGGTACTAATTTATGGTGCAGGAAAAGCTGCTAAAATTGATTATTATTTTAAAGCAGATGCTACTGCTATTGATGAATTAAAAACAAAGCTTGAACTAGAACACAAAACATCTCAGCGAATTCCAACTTTGAATGATTTGATGATGATTGCCGCGGTTGGTTTTGGGGCTACGGCTTTTGCTCATTTTGTGGCAGACTTGGTTGCACCTTGGCTCAAACTTAATTATCCTTCTCTTGAAAGATTTAGCTTAACTTCATCGTTTTTCTGGGTTGTTTCGGTCGTTACATTTTTGGGTATTTTGCTTTCTTTTACCCGATTGCGCCAACTTGAATTTGCGGGAGCCTCAAAAATTGGAAGTTTGTTCCTCTATGTACTTGTGGCAACCATTGGCATGAAAATGGATATTTTTGCCGTTGCCGAAAACCCTGGGTTATTTGTAGTAGGAATTCTATGGATGACCATACACGTAATGGTTACCTTATTGGTTGCCAAATGGTTAAGAGCGCCTTTCTTTTTTACAGCAGTGGGTTCACAAGCTAATGTAGGAGGTGCTGCTTCGGCACCAGTTGTTGCCGCTGCTTTCCACCCTTCGCTGGCATCAGTAGGTGTGTTACTGGCAATATTGGGGTATGCACTAGGAACGTATGGAGGGTATTTGACTGGACTGATGATGCAGTGGGTTGCAGAATAAATTAGCGTTATAAGTCATCCACTAAATATTAAACCAAAATGAAAACTTCACCGCAAATGGCGTGACATTAGGATTTTGGCGATAGGTGCGGCGATGAACAGCGTCAACTCTTAGTACCTTAAAAATATTGTCAATGGCATATCCAACCTCTACGTAAGGCGTGTTTCCTAAGCTATTAAACCCAGGTACTGCCTGGCCTTGTGCGTTGGTGGGAGCTAGCAGATTCATGTTGGAAGGATGAATACTACCGTACAAAACCTTGGCATTGGCTAAGAACCGCCATTTGAGCCGTTTGATAGCGGGGAGGCGATTGAAAAGAAGTCCCTCAAAATTGTGCTCGTACCGTAACTGAAGGTAACGGTCGCTCACAAATTCAAAGTAATTCATTAGGTTAAAGGCATTGTCAACGTAGAAAACTGACTCGTTTCCAAGTGGGGTATATAGTAAAGGATAGGGGAGAGTGGATGGAATATATCCCATCGTTATGTTATAATTAGAACGTCCCCAAATACCCACCCTAAAGCTTTGTTTTATGTTGAGAGACAAGCGATGGTAGCTAAAATCACTGTTGAGAAACCTGCGCAAACCAAGTTGATAACGAAGTACTACCAAAGGCCACTTTTGAGTACCTAAAGTTAGACGTTCATTTTCGTTATAAATGAAAATCTCATCTTTTCCCCAACGGGTTTCAAAAAATAATTCAGCTGTTTCGTAATTACTTTGAATAGGTGACCGATCACCGAGTGAAGGGGCTGTTTTGAACGCGAAAGGGTAAATAGGCTGAAAAGTTCGGTGACGTAATCCAACTGTTTGGGTTAGCCCTCTCAATAGTTCTCGTTTGAGGTAAGCAGAGGTAATCCCCTCAAAATAGCCTCGTCTGACATTTCCCCACTTGGTTAGTGCGCCAAACAAAACGTTATTTCCAATCGCTTCGGAGGACAAACCTACGCGTTCGAGGTCATAACTATGGCTAATACCTCCAATGGTCCAAGGTTTGCGACTGAAAATATAATCAACATTAAAATTGTATTTCCACTCTTTATCGAGGGTGCCATAGGCAGCCGAACCGCTCAAAACCCATTTTCGACTGAAATCTGGGTTGGTTTTGGCACCTATGCGAAAACGGTGCCCTTCAATGGCATTGTTTGAGTATAGATACAGAAATGGACCAACGTCAATGTTTACCTTCGGAATACGTTTATAGCCATTGACAAACATGTTAAATACTTCGATGTACGTACGCATGATTGGCACTTGCTTCACGGAGTCAATGAGCCTATACGCCGTTTGTTCGCCAGCCGTTAGGGGTTCGTGGCGTGCTTTGTCCCAATAATCAGCGGGGTATTCTTTGTAGCTTTCTGATAATTCTATGGGATAATCATAAAACTTTGGAGGGTGTGGTTTATTGGGAATAATGTTCCGATTTGAGGTATAAAATTTAACCAACATTCCTGCGGTGGAGTCGGTCAGTTCGGCTACATCAATAAGTACCCGCGATTTCACGGGCATCCACGTACTATCGCCAATTTGCTCGTATTCTTGTTGAAGTTTTATTTTTTCTACAAAGTTAATGTTCGCACTTTTTCCCACCGACGCATCTATTTGTACCAACGCGTGGCTTAGGGTATCAACCCAAAAAGAACCACTAAAGGCTAAATCTTGCGGTCGTTTGGGTTCATAATCAATGTGATAACACCAGTACCCTGCCACAAATGTGGTATCTATTAAATAATAGTTGTAGGTGTTTTTCCAACCGTCAGCAATGGGAGAATGAAAGTCTTTATCAAGAACACTGAGCCAGTTTTGGTAAAAATTATATTGTTGAAAAGAAGAACCAATCATCTGTGAAATCAAGCTTCCATCAGTAACAGCAATGCCAGATATCTTGGTTTTGAGAATATGTTCTTTCTTTTTTCGAGGGTCTTCGCGGAAATAATAGTTGGAAATGGATTCTGACAAATATATAGGAATTACAGGGCGCCCATCTTCTCCTGCTATTTTATCAAACTGCTCAACAGCACCTGTGATTTGCTTCATTGCTCTCCGTTTCTTAAAACGTTCTGAGAGATTGTCAACATCAACTTCTATTTTACTGTAACTTTCGTATTCGTAAGCTTGGAGTCGATTGGGATTGTGCAATGGTTTTTGCTTAACAACTTTCCTTAGAATATTATAAGCAGGGTTTTCTCCTGCGTAAACTTTTACTTCTTGAAGTTTAAATTCCGAGGCCTCAAGTTGGAAATCAATGGTTTGCGAGAGTTGATTGGGTACAATAGCTTTCGCCCGTTTTCGATACGACATGGACGAAACCACCAAAGAATCACCAATTTGGGTTGTTTTGAGGGTATAAAAACCCTCAAAGTTGGTCGTCACTCCTACGGTTTTTCCTTTGATAGCGACCGCAGCAAAAGGTACTGCTTCACCCGTTTGAGCGTCTGTGATTCTGCCCGAAATGGTGTAGGTCGTTTGACCAAAACCTTCATTCCAACATAGTAAAATGAAGATGAGGAAGGGAATAGCTTTGTTGATGAATAGATGTTTAATCACTGGTGGGTATGGTTGTTCATGGTCTGGTTTTCTTACAAGGACTCGTTAAAAATAAAAAAGTTTTAACGAATTGGCAATTTTTTAATAGCTCTACCTCTTTTTACGACAAATTGAGGGGGGAGCGTTGCAATTTTCAAAGTTGAATAACGAAAAATCCCTTCGCCGTATTGAGAAGCGAAGGGATTTTTCGTAACCTAAGTAAAGCTACACCAAGCCCTAATCTTGGGTTTCGTTGTATTCCACGTGCCATGTATGGTCGGCAAGCATGGTTACTTTGGCAATAAAACGGCTAAATTTGTAGGCACGCCCCCATTCATGTGGTGCAACCATCGACAAGACATCTTTTCCATCTTCCTTTTCATACACATAGTAAGTTTCGTTCAAGACGGGTTCAAAATTCATTTGGGCACCGTAGATTCTTTCTGAGACATCAACGCGCTGACGAAGTTCTTTGGCTTGCTGTGCCAATGTCGCCATTTGTTGATAAATTTGGTTAAGTTGGCGCTCGGTTTGTTGACGCATGGCCAACACGGCTTTCCCTTTTGCTTTGCCCATGTCAACGGGCTTAATGACTGCCCCACCAACAGAGTGAGCGTAGGCCATAAGCCCAGGGTTTTCGGCTACTTTATCAGGATTTATTGGATTTTGCTCCATTGGAAAAGAAATTATATTGACTTGTTCTTTAACGTAACAAAATTACATATTGTTTAAAATTGCCAGAGAATTAATGGCCTTTGTTCTGAAAAATAAATAACAAAAGTCTTATAAATAAATGTATTTAAGATATTTTATTTATATTTTATTCTTTACAAAGATAAAATATGTTACTTGTAAATACATAAATGATGCGTATATCATTGGACTAATTTCTCTTGTTTAAAACTATATTGGCATCACGATTGCATACTTTTAGTCCGTAGAAAACGTTACATTTACGGTTGAAAATCTAACAGTTTAAGAGCAAGCTCTTGAAAGTGAGTTATTTGATGAAAATTAGAAATCGCCTCTTTCCTTCTCAGTATTACCTTCCCCTTGTTATTTTTGGGGTTTCTGCACTATTTTTTGGCTGTTCTCAGTACAGCACAAGCGGTTTGAGCGTAGGGTATCACAACCTTACAGCCAAATACAATGCCTATGTCATCGCCCGTGATAAGATGAAAGAGGCGGACATTGCTTTGAAAAAAAATAGAAAAGAAAATTATAATCAGCTCCTTCCTATTTTGTACCCGTTGGACTCGATGGAGGCAAAAAGTGTGGATGCTCTTTTGCAAGATGTCATTAAAAAGGGATCATTGATTCCCGACCGTCACCAAAACAGTCGTTGGGTGGACAATGCCCTTGTTTTGATTGGCCGCGCGCGGTTATACAAAGGACAGTTTACCGATGGGATTGAAACATTGCGTTATGTCAATGCCAAAGGGAAAGATGATGATGATAAACACGAAGGACTGATTTGGCTGATGCGTGCGTACGTTGAAACCAAAGACTACAATAGCGCCCTAAGTGTAGCCGAACACCTCAGAAGCTTGCCTTTGAACGAAAATAATACCCGTGATTTTTATTTAGTAAAAGCCTATTTGCACCAACAAAAGCAAGAGATTCCGCTGGCACTAGGGATTTTGGAGGAAACGTTTCCGTTGCTTTCTAAAAACGAAGAAACAGCCCGTATTCATTATGCTGCAGCCCAAATGTACGACCTTATTGAGAAGCCTTTGGCCGCCAATATTCACTACAAAGCTGTTTCCAGAAATAGACCTTCGTACGATTTGGAGTTTTTTGCCAAAATGAACTCTCTCCAAAATGAAGCCCTGACCAACTCCGCGATTTCTACCGAAGATGGCTTCAAGAAACTCCTGAACGACCGTAAAAACAACGACTTGATTGACCGCTTGTATTATTCGATGGGGGTGATTGAGACCCGCAAAAAAAACTATAAAAAAGGACTTGAGTTCTTTGGCAAGTCGGTTCGTGAAACCACTACCAATACCACGCAAGTTCCTTTTACCTATTTGGAAATGGCGAAAGTGTATTATGATAAGCTTCAAAACTATGAGTTAGCGAAAGCTTATTTTGATAGTGCACTTGTATTGTTGCCTGTTGCGTCGCCACAGCGCCAAAAAGTTGCCGAACGTAAAGAGGTTTTGGACGAGTTTGTAAAGCAAATTACCACGATTCGGACGGAAGATAGCCTACAACGACTTTCGCAGATGAATCCAGCAACGTTGGATAAATACTTAGACAAGGTAATTGAAGACGAAATTGCAGAATACAAACGAAAAGTAAAAGAAGCCGAAATGCTGGTTTCACAAGCGCAAAGTTTGAGTGCCAATGCGTCTAATTTTGAGGGGAATCCTGCCGAACGTTTTCCTTTGTATGATTTGACGTTGGTCAATACGGGAAAAGTTGAGTTTAGGCAGCGTTGGGGAAATCGAACGCTGGAAGATGATTGGCGCCGAAGTGCCAAAATAGCTACCTTAATGACCCCTGCTGATAACAACATTACGGCAGTACCAACAACCCCAGGCCAAGGGGCTACTATTCAGATTGCGGGAGATGATTTGGTGAAATTGACCAAAGACTCGCCCGAATGGAAGGCGAAAAAAGACGCGCTCTATCGTAATATTCCCCTGAAAAAGCAGGAATTAGATGCCTCAAATCAGCGATTAGAAGATGCACATTACAAATTAGGGAAGATTTATAAGTTTAACCTAGAAGAACCTGACAATGCAGTAAAAACGTTTGAAACTACTTTGTCCCGTTTTCCAAACACAAATTATAAACCCGAAATTTATTACCTGCTTTTCCTAACATCGGCCAAAAATAGCCAATCATGGAAAGATAAATTGCTGGCCGAATTTCCAAATTCTTCTTTTACTCGCCTTCTGACCAAAAATGGCGGTGCTGTCGCAGCTTCAGGAAATATTGAGCTAGAAGCAATGAAGGACTACGAAAAAATCTTGACACTGTATCAGTCTAATAATTTCTCAGAAGCCTATGCCCAGCTCGAAATGGCAATGGTTACCTATTCGGGTAGTAAAATTGAGGACAAGTACGCGTTGCTTCGGATTTATCTACTAGGAAAATTACAAGGAAAAGAGGCGTATTTGAAGGCCCTGAACAGTTTTGTGAAAGATTATCCTTCGAGTGCGCTCTTACCGCGCGTTCGGGAAGTGCTAGAGTCACAGCAATCGACATCAAGTAAGAAAAATGGTTGATTTTTAAAACAAAATCGGCTATCTTTGCAGGCGTTTTTGTTTTTTATATTTTTCACGTTTAAACAATCTGAGGTTACAATCATGTATTTAACATCGGAAGTAAAAAAAGACTTGTTCAAAAAATTTGGCAAGTCTGAAAGCGACACAGGTTCTTCAGAATCGCAGATCGCACTTTTCACTCACCGTATCAACTATTTGACGGAGCACTTGAAGCAGCACAAGCATGACAATGCTACGCGCCTTGGCCTTTTAAAGTTGGTAGGTAAGCGCAGACGCTTGTTGAACTATCTTCTCAAGAATGACATCAGCCGTTATCGTGCTGTCATCGCTGAACTGAATATCAGAAAGTAATGCGATACTTCAAACAGGGAATGTCAGGTAACTGGCTTCCCTGTTTGTTATTTATCTTCACCTAAGTAAGTAAATAATTTCTTTTTGCGGTTTTATAAATAATAACCTATCGTGTTCGCTGAAGGATAGGTTTTCAAGCGGTTTTTTAATTCTCCTTTCATGTTTAACATCATCACAAAGACTATCAACCTGCCCGATGGTCGTATCATTACAATTGAAACAGGAAAGCTTGCTCGTCAAGCCCACGGTTCAGTCGTGGTTCGCATGGGTAATGCCATGCTCCTAGCTACAGTTGTATCTAATCCCGAGGTAAGACCTGGTACAGATTTTTTACCACTATCGGTTGATTACCAAGAAAAATTTGCTTCGGCTGGTCGCATCCCTGGAAGTTTCCAGAAGCGCGAAGGTCGTTTGTCAGATCACGAAGTTTTAGTGAGTCGTTTGGTGGATCGCGCTTTGCGTCCTATGTTTCCAGATGACTTTTATGCAGATACGCAAGTCAACGTTTTCTTAATCTCAGCAGATTCAGAGGTTTTACCTGATGCTCTTGCTGCGTTGGCTGCTTCTTCAGCATTGATGCTTACGGATGTACCTTTTAATGGCCCAATTTCTGAGGTACGTGTAGCCAAAATCAATGGTGAATACATCATCAACCCGCCTACATCACAACTGAAAAATGCTACTTTAGACCTTATCGTAGCGGCTTCGGAGAAAGACATCTGTATGGTGGAAGGTGAAATGAACGAAGCCTCAGAAGAGGAAATGGTGGAAGCCTTGAAAGCGGCACATGAAGTAATTAAAATCCAATGCGCAGTTCAAAAAGAATTTGAAGCAGAGGCAGGAAAAACGGAAAAACGCTCTTTTGAGTACGTAGTACACGACGAAGAGCTCCGTGCTAAAGTACGTGAGGCTTGCTACGATAAAATTTATGCAGTAGCCCGCCAAGGCAGTGCAAATAAGCAAGTGCGTAAAGATGGCTTCAAAGCCGTTATTACTGAGTTTTTGGCTAACTTCAAAGAAGAAAACCCAGAAACGTACGACGAAAAAGTAGGTCTTATTAAACGTTATTACCACGATTTGGAGTGGGAAGCGTCGCGTCGTTTGGTGTTGGATGAGCGTACTCGTCTCGACGGCCGTGCCTTGGACCAAATCCGACCAATTATGTGCGAAGTTGACTTTTTGCCTACTCCACACGGTTCGGCTTTGTTTACACGTGGTGAAACGCAATCGTTGACCACCGTAACGCTAGGTACAAAACTTGATGAGCAAATCATTGATACAGCCATGTTTTACGGATATGGCCGTTTCTTGTTGCATTATAACTTCCCAGGCTTTTCAACGGGTGAGGTAAAACCAAACCGCGGCCCAGGTCGCCGCGAAGTGGGTCACGGAAATTTGGCGCACCGTTCGTTGAAAAAAGTATTGCCTCCTGATGAAGAAAATCCATATACGATTCGTATCGTTTCGGATATTTTAGAGTCAAATGGCTCGTCATCAATGGCTACTGTTTGTGCAGGTACACTTGCTTTGATGGACGCTGGGGTGAAAATCAAAGCGCCAGTGGCAGGTATTGCTATGGGCTTGATTACGGACGAACAAGGAAAATACGCCGTACTTTCGGATATTTTGGGCGATGAAGATCACCTTGGCGATATGGACTTCAAAGTGACAGGTACTGAAAAAGGTATCACTGCTTGCCAAATGGACTTGAAAGTAAACGGACTTTCTTACGAAGTATTAGTAGAAGCACTAGACCAAGCTCGCCGTGGACGTTTGCACATCTTGGGCGAAATGAAAAAGGCGATTACGGAAGTTCGTCCAGAACTCAAACCACAAACACCTCGTGCGGTAGTAATTCAAATTGCGCAAGACCAAATCGGTGGTGTTATTGGGCCAGGTGGAAAAGTGGTTCAAGAAATTCAGCGCGTATCTGGAGCAACCGTTACTATCGAAGAGCGTGATAGCATGGGCTATGTAAGCATTTTTGCAAACAATGCCGATAGTATGGACATTGCCGTAAAACGCATCAAAGGTATCGTGGCGATTCCAGAAGTTGGTGAAGTTTATACTGGAACTGTCAAAACACTTCAACCTTTTGGCGCCTTTGTAGAATTTATGCCAGGCAAAGATGGTTTATTGCACATTTCCGAGATTACGTGGGAGCGTTTAGAAACCATGGATGGGGTTCTTAATGTTGGTGATGAAGTACAAGTTAAACTTGTAGAACACGATAAGAAAACAGGTAAATTCCGCCTTTCACGCAAGGTTTTACTACCAAAACCTGAAGGATTTGTAGAAAGACCACCCCGAGAAGATCGCGGTGATCGCAACGATAGAGGCGGAGATCGTCGTCGTGATGACAATCGTCGTCGCGATAAGTAGATTTTTGTTTTTTTAACTTAAATTAGAAAGTAAAAAATCAACTTTTGATTCGCTTTTTACGTTACACTCTTGTAATAGTACAAAGCACCAAAGTAAAGATAGATGAGACAGCTTAAAATTAGTAAGCAGATAACCAACCGCGAAAGCCAGTCGCTTGACAAGTATTTACAAGAGATTGGTAAGGTGGATTTGCTAACTCCTGATGAGGAGGTGACTTTGGCGCAGCGAATTCGAGAGGGAGACCAACAAGCTTTGGAACGACTTACCAAAGCTAACCT
The DNA here is from genome assembly GCF_057652155.1 of Runella sp. R0.1_18. Lineage (NCBI taxonomy): Bacteria > Pseudomonadati > Bacteroidota > Cytophagia > Cytophagales > Spirosomataceae > Runella > Runella sp. R0.1_18. The sequence goes on from NZ_JBYFCK010000003.1 coordinate 356,146, forward strand.
TCGATTTGTGGTATCTGTAGCAAAACAATACCAAAATCAAGGTCTTTCGCTTGGTGATCTTATCAATGAAGGAAACTTAGGTTTGATTAAAGCCGCTCAACGCTTTGACGAAACCCGTGGTTTTAAATTCATCTCGTACGCTGTATGGTGGATTCGTCAGTCAATTTTGCAAGCGTTGGCCGAACAATCTCGTATTGTCCGCCTTCCACTCAACCGTGTTGGGTCATTAAATAAAATATCGAAGACATTCTCAGATCTTGAACAAAAATTTGAGCGTGAACCATCACCCGAAGAATTGGCCGAAGTATTGGATATTTCAGCCAATGAGGTTGTGGACACACTCAAAATTTCTGGCCGTCACGTTTCGATGGATGCGCCTTTTGTTCAAGGAGAAGAAAATAGCCTCCTCGACGTTCTTGAAAACGACATGGAAGAAAAGCCTGATCAAGGGCTTATCAATGATTCTCTTCGGAAAGAAGTTGCTCGCGCACTATCAACGCTCACTCAGCGTGAGTCGGATGTGATTGCGCTTTATTTCGGATTGAACGGAGAACATCCCATGACGTTGGAAGAAATCGGAGAGAAATTTAATTTGACCCGCGAACGCGTTCGCCAAATCAAAGAAAAAGCAATTCGTCGCCTACGACATACTTCACGCAGCAAAGCGTTGAAGACGTACCTCGGTTAAAAGACGTACATACATTTCAAAAAAAGCCACTCAACAGTGGCTTTTTTTGTACCTTGTTCCAACCTTTTACCGCAAAAAAAAGTCATACTAAAAAAATATGGCTATGAAAAAGACAATGAAAGCATTTATGGTTGGCTGTTTGGTCGCAGTGCTGGGAGCTTGCGAAAGCCAAAACGTAGAACAAAAAGCCCAAAAGTTAGAAAATGATGAACTTGCAGGGACTTGGGTGTTGAAAAGTATCCTACTGGGCGATATGATGGATTTGCCATGTGGCATCCCCAATGAAGGAAAGTTTGAGCCGATCACGCTGGAATTGACTACAACCAAAGACGAAACTGGGGCTGTTCTATTATTAAATGGTCGCTCGTCGGTGAACCAGTATTCTGGTAGTTATGCGTTAGAATCGTACGACGAAACTACCAAAACTGGCAAACTTAAAATGTCTCCAATTGGAAGTACAAAAATGGGAGGATCACCCGAGTTGATGCAGTGTGAATCCCGCTATTTTTTATTATTAGGCCAATCGGTTGATTTTCAGTTGAGTACTGCCAATGGGAAACAGCAACTTGAGTTGGGGGTTTTGAGTACGCAGAAATCGGCGGCATCCATCGGAGGAAAAGGAAATTTTTTGATTTTTGAAAAACAATCCAAATAGGTGGAACAAGAAGCCTGGCTTCGTCATTTTGCTAGGTCAGGCTTCTTTATGAACTTAAACATACCATTCGAGCACTTTGGAGTGCAGTTCATGGATTACCCATTTTGAAATGTAGGGGAGAAGGTAGTTTTGTAAGGTAATTTTAATTTAAAACGCCTTATGAAACGAATTACACCCCTCTTAGTTGTTTCTTTGCTGATTCTGTTCGTTGCTTCTTGCGAACAAAAAAACATTCTTGAGCCTGTTACCAGTATCCCTGACCAAGCACACGCAAGTACGCGCACTGATATTCTTACCAAAAAACAGTTGGAAGAACGGATGGCTGCCATTGCCCTTAAAAACAACGACGAATTTGATTGGCGTTTGGCAGATGATGTCATGATTTATTCTGGGCTTAAACACGCCAAAGACGGAAATGTCTTGATGATTGGCTACAAATTACCCACAATCAAAGGCGATTACAGCTGGGATTTGAACCAAAGCGCGACCAAAGATTGGTTGATGGTTCGAGAAAAATTACTCAACATTGCTTTTGAAGAAGAGCAAAAATCCAATCCTAAGTTGAAGAGTCCTAGCGACATTTTAGTGGCTGCCAGTAAAGAAATGCCGAATTTTGATTTGCGCATAACAGCGTTAAGTACCATTCAAAAATTGCGGGAAACTGGGCTTATCCGTTATATGGAACCTACGTTTGTTCCCGATGATTACATTGGTTCGGAAAAAGGACAGGCCAAGAGTGGAGGCGGTTTTGGATGTGGAGATAATACAGGAGTTCATGGACTTCAAATAAACGAAGATTATTATTCGCCCCCCCAATACCCTTTGCGCAAAGTCTCATGGCAGCTACGTGACCATAATATGCAATTTGCTTGGTTTTTAAATGCCAATGGCTATTCTCAGACAGCCAACAAACGATTCACCATTGCGTACATAGATACAGGGTTATCGTCGTTACAGCCTATTATGAACCAAAACTTTGACGATGGCGATTCCCAAGGTCGTTTTGTGGCTAGTTTCAGTACGTTGCCCAATGGCCGTGGGGGAGTAGTATCGCCCGAAGATGTGTGTGGGCATGGTACGGCCTCGGCGTCGATTGGTACTTCGCCTTCGTACGATAATAAATTGCTAGGAGTGGCCCACAAAGCCAATTTAGTATCGGTCAAAGCCTCTCATGATGTTTTGTTCTCTGAATGGTCGGAGTATCGAGGTGCTGCGGATGCTTTTTCTGGCCTTGCACGTACAACAGTAGATGTTATCAGTATGTCGATGGGGACGGTTTTAGTGCCTCAGTTAGCGAATGTTGATGGAACGTATCGAATGTCGGTCAATTCCATTCGGGATGGCGTGATGCTTGCAAAATTTAACAACAAAATTATCTTTTGCGCGGCAGGGACGATACCGCCAGCGGTAGGAACGGTGATGGAAAATTTACCAAGGTATCTACAACATCTTGATATTCGCCGCCAAATTATCTTTCCAGCTTCTATGAATGATGCGGTGTATGCGGTAACAGGAGTACAGCGCCAAGTAGATAATAATAATTATGGACTAGGTTTACGGCAGTATTCAAATATCACTACTTGCACTTCGTGTTGTTATCATAATGACGTTGACTTTGGGGTCGTAATGCAAAAACGAACTGGCGCTTCAAAGGTTATTTTATCCCTACAAAACGCTAATAATGATATTCCTTCAAATTTTGGAGGTTCATCGTCGGCCACGGCTACGATGTCGGCGATGGTAACGGCGGTTTGGTCGAAGTATCCTACCTTAAATAGTACTGAAATCATGAATCACGTCAAAAATTACTGCACGCACAATGGGGTTCTACATCCTAAAATTGGGAACGGAATGCTGGATATGTTTGAAGCAACTCGCTATTCACAGCCTGCGCGTTAGGTGAGCGGTTCAAAAAGATTTTCGGAAACTTCTATCTGTAGAAAGGTAGAAGTTTTTACTTTTAAGGAAAATCGACACAAATGGCTTGGATTATCGATACTCGTCTGAATAAGAATATCTTACAAATATTGTTTTGGGGAACCATTTGGATGCAATATGGTTGTACGCGGCCCTCGCCTCCTGTATATGCAGGTGCTAAAATGAAAGGCGTTAATCTGGTTGCGCCGCCAGAACCGATTGATTCTTCCGTTTTTGTACCCTTACGTTCTATTAATGCGGAATGGGTGGCGGTGGTTCCCTACGGTTTTTGTCGCGAGAATGAGCCACATTTTTACTTTAATTCCAACAAAATGTGGTGGGGAGAAACCACGGAAGGGATAGCAAAAACGATTGAGCTGGCCCATAAAAATGGCCTAAAAGTAATGCTCAAACCCCACGCGTGGGTGGGCAGAGGTATGTACACCGGCGATTTTGATTTAAAATCAGAGGCTGATTGGCAAATCTTTGAAAAAGACTTTGGTAATTACATTTTGACCAATGCGCGAATTGCGGATTCTTTAAAAGTGGAATTGTTGTGCATCGGTACTGAAATGGACAATTTTACCCAGAAAAGGCCTGATTTCTGGAAAAATCTAATCAAAGAGATTCGGACAATGTATCACGGACAAATTACGTACGCCGACAATTGGAACCATTATCCCAAAAACCCGTTTTGGAATGAACTCGATTTTATCGGAATAGACGCTTATTTTCCCTTATCTTCTGAAAAACACCCGAGCATAGCAACTTTGCAAAAAGGTTGGAAGGCACATTTGAATGAACTAGAAAACTTTGCGGGAAAACACCAAAAACCTATTTTATTTACTGAAATTGGCTACAGAAGTGTTGATTTTGCGACTGAGAAGCCGTGGGAGTCGCATGACGAAAAACCCGAAAATTTAACATTACAAGCCGATGCATACCAAGCATTTTTTAATGAAGTGTGGCCGAGAAAATGGCTCGCGGGTGCTTTTGCTTGGAAGTGGTTTTTACAACAACCCAAGCGGCAGTTTCACCGTGATACGTTTTCTCCACAATTTAAACCTGCCGAAACTATACTCCAAAACGCCTTTGGAAAACGGTAATTTATGAGGGCATTTTTCGGTCTTTCACGACCAAATATTGCTCATTTTCGAGGGGTAAATAGCCATATTCATACACAAAAACGTACGTAGCACCTTTTTGGGTGGTTCGGGTACTGGTAAAATAAGTAAAGTCAAAACCTTCTCTCAGCAACGCACTTTTGGAGATTTTTCCCTTGTCATCTTCTTTGCAGGCCTCCTCCAAGATTCGGCGATTTTTACGGAGTGTGTTATTGATGTTCCGAACAAAATTGTTGGAGTCCGAATTGAGTTTGTTGTTATAGGCATTTCGGCAAGCATCCGAACAAAACTTTTTGTCGGAACGTCCCATTATTTTTTCTCCACATTCTAAGCAGGCTTTCATTGCTCTTGTCGTTGTTTCTTTTGCAATATACACATACTTATCCGTTTGTAAACGGTTACAAACGTTTTTATCCAACTAGAAACGCGTACGAACCGAATCGAGTAGCGACGAGGCTGCACCTTTGTATCGTCGATTGAGAGACAGTTGACAAAACAAAATCAAATCACTCAAATACAAACTTTTAGGAACATGAACAAGGTAACATTAACAGGCAACGTAGGTAAAGATTTGAACGTACGTACATTTGAAAACGGAAAGTTGGCGTCTTTTACGATGGTGACCAAGGAAACCTACAAGAATCGTAAAAACGAAGACGTGGAAAGCAAAACGTGGCACAACCTCGTAGCGTTTGGCAAAGTGGCGGAGGTATGCGAACGCTTGATTACGAAAGGGAAAAAAGTGTCGGTAGAAGGAAAACTGAATTACCGCTCGTACAAAAACAAAGAAGATAAAACCGTCTATGTGACCGAAATTCAGGTCTATAAAGTGAACGAAGTAGAATAAATGGAAATGTCGAGTGCAGAGTGCAGAATGTCGAATAAAAAATTAGCCATTAACTATTCGACACTCTGCACTCTGCATTCGACACTCAAATTAATGGGCTTTTTCCACTGCGTGGCCGCCGAATTCGTTGCGAAGTGCCGCTACAACTTTGCCCGTAAAGGTATCATCTTGTTGTGAGCGATAACGCATCAACAATGAAAGTGCAATCACTGGCGTTGGAACACCCATGTCGAGCGCCGTTTCCAGCGTCCATTTTCCCTCACCCGAAGAGTGCATCACCCCTTTGATGGCATCTAATTTAGGGTCTTTTGAAAAAGCCTTTTCGGTCAGTTCCATCAACCAGCTGCGTACCACTGAACCGTGGTTGAATACGCGCGCAACCTGTTCTAAATCAAGGTTATAGTTTGATTGTTCCATGACTTCAAAGCCTTCTGCAATGGCCTGCATCATGCCATACTCGATGCCGTTGTGAACCATTTTGACAAAGTGGCCACTTCCTGGACCGCCTGCATGAAGCCAACCATTGGGAAGTGAAATGTCGTTAAAAACAGAAGCGCAATAGTTGAAAACTTCATCTTCCCCGCCAATCATGGTACAGGCACCGTTTAATGCACCGTCCACACCGCCGCTAGTGCCGCAGTCTAAGTAATCAATTCCTTTGGCTTTAAGGTATTTATATCGACGTATTGAGTCGTTGAAGTTGGAATTGCCGCCGTCAATAATGATATCACTGGCAGATAAAAATGGAATCAACGTCTCAATGCAGTCATCAACGGGCTTTCCCGCAGGAACCATCAGCCATATTACCTTTCTGCCATTGAGCTGTTGACAAAGTTCTTCCAGACTGAAGGCAGGAGCAATACCTTCAAGAAGAATATTTTTGACGTTTTCAGTTGCTACATCGTACGCAACTACTTCATAACCGTGACGATGCAGGTTAAGGGCCAAGTTGTAACCCATTTTGCCAAGACCAACAAATCCAATTTGCATTAAAGATGACGTTTTATAAGTGGATAGATGAGTGGGAAAGGCAAAAATAGGAGTATAGTTACTCAATCCCCACTCATCAGCAGTTAAAATTATTTATCCCACCAAACTTTTGTGTCCAAATCGTCAGCTCCTTGGCGAGCAATGGCCTCTTTCACGTTAACCGTATTGGCTGAAATCTCCGAGTTAGGATAGGTCAAACGTTTGATAAATTCTCCTTTAATGCTCTTTCCTGGAAATGGGTTAGGTGCAAGTTTAGGAAAACCGCTCCGACGGAAGTTAGCAAAGGCTTCTGGGCCGTTCAAGAACGAAGCTACCCAATATTGCGTGTTGATTTGTTCTAAAGCAGTGGCTGCAACATACGGATTTGCTTTCAAATAGGTGTCAATATCTGCTGCTGCTACCGCTGAGTTTGCGTCAAACAGTGCCATTTGTTCCATGTGCAGACGCACACCACGGTTGTAGTACGTTTCGGCGCTGGTACCCGTTACCCAGTTTCTTTGTGCTGCTTCGGCCAACAAAAGCTGTGTTTGTGCTGCTGTTACTAAAAACGATGGTGCAGTCATTTTGACCATACGGGTACGGTCAACTTGCGTAAAATCGTAGAAACTAGCCAATTTGTTTTTCGTTACTTCGGCCGAAATGGTGTTGTTGTCAAATCCTAATGGCATACCAATTTGGACGGCTGGGTCGGTTGAAGCGCGCGAAGCTACTTGTTCTGGCCCTGATTTGGCCCCCACGTAACGCACTGCAATGGACTTGAGGCGTGGGTCGTTGGTTTTTTTGAGGTAATCCACAAAAGGTGCAGCAAGGTAAATATTAGCTGCTTCTGTGGCATTCAACATGTTTCCAATCCCATTCACGTAGTTAGCGTCGTGTTTAATGATCGCGTTATCAGCGTTTGATTCCATCACACCGCCTTGCAATGCCTTGGCAACCACTTGTTGGGCTTGAGCTGCGTCCACCTTACTTAAACGCATTCCTGCACGTAGTAGTAGCGAATTGCCATACTTTTTCCAAAGGGCAATATTTCCCGCAAAAAGTACATCGGCAGATTCAATGGCCTTAGTCGCATCTAGGGCAGCGGTAGCATCCGTCAATTCCTTAATAATGCCTGCATAAACAGCTTGTTGAGTGTCATATTTGGGTAAAAATATTTGTTCAGTGTAGCCTTTTTCTGCCTGACTGTAAGGTATATCGCCGTAAGAATCAGTCAGAATCATGTACGCATTGGCTTGGATAATGCGGGCCATGTTGTACAAATTGCTTCGTGTAGCCACCGACTGCGTTTGATTGATAACATCTTGTGAGTTACGAATCACGTTGCGGTAGTATTTTTGCCAGTTTTGAACGGTATTGTCGCGGCTATCTTGGTTGAAGTTAGCGCCTGTAAGTACCCCAGAGTTGGGTGAAACCATTTGCTGTACAATGCCCATTTCGTAGATAACTGAACCCGTCGTAAAGGCTGAGTTGACGGTCGCATTGTTCAAAATAAACACTGGGTTGACCGAAAGCGCGGCGGTTTTGTTGATATTCAGTTCGTCAAAACCTTGGTCGCAACTTACCATTCCGACAACAGTTGCTGCCCAAAGTGGGAGTAAAAGGGCTGATTTTTTTAATATACGTTTCATTGTTCGTTTCTTTTTTAGTGTTTCCGAAAGCTTGGTGATAAGCCCCCTTCAGGGGATATTAAAACTTCGCATTAAGGTTAAAACCAATACTGCGAGTGGTTGGCAAACCAGTTGATTCCATTCCGACAAGGTTGTCTGACGAATATCCGAATGAATCTGGATCAATGTTGTCAACCCACTTCTTAATCAGGAATACATTGTTGGCAACTGCACTAAGCTTTAGGTTTTTAACGGGGAAGTTTTTCGGCAAAAAGCGGGTAAAATCGTATCCTGCTGTGATTTGGCGAAGTTTCCAGAAGCCACCATCGTAAATAACTGGTTCGATAAGTGCAAGTGAGCGCACTACTGACCAATAATCTTGAACAGGTGCTTTTACGGTATTTGTCTCACCTTTGGCATTGACACCTACACCTAACACACCACCTTCGCGGCCTACTAGGGTCATTTTGTGCAATCCGTGGCGTACTGCGTTGAAGTTGGTACCTGAAAGCATCATGTTCCCAAGTTTGAAATCAACCAAGAATGATAGGTTAATGCCTTTGTAATTGAAGGAGTTGTTGATACCACCGTTCCATTTTGGTAGGGCAGAGCCGTACGAAATGAGGTCGTCGGTGCGAAGCGGGATACCGTTGCCACCAAACATCATTTGTCCGCTGGCATCACGCTTAAAGCCGAAACCATAAATCTGACCCATTTCTTGACCAACCACTTGACGAAGCTCGCCGTTGAATACGTGGGTGCCCACTGTGATACGTTCGCCTGGGGTGTCTGTCAACAAACTCAATACTTTGGTTTTGTTGTATGAACCATTAAGGGTTAAATCCCACTGGAAATTAGGGGTTTTAACGGGAACTACATTCAACAACATTTCAAAACCACGGTTTTGGCTTTTTCCACTGTTGATAAGGGTCGTAATAAAGCCCGAAGCATCCGAAATTTGCGCCGAAACGATTTGGTCATTGGTAATTTTGTTATAGATCGCAGCATCCACTGAAACGCGGCTATCAAACAATTTAAGCTCTAACCCAAGTTCGGTTTCTGCTGTACGCATTGGGCGGAGGTTGGCATTTGGAAGGGTCGTTGTTCCTGAAGAACCACCCACAGGCTGCCCGCCGAAGAGGTTGGCATTGATACCGTAAAACAAGTTGTTTGAGTAAGGGGATACGTCGGTATCGCTTCCCACTTCAGCATAAGCAGCGCGGAGTTTTCCAAAGGTGAGCCAAGTAGGAACACTGTTGAATGCTTGTGAAAATACAAAACTACCCGAAACTGACGGATATAAAATGCTTCGGTTGGCGGGAGAAAGGGTTGAAAACCAGTCATTACGCACTGTAGCATTGACAAACAAAACATTTTTGTAAGAAAATTCGGCTGAACCATACACCGAGTTAACGGCACGTTCCGAAAGCCCATAAATAGGGTCTTTTACCCGCCCGTTCATCACTGTGTATAAACCTCTTACGACAAAGTCTTGTACTAGAACGCTGTTTAAATCCGAACGGCGGTACATTTTGTTTCCACCCACGTTGAAATCAAATCCAAAATCACCAAACTTTTGTGTCCCAGAAATCAAGATATCCGTGTTTATCTCTCTGAATCGTCTTGACTCTTGGGTATATGTCCCATTCACAAAACCAGCTGGCGCGGCGGCAATGGAAGCTTGTCCTGTTGGGAAGTTGTTGTAATCTTGATCGCGCGACCAATAATCTTGCCCCACACGACCTTGTACAAACAACCAAGGAAGCAGGTTGTATTTTACCGAAATGTTGCCAAAAATACGGTCACGGACAATATTCTGAAACTGTTCAGAAAGAGTAAAGTATGGGTTGGTACGGTTTTGGAAACGCGAGTAAATGAACTCATTTCCTGCGGCGTTGAATTTCTTTGCCTCTAACAAATCCAACGGCATTGAATTGGCTAAGTTGTAAAGCGCTGTTGGAATTGAGTTATCTTGGTTAGCGATGTTTGGTGGGTTTTTGTTGTCCTCGTGCGAATAGTTGATGTTTCCCGAAAAGCTCAACTTTTTTGATAACTCGTAAGAATACCCAAGGTTAATAGTTTTGCGGTTGAACGAGTTGTTAGGCACAATCCCCTTGCTGTCCATGTTGGCAAACGAAAGGTTAAAACCACCCTTCTCACTGGCTGACGACAGGCTTACGGTGTTGGTGAAGTTTGAACCGTTGCGGAAAAACTTACGAATGCGGTTGTAAACAGGCTCGTAAGGAACGGTTACGTTATCAAACAATACTTGCGTCATACCTGGTTGGAATTTCTCACCAAACGACCACTGACCCGAGGTTGGGTTGGGAGTCGTTGGACGAACGCCGTTTTCACCTTGGCCGTATTCGTACTGATAATCCGTAAAATCAAGCGGCGTTTCGTTGGTGTAGTTGCTATTATAGCTTACGCCAATACCTTTGCCACTTCCCTTTGTTTTGGTTGTGATCATCAATACCCCGTCTTTTGCCCGTGAACCGTAAAGAGCTGCGGCAGTGGCGCCTTTCAAGACCGTCATACTCTCGATGTCGTCAGGGTTGATAGAAGACAAACCGTCTCCACCATCCGAGGTGTTTCCCCCTCCACGAACACCAATTGAGTTATCAGCAGCGGCATTTCCTGGGTTAGTACCGAAGTTAGTGTTGTCAATTGGGATACCATTGACGACAATCAACGGGTTGTTTTGTCCTGAAATTGACGACTGCCCGCGAATCCGAATTTTGGAAGTACCCGCTGGCCCCGTACCTAGTCCCGAAATATTTACCCCTGCAATTTTCCCTTGCAATGAGTTTATAAAATTGGGCGTACGGTTTTCGGTAAGCGCGTCGGCGTTGATAGTTGCTGTTGCATAACCAAGCTTTTTTGCTTCTTTTTTGATACCCAAGGCCGTCACTACGACTTCGTTGAGGGCCTCGGCACTTTCGGCAAGCGAAATGTCAATGCGCGTTTGGTTCCCTACTGAAATTTCCTTTGAACCATAACCAATAAAGCTAAATACAAGGGTGGCGTTATTGGGAACAGAAAGGTTATAATTTCCGCTACCGTCGGTAGATGTTCCTGTGGTACTTCCTTTTACAACAACTGAAACTCCTGCGAGGGGAGATTTGTCGGCGGAATTTGTCACCGTTCCGCTAATTCGATTTTGGGCCCAAAGTGTGGTTGTGAGTGCCAGAAAAGTCATCATTACTAAAATGACTTTGGGCAAGAGTAGAAATTTTCTCATCTTCATGTTAAATTGTTGGTAAGTTAAAAGGGTATGTTGAACAGTACTGATAGGATAAAGAACTGAGTGCAAAAAAATAGCAGAGTAGTGCAAAAAACTTCTACGAATGGACGATGTTGGATTTTGTAATATTTTGATGATTTATTTAAAAAATTTAATAAATAGGTTTTCTATAAATGAATAAAACCACACTGACCCACCTTCCTTCTTCCGAGTTTTCCCACATCAGGGAATTGGTTCGTGTTAAAAATCAGACAGTTAAGCTGAATGATTGGCCTGTGCAAGTAAGAGGTGGAATCTATATTTTGTGTGTATTAGAAGGGAAATATGAGTGGATAATTGAGCACCAACGCTACGTTTTATACCCCAACGACGTGGTTGTTTTATGCCCTTGGCAGCAGCTTGGGAGTCCCACAAATACATTAGAAATTGGAAGTTTTGTTTGGCTAAAACTAGAACCAGCCATTTTTGAGCCTACAAAAGAGTTACAATTAGGCAATTGGTCGGCGATTCACGAGAACGAACAAAAACTAATGGGGCGTCTCATGGGTACGCACGCCCCGATGGTGCTGAACCAGCTAAAACAGGTCAATGAACTGATTACAAAAATTGAGCAAGAGCTCAAACAGCTAGAGTTTGCTTACCAAACCCGTGTGAATCAATTGCTGGATGAGCTGCTAGTAACGATTGTACGGCAGCAAAGCCAGCAACAAAACCAACGACGCGATTTTTCGCAGGCATTTGAACAGCTCGAAAAAATGCTTCGACAAAGTTTGGATCACCCTTGGACAGTGGAGGAAATGGCGACTGTCGTAGGGCTAGGAAGTACGGCTTTTACCGAAAAAGTAAAAGCGTATTCGGGCTTTTCTCCGCTTAACTATTTGATAAACATTCGTATTGCAGAGGCAATGCGCCAACTCCGCCAAACCGATAAAAGCTTGACTGATATTGCCCTTGATACAGGCTTTTATTCATCCCAACACTTTTCTACGACCTTTAAGAAACTAACAGGCTATACCCCTGGGCATTATCGAAAGCGCCAAACGGGGGGCAACTAAATTTATTTATATCATAAATCTATATGGAGTGTGTCATAACAATTGATATTGGTACAACAAAAGTCAAAGCATCGGCATTTGATTTTTCAAATAATTTGATTGGGGCGCGGCAAGGGTCGTACCCAACATTTCATCCGCAGCCTGATTACAGCGAGCAAGATCCTGAACAAATATTTTTGACTGTTTTGTACGCGTTAAAAGGACTAATTAACGATGAACTTTCCAAAAAATATCGTCCAGTAGCCCTGGTTTTTAGTGCTTCGATGCACAGTGTATTACCTATCGACAAACACGGCGTACCGCTTCGTAATGCAGTCATTTGGGCTGATAACCGAGGGCGTGATGAAGCGACTACCCTTAAAAATTCTGAACTAGGGGCGAAGTTGTACGACCAAACAGGCACCCCGATTCACCCCATGTCGCCTTTGGTCAAAATTCGGTGGTTTGGGACAAACTCCCCAACGGCTTGGTTTGAAAAAGTCTTTAAGTTTATTTCTATCAAAGAGTATATTGTTTATCAATTGACGGGGCAGCTGGTTGTTGATCATAGTTTGGCGTCTTCCACAGGCTTATTTAATATTCATCATTTGTCTTGGGAAGCATCGGCGCTTGATTATATAGGAATAAAAACCCAGCAGTTGTCAGAACCAGTAGCCATTGATTTTGACGAACTTAAACTTAAAAAAGAATACCTGCGGCTATTCCGCTTACCCAATACCCTCAAAGTAATTGCGGGGGCGAGCGACGGCTGTTTGGCAACGCTTGGGGCAGGCGTAGTCACAGAAGGAGACGCTACCATTACCATTGGGTCGAGTGGTGCTGTACGGGTGGCAGCTAAACAGGTGTTGGTGGACGAAAAACAGCGTTTTTTTAACTATATTCTCACCGAAGGAACCTACATTTCGGGTGGGCCAACCAACAACGGAGGTGTGGTTTTTGAATGGTTTGTGCAGCAATTTGGCACCTCAGGACTCCATTTTGACATGGACTACGCCGTCCAGCAATTGTTGATGGAAGCCGAACGTGTTCCAGCAGGAGCTGGGGGACTTTTATTTTTGCCTTATCTGTTAGGCGAACGTGCCCCGTTGTGGAATGCCAATGCCCGAGGTGCTTATATGGGAGTAAATATTACGCACGAACGTCGGCATTTTATTCGGGCAACCGTCGAAGGTATTGTGTATGAGGTATATAGTATTGGTAAGTTACTGCAACAATACCGTTCGATTCAAAATCTGTACATCAACGGGGCCTATGCTACCCTGCCGTTGTTTGCCCAAATTCTGTCGGATGTATTTGGGAAAACGGTCTATATCAATGACAAACACGACAGTGCAAGTGCAGGTGCAGCACTGTTGGCGTTGACGAAGCTTGGGAAATATGAAGACTTAGTAGCAGCTGCTCAAACCATCAAATCGGTAGAGACGTATTCGGCCAATGATAAAAACCACCATCGTTATGGGCAATTTTCTGAAATTTTTGACCGATTGAGCCATAAATTGGCCGATGATTTTGACGCATTGGTGGCTTTGCAAGGGTAATTGTGAGTTGGCATGATTTATGATAGATACTGTTGAGTGTTTATAACTAATCATGTCAACCTCAACGACCCATGAAAAAATTAATCATCTCTTTTTTGATTGTCATTGCTACCATCATTGCCGTTTGGGGGCAAGATTCGCTCTCTGTTTCGTCAAAATCTGAGTGGCGAGTCTCAGCCGAAGGCAAAATTGAGCGCCTAGCCAACGGAAATTGGGCGGCAGCTTCGGTTCCTACTTCGCAAACATTTTCCTCTTTGTACCTGCTTTCGGCGGATTTTGGCTGGGCTGTGGGCAAAAATGCGACGATGCTGCGTTGGGATGGTGAACTGTGGAGCGAAGTATTGGTTTTTGCCAACGAAGATTTGAACTCTGTGTTTTTGTTGAGTCGTGAAGAAGGTTGGGCTGTGGGGAACAAAGGCACCATTCTTCGCTGGAACGGCATAAGTTGGGAAGAAGAAGTCGCGCCAATTACCGAAAATTTAGTCCGAGTAGAGGCAATTCCGACGGGTGGTGTGCAGATTTTCGCCGAAAATGGCGCAATCCTCCATCGTTTTGGGAAAAATTGGCAACTCCAACCCGCCGCCACCGCTCCTTTGAGTGCCGTAAAATTGTCTGCTTCTGCCAAGCACGTTGAATAAGGCGTTATTTTAAGAAATTTTTAGCTTCTTTGAGCGTACCCTTGTATTCTGCCAAATCACTTACGATTTTGTAGTACTCCGTGGCTTTTCTTTTATCTCCTGCCCGAATGGCAATTCGGGCCAAACCTGCATAGGCAAAAGCATGATATTCTTTGGTATATTCCTCGTCACGTGGCTGACGAATGGCCGTTAAGTACAACCGTTGGGCAGCTTGGTCGTTGCGTGAGTGTTTTTCCAAGTACATCCCCTCCAATGTGTGTGACACGAGCGAAAAGAAAGGTTCGTTGCGCTTTTTAAGTTTTTCAAGAAAAGGTTCTGCTTCATCATATTTTCCTAAAAGCAACAACGCCTCGGTGTGTTTCATCAAAAAAATAGGGTTATTGGGGTATTTCTCTACGAGATTTTCCAAGTAGCTATTGGCTTTGTCGTAACGTTGCTCGTGTTTGAGATAAATACGGGAAAGATAGAACGAAGATTCGGTGCGTGTAAACATCCCTTTTTTGGACGCAATATCCATTTGACGAAGCCCTTCCTCGCGGTTTCCGTCTTTGAAAAACAGCACAACGGGTTTAACGATTGGATGATCTTCGGGGTAACGAATCATGTAGTAGTTGTAGAGGCCAGAGGAAAAGTAAAACTCAGGATTGTGGTTCATGTATTTGAATCCTGCCATGACATAATCGTAGGCTTTTTTTGCTTCACTTGCAGCCTTCATCTTCTCGTCATTGTAGTTGTGAATCAACGCAATATAGCCATGACCAGCCATTGAGAAAAACGCAGCTTCGGGACGTGTTTTTTCGTTTTTTTCTAACACTTTTGCTTTGGCAATACATTCCTCAAGGAGTTTTGCGTACTGCCCACTCATGGCTTTATTGTCTTTTACGGGTAAGTATTGCCACTGCATTTGCATGGCTTTGAGCATGGCATTCACGGGGTGGTTGGGGTATTTGGCCCGTATTTGACGAGCAACGGGTTCTACCGCCGCAAATTCATAATTGTAAATATGGTCGATGGCTTCCAGTACCAATTCTTGCGTGGGCGTATCGTATAAAATTTGTGCGCGAGCAGGAAGTTGAGGAAAAGATAATAAGATGAATAAAAAAACAACCAATTGAGTCACTACTAAGAACATTCGTTTCATGGAGCTGTACCTGCGAAATAGATAGAAAATGCTATTTTTGGGCGTTGGGTTAGAAACCTTTCGCTTTGGTTCTAACGTTAGACAACCAACAAAGAGTTTATTAACTTCTGTTTTTTTGATAGATAATTATTTTCAATGATTCACTACGACCATTTTACCCTTGACAACGGGCTCAAAGTATTTGTCCACGAAGACCACACAACTGCTTTGGCTGCTGTAAATATTCTCTACAATGTGGGTTCTCGCGATGAAGAGGAAAAACGTACTGGTTTTGCTCACTTGTTTGAACATTTAATGTTTGGGGGGTCGAAAAATATTCCATCCTACGACGAACCTCTTCAAACGGTGGGTGGAGAAAACAATGCGTTTACCTCAGCCGATATTACCAATTATTATATTACGCTGCCAGCCGTCAATCTTGAGACTGCCTTTTGGTTAGAATCCGACCGAATGATGAGCCTTTCTTTTGACCCAAAAGTACTTGAAATTCAACAAAAAGTGGTGGTGGAAGAATTTAAACAGCGGTATTTGAACCAACCCTACGGCGACGTATGGCTAAAACTTCGGCCGTTGGCTTATCAAGTGCATCCGTATCGTTGGGCTACGATTGGCAAAGAAATAAGCCACATCGAAGATGCTACGATGGACGATGTCAAAGCGTTTTTCTACAAATATTATTTGCCAAACAATGCCATCATGGTTGTGGCAGGGGATGTCACTGTTCCACAAGTGAGAGCATTGACCGAAAAATGGTTTGGTTCTATTCCTGCGGGTGAGCAATACGTACGCAATTTACCCTTGGAACCCGTTCAAACTGCTCCTAGATTTTTGGAAACTGAAGCCAAAGTGCCCCTAAATGCGCTGTATAAAACGTACCACATTCCTGGGCGTTTTGAGGACGACTTTTACACGGCAGATTTGTTAAGTGATATTTTAGGAAGAGGAAAATCGGCGCGTTTATACCAAAAACTACTGAAAGAAAGACAGGTATTTTCAAATATCAACGCTTACAATACTTCTTCCATTGACCCAGGTTTGTTAGTAATTCAAGGAAATCTCAACGCTGGAGTAACGTTGGACGAAGCCAATACCGCCGTGGAGGAAGTTTTGCAGGAGTTAGTAGAAATTGCGTTGGATGAAAAAGAATTGGCAAAAGTGAAAAACCAAGCGGAGTCAACATTGGCGTTTTCGGAAGTTGAATTACTCAATCGTGCCATGAACTTGGCCTATGCCGCCAACGCTGGCAATCCTGATTTAGTCAATCAAGAAGCGGCTAAAATTCAGGCAGTAACGGCCAAAGATATTCAAGAAATGGCCCAAAAAGTACTTTCTAAAAACAATTGCTCAACGATGTATTACCGCGCTGTAAACTAAAAAAACGTATGAAATATAGAATTGGACAAGGCTACGACGTGCATCAATTGGAGGAAGGGCGTGATTTTTGGTTGGGTGGTATTAAAATTTCCCACACCCACGGAGCCAAAGGGCACTCAGATGCTGATGTAGTTTGTCACGTACTTTGCGATGCTCTGCTTGGTGCAGCCAATATGCGCAATATTGGGTACCATTTCTCAGACAAAGACCCCCAATGGAAAGGCGTAGATAGCAAGTTGTTGCTGGCAAAAGTCATGGAAATGATTCGGGAAAAAGGCTACGAAGTTGGAAATGTTGACGTGACCGTTGTACTTCAAGAACCCAAACTCAATCCACACATTCCGACGATGAAGGAATGCCTTTCGAAGGTAATGGCCATTGATATTGAAGATATTTCCATCAAAGCCACGACTTCTGAGCATTTGGGGTTTGTTGGCAAAAAAGAAGGCATTGCCGCCCATTGTGTTGCGTTGATTTATCGTGAACTCTAGTTTTATGATGAATATGTTGAATAATACAATTCAAAATCTGGCTTTAGAATTTAAGGAAAAACTTGGCGAACGTTATGGTGAGCGATATGCTATGTTTGAAGAAGCGAAAGTTTTTGTAACACAAATTGAAAGTTATCTAAATTCCTTGACACAAAAATAATGATGAAAAAACACTTCACCTTTCTGTATTTATTGGGATCACTTACCGCCGTGGCCCAGACCAACGGAGGACAAATTGAGCAACCTCTGGGTTTTGAAGAGTACGACCCCGTCTCGACGCTGAAAGTATCAGAACATAAGCTTACCCGTTCTAAATACCCTTTTATCGACATTCACAACCACCAATACAGCATGTCAAACCAAGATTTGTCAAAATTGGTGGCAGATATGGATGCACTAAATATGGGCGTAATGGTCAATTTGAGCGGGCGCGGATGGTCGCAGCAATGGGAAGAAGGGACAGCGACCATAAAGGGGATGCTCGACAACGTAAAAAAGAACTATCCCAAGCGTTTTATGGTGTTCACCAACCCTGAGCTAAAAGGTGTGGGTTCGCCTGGCTACGGTGAAAGAGCCGCTAAACAAGTTGAGGAAGATGTGAAAGCGGGAGCGGTAGGGATGAAAGTATATAAAAGTTTGGGTTTCAGTGGAATAAAAGATACCGATGGAAAACGCGTTGCCGTAAGTGACCCACGACTAGACCCTATCTGGGCAAAGTGCGGTGAACTTGGTATCCCCGTCATTATTCACACGGCCGACCCTAAATCGTTTTGGGATCCCCTCGATCGTTATAACGAACGTTGGTTAGAGCTTAAAACCCATGCAGGACGCAAACGTGGGAACAATGACCCCGTTCCGTTTGATTCATTGATGAAAGAACAACACGCGGTTTTTGCTCGTCATCCCAAAACCAAGTTCATCAACGCCCACATGGGTTGGTATCCTAATGACCTTAAAAAGTTGGATAGTTTGATGACCCGTTTTCCTAATATGTACGTAGAAATTGGCGCTGTTATCGCCGAATTGGGGCGCCAGCCCCGTGCAGCCAAGCAGTTTTTTGTAAAATGGCAGGATAAAATTCTTTTTGGAAAAGACAGCTGGGTACCATCTGAGTACGCTACTTATTTCCGAGTATTGGAAACGGAAGATGAGTATTTTCCCTACCATAAAAAATACCACGCTTTCTGGCGCATGTACGGAATGGGGCTACCCGACGAAGTATTGAAGAAAGTGTACTACAAAAATGCCATCAAACTCATCCCAGCGATAGATAAATCTCAGTTCCCTGACTAAAATTCGACACTCGACCATGTCTCAAACCCTTGCCTCCGTCCAGACTTTGCTCCAAACTCGGGGATATATTGCGGATGAATACGTCGCAATGTCGGTCTATTTAGCCATGAAACTCCGCAAACCTTTACTCATCGAAGGACCTGCGGGGGTAGGCAAAACGGAGATTGCAAAGGTGATGGCGCAGGCACTGGAAACGGAACTGATTCGTTTACAATGTTACGAAGGACTAGATGCTAACCATGCTATTTACGAGTGGAATTACCAACATCAGTTGTTGTATTTGAAGGTAGCCTCCCAACCCCCAAAAGGGGAGAATCACGAAGACTCGCCTTTTAGCGCTTGGGAGGCTGATTTATTTAGCGAAAAATTTCTGTTAAAACGACCGCTGTTAAAGGCGTTGACGCAGCCGAAAGCCCCTGTGTTATTGATAGATGAGGTGGATCGGGCTGACGAAGAATTTGAAAGTTTTTTACTGGAAATGCTGTCGGATTGGCAAATTACAATTCCTGAAATTGGTACAATAAAGGCGACGCATATTCCACACGTGATTTTGACAGGAAACCGTACCCGTGAACTATCGGAAGCTCTTCGGCGGCGTTGTTTGTATTTGTGGATTGATTATCCACCGTTTGAAAAGGAACTAGCGATTGTCAAATCGAAAGTGGAACAAATTGACGCAACCCTTGCACGTCAGATTACCGCCTTTATGCAAGAGCTTCGTCAACAGCGACTTAACAAAGTGCCAGGCATCGCTGAAACCCTTGATTGGGCTGAAGCTTTGGCGGGAATGCACATCCAACACCTCGAAAAATCGTTGGTGGAGTCAACCCTTGGCGTAGTGCTAAAAGATTGGCAAGATATTCGTCAGACCCAGTTAAGTTTGTCGGAGCTTTTTGAGAAAGTAGGAATCAAGTCGAAGTGGGAGGATGCTTAGGTGTTGTTTAACCCGATAAAATCGCCCATTTTTGTGCGTAAAATTTGCGATTATCATGCAACTTTCATTAAAGTTTTACCCGCTGATTGGCGCCGACTGAGAGCCGCAGATAACGCAGATTAATGGGTTCATGAAGTCCTTTTTCAGCGTTAATCTGCGTTTGGATTATTCTGCGGGTGAAACAAATGAAATTATTTACTTAACAATGTACTGAATCAATTATAAAAAATGCAAAAGAAAATCGTTCGCGTAGGCGATATTGAGTGCGGAACCGATGAGTTGTTCTTGATTTCGGGGCCATGTGTCATTGAAGACGAGAAAATTATGATGACCGTGGCGGAACGTTTGAAAGAAATTTCGGAACGTTTGGGAATCAAAATCATTTACAAGTCTTCGTTTATGAAAGACAACCGCAGTAGCCTAGACTACTACATGGGGCCAGGGTTGGATGAAGGTATGCGTATTTTGGCAAAAGTAAAGGAGCAATTTGGCTTCACACTTTTGACCGATGTACACTATCCCGAACAATGTGCTCCCGTAGCGGAAGTGGTTGATGTGCTTCAAATCCCTGCGTATTTGTGTATGCAAACGACCCTCGTGGTAGCTGCTGCCAAAACAGGTAAAGTGGTGAATTTGAAGCATGGTCAGTTCTTGGCACCTGAGAACATGAAGCACCCTGTGAAAAAAATTGAAGATAGCGGCAATGACCAAATTATCTTGACAGAACGTGGTTATACGTTTGGTTACAATGATTTGATTGTGGATCCACGTAGTTTCTACCACATGAACAAGACGGGTTACCCTGTGGTGTTTGACGTGACCCACGCCATTCGTAAGTATGGTATTCCGTCGAAAGACAGCAAAGGAGGCGCGCGTGAGTATTTACCCGTATTGGCACGTGCAGGCGTGGCCGCAGGGGTAGATGGTCTTTTTGTAGAAGCGCATACCTGCCCGTCGGAGGCACTTTGCGATGCCGCTAGTCAGTTGGATATTAACTATTTAGAAGAATTTTTGAAGCCGCTTATTGAGCTTCACAACGTAGAAGTAAAATACCGTCCTTCGGCCCAAGAATTAGGCTAATAAAACCAAACCTCACAGGTAGCTATCTCAGGTAGAAACCTGTGAGGTTTACTTTTTAAAATAGTTATTTTTTAGAAAAGACTCACTCGTTCCGATGCCCTTTCGGAGGCCAAACGAAGCTGAAATTGTTTGGGTGTTTCACCCACTTCTTTCTTAAATAGGCGCACAAAATAGGAGTAATCTTCATAGCCTAAATAATCGGCAACGGCATTCACTGAAGTATCGCTGTGGACCAGCATTCGTTTGGCTTCGATGATGATACGGGTCAAAATCAATTTCCCTGTACTTTGATTGAGGCTTTGCTGACAAATCCTATTTAGGTGGCGAGTGGTTATGTTCATGGCATCCGCGTATTCCTTGGGAAGTTTTAGAGTCCTGAAATTTTCTTCAATCAATTTTTCCAATTTTTTGATTTGAACGTAATTGTGAGAGTAATAATCGCCTACAGGGCGATTGTCAGTATAAACGCGCGCCAATTCGATATAAAGCACATCTATCAGTGAGATAATTTTTTGGGATTTGAACGGACGTTCGTACTTTGATTCCTCATAAATCCATTGAAAAATAGGGGAGAGGATGGCTTGCTCTACCGATGAAAGATAGACAACGGGGTAGTTGGTCTGCAGGTAAAAAAAAGGAAAATCGCTTATTTTTCGGGTTAAAAACGCATTGTTATAAAAACCTTCGGTATGAAAAATAACAAACCCGTCGGCATCATCTGATAAATTCCAACAATGCACTTGACCAGGAGTAAGTAAAAACAAGCTACCTGGTTGTACGGGATAGGTTTGGAAATCAATTTCGTGCGAGCCTTCTCCAGAAGTAAAAAAAACTGTTATGTACGTACTGTGTTTGTGGGGGTGATTGACAAATTGGTGGGTAGCTAGGTGTTTTTTCAGGTTATTGACATACAACACCTTTGAGAGGTCTGCTTCGGTAAACTCTGTGATGCCATAAATAGGAATATCTTTCATGTTTATTTCAATGATGTCTGTATTGTCCTATTTTTTGCTACAAAAGTAAACCAAATCTTTCTGTCCTTGACCGTATTTTTGTATTTCAAAAAACAAATACAACCATGTCACTCATTCACGTCGTTCAAAATAAGTGCCCCAAATGCCACCAAGGTCAGGTTTTTTCAACCAGCAACTTACTAACATTTCGCCCTGCGACGATGAAAGAAAGTTGTGCGCATTGCGGGCATAACTTTAGTAAAGAGCCTGGGTTTTATTGGGGGGCTATGTACGTTAGTTATGCCCTTGCTACCTTCGAAATGGCCATAGTTTATGCCATTTGCATCCTGGTATTCAAGTTTGACGCCTTGGCCATCTCCAACTTAATAGCGAGTATCGTTGTCGTTTTGGGATTATTTCCGTTCAATTTCAGAATGGCGCGCTTACTTTGGCTTTATTTGTTTTCGGGTGTTGTGGAATAAAGAGCTATTGATTGGCGTATTTGTCCCATTTCTCCAGCACTGTCCTAAAATCCTCTGGCAATTCAGAATCAAACTGCAACCATTGTTTGGTACGAGGATGCACAAAGCCCAGCGATTTGGCGTGAAGTGCCTGCCGAGGCATAATTTGCAGACAATTATCGACAAAAGCCCGGTAGCTTCCGCTCGTCGTTCCGCGTAAGATTTTATCGCCGCCATAGACAGGATCACCGAAAAGCGGATGGCCCAAAAATTGAAAATGCGCCCTGATTTGGTGCGTCCGCCCCGTTTCTAGTTTGCATTTGATGAGTGATACATATTTATAGGTAGCAAGTACTTCGTAGTGGGTAACGGCGTGTTTGCCCTGACTTCCATCGGTATAAACGGCCATTACTTTACGGTCGCGGGCGCTTCGGCCAATGTGCCCCACAATTGTCCCTTTTTCTTCTTTGGGAATCCCCCAAATGATGGCATAATATGTGCGCTCCGTGGTGTGTTCAAAAAACTGTCGGGCCACGTGTGCCATCGCATATTCGGTTTTTGCAATGACCAAAAGCCCCGATGTGTCTTTGTCGATTCGGTGGATCAGGCCAGGACGCGCTTCTCCGTTTCGCCCCGTAGGTAAATTTTCAAAATGATATAAAAGTGCATTGACCACCGTTCCGTTCCAATTGCCGTAGGCAGGGTGTACGACCATACCTGCGGGTTTGTTGAGTACCAGTACTTCGGGGTCTTCGTAGGTGATTGAGAGTGGAATATTCTCGGCCAAAATCTCCGTAATCCTCGGCGGATGCGGCATCGCAACCGTTATAATATCAAACGGTTTTACTTTATAGCTTGACTTTACAGGTTTATCATTAACTTTGACCGATTCAGTCTCAATCGCATTTTGAAGCTTAGTCCGTGTGACTCCCGAAAGATGATGCTTGAGGTAGTGGTCGATGCGCATCAAGGTCTGACCTTTATCGGCGACAATGCGGTGATGTTCGTAATATTCTTCTTCCTCGTCTTCGTTGGGGGGGAGCTGATTTTCTGACATTGAATTTTTTGTTATTTTTCGCAATAAATTCCCAAGGCTCACGTTTCTTGGGCGGTAACTACTCTAACTAATTAACAAACATTATGGACTACAATCAAGGACAAAAGAATGACCGCAAAAGCCTGCTCCTTGCTGCACTAGCGATTTTAGCGCTGCTCAACGTGGTGTTAATTTATTTTTTCTACAAAGAACGGGAAAAGAATAAAGAACAAGAAACGGTGATTGCGGCAAAAACCGAGGAAGTCGTGGCTACCAAAATGAAACTTGACTCAATTTCAGCTCAACTAGACCTGAAAATCGCTGAAATTCAGCAATTAGGAGGACAAGTGGATTCACTGATTACATTGAAACAACAACTTGACCGCGATCGGGCTGCGTTGAAAAATTCAGCAACAGCGGCCTCAGTGGATGTGTCAAAATACAAACAAAAAATAGCCAACTACGAAGCAATTTTGGCCCAAAAAGACCAAGACATTGCAAAGTTGAAAGAAGAGTTGGGTATTGTAACCGCTCAGAATCAAGAACTTTCAAGCAAAGTGTCGGGGCTTGAGGGCGAAAAAGCGAATCTACAACGTACGTTTGAAGATTCGGTGGGTAATTTGAGTACCAAAAACAAAGAACTCGCTGATAAAGTAACGATTGCCTCTGCGTTGAAAGCCGAAAAAATTGAAGTAAACGCAGTTTCTTCAAAAGGTAAAGAACGCGACGGTGGAAGCTACCGCGCAAAACGCATCGACAAGTTGAAAGTAGATTTTGATTTGGCGGGTAATCCAATTGCGAAAAACGGAAACCGTGACGTTTATTTGAGAATTCTTGACCCTGAAGGAGCAGTTATGGCAGACATGGCGACGGGTTCAGGAACGTTTTTGTACAGTGGCCGCGAGACTGTATATACCGCAAAACAAGCACTAAACTACAGCAATGACGGTTCACAAGGGTCGATCATTTACTCAAGAGCAGGTGTTCCGTTGAAAAAAGGCGAGCACACGATTGAGTTGTACTGTGAAGGTTTTCGCATCGGTACTACGACTTTCAAAGTCAAATAAGCAGGAAGTTTCGCAAGAAATTTTAACTTTGCACTAAATTTTAAACTTTTTTCACCAAATTTTTGTAGAAAATTCAACTATTCGTTAGTTTTCGCATCAAACACAAGATTACCATAATTTAATTATTGAATGGCTCAACAACAACGCAGACCTTTTCGCCCAGTAAGACAAGAAGAACCGTATCGTATTAATGAACGTATCCGTGTACCACAAGTGCGGATGGTTGGAGAAAATGTTCCACAAGGAATTTTTGATATCCAACAAGCACTTAAAATGGCGGAGGAACAAAACTTAGACTTGGTAGAAATTTCGCCAAATGCTGTTCCACCTGTTTGTAAGGTCATTGATTACTCAAAGTTCAAATACGAGCAAAAGAAAAAGCAAAAGGAAATCAAAGCCAATGCTCAGAAAGTAGTGATTAAAGAAATTCGCTTTAGTCCAACGACTGATGATCATGATTACGATTTTAAATTGAAACATGCCCTTAACTTCCTCAAAGAAGGAGCCAAAGTGAAAGCGTATGTGCAATTCTCTGGTCGTGAGATTGTGTTTAAAGATCAAGGTTACAAACTCCTTGAGCGTTTTGCCAAAGCATTGGAAGAGGTGGGGAAAGTAGAACTTGAACCAAAATTGGAAGGTAAACGCATGAGTATGATTTTGACGCCCAAGGCGTTGAAAAAGTAGTTGCGTATCATCTATATCTTTAAAAAGCGTGGGTCCATTTCGGTCTCACGCTTTTTTTATAACTGATAAAAATGGCTTCGTACAACACACTTCATCAATGGGCTCGTAAGGCTTGCTGGTTATGCCTTGCCTTGATGGCTCTGGGTACTGCAATGGCCCAACCTAATGCTCAAAAACTCGCTACCCTCGACTCCTCTTTAACCCTACTCCATCAACGTGGTATGTTGAATGGGACATTTTTGGTCGCCAAAGAAGGAAAAACGGTCTATAAAAAAGCGTTTGGAACGGTAGCTGCCAATGCTACTCAATCCTTAACAACGGCCTCTGCCTTCAACCTAGCTTCGGTGTCAAAGCAGTTTACGAGCATGATGATTATGATGCTCAAAGAAGAAGGAAAGCTCCAATACGATGATAAGCTCAAACAACACCTGCCAGATTTTCCCTACGATACCATTACGATTCGGCATTTGTTGAACCACACCCACGGGTTGCCCGAGTACTTCGATTTGGCAACGCAGTACAACACTACACTTGATACCTTAACAAATGAAGGGGTGTTAAAATTGCTCAAAAACCACCGCCCACCGTTGCAGTTTCAACCCAATTCCCAATTTTCGTACTGCAATACGGGGTATATTTTGTTGGCATACCTAATCGAAAAGTTGACTACAGAACCTATTCAGCGCTATTTTGAACGGAAAATTGTGCAACCCCTGGGATTAAAAAACACCTACATTTACACCCTTACCATGCCCAAATCGCCCGAAAATAGGGTATATGGCTCCAAACGAGTAAATGGAAAATATGTATCCAATGATTTGATTCGATTAGATGGAGTTTGGGGAGATGGAAATGTGTATTCGTCGGTGGAGGATTTATTGGTGTGGGAACAGGCGCTGAATACGGAAAAGCTGGTGAAAACAGCAACATTAAAGGAAGCTTTTACGCCTGCGACGCTCAATGATGGCTCAAAATCTTGGTATGGATTTGGTTGGGGATTAGACAAAGACGGTAGAAAAATTTCACATACGGGAGGCTGGGTTGGTTTTCAAACGATTATTGAACGGCTCCTAGCACCGCAATGGACGTTTATTGCCCTCACGAGTTCGGAAGATGGAACGGCGATTCGGGTAGCGCAACAGATTTTAGAAGGAAAAATAGCCAAACTCCCAACTACCGAACTGATTACCAACGCCAAAATAGTGGATGGAACGGGCATAGCTTCTTATGCGGGTGCTGTTCGTATCAAAAATAACCGTATTTGGGAAGTTGGTGATTTACAGCCTTTTGTGGGAGAAAAAGTGACCAACGCCAATGGATTGGTGTTAGCCCCTGGGTTTATCGACGCCCACAGCCACCATTTCGGAGGACTAGAAAGTCGCCCTGATGCCGAAGCCTTGGTGAGTCAGGGAATTACGACCATTGTGATTGGGCAAGACGGAAGTAGCTACCCGATAGACACCCTGCAAAAACGAATGAAGCAACAGCCCGTGGCAGTTAACGTGGCGACATATACAGGACACTCGACCCTACGTGCCAAAGCGATGGGGGCGAAAAGCTTGTTCCGAACCGCTAAAACAGACGAAATTGAGAAAATGAAGCTCGACCTCAAAGCCGAAATGGAAAAAGGTTCTTTGGGGTTAGCGACGGGCTTGGAATATGAATCAGCTTTTTTCTCCAACCGTGATGAGGTGTTGCAATTGGCCAAAGTTGCTGCCAAAGCGGGCGGCAGATACATGAGCCACATTCGTAGCGAAGACATTGGGTTTGATGAGGCGTTGGACGAAATCATTGAGATTGGACGGCAAACCAAAATGCCCGTCCAGGTTTCTCACATCAAAATAGCCAAACGCGATCAGTGGGGGCGTTCGCGGGAAGTGTTGGGGACATTGCAAAAAGCGAGAGCGCAAGGAATTAACATCACAGCCGACTGTTATCCCTACGATTTTTGGAATTCGACCTTGCGGGTGTTGTTTCCAAAACGGGACTATACCAACACCGAAAGCGCCGAATTTGCCGTAAATCAATTATTTGACCCCTCTGGTTCAGTATTGGTGAGGTATGCCCCCAACGCCGCTTATGTAGGTAAAACAATATTGGCTATCTCGCAAATGAGAAACGAAACAACGTCTAAAACGCTCATGGGGCTGATTGCGGAAGCGGCTGATTTTGACGAAAAAAATCCTGATTTTAAGGGAAGTACGGAAACAATCATGGGTAAATCAATGAGCGAGAGCGACGTGGCTAATTTCCTCGCTTGGCCGTTTACGACCATTTGTTCTGATGGTGGTTGGGGTGGGCACCCGCGTGGATACGGGGCATTTACTCGGGTGTTGGGACATTATGTCCGTGACAAACAACTCATGTCCCTAGAAACGGCGATTCAGAAAATGACTTCCTTGACGGCAGAAAATTTGGGCCTTCAAAATCGTGGGCTCATTCAACCTGCTTTTTATGCTGACTTGGTATTGTTTGACCCCAATCGAGTCAATGGCAATGCGTCCATTCAAAACCCAACGGCGTTGTCTTCGGGCATCGAACGGGTTTGGGTAAATGGAGAAGAAGTGTATCACGCCCAAAAATCGACGGGGAAGCGGTCGGGGGTGTTTGTTGGGAGGTAAGGCCAAACTAATTTTTCGTTGAATGTTTTTTGAATTTAAAAAAGAGCTAAATTTGTAACCAATATATAATGTTTTATAATTTGGTTATGGATGAATTTTTGACACTCTCTGAAACAGCTGAATTGCTTGGAAAAAACAAAGAAACCCTAAGACGTTGGGATAGAGAAGGAAAATTGTCAGCCGTAAGAGAGCCTATGAGCAACTATCGTGTTTACAGAAAAACGGAAGTTTTAGAGTTATTCTCTGATTTTGTCCATTTGGATACCCGTGATGCGGTTTCTAATTATGTTTCGCCCCAAAGAGACTATAAAGTTTTGGAGTTATTTGCAGGCGCTGGTGGGTTGGCCGTAGGAATGGAACAGGCAGGTCTTAAATGTGTTGCCTTGAATGAAATAGATAAATTCGCTTGTTCAACCTTGCGTAATAACCGCCCAAATTGGAGAGTTCTGGAAGGGGATATTAAGAATTTTGACTTTTCAGAATTTAATGGACAAGTAGATGTTGTTACGGGTGGTTTCCCGTGCCAAGCATTTAGTTACGCAGGGAAAAAACTGGGATTAGCAGATGCGAGAGGAACGTTATTTTATGAGTTTGCTCGTGTAGTAAAAGAAACTAATCCATTGATCTGTATTGGAGAAAACGTAAGAGGATTATTGAGTCACGATAACGGAAAAACCCTTCAAGGAATGATTTCAATTTTAGATGAAATTGGATATAGGGTTGTTCCTGTTCAAGTTTTAAAAGCCATTCATTACAAAGTTCCGCAAAAAAGAGAGCGGTTGATTTTAGTTGGCGTAAGAAAAGATATTGAAACAGAATATCTGTACCCAAAACCATACAAGAAAATATATAATCTAAAGGACGCTTTGAAACAAGGTGAGCTGTTTGATTGTGATGTTCCAAAGTCAAGCGGAGCGAAATATCCGATGAGTAAAAAGGCTGTTTTAGATTTAGTACCACAAAAAGGTTATTGGCGTGATTTACCGCTTGAAATTCAAAAAGAATTTATGGGAGGCAGTTTTTATTTAGGAGGTGGTAAAACAGGAATTGCTAGAAGAATTGGTTGGGACGAACCCTGTTTAACACTTACTTGCAGTCCGGCTCAAAAACAAACGGAACGTTGTCATCCCGAAGAAACTAGACCATTCACCGTGCGTGAATACGCTCGTATTCAAACTTTTCCAGATGATTGGGAATTTGCTGGTTCTTTAGCGCAACAGTATAAACAAATTGGAAATGCAGTACCAGTCAATTTGGGTCGTGAAGTTGGGTATTCTATTGTTAAGTTTTTAAATGAATATCATAACTCATTAAAACCCCAGTAATAACTGTAGTTTTCAAACGTAATTTGGTCAAGAATCGAACGTTTTGACTCGTCTATTTCAGATTTTATTTCATCTAATGCGGAATTTTCGGCTACGATATTGTCCGCATTTACAGCGTTGAGGTAGTCTTTTATTGCTAATGGCAATGCTTTATACAATTGAAAAAGGGCATTAGGTTGTCCAGACAAAAGGGCATAAAATTGGTCACCAGAAATTTTAAATACCCGACTATGGCTATATTCTTTTCCATTGATTTCGCCTTTCCAATGTTCATTAAAGCTTCCTTTTGACAAGATTTGAACCCAGTAACATTTGGCTTTTTTGTAATCGTCTGCGTATCGAGCTAGTTTTTGGAATAACGCTTCAGACGAACTACTATTCATCGTATTATGCTTGTTTTTGATGTCAGCGAATAGTGTATTATCTGTTGCTTTAATATCAAACCCACTTAAATTTCCAATTTCGTAGCCATTTATTCCACCTAAAATTTGCTCATGGAAAGTACCAATAGAATTGTTAATGGACTTATCTATTTGTCTTAGAATTTCAGATTGAATTAAATCTTCTTGGTTGATACCATTAAATTGAGCATCAAAAGTCAGTTTAATGGTATCAACTTTGTTACTATAAAAGCTCTTTTTTGTAATATTATTTTTGGCTTTCAAGTAAGAGCTATGTAAATTTTGGATGCAATTGAGCAAATGCTCGTCAGAAATAAAGTCAACGTATTGGTGAGCCATATCAGTAATTTGAAAAACTAAGCCACCAAGTTACATTTTTTGGGAGAAATTGTCAAAATCGAAAGCTGTCGTCAGAAAAAGCAATAAGTTATGAACATTGAAGATTTTTTAGTTTTGCATAATGGAAAGGCAAAAACTATGGATGTTTTTGAAGCTCTTGAGTCTGATTCCAAAATAAGCCAAAAAGACATAGAGTTCGTCGAGAGAGACATTGGTTGTAAACTCCCCAAGAAATATATTGATTTTTGCTCATTATTTGGTGGTGGCTATTTCGGCTTCACAATTATTCACTCAATGGATAGGCAAAGCGATTGGTACATAGATACTGTTTTTAAAAAATTCAAGCATTATTTACCAAATGGCTACATCCCGTTTTCTGACGACCAAGCAGGAGGGCTTTACTGCTTTAGAGTTATTGATGGTATATCGTTAGACAAAGTTTTTTATATTGATGCTAATGGCAAGGTTCTAAGTACTGAATATGAAGATTTCTTAGATTATATAGCGGATAATGCCTATTCTTTTTAGCCAATAGGTTAAATTTGATGATACATTAGTCTGAAAGTACTACAGATTTAAAAGAGATTGATAACTCTTAATTTTATGTAATTTGTAATGATTTTTTCTTTGAGTTTGAGCCGATTTTCTAATTGGTTATCTTTACCTTCACGAGTATTACCTTCAAAATATATTGGGCATTAAAAGCACATTTAAAATGGACAAATTAGCAGCATTAATAAAAAAATATGGGCCTTTTTGTGATGTAGTCATAGAAAGGTTAAATTATAAGCTCGAATACATTGAAAATTTAATCGAATTAGAAGTAATTGCAAGAAATATTGAGCATTCTAATTTTAACGTATATGAAAATATTTTAATCAAATTTAATAAAATAAAGGAATTCAAGTTTTACGAATCTATGGGGTCTACTAATCATATTACTGTATTAGATTGTAATATTCTAAGAATAAATGGCTTATACGTTTTTGATTTTATTCCTTGGGGTGAAAATTTGACGGATTTAGATGATATAAGGAAATCTAATTTTTATATAATTTGTGAAGATTTTGAATTTACAAGTTCCCCTGTTGTTCGGGCTGTTCCGAATGAAGATTAGCGTAAAAGTTGTGCGATATTTGCAATCCCAGCTCGTCGTAGTGTTCGGCCTCCGTTGTGCGTAGTCTTCAAGACTACGCACCAAGAATAAACAAAGTGTCTGTGACACGGTAAGTGCCTAAAAAGTGTCTCAAAACGAGGTAAAAGTTCTTTGATACAAAATAGTTAATTTTAGAAGACTACCCGTGTGGTAGTGAGTGGGCAAGGCGAGGTACTCCAACGGAATGATTATTACGCTTTTGGATTAGCCATTGATGCCGTAGATAGAGGGGGCAATCTAAGACCTAAAATGAAGAATCCTTTATTGATTGTCAACCAATAAAGGATTCTGTAATGTCTGACTATATTTACCAAACCTTCTTCAAATTCGAAATCGTTTCGATGGGGTCTTGGGCGTTGAAAACAAAGCTACCTGCGACCAGCGCTCTTGCACCTGCGTGGTAGAGGAGGGGAGCATTTTCTTGGTTGACACCACCATCTATTTCTATTATGGCTTTACTTCCCTGCTTCTCAATCAATGCCGCAGCTTGGCGTACACGCTCGTAGGTACGTTCGATGAATTTTTGCCCACCAAAACCTGGATTGACGGACATAATCAGTACCAAGTCCAAATCGGCAATGACGTCTTCAAGAACGCTTACGGGCGTATGAGGGTTAAGTGCAACCCCTGCTTTGGCTCCTAAGTCCTTGATTTGTTGAATAGTACGGTGAAGATGCGGGCAAGCTTCGTAATGAACCGTCAATACTTCGGCTCCTGCGTCACGAAAGGCAGCTAGGTAGCGCTCTGGTTGCACAATCATTAAATGGACGTCCAACGGTTTTTGAGCGTATTTTTTGATCGCAGCCGTAACGGGTAATCCAAACGAAATATTGGGTACAAACACGCCGTCCATGATGTCAATGTGAATCCAATCAGCTTCGCTCGCATTGAGCATTTCAACATCGCGTTGGAGATTAGCAAAGTCGGCGGCCAAAACCGAAGGGGCAATAAGGGGAGAAGTCATGAAAAAAGAAATCTTGATTTTGGCCGCAAAGTTCGCCTTTTTTTTAAGAAATCTGGCTCATTTCCCAGCCCAAAATTGCCTTTTTTCGGGTAATGCCCCAGCGATAGCCCCCAATTCCCCCGACTTTTTGCAAAACTCGATGGCAAGGAATGAGATAGGCAATGCGGTTACTTCCAATGGCAGTTCCTACGGCCCGATGGGCATTGGGTTGACCTATTTGCTTGGCAATTTGTTCATAACTAGCTAGATGTCCTTTTGGAATGGATAGTAAAGCTTCCCAAACTTTGATTTGAAAATTGGTGCCGCGCAACAGAACCGTAATGGGTTGTGTCATATCACGCGTAACATCAAAAATCTGATTGACCGTAGATTGGGTGATTTCAGGCGCGTAGATCCAGGTTGCATTCATCCATTCCTGTTGGAGCGAATGGGTGAGCGGTTCGGCTTCCTCCTCCTCCAAAAACCTTAATTCCATCACCCCCCGAGCCGTGACTGCAATGAAACAAGCTCCGAAAGGCGTTTCGTGGATGCCGAAGTGGATGGTAAGCCCTTCGCCTTTGTGTTTAAACTCAGCGGGAGTCATGGCTTCATAGGTTACAAACAAATCGTGCAGGCGACTAGTGCTAGATAAGCCTGCTTCGAGGGTAGTATCAAGAAGGCTAGCCGACTGGGCGAGGCGTTCTTTGGCAAATTCTTTGGTTAAAAAACGTAAGAATCGCTGCGGACTTGTCCCCGCCCAACGGCTAAAAAGTCGGTTGAAATGAAACTCCGACAACGCTACGTGGTCAGCCATTTCGGCCAATGACGGTTGTTGA
Organism: Runella sp. R0.1_18; assembly: GCF_057652155.1. Lineage (NCBI taxonomy): Bacteria > Pseudomonadati > Bacteroidota > Cytophagia > Cytophagales > Spirosomataceae > Runella > Runella sp. R0.1_18. Next base: position 388,584 of record NZ_JBYFCK010000003.1, read on the forward strand.
TGAAAATGAGTTTCAATAAAACGAATTGCTTTTTCAATTCGATGATAATCAATGTTTTGCTGTTCGCTGATAGTGTCCATTTCTGGGGAGATTTCTTTCAGCAAAAATAGGTAGAAATCAGCATTGCATTCAATCCGAATCTTGCTCAATTGGTCTCATTGGTCGGTCGAGTCACTCAGCTCGTAGCGCACGTAAGGCGCGGAAGTATCGGCAACCATTAGGCTTTTTTTCTGGGTTTTGTTTCGACTTCGGAAGGTAGGTTGTTTGTAATTATTGGGCTGACTTTTAACGGATTTGACCGAAAAAGTAATCCCGCCTACCTGTTTTTTACTCATCTGAATCTGTTTCTGTTCTTTGTACGACAAGTGCGGCGAAAAGACAAAAGGTACTTTGTCCACCCTAATGGTGGTTTTGGGGTTGTTTTGTGGCGAAGGATAATTATTGCGGTCTTCTTTGTTGTGTTGTGCGTTACTGAAATGGGAATTTAGAACCCACAACAAACACATAACCGCCATGCTTCGACATGGAGTTAAGGTACGCTTCATGATGGTACTTGTTCTGTTTGGAATACACTACTTAAAGTACCAAAGATAAGCGGAATTACCTGTTTTACTCAAAAAAAGTACTTAATTTTTGTTTACGTGCCATGCGCATAATAGACTCCGAATTGTTGTAATTTGCTACATCTTCCAGCGGAACCCATACCAAGTTTTTTGATTCATTGTTGATTCTCAGGGGTATAGATTTATTGGCACGAAGCATGAAACGGATGTCGTAGTGAAAATGGGCGGAATCTTTGGCGTTTGCAGGGATTAAGTGAACATCCACATCATAGATTGAATGAGACACCACTTCAACAGATGCCAAACCCGTTTCTTCTTGTGCTTCCTTAATCGCTACTTGTAAAATGTCCCATTCGCCATCGGCGTGGCCACCTGGCTGAAACCAGCGGTCAAGTTTTCGGTGGTGCATCAGTAAGACAAAATGCCCTGTTTCGTCCACTACCCAAGCAGAACCTGTGATGTGACCAATCTGGAGTGAGCGTTCAAAACAGGCAGGATTCTGTTTTACAAACTCAATGGTTTCGAGCCACATGCGTTGTTCTTCGGTGTCGGTGGGTTGGTATGCTTGGAGGAGTTGAAGGAGTGGAGTACGGTTCATACGTTTGTTAAAATTGCACAATATTCAAGGACGAAGGTATGGAATCTATCACATTCTTTTCCGTATCTTCGCCTCGAAAATTTCCCAAATTTATCTATTAAAATACCTAAAAAGATGAAAAAATCGTTGGTAATCACCGCTTTAACTTTTGTTGGCGGTATGGCTATGGCCCAAATCCGTACCCCACAACCTAGTCCAGCAGCGACAGTGATGCAAACTGTAGGAGTCACTGACATTACAGTAAAATACTCTCGTCCAGCCGTAAAAGGCCGTGAGGTATTTGGTAAACTTGTTCCTTATGGTCAGTTTTGGCGTACGGGTGCTAACCAAGCAACGGCCATTGAATTTTCAACTGATATTATGTTGGATGGTAAAACCGTTCCAGCAGGTAAGTACTTCCTTTATAGCATTCCAAATGCTGATGCGTGGACGGTAATTATCAATAAATCAGCCGCAACTGCGCCAGAACAATACAAGCAAGCAGACGACGTAGCCCGTATATCGGTAAAGCCTGAGCAAGCAGCCATGACGGAATCGTTTGAAATTGGTTTTTCCAACATTACTGACTCTACTGCAAACTTAGACATCAAATGGGACAAAGTAAAAGTAAGCCCATTGTTGGCCATTCCTACGACTAAGATTGTGGAAACAGCCATTGATAAAGCTGCGGAAGCAAGTGCTAACAACATGAATGCGGGCGCAACGTATTTGTTGGGCAAAGGAAGCAATCTCCAAAAAGCCCTTTCGATGGTCAACCAAGCGGTAGCTTACAAAGAGACATTCCGTAACGTTTGGACTAAAGCCCAAATTTTGGCCAAGTTGGGTAACTTTGCTGAAGCAGCACCGTTGGCGAAAAAAGCGTTGGATTTGGGCCAGTCGAGCAACGATACTTCTTTCCCATTCTTTAAAGATGCTATCGAAAAAGGCGCCGCTGAGTTTGCCTCAAAAATTCCAGTGCCTGTGTTGCCTACTAAGAAGAAAAAATAAAACGTTCATTGTTTAACAGAAAAGCCCCGATTTGGTCGGGGCTTTTCTGTTTGGGAACAGTTGATAAAAATAATTCCCTTCTGCTAATTCCGACGTGCTATTTCGTCACGAATTTTAGCTGCTTTTTCGTATTCTTCGTTGTTGAGAGATTGCTCCAACACTTTGTGAAGCTCTTCTAAACTCATGTTTTTGATTTGGTCAGTCCACGAACGTGGCTTTGACGACTGTACAATTTCTTCTATAGGTTCGTCGGCGTCAGACTGTGAACCAGAGGTGATGCCTGCTTCCGACAAAATGGTTTCGTACGTATAAATGGGCACATTGAAACGCAGTGCAATGGCTATGGCATCAGAAGGGCGTGCATCAATCACCGTATCACGAATGCCATCAGTGCATTGCAAACGAGCGAAGAAGATGCCTTCTTTTAGATCCGAAATGATAATCTCACTGACTGAATAATTGAATGCCTTTGCAAACGACTTGAACAAGTCGTGGGTCATGGGACGATTGGGCTGGATTTTTTCTATTTCTATCGCAATGGCTTGCGCTTCAAACATCCCAATAATAATCGGTAAACGACGGTTCCCGTATTCTTCTCCCAACACCAAAGCAAACGAACCAGTTTGGGATTGGCTCGGGGAAAGCCCCAAAATTTCAAGTTTTATTTTTTCCACTATGATAAATGCTAAAGCACGGCTTTTTTTAGGACACAAAAATAGTAAACCTGCGGGGATTTGAAAAGGCTTTCTTTTCTCCCGCAGGTTTGTAACATTGGAACTTTCGACGAAGTTTCAAAATAATAAAAGACAAGTAGCAAATTTCAGAATGGCAAGAAGTAAGGGGCAAAGAGTAAGTCTGCATTTGCCTACTTACCTTTTGCCCCCTTACTTCTTGCGTCTTATTTACTTTCTTTCACCGCTTTGGTCAAGCGAGGTAAAATGTCAAAAACATCACCTACGATGCCGTAATCGGCGGCTTTGAAGAATGGCGCTTCGGGATCTTTGTTGATGGCCACAATCACTTTGGATGAATTAACACCTGCTAAGTGCTGAATAGCCCCCGAAATTCCGCAAGCAATGTACAAATTAGGTGCCACTTTGATACCTGTTTGGCCAATGTGCTCGTGGTGAGGACGCCAGTCAAGGTCAGAAACTGGTTTTGAACAACCCGTAGCGGCACCAAGTGACTGTGCCAAGTCGAGAAGCGGTTGCCAATGTTCAGGGCCTTTCATTCCACGTCCACCCGATACCACAATGTCGGCTTCGGTTAGCGACAACTCGCCGCTGGCTTTTTCTTGGCTTACTACTTTGGCTACAAAATCGCCACTGCCAAGGGCAGGAGAGAAGCCAACAACCTCGGCACTTCCGCTGCCAGCAATGGCCTCAATGGCATTTTTCTTAATACCCAAAATTTTGATTGCTCCTTTTACCGCGACCGTTGCAAAAGCTTTTCCTGTATAAATACTGCGTTTTACTTTAAAACCGTCGGTCAAATCGGGCAGCTCAGTTACTCCTGATACAATGCTTGCCCCTAATTTAGCGGCGGCACGTGCCCCCATCGAATCACACAAACCTGATTTTGGCAGAATAACTACCTCGGCTCCTTCCTGCTGAACTGCGGCGGCCAATACCGAGGCGTAAGCCATGGCATTTTCAGTGGCTAATTCTGAGGCGTTTGCGTGCAAAACCTTGCTGGCACCGTACGCACCTGCGGAGGCCAATTCCGACGTTTCGGCATTGCCAATGGCCAATACTGTGGCGGTAGTTCCTTTTACTTTGGCAATTTCTGCGCCGTATGCAACGGCCTCCAAAGATGTTTTTTTGATACTACCGTTATCGAGTTCTACAAATATTAATATTGACATGATTTTGAAGCCCCCTAACCCCCGAAAGGGGGACTTTAAGTTTATGTTTTATAGCTCCCCCATCGGGGGGTGGGGGGCTATTACAACACCTTCGCTTCTGTTTTGAGCAATGAAATGAGGGTTTCCGCTTGGTCGGCAGGAATCATCTTGCAAGCACCTTTAGGGGCGGGCAAGGTGTATTTGTCCAAGGTCGCAAGCTCGTCAACGGCCACTGGTTCAACCACTTTTAGGGGCTTCGTACGGGCAGTCATAATGCCACGCATGTTAGGGATTTTCCACTCAGCGATGGGCTCTTGGCAACCAAGTACCAAAGGAAGCGGTGCTTCCAAGTTTTCTTTACCTCCTTCAATTTCACGGGCAAACTTGGCGGTTGAACCTTCAATGTCAAGTTTCATGACAGGAGAAAACGACGGAATACCAAGCATTTCGCCCACCAAACTATGAACAACGCCGCTGTTGAAATCAATGGATTCGCGTCCCATCAAAATCAAATCATAGCCGCCTTCTTTGGCAACGGCCGCAATTTGGGCAGCGGTAAAGTAGGAATCTTGTGGGTCGCAATTGACACGAATGGCATCGTCGGCACCAATGGCCAATGCTTTGCGGATTTGAGGGTCACTTTCAGCTTCGCCTACGTTTAAAACGGTGATGGTTCCTCCCAGCTTTTCTTTCAATTCAACGGCTCTGGCAAGGGCGTAGTCATCGTACGGGCCGATGATGTACTGCACGCCTGCTTTGTTAAATTTAGTGTCATTGTCGGTAAAACTGATTTTGGCCGTTGTATCAGGTACGTTGGTAATGCAAACTAAAATTTTCATGTGCTTCGTCGGGATTATTTGAAATATAACTTTAAGGAGATTTATTTTGTTGGTGCAAATATATAAAGCACAAGGTTTAAAAATAGTATGCTTGCATAATAATTTTTTATGAACAATAACCGACTCGAATTACTGCTTCAATTTTACGAAGAAGATTCTCAAGACCCTTTTAATGCGTATGCGTTGGCGATGGAATATCTAAACAAAGACACTTCAAAGGCCAAAGTCTATTTTGATATGTTGCTGGACGAGCATCCTTCGTATTTACCAACGTATTACCATGCTGCGGCGTTGTATGCGGCCCTCGAAAACCTCGAACGAGCTGAGGCATTGTACCAAAAAGGGATGGAATTGGCTCTCCAACAACAAAATACCAAAACATACCAAGAGCTACAACGCGCACACCGCCAATTTTTGGATGAACAAGAAGACTGGTAAAGCGCATCAATCTGGAAAGAGAACTCCCTTAAAGTTTGTTAAACTCTGCCACTTTGTCAGTTTTGTCGTCTATAATTTATACCTTTGTGGTTCAATTTTTTTTTAACGAATTATTGGAATGATTACCTCAACACTAAAAATATTGTCGGAAAGCGATAAAGAGGCGTGCGAAGTCGTGAAAGTGAGTGAAGAAGAATTGGCAGCAGGTAAAAAACGGCTGTTTATCGAAAGCTATGGCTGTCAGATGAATTTTTCGGACAGCGAGATTGTCGCCGCAGTCATGCGAAATGCTGATTTTGCCACTACTTCTTCGGAAGACATGGCCGATGTCGTTTTCTTAAATACCTGTTCAATCCGTGATAACGCTGAGCAGAAAGTTAGAAACCGATTGAAACACCTCAACACATTGAAGAAAAAACGCCCAGGTATGATTGTGGGGGTGTTGGGATGTATGGCAGAACGCCTAAAAACCAAGCTCTTGGAAGAAGAGAAAATTGTGGACATAGTGGCAGGCCCCGACTCATACCGCGATTTGCCACGGTTGGTTGAGGAAGCAGAAACGGGCCAAAAAGCAGTAAACGTATTTCTTTCTCGCGAAGAAACTTATGCCGATATATCACCTATTCGCCTCAATTCCAACGGAATCACGGCTTATATCAGCATCATGCGTGGATGCGATAACATGTGTAGCTTCTGCGTAGTACCTTATACCCGTGGACGTGAGCGTAGCCGTGATCCTTTTAGCGTAGTTCGTGAAGCAAAACAACTCTTCGATGAAGGCTACCGTGAAGTAACGCTTTTGGGCCAAAATGTGGATTCTTATAAGTATAGCCCCCCAACTCCCGATGGGGGAGAAGGGCAAATGGTGAATTTTGCGCAATTGTTGGAAATGGTCGCGACCATTAGCCCAGATTTACGCGTACGTTTTAGTACTTCACACCCTAAAGATATTACCGATGACGTACTTTGGACGATGAAAAAGTACGAAAACATCTGTAAATACATTCACTTGCCAGCGCAAAGTGGGAATAGCCGCGTGTTGAAAATCATGAACCGCACGTACGACCGTGAGTGGTACATCCAAAAAATTGACCGTATTCGTGAAATTTTAGGGGTAGATTGTGGTATTTCAACGGACATGATTACGGGTTTTTGTTCTGAAACGGAAGAAGAACACCAAGATACGTTGACGCTGATGGAGTACGTAAAATATGATTATGCGTACATGTTTGCTTACTCAGAGCGCCCAGGAACACCTGCTGCTAAGAAACTTAAAGATGACATTGCGGAGGACGTAAAAAAACGCCGTTTGCAAGAAGTGATTGCGGTACAATTGCAGCACTCAGGCGAGCGTAATCAACTGGCCGTGGGTAAAACCCATAAAGTGTTGGTAGAAGGGCCATCGAAGCGCTCGGATGATTTCTTGTGTGGCCGCAATGACCAAAATAAAGTGGTAGTATTCCCGAAAGAAAATTTCAAAAAAGGAGACTACGTACAAGTGTTAGTAACAGAATGTTCGTCGGCTACTTTGATTGGCCATGTGGTAGAAACAGTTTAGGATACAATGACAAACCCTGAAATTCAATCCATTAAAAACCGTTTTGGCATTATCGGGAATGCGCCTGCTCTCAACTACGCCCTTAACGTAGCGATGCAGGTAGCTGCCACCGATTTGACGGTGCTTATAACGGGAGAAAGTGGAAGTGGGAAAGAGTCGTTTTCTAAGATTATTCACAATCTTAGTTCACGTAAACATGGCCCATTTATTGCCATCAACTGCGGCGCAATTCCCGAAGGAACCATTGACTCTGAGTTGTTTGGCCACGTGAAAGGTTCGTTTACGGGAGCTATTGAAGACCGTAAAGGATATTTTGAAATTACCAATGGTGGTACAATTTTCTTAGACGAAATTGCAGAAATGCCCGTAGGGACCCAAGCACGTTTATTGCGCGTATTGGAAAACAAGGAATTTATCCGCGTGGGGTCATCGGCAGTACAAAAAACCGATGTTCGTGTGGTAGCGGCAACAAACGTTAATTTGATTGACGCAGTGCAGCGTGGTAAGTTTCGGGAAGATTTGTATTATCGACTCAATACAGTGCCCATTGCGGTGCCACCCCTTCGCGAACGTGGAAGCGACATCGACTTGTTGTTTCGAAAATTTACCTCAGATTTTGCAGAACGGTACCGAATCGCACCCGTGACGCTTACGAACGAAGGGAAAGAAATGCTAATTAGTTATAATTTCCCAGGGAATATTCGTCAGTTAAAAAACATTGCCGAGCAAATCCAAATCTTAGAAGCGGAAAATAAAGTACCAATTACGCCGCAAGTTTTGGTAAAATACTTACCCAATTACGCATCAACGACGCGCTCGATGACGTTTTTAGGAGCAGGAGGTAACAATGCCGCAGCGGGAGAATCATTTAATGAGCGGGAATTGCTGTACAAAATTTTGTTTGACATGCGCCGCGACATGAATGACCTCAAGAAGCTGGTATTGAAGCTGTTGAGCGGCGATGCCCACCACGGAGAGATTTTACGCGAACATGGTAGTCTATTTAGTAGTATAGAAGCCGACACGCAGCCTTTATCAGAAACCACGAAACTGTTGCCAAGCGGAACAGCCCTCAACGCATCCACAACGCAGCATTCATCTGGGCCAATGTCGAATAATACGCCCAATATTATTCAGATTTCCCCTTACGATAGCATTGAGAATGAGGTAGTGGATATTTCTCACGAAACAGCGGAGGATGAGTCGCTCTCCTTGGAGCACAAAGAGAAAGAGATGATTGTGAAGGCTTTACAACGCAGTGCTGGCAAACGAAAATACGCAGCTCAAGCCCTTGGGATTTCAGAACGAACATTGTATCGTAAGATAAAACAGTATGATATTGAAGAAGATTAGTTTTCTGTTGCCTGTTTTGGGTTTTCAGTTTGGTGTTTCCCGTTTAGTGTTTAGTGTTTCGGGTTTAGTGTTTCGGGTTTCGGGTTTCAAACTCCAAACCTCAAACCGTAAACTTCAAACTCTAAACCCCAAACCAAAAACCCTAAACCTACTACTCCTAACGACCCTTTTATTGGCGTTGTCAGGTTGTTATTCTTTTAGAGGAACAACTCTTTCCCCCGATATTAAAAGTGTGACGATTACTAACTTTACAATGGGCACAGCAGGGGGGCCAGCCAACATGGCGTTGCAGTTCAATGAAAAAATGAAGGAGTATTACCAGCGTAATACCAGTTTGGCGTTATTGCCGCTAAACGGCGATTTGCAGTTGGAGGGGTCTATAACAGCCTATGAAGTTACTCCTGCGGCACCCACTGCCAATGACCAAGCGGCCTTAAACCGACTTTCTATTACCATTCAGGTAAAGTTTACCAACAATAAAGATGAAGAAAAGAACTTCGATCAAAGTTTTTCATTCTTCAAAGATTTTCCTCAAAGTCAGACACTAAGCCAAGTGGAAAGCCGACTTGTACCCCAAATTTTGGATCAAATTGTCCAGGATATTTTTAATAAGTCGGCAGGAGACTGGTAGGTTTTGTATAAAACGACCCCATATATGAGTAATCGTTACGTAAAAGAATCATTTTCGTACTGGACGTCGCATCCAGACGATATTACAGAGGCTGACATTCCTCACCTCAATGAAGCATCCGATTTGTACCCTTATTGTCAAACATTACGGGTATTGATTGCCAAAGCAACGGCACTTCATCAGCCAGAAGTGGCGGAAGTTCCTATTCAGAAAGCCGCAGCGTATTCAATAAGTCGAAATACATTGCGAAAATTAATCCAAAACGAATTTCAATGGTCGCCCAATCTCAAGAGTAAAAAATTTGAAAATGTCTTGTGGCCAGCTGATTATCAGAAAAAGGAAGTGGAATCATTGGCAAAACCCCGATGGAACTTGCCTGAATTACCAAAAATTAGCCTTTTTGACGAACCATTAGATTCATTACAGCAGAAAACATTGATGCCAGAATTGCCACCTATTGACGACACGACATTGCGCGAGAACGTACTACAGAATGATTTAGAACAGATTGAGAGTTCAACAGCCGAAGAAAATGTAAAGTTAGATCGAGAACTTGAACGCCAAATTCAGATGGATATCATTGATAGTTTCATCGAAAATGAAGCCCGAATTGGTCCCATCCGCGCTAATTTGAACGATGTAGTTAATGTTGAGCCTGAAGATCTTGCCAAAAAGCGAAACTCCACTGTAAAAAGAGAGGTAGTAAGCGAAGGGATGGCGAGAATCATGGTGCGGCAAGGAAAAATTGAACGGGCCATTGAAATATACGAGCAACTGATGTTGAAAAAACCAGAAAAAAAGGCGTACTTTGCCGAAAAGATAAAAGACTTAACCACGGAGTAGCAAGTGAAAGGTCAATCTTGAACTAGAAAACTCATAACTGAAAACAAAAAAATGTTTACCGTATTTATCGTTGTAATTGCTATTATCGCTGTATTGTTGGTTTTAATCGTATTGGTTCAAAACTCAAAAGGAGGCGGTTTAGCAGGAGAATTTGGAGGAAGTGGGGCAAGCCAAATGTTTGGTGTAAAACGTACAACTGACCTTTTGGAACAAATCACTTGGGGATTGGCAGGTGCGATGGCTATTTTGGCGTTGGTTTCGCATTTGTTCATCGGTGAGCCTCAAGCAGCAGGTGGAATCAAGAGCGTAAACGTAGAGAAAGCGAACCAACGTTCGTTGCCTGCGGCTCCCGCGCCTACAACGCCTGCTCCAGCAACTACACCAGCTCCTGCACAACAACCAGCGCAGAAATAAGTCAGTGCTGTTGCTTCCAATCGGAAGCCCAAAAAGCTCGAAGAAACCATTCTTCGAGCTTTTTTTGTGGATTATTGTTGGTTTTAGCCCCAAAAAGCATGGTTTGTTAATGCTTTTAAACGTCAGTCCTTCTTTGAAGGTGACTAATATTTCATTGTTAGCAGTGTTGTTTAGGTACAGGAATAATTCGGAGCATAACTGTTGAAATTAGGCGTAAGCGCTAAGGTAACTTTGGAGTGTCCCCCAGTATTTGTGGGGAAGGGTGATACGGACTCCATCAATTTGGCAATAAACCACTTTCCTAAACAAAGAAGTTTTGAGTTCCCAGTGGCGTAATTGGTGCCAAGGAAGTAGCAAGGGTGTATGACCGATTTGAAAAAATGGCATTATGTGCAAATACAATCCTTTTTCGGTAAAAGCGATTCGGAGTAAGTTGTTGTAACTGACCAATCCTACCCGCCCACTTACGTTGGTATAAAAACCTTCGTAGAGGGGAGGCGCGGCGTACTGGCTCGCTAAATTTTGCCAACCGCTAAAGTGAGAAAAACCAAAAACGATGGCCGACCACAGGGCAGTAAAAAAGAGGCAAAACGCGATGATGATACCAACAATGAACAATGCCATTTCCATGAGTTTAGCTGGCGATTCGGTGGGCACGTTGAAAAAAATGATACACTTGCTGAAACACTTTGCGTTTACGGCGCGCAATAGGTAGGCACAACCCATTTTGAAGATGAACTTCGTATTCAGGAAAATCACAAGACGTAATCGAATCAAGATTGACCAAAAACGATTTATGAATGCGGGCGAAAGAATGGGTCTTTAGTTCTTGGTTGTATTCTTTTAAGGTTTTAGCTACTAGAAAACGCCGCCCGTCTTTTAGGTAGATATTGCTGTAGTTTACATCACTTTGGATATATAGTATCTGAGTGATTGGAATACTGACAAAGCGATTCAGGTAGGGCAACGTGAGTTTGGGAATGGAAACTTTCCGCTGAGGAGGGGTTTTTACAAGCAGAGGCAAAGGCGGATGAGTGAGCGCGTTCATAACTTCAAGGGGTTTTGTTTTTTGATGACTCAAAAATAAATTGGACAAAACCCCCGAAAAACTACCGATGAATAACTGGTAGCATCTGTAAAAAGGTGGCGGACTTGGATGTATTTTTGGTAATTTGCTACTTTGGGGATTGTTCTAAATAGTGATTGGAAAAACATGCGTCTTAAAGGCGGGCTTTTGTTGTATTTGCTAGGGTGGAGTATCCCGTCGCTGTTTGCGCAGGTGTTTCAAAATGCTTGGGTGGAAAACTTTGACAACCGAAACGGCCTTTCCCAAAATACAGTGTGGAGCATTAGCCAAGATAGTCGGGGTTTTCTTTGGGTAGGTACCGACGATGGACTTTTACGGTACGACGGGTATCAGTTCAAACCCTATCGGGCACAGATTGGCCAATCAGTGGTGGGGCTTCCCAGCAATAGTATTCGGCAGTTATTCCACAACGGCGATGAGTACCTTTGGGTAGGGACTCGGAATGGCATTGCTCAGCTCAATATATTGACGGATTCTATCCGTACGTTTTTGCCAAACGTTAGAATACGAAAAATCCTGCCAGGCGCAAAAGGGAATCTTTGGGTATGTAGTAACAAAGGTCTTTATTTCCTAGATACCAAAAGCAAACGTACCTACTGCAAAATTCCTCACCTTAACATACTAAATGCTGCACAGCTTGATACCAACAGGCTATTGATTTCTACCAGTGAAAACTATTGGTTGTTGGACGTCAAAAAAAACAAGTACAAGATAGTCTCTTTTGGGCTGACTTCCGATAAAGACATTCGTCCGATGCAAGTATATAATAATTTGATTTGGATAGGGGTCGAAAATGAAGGCGTTTGGGTTTTTGATAGTCATTCCCTGAAATTGGTGAAAAAGTATTCTTTACGAACTCTCTTTCCTGAGCTTCTTACATTTCCAATTCGGTCGATGACAATTGGCAAAAACGGGAGATGTTGGTTGAGCCTACAGTCGGGGTTGGTTTGTTTGGATACCAAAACCGAAAAAATGGATTTTCTGCCGTCCGATTTGACGTACCAGCGCCTCAACAGCCTCAAAGGGGCGCCGCTCAACGATATTTTTGAAGATAATTCGGGCTTAGTATGGGTGGGAAGTAATAATAGTGGGCTGAACAAAATAAATCTTCGATTGGGTAAATTTCGGACGATAAATCAAGATAATGGGCTGAATTACAACTTCGTTTTGTCTTTTGCCGAAGCGGGCGACAATCTGTTGGTAGGAACAGATGGAGAAGGAATCAACGTTTGGAATAAGAAGACAGGAAAAGTGAGGGTAAGTAAGCCAGAAACAGCAGGCCAAAACCAACTCTATGCCCTGACTGAGGTAGAGTCGGGCCTGTTTTGGGGGGCAACGGGCAATGGCTTGGTGCAGTATGATGCCTCAAAAGGAAAGTTTACCGCACCTTCGCTTGCGTGTAAGCCAGCGTTTGATACGCTCCAATCAACTGCCATTCGGACGATTTATATGGATAGTCGAAAGCGGATTTGGATGGGGACAGCCAGAGGGTTATTTACATTTGACTATCCGACAAAAACGTTTCGTTTTTGGGCCAATGGAAGCGGATACGACGATTTGATAAACTCATTTAAAGAAGATTCAAAAGGAACAATTTGGATTGGGAGAGGTGTAGGCCTGCAAAAATATTCGCCTATAAATGAGACGATTGAGCCTGTGCCACTGGTGATACCCTCCACTAATATAGAGGTGGGGGACGTGAGTAGTGTCAACCTAAGTAGTGATTCAGTTCTTTGGATTAGTAGTTATCGGGTAGGTTTTGGGAAATACAATCCGTTGTCTAAGCAATTTAAGCTATATACCACCGACGACGGCCTGCCAAACAGCATTGTGTATGGTTCGTTGGTGGATGACAATGGTCAAGTGTGGATGAGTACCAACATGGGGCTGGCACGGTTTAATCCTAAAAATGAGACTTTTACGACTTTTGATGTACACGATGGAATTCAAAACAATGAGTTTAATGGGGGAGCGTACTTTAAGTTAGCCTCTGGCGAGATGGCGTTTGGGGGAGTTAATGGCTTTACTATTTTCCAACCTTCTGGGTTACAACGCCGTGGTAGTTCTTCACCTGTTGCCATAACAGAAGTAAAAGTGATGAATCATTCGGTGAATATTTTTGGGAAAGGTATGATCGAAACGAGCTATACAGAAAACTTTTTGTCGTTTGAATTTGCCGCGCTAGATTTTACTTCACCCCAAAAGAATCAGTATGCGTACCAATTGGAGGGAGTTGATAAAAATTGGATATACAGCGGAAACCGTCATTTTGTGAGCTATTCGCAAATTCCTCCAGGAGAATATGTTTTTAAGGTAAAAGCGAGCAATTCGGACGGAGTTTGGAACGAAACCCCACTGACGCTGAAAGTACGAGTGACCGCTCCTTTTTGGACAAAAGATTGGTTTAGATTTTTGGCGATTATGGCGGGTGTTGCGGCTTTGGTGGTGTTCTTCACGGGAAGAATACGACGTATTCAGGAGAGAGAAAAAGAAAAAGCTATGCTCAATCGTCAGATTGCAGCCTTGGAAATGAAGGCGTTACGGGCGCAAATGAACCCCCATTTTATCTTTAATTGCCTCAATTCCATCAATAATTTCATTTTACATGACCAAAACCACCAAGCGTCGAAATACCTCACCAAGTTTTCAAAATTGATTCGGCAAATTTTGGACAATACCGATATGCCACTTCAGCCCATCGAACGAATTGTAACTTTTATGAATCTTTATGTTGAGTTAGAACAAATGCGTTTTGGGAAAAATAAGTTTGATTTTGAAATTAAAGTAGATTCCCGCTTGGAGGCCCACGAAACCGTTTTTCCCACCATGATGATACAACCTCACGTCGAAAATGCCATTTGGCACGGACTGATGCACCGCACGGAACAAGGTAAAATTATCCTCTCGTTTCATCGAGAAACTACAACGTTGGTTTCGTGTACCATTGAAGACAACGGGGTTGGGCGGGTAAAGTCAAAAGAAATAAGTAAACAATTGTCGCCCAGCCGAAAATCCAAAGGGACTCAAAACGTACTCGAAAGCATCGAAACCTTTAACCGTCAGTACAATACCGAAGGAGCCAAAATCATCATCGACGATTTGTACGACAAAACGGGTGAGCCTTCAGGAACAAAAGTAAAAATAGTTTTGCCAGACATTGCTCAAATCAAATTATGTTAAAAGCGCTCATCGTTGACGACGAACTCATGGGGTGCCAAGCCCTTAAAAAACTCCTCGAACTGTATGCCCAAGACATTTACGTTATGCAGTTTTGCCATTCGGCCGACGAAGGTGCCCGCGCCATTCAGGTGCTGAATCCTGATTTGGTTTTTTTGGACATTCAAATGCCTGGTAAAAGCGGATTTGACATGCTCGATGGCCTCGAACGGATTGATTTTGAGGTGATTTTTACCACAGGATTCGACCACTATGCCGTAAAAGCCTTTAAAATTGGGGCAGTTGATTATTTATTAAAACCTATTGATGGCGACGAACTTGAAGCCGCTATTCAACGGGCCGCTGAGCGTATAAAAACCAAAAAATCATCGGCTCAAAATGTAGAAATACTTTTGCAAAACCTTCGAGGAGGGCAGTCGGAGAGTATGCAAATGGCGCTTCCGACGCAAGAAGGGATTTTTTACGTACCAATTCGGGAAATTATTCGCTGTGAATCAGATGCGAATTACACCATTTTTCACTTTATGGGTCGAAAAAAAATAATGGTATCCAAGAACTTAAAAGAATACGAAGAATTGCTAAGCCCGTATGGCTTTGTACGGGTTCATAATCAGTATCTTATCAATTTGCGGCAAGTGCAGAAATACATAAAAGGGGAGGGAGGAACGGTAGTGATGAACGACGATGCTCAGATTGAAGTCGCCCGCCGTCGAAAAGAGGTATTTTTGGCAGAGTTGTCGAAATTGACCATTCGATAACCCGCTTTTTGTTGTTAAAACGCCAAATACGTCGTTGTTTTGTAGCCGAATCAACTAGCTAAAGACATGAACCAAGTTTCGTATTGGCTTCATTACACCATTTTAGAAAACAAAATCAGCGATTTACTTTGGTTTGTAGGCATACTGGGTTTAGGAATCATCCTTCGGCGTGGACTTTCCTTTACCGTGAGTCGTACGATTTACCGTTTTATCAAAAGTGAGGCTGGCAATATCCCCGTGGCGGAATTTGTGCGTCTTACTCGCCGTCCTTTTGAGGCGCTTATCACCCTTGTTATTTTATATTCGGCCTTTTATCACCTCAAAGTGCCTTCCGAATGGAATTGGGCTTCACCTGAAAAATTTGGCTGGCGGATGATATTGGAGCGCGTTTATCAAACAATGTTGTCGGTCGCCATCGGCTGGTTAGGAATTCGTTTGATAAAGTTTATTTCCTTGATATTCAAGCAGCAAGCTGCCGAAACGCCCTCGGCCTTAGATGACCAACTCGTTCCTTTCTTCAAAGACATTGCCATCATTTTTTGGACACTGACGTGTTTTTTTGTCATGCTCCACAAAGTATATGAAGTGAACGTTTGGGCACTAATTACCAGTTTGGGAATTGGGGGAGTGGTGATTGCATTGGCGGCCCGCGAAACGCTCGAAAATCTTATTGCTTCGATAACCATCATGCTCGAACGCCCTTTTTTGGTGGGGCAATCGGTGGTGTTGGATAAGATTTCGGGAGAAGTAGAACAAATTGGGTTTAGAAGCACGCGCGTTCGTTCGGACGATGGCAGTTTGATAACCGTTCCCAATCGTTTGATGGTGACCCAAGCCCTCGAAAACGTCTCACAACGGACCCACCGACGCGCTAAGTATTATGTTCGGTTGGCTTATGATACACCTTCAGAAACCATTGAAAAGATCATCGAGGAAATTCGTGAGTACTTGCTTTCTGAGTACATCACTGGGTCGAAAGAACCCACCGTGCGGTTAGAACTTTTGAGTGAAAGCTCGTTGGACGTAGTAGTAATTTACCACGTGGGTACGTCTGTTTGGAAAGAATTTATGCGGGTAAAAGAAGAAGTGAATTTCAAAATTTTAGAAATCGTGCGCAACCAAGGCGCTACTTTTGCTTTTCCAAGTCGTGCTTTGTTTGTGAGAGGAGTGGAGCACTTATCGCAGGACTAACTCACTCAAGGGATAAACGTTTTAGTAACTCCTCCTTATAGGTCGCACCAATAGGGAGGAGTTTTTGTTGAATTTCAACTTGGTTTCCCACGATGGCTTCTAAAAATTCCAACTGAATAATGTATGATTTATGAATACGTAAAAAGTGCGGCGTTGGTAAGAGTGTTTCAAGGTTTTTGATGGACTGGAGCGTAATAATGCGTTGTTTATCAGTGGTATAGATGCTGACGTACTCCTTGAGGCCTTCGATGTACAAAATGTCTTCGTAGCGTACTTTTACCAGTTTCCCGTCCGACTTTACAAAAAAATGCTCCGATGTCGTTGAAGGTGTTTCTGTAACGTTAGCTTTAGGTTGCTGTCGAAACCGAACGAAGTCGGCGGCTTTACTAACGGCTTGCACAAATCGTTCAAACGAAAAGGGTTTTAGTAAATAATCGACCGCATTGAGGCGAAACCCTTCCACGGCATGTTCAGAGTACGCCGTTGTAAAAACAATGGCAGGTTTTTGTTGCAACGTTTGGACAAAATCTAAGCCATTCAAATGGGGCATTTGAATATCTAAAAATAAAACATCGACTGATTCTGTTTTGAGTCGATGAAACGCTTCCAAGGCATTTTCACACGTACCGACAAGGTTTAACTGCGGAACTTTACGTACGTATTCTTCCAATAAAAGACGAGCCATGTATTCATCGTCAACAATTAGGCAGTTCATGAGTAAAGAAATTGGTAGTTTTGGAGGATGAATGGTAAAATGGACTAAAACCGAAGAAGTAAGCTAATCTTAAAATGAGACGAGTTTTGTTCGGTGGCTAGATGATGCCGTTCGGGGTAAATAAGTGATAAACGTTGCCGAACATTTTGCAGTCCAAGCCCCCCTACTTTGTCCTTACTTGTGCTATCTCCAACGCTATTTTCAACTTTAAACAAAAGTTCATTTGGGTCAATTTTAAGGAGAATCTTGATAAATCCTCTGGGATGATTCAGGTTGCCGTGTTTAAAAGCATTTTCGATAAAATTGACAAAAAGCATGGGTTCTATCTGTAAGTGAGGGGCTTGGTTACTTATCTCAAACTTGACTTTGGGTCGGTCGGTTGGGTTAAGTACCTGAAGTTCAACGTAATCTTGTAGGTACTCAATTTCCTTTTGAATGGCAACTTTAGGGGCATCGCAGTCGTATAGCATGTACCGCAACATCCCCGACAGTTTGAGAATCATTGGGGCGGCCAAGTCTGATTTGAGGTAGGCCAATGAATACACATTGTTGAGGGTATTGAACAAAAAGTGTGGATTGATTTGAGACTTCAAAAAACGCAATTCTGAGTTTAGCTGAGCAGTTCGAAGCTCATTTTCAAGCTGCATGGTTTTAATGCGGTCTTCCAAAAGCCTAAAAAGAGAGCTGAGAACCCAAATACTTAAAAAGGAAAAAGCGATAAAAATTAAGCGTAAAGGTAAAATGGTCGTAACCGTAGATACAATGTAGGAAGGAAGGTTTTGTTCAATCAAATAGCGAATGAAAGCCAATCCAAAGAAGCACAAAATCGAAACCGAAAAATAGTAAAAGTATTTTTGGTTGAGGAAAAAACGCGGGATGAGCCAAAACCAATTAAAATACGCAAAAGAGACGTGAAGTACTAGCCCCAAAAAAACGCGCGTTTGGGCAGACCAAAATGGCATGATTTGCCCAAACGTGTACGACAGCACCAAAATATAGGTTAGCCAAAAGGCTACATGCCAAACCCAGCGATATTTTTCTGTGAATAAAATCATGTTCGAAAATACGGGCAAAATCAATTTTTATGCGACTTTTTCAACGAAAATGCACTTTTCTTCTACGAAAACTCCCTCACCTTCAATTTACTGCTAATTCGTTTGCAACTGCTGGGAAAGCTCTCAAGAAACTTAAAACTGTGAGTTGATTGAAAAAAGGGAGGGGTTGGTTGAATTGTTTTCGGTAGCCCAGCGGCATCCCCCAATTTTGGAGCATCAAACAAAACAAATCGTTTACTAAAACGCAGCAATGCTTCAACTTAAAAAACTCCAATCATGAAACGGTTTTCAATTGCAGCCCTTCTTACCGCTACTCTTTTGACGTCTTGCAACAAAATTGACTCGGTCAACATTCAGCCAACCGTCGATTTTTCTCAAATGGAAAAAGCCATGCAGCAAAATACAAAAGTGCAGGCTTCACTCCAAAATGTGACAAAAATGGTCAATGATATTATGGACAGGGCAAAAGTAAACGGCCGCACTATCGAAAATAACCAAGTGCCTACCTGTGCTACGATTCAAGCCGATGCCAAAATTAAAACCATTTCGGTCGATTTTGGAGCGGGGTGTACAAGTCCGTACGGTACAGTGAAAGGCTCCTTAACGATTGTTTATTCGGGTACTTTTGGTCAAACTGGAGCCACGATTACGGTGAAAATGAATAATTTAACCCTAGGTGATGTAACCATGAATGGTACCTTCGCGGTGGCTGATTTTAAGTTGAATGCGGCTAATACGCTCGATTACAAAATCAACGTAACTGCCCTCAGTGTCACCACGTCGTCGAGTAGTGTGACTACGACCGTCGCTTTGGCCCAAACCTGGAAAAACTTCCTAACCCCAGCTACGTCAGACGATGAAATTTCGACCTTGATGACGGGTAGCTTCAAATCAGGGGAGGTAGATTATTCCGTAGAGACGACCTCTGCAATGATCACCAAAGGGTCTTGCGAAACCAACGTGCCCGTTAGTGGGGTCGTAAAGCTGTCCTCCAATAATGTAACTGGGACGTTAGATTACGGCTTAGGTATGTGCGATACCGAAGGGACGTTGACAGTGGCAGGCCAATCAAAAACTATTCAATTAAAGTAATCAACCATAAACGTTATAACCATGCAGAACCTATTTTTTGTAGCTTTAGTAGGAATGGTGGTTTGGGGGAAATGGAGCGATGAGTGCGAAGCCTTATTAATGAAGGCGCGCGCTCACAAAGAACATTACGAACGAGTCGAAGCCATTAAGTACTATGAGCTAGTCCTCGGAATTCAATCCTAGGCATCCCGAAAGTTGGGGAGTATTGGCCAGTTGGCATTTCAAGATGACGACTCTTAATACGTTTGAAAAAATGGTAGTAGGTGATGCCGCCAAGCTAGCTAGTTTAACGGAAGGGTTAAAAGCAGTAGAAAAGGCGATTGAGCTCAGACCTTCCAATCTGAAATTCTATTTGTTAGCGGCTCGCTTTTGCGATGAATTACAACAAACTCCCGCCCGAAATGGGTACCTGAAAAAAGCCCTTGCCTTGAAACCAATGGCGTGGGAAGATGCACAAATTCAAGAAGAGTGTCGTGCGTTGTTAAAAAAATAAATTCGAAACAACTACTTATTAATCAGTCATGGAAACATTTCAAGAAGTCGATATTTTGAGCCGTTTTTCGCTCACCTTTTTCTTTCAGTTGGTTCGTTATGTCTTGGTAGCAGGAGGAGCGTATTGGTTATTTTACCACCTCAAACGCCACGAATGGTTGTACTTTAAAATTCAACAAAAATTCCCCAAAGACAAAGATGTTCGTCGCGAGATAGGTTATTCGCTGGTGACGATGGTTATTTTTTCGGTAGTTGGGCTGTTGATTTATTTTCTGCGAAAAGAAGGCCTTACCCAGATTTACATGGAAATAGAAAGCTTTGGGTGGTTGTATTTTGGGGTAAGTATCATTTTGGCAATTTTTTGGCACGACACCTATTTTTATTGGACGCACCGAATGATGCACCATCCTAAATTATTCCGTTATTTCCACAAAGTACATCATCTGTCGCACAATCCCACCCCGTGGGCCGCGTTCGCCTTTCACCCCTTAGAAGCAGTAGTCGAAGCAGGCGTTCTTGTGTTTATGGTGCTTTTGATACCGATGCATCCTCTAGCTATTTTGGTATTTTTAATTTTTATGGTGGTAATGAATGTACTTGGCCACACGGGTTACGAAGTATTTCCTCCCCATTTTATTCATACTTGGTTTGGCCGTTGGCAAAATACTCCGACTCACCACAACATGCACCATCAGTTAGGGAAAGGAAACTACGGACTGTACTTTAATTTGTGGGATCAGTGGATGAATACCAATTTTAAACACTACGAAGCTACTTTCGAGAAAAATGCGTTAAGGAGGACTACCACTTCTGAAGCCAAGCCGCTAAGTCCATCAGCCAAGCTACTCCCACATGAACAATAATGCCGCCCCAGATACTTCTAGTTTGAAGGGCTAACACACCAAGAATATAACCTCCGAAAATAGAGCCGATGGTTTCACCTAGGGGCTTCCCAAAATGTAAAGAAGCATAACAAACGACCATTGGAATGATGACTCCTCGACCTAAAAATTGAGCCATTCCAATGGTTAAAAATCCTCGAAAAAGCCACTCCGTAATGCAGAAATCAAAACCATAACAAACCTCATAAAATAAGGTAGTAACCCAAGGAGCTACCCCAAAAAACTCATCGGCGTTAGAGCCTTTGTAGGAAGGGTAAGAGCGCAAAAAATCAGGTTGAAACGAAGCCCAACTAATAAGGGGAACCATAAAAATAACCAAAAGTAAGTAGGGCTTTACAACGAACCATTGGGGGCGTAGTCCGTAAAAATAAGAAGGCTGCTGCTCAATGAAATAATAAAAGACTGAAAAGGGAAGTAAGACTGTTAAAACCGAAAAAAGGTTTGACAAACAGTGGAAAGCAAAGATGTAAATTTGTCCATCAAATAGCTCTTTACTCCATTGGTTGTACGCATAAAAGCCGCCGTCTAAACCCAGCACTCCCAAAATAAATAGACTATACAGCCAGAAATTGGGTGTACGCAGTGCGGAGGTTTCTTTTTTGCAAAGGGTATAAATAAAAACGCCTCCGTAATAAGCGAAGGCGTATAATAAAAAATACCAGAAAATGCGAATAGGGTTGCCACGATAACTATCAATGATGCCCCGTTCTAAATTTATACGGTAATTGATGGCAATAATTACCATTAAAAAAACAGCCGTAAAACCATACGTTTTAGCATCAAAATCAGCTTTTACGTGCTCTTTAAGGCTGTTCCAGATTTTATTCATGACAAATTGCGCCCAGCTTCAACAGCATTGCGAACGCTTCCGTGGGCATCCAACAGCGCTTGTGCTTGTTCGGGGGTTATGTGTGGCAATTCCTCTCGTACCATTCGGATGGCGCGCTGAACGAGTTTAAAATTAGTCATTTGCATATCCACCATTTTGTTGCCTTGCACGCGTCCAAGTTGAATCATGACCGAAGTGGAAATCATATTGAGGGCTAATTTTTGGGCCGTTCCTGATTTCATGCGCGTACTACCAGTAACAAACTCGGGGCCTACGACGATTTCGACGGGATATTCGGCCGCAGCGGCTACTTTTGAGCCTACATTGCACACAATACACCCCGTTAAAATTCCAGCATTTCGAGCTTGATTGAGCCCACCAATTACATACGGTGTACGGCCCGAAGCAGCAATGCCAATCAATGAATCTAGTTCGTCAATATCATAGGCTTGGAGGTCAATCCAAGCTTGATTGGGGTCATCTTCGGCATTTTCGACGGCTTTGCGGATGGCACTGTCGCCGCCCGCCATGATACCGATAACCAAATCAAAAGGTACGCCGTAAGTTGGGGGACATTCTGAGGCATCTACCACACCTAAGCGACCACTTGTTCCTGCACCAATGTAAAAAAGGCGACCACCTTGTTTCATTCTAACGACGATTTGCTCAACCAATGCCTCTATTTGAGGAATGGCTTTTTCGACGGCGTGAGGAACTGTTTTGTCTTCGTTGTTGATGTTAGTGAGCAACTCCCGAACACTCATCTGGTCGAGGTTGTCATAATGTGAAGTAGATTCTGTCGTAGATAGCATGATTTTTAATGTCGAGACTTATTTTAAATGTGCTAACACCGTGATACCGCCCGTTGTTTTTTCTTCAAGATTTACTTTAATATCAGCATCAAGTGGTAAGTAAATATCGACGCGTGAGCCAAATTTTATAAATCCCATTTCGGACCCTTGGCTTACTTGTTGACCTTCTTTTACGTACCAAACAATGCGTTTTGCTAAGGCACCTGCAATTTGACGAAAAAGTACTTCAACTCCGTTGGGTGCTTTTATAACGGTAGTTGTGCGTTCGTTTTCTGTACTAGATTTGGGATGCCACGCTACCAAGTATTTGCCTGGGTGGTATTTGAAATAGTTAACCACGCCAGCAATGGGGTTCCAGTTGATATGGACATTGATGGGTGACATGAAAATAGAAACTTGCCGACGTGGGCCTTTAAAGTATTCTGTTTCAACCACTTCTTCAATGACTACCACTTTGCCATCACAAGGGGCGATTACGTGGTTGGGATGAATGGGCGTAATCCGCGTTGGTTTACGGAAAAATTGAACAATAATAAAAAAGAAGACGAGTGATACCACAAGCCAAGTGGTTGTTAGCCATTCGATTTCGCCTATAAAGTAGCGCAAGAGCCAATTGGTAATTAATACAAATGCGCCTGCTAAACCGATACTAGCGAAACCTTCTTTATGAATTGTCATACGTACGGGGTTTTTAGATAAACGTTGCAAAAGTAGGCAAACCGCTTCAATTTTTCTATCTTTACTTTATCATCAAAGCGACAATTGTATGACAGCTAGATAAAAAGGGCAAGTTACAATTAGTAACTTGCCCTTCTGAATGATGGCGTATTTTAAAGGAAATACTAATCTATTATCTAATAACCACCACGGTACTTATAGGTACTTGCTACTTTGTCGATAGCAACAATATAAGCCGCAAGTCGCATGTTTACTTGGTATTTTTGAGAAGTAGCATACACGTTTTCAAAAGCATCTTTCATAATGCGATCCGAGCGGCGGTTGATGCGTTCGAGGTTCCATTTGTAACCAATACGGTTTTGAACCCATTCAAAATATGAAACCGTAACACCGCCCGCATTGGCTAAAATATCGGGAACAACCATAATTCCCTTTTCATTGATGATGTCATCGGCACTGGCAGAAGTAGGCCCGTTGGCACCCTCAACAATCATTTTAGCTTGGATATACGCGGCATTGTCGTGGGTAATTACATCTTCTTTGGCCGCAGGGACCAGTACATCTACTGGAAGCGAAAGGAGTTCTTCGTTAGTTATTTTATCTGCCTCCTTATAACCCTCCATAATGCCACCATTTGCTGCGCGGTACTTCATGGCATCCTCAATGTCGATACCTCGGGCATTGAAATAACCGCCCGAAATATCACTAATGGCTTGGACTGTTACGCCGCGTTCGTGCATAAGCGAGGCAGCATACATACCAACGTTTCCAAAACCTTGAACGGCGGCCGTTGCTCGGTACGGATTGATGCGCATTTTTTCCATGGCAGCCAGTGCCGAAACCGTTACGCCACGGCCCGTTGCTTCGGTACGGCCAAGTGAACCACCCAACACGAGCGGTTTGCCCGTTACGACACCGTGAACGGTCATACCCATAGCTTTGGAGTATTCATCCATCAACCACGCCATTTCGCGGGGGCCTGTCCCCATATCGGGGGCGGGAATGTCTTTATCGGGGCCAAAAACATCAAGCATCGACAAGGTGTAAGCGCGCATGAGGCGTTCGATTTCACCTGCGGACATCGTACGAGGGTTGCAAGCAATCCCTCCCTTTGCCCCGCCGTACGGAATATCCACTACAGCACATTTCCAGGTCATCCAAGCTGCAAGGGCACGCACTTCATCAATGTTGACGGCCATATCAAATCGAATACCTCCTTTGGCAGGGCCAAGGATGGTAGAGTGAATGACACGATAACCTTCAAAGACTTTGATTTGGCCATTGTCCATCGTAACGGGAAGACCGACTACGACCTGTTTGCGGGGGACTTTGAGAATGTGGTACATTTCATCGCTAATACCAAGGAGTTCGGCCGCTTTGTCAAAACGCGACATCATCGACTCCAATGGATTCTCCTTATCTTTGATAGGAGCAGGCTCAATGTAAGTCATAATTTTAAAGAAATCTGATTATTTGGAATGTTCGTTTGATGAAAAAATCTCAGTACACAAGAAACGTCTGAGCTTCTTGGCGCAAACTTACTATTATTACAACAAAAAATACAAAAGGATAGTTTTTTCTTGATATAGTGCAATTTGCTGGTGTAAAATGAAATAGAACTCTTTATGAAAAGGTTGAAATAGTCTATAGGTTCTTGGGGTATTATCCAAATATTACTTGGTATTTATTGGAAAACATAAAATCGACAAAAAATAAGTTTTTATTAAACGGTCGTAAAAATGGTTTGACAGAACCGAATAAAACGTATTTTTGCGGCTTAATTGACTTCCGCCATTAAGTTGTACCCCAAACCAAGGAGTTTTATTATGTCAGCACAGGAAGAAAAAAAACGTTACTCTGAAGAAGAGTTGAAGGAGTTCGAAGAAATCATCAACACAAAACTTGACGTTGCGCGTAAAGAATTGGCGTACATTAAGGACACATTAAGTCGCAAAAATGACAGTGGTACCGACAATACTGGTGCAGCGACCAAATTGATGGAAGATGTGGACACAAGCGAGCGGGAGCAAATGAGCCAATCGGCTGGTCGTTTGCAAAAATTTATTACGCAGCTTGAAAACGCACTTATTCGCATCAAAAACGGTACGTATGGCATTTGTATTGATACTGGAAAATTGATTCCAAAGGAGCGACTACGCGCAGTGCCACATACGCAACAAACGATTGAAGCAAAACTTCGTCGCGTATAATCGACGCGCGAAACGAGTGAATAAGTAGAGGCGACAAAGCCATTTTTCTTGCCAAAAAGCAAGGACGTGGTTTTGTCGCCTTTATGTTCGTGCTTGACTACTTAAAAATGGCCTCACGTTTCTGCATCTTAGCCTGAAATGCTTCCATTAAGTCGTCCGATAAAAGCATGGCGGCATTCCACGTAGCCATGTACTCTAAGCCATCGGCTACAGAATGGTCACGGCTGTAGTTCATAATGGCTTTAGTCCCTCTGATGGCTAACGGTGACTTGGCCGCGATTTGTTGAGCTACTTTCATCACTTCGGTGTACATTTCTTCGGCACTTGGGTAAGTTCGGTTGACCAGCCCAATGCGTTCTGCTTCCATTCCTGCTACATTTCGACCCGTAAATGCCAATTCCCGTGCTATTCCTGGAGGAATTATTTTGGGTAAACGCTGTAAAGTTCCTAAATCTGCCACCATGCCCATGTCAATTTCTTTGACGGTAAAATACGCATCATCGGTGCAGTAGCGCATATCGCAAGCACTTATAATATCCACTCCACCACCAATACAGCCTCCTTTGATGGCCGCAATGACGGGTTTACTGCACTGCTCGATGGCATTGATAGGGGATTGTAGGGCCAGAATTTTTTTGCGAAGTTGTTCTCTTTTTCTCCCTTCACAAGGTTGTGATAATTGGGCTACGTTCATCAGAAGCTCCAGGTCGATTCCTGCGCAAAAATGCTTGCCGTGCCCACTTAATATGATTACCCGGATGTCGTTGTTGTCATCCAATTCTTCAAAAAGTGCCTTCATTTCATTCCAAGCCTTTTGATTTAGGGCATTGGCACGTTCTGGGCGGTTAATATAAACCCAAGCAATTGAATCCTCAATACGAAGGTCGAAAGTTTCTAAGGTTGTCATGAGTCGAAAAGGGCTTATTTTACGAAAATAAATGGTATGCTTGCATACTATATTACAAACCTACGCAACTAATTTTTGATTCAAAAAGATTTGGAGTAAAATTGTAGAGTTAAAACCCACTTACTACGTCTGATGAATTTTGAAACCTTAGTCATTAATAGTACACGGTACCACGATGCCAATGCCAGTGCGGTGGTTCCACCTATTTATTTGTCAACTACCTTTGAGCGTGAGCCCGATAGTAGTATTCCGCACGGACATATTTATACCCGAGCCAGCAACCCCAACCGAAATTCATTGGAAAATGCCTACGCGATATTGGAAGGTGGGGAAGTTGGGATGGCTTTTGCGTCGGGTCAAGCGGCTACGGCTACTATTTTTCAGTGTCTTTCTCCCAATGACCACGTCATTGTCCCTGACGATGCTTACTATGGAACTCCCGCTTTATTGCAGGAAATCATGTCCGTTTGGGGGTTAAAATACACTAAAGTGGACATGAGCGATTTAGCAGCGATTGAAGCGGCTTTTTTGCCAAATACCAAATTAGTATGGATTGAAAGCCCGTCGAATCCCCAACTCAAAATTACTGACATTGCGGCGGTAGCTGCTCTCGCTCGACAAAAAGGCGCTTATACCGTTTGTGACAATACATGGGCAACCCCCGTGTTACAGCGTCCGATTGATTTGGGCTGTGATGTGTCGATGCACTCAGCTACCAAATACTTTGGGGGCCACAGCGATTTGTTGAGTGGTGCATTAATTTTTAAAGAAAATGGGCCGTTGGCCGAAAAAGCGCGAATGATTCAGGCTTTAGGTGGGGCTATACCTTCGCCGTTTGATTGTTGGTTGGTTTTGAGAGGACTTAAAACTTTGCCTTTGCGGGTGCGGCAGCAAACGTCGAATGCGGCACAGCTGGCCGAATTTCTGAGTGCGCATCCTGCATTGGAAGCTGTTCATTACCCTTTTTTGCCTAGTCACAGTGGAGTAGCAGTGGCCAAAAAACAAATGAGTGCGGGGGGAGCGATGATGTCGATTCAAGTGAAAGGAGGAGAAGAGGCGGCATTGGCCTTGAAAAGCAAAGTAAAAGTGTTTATTAGGGCCACGAGCTTGGGAGGAGTAGAAAGTTTGATTGAACACCGAGCGACGGCGGAGGGAGTTCATTCAGTGAGTCCTAAAAACCTGCTTAGAATTTCGGTAGGGCTAGAACACATTGATGATTTAATTGCGGATTTAAAGCAAGCATTGGAATAATTTTAACAAATTGATAATCAGCAAAAAGGGCGTTTTTAAGCGCTCTTGAGCTTATTTTTATGATTTTTTCTGAGAAAAAACTTGACAAAGTTGCGTAATAGTCCTACTTTTGCAATCCCAAACGACGAGTAAGGGAAAAACAAAGAGAGATGGCAGAGTGGTCGAATGCGGCGGTCTTGAAAACCGTTGACTGTAACAGGTCCGGGGGTTCGAATCCCTCTCTCTCTGCACAAGCCTGTAAATCACCGATTTACAGGCTTTTTTTGTGACTAAATTTATTGAGAGAAAATATTTTAAAATTGTACTTGACAGATTAGAATAAAGTTTCTACTTTTGCAATCCCAAACGACGAGTAAGGGAAAATAAAGAGAGATGGCAGAGTGGTCGAATGCGGCGGTCTTGAAAACCGTTGACTGTAACAGGTCCGGGGGTTCGAATCCCTCTCTCTCTGCACAAGCCTGTAAATCACCGATTTACAGGCTTTTTTTGTGCTATTTATTTCCGCATTTATGGCTAGATGGTGAGAATAAAACAAGTATTCGAACTTAACTATCTTTCTGCTTTTATTCTCAGTGCCCAGGGTAACAGAAGCAAAAAAGGTAGAGCGTTTCCGTAGTTTAGCTGGTCGTAATCAGCCCCTAAGTGAATATTTTTGTAGTAAGATGTTAGACGTTTTTGATAATTGCACTCCGACTGAATATACCAAGCGACATCACCAATCATAGCCGATAAAAACCATTTTTCCATCAAGCGAGCAGTACGTCCGTTGCCATCGGCAAACGGGTGAATCTGTGCCATCCGAAGGTGAATCTGTGCTGCAAAATAGAAAATCTCGTTGTGGGTTAAATCTTGGTCTATTAGAAATGCAATATCAGTAAATAACCGCTCCATTTCGGATTTGAGAATGGTTTCGTTAGCTGCTCTATAGACCACTTTTTCAGTTTGAAGGTTATAGACACTAGCGGGTTTGTCGCGATACTGGCCCTGGTACATTGGGTTGTTATGAAGGATAGTATGCGACAGTACCTTGTGGATTCTCAACATGTTCTTTTCGTTCAGGTTGAGCTTTTGAGCCATTTTGTAGGCATTGATAAGGTCTTCTATTTCACGAATAGGCTTGGTTTTTCGTAGCCCCATTTCCTGATGACGATAGTAGTCATTGATACTAATGGGGTTGCCTTCTATTCGGCTTGAAAAAATTGAACTTGAAACCAAGTATGAAAATGAATCTAAAGAAGGTTCAACTTTTCGGAGCGTAGCTATGTGCTTATGAATGGTAAGTGGTTGCCTATCACGGTAAAAGGGTAAATATTCAGGTTTGAGTATTTGCAACTGATTAAACTGGCTCATCGTCCTAAAAAGGTGAATTAGGCGCTAAAAATAAGGTTTTTGCAGGTAGATTGCTAACCCTAAGCAGATTGATGCACGTCAGACATTGTAAAAACACAAAAATGGCAGCTAAAGAATCAGCGGTGTCAATTACTACAGCCTACCGTTTTGGTCTCAACCTTGGCTGACGAAGGCAAAATCGTCCCATTCTGGAAAAGCACAGACTTCTTGGCATTGAAAACTGCTTTTATCGCTGGATTTACGGGTTTGTTGACTATTATTCTGCCGTTTGTTTCAAAAAGATACGTTTTGGAAGTCAGTGGAATATCTATGACAATGTCACTGGTAGGGCATTGGTATTCGTAGGCACCTGCGTCGGGACGGAAATTTTTAATCCGTGTTTTCCCCGCTAAATCTTTACTGCCTGCGGAGTCTGTTACAACGGAAGAAAGGTCGCTGAAGTCGTACGCGGGGGATGACTCAGAATTGAGCCGAAAATTACCACTAGCCACATCTTGAAAAAGGGGATTGGCGGAACGTGAGCTTTGGTCTTTTGATTCGTTGGTTTTAAAATTGGGGAGACCATAACTGTCGCGTTTTTCAAACATAAAATGAGGGTTATTGGTAAAGGTGGAGTGCCAAATATTAAAATCGGAGCTCAACCCAATGACAAAGCTTGCGGCGGGTTGCCAGCTATTCAAGAGTTTAGAGCGTCTGTTGATGGATGAGTAAAAGATATTGTTTCGGATAACGCAGTTTTCTGAGTAGTCCAAATTAAGTTCGCCGTAATCTTGGGGCGATGTCTCAGAAGGTTCTAGTAATGAACCGTTAAAATTGTTGGCGCAGGTATTATTGATTATCCAACAGTCTTTGATGCGTCCATTTTTACACCACGAAGTTTCCTTACAACCGCCTAAGCCAATTCCTCCTCGGGAGTTATTGTAAGCCAGGTTATTGCGAATGATTACCTTTTCGGCGGCAGCATTGACGACACTAAATTGGTTTTCGCAATTGATTTGAAATCCTCGTTGACCGTTTCGGCAGGTATTTTGTTCAACCACAATATTCTTACCCCCATCAACATAAATGCCTGCGGCCAAGGCGATGGTGCTTTTGCAGTTTTCGACCAGATTGCCACGTATGATGCCGTTGCGAGCTTGGGAGTTGGAGGCGGAACTGTTACACCAGTTGTAAAAACCAGCGGCTACAATCCCAATATTTCCAGTGTTATTGATATGGTTATTACTGGCAAGGAAACCATCGACATTTCCGACAAAGGTCAATGCTTCGCTTACTCCAGTACGGCAATCAAAAATCGAACAACTATCGACTACCATAGCATTGATTGGGGTGCTTGGGTGGCTTCCACAAACTACGAGGGGGTTGAACCCTGCGTTAGGGGATGCGTAGAATTGACTGAATTTACATTTCTTTAGTTCAAGGTGGTGGGACGTGCCTTCTATTTTGATTCCCCAGGCACTACCCGTCAGATTTTTAAAATGAAATCCCTTGATTCTAAGGTAGTTTTTGCTGCTAATAAGTACAAAATAAGCTGCTGTGGCATTGCCGTTAAAGACTGGTTCTTCGTTGGCATAGTTAAGAAATTCGATGTACTGATTCGCGTTGCCCGAATTTGGGAAATTGATGTAGGTTTCGTTATAAGTACCTCCTCTAAAATATACTTTGTCGCCAGCAGTGGCAGTACTACATGCTTTTGCGAATGTCCGCCAAGGCGTATTGATGTTGGTGGGGGTAGCGGAGGCATCGTTCCCACTTGGGGAAACGTAAAAAATACGCTGCGCTTGGGTGTTGCTTACCCATATAAGTGCTATAAAAATGGAGAGGAAGCTTTTCATTGGCTATTAGATTTAGAGTTGAGACAATAGAGTTGATAGTAAGTAATTACGCAAAATTAGTTGAGACTTTCCAAGTTTATGACTCTTCAGACTATCAATAGTATAAGCCTAAAACTTGGAAAGTCTATTTTTGCACAAATACTTAAATTAAATCTTTTATTAGTTGAAGTCAATTTATCAAGCGGCAATTTTTGGTTGAGAGGTATATGTTTTAGGTTGAATCCTGTATCTTGCTTTTTTTTCCATCTAACCTATTACTTTACCTTCTTTTCATGAAAGAATCACTGGCGGCACTGGATTTCATACGCCTCAATTTTTCTGCCGAAAGTTCGGCCGTTGTCAATATTGCCCTTGGGTTAATGATGTTTGGGGTGGCACTCGACATCAAACCGCATCATTTTCAGACGCTTATCCAAAATCCGCGTCAACTCTTGGCGGGAGTGCTAAGTCAGGCAGTGGTGATGCCTGCGGCTACATTTTTGTTGGTCATGGCTTTGGGCGATAATATTACGGTGGGAGTTGCCTTGGGGATGATTTTAGTGGCGGCCTGCCCAGGGGGAAATATTTCCAATTTTATTACTTCGCTTGCCAAGGGAAATGTAGCGCTGGCAGTTAGCCTGACGGCCATAAGTACGATGTTGGCGGTCGTTATGACGCCCTTCAATTTTACTTTTTGGGGAAACTTGTACGCCCAAAGTAGCTCGTTGGTGCGGCCGTTGTCGCTCGACTGGCGAGAGTTGCTCAAGTCGGTATCTATGATTCTTGGCTTACCAATGGTGCTGGGAATGCTATGTTCTTATTATTTACCCAAAGTTGCTGCCTTTCTGCTCAAACCATTTCAGGTGTTGTCTTTGTTGTTTTTTGTTGCCTTGGTGGTCATTGCTTTTACACAAAACTTAGATATTTTCTTGAACCACATTGGTTTCGTATTTGTGGTGGTTTTGCTTCAAAATACGCTCGCAATGGTTACAGGCTACGGAATGGGCGCCGTCTTTGGGCTTTCAAAACAAAACCGAAGAACGCTCAGTATCGAAACAGGCATTCATAATTCGGGACTTGGACTGGCCTTATTGTTCAATCCCGCCGTATTTCCTGTGGATTTACCTTTGGGCGGAATGGCCATTATTGCAGGGTGGTGGAGTATTTGGCATATTTTGGCAGGAACGTCGATTGCATTTTATTGGAATAAAAACAACGCATAATATACCTAAACATGACCACATCAGCTATTTCAGTAGGGGTAGTTGGACTAGGGCTTATGGGGTGCAGCATTACTACTTGTTTGCTAATGGCAGGACATAAAGTAGTGGCGGTTGCTCCCTTGCCTTTGGATGTTCCAACTGCACAACCGCGTATTCATGAACACCTTCAAAAATCGCAAGCGGAAGGATTGACTACCTTTGCGCCCGAACACTTTTTTGCTCAATTAACGATTACGGAAGACTATCAATTGTTGGCTGATTGTGCGTTGGTTATCGAATGTACGCTGGAAAGTTTGCCTATAAAAAAATCGGTCTATGAAAAAATTGAGGCTGTTGTCTCAAAAGAAGCGATTATAACGAGCAATACCTCGGCCATTCCCATCAGTATTTTACAAAAAGAAGTAGCTCACCCTGAGCGGTTTCTGGGGCTACATTGGGCCGAGCCTTCGCATACGACTCGCTTTTTGGAAGTAATTTGTGGGGATTTGAGCGATGTGTCAAAAGGGGAGTGGTTGTACGAAGTTTCGCAAAACTGGGGCAAAGAGCCTACGTTGGTTCGCAAGGATATTCGTGGGTTTATTACCAACCGCTTGATGTATGCCCTCTACCGTGAAGCTTTTCATTTGGTGGAAAATGGCTACGCGACCGTAGAGGATGTGGACCGCGCTTGTCGAAATAATGCAGGTTATTGGATGACCTTGGTGGGGCCGTTTCGGTGGATGGATTTGACGGGGGTTCCCGCGTATCATACGGTCATGAAGGATTTATTCCCGACCCTCAGCACTACGACCGAGGTGCCCAAATTGATTGATGATATAGTGCAAGAAGGGGGAAAAGGAGTGGCCAATGCACACGGTTTTTATCCGTACTCGGAAGAAGAAGCGCTTTTGTGGAAAAAAACTTTTGAGGAATTTAGCTACGAAATTCGAGCCTTAGCTTTGCGTTATCCTGCCGACGTCGTCAAAAAGAAAATGGAACAAAATGGATAAAAAAAGAGGCTGTCTCAAAAGTCTAACAGTGCCAAATTTTCTTTGTTTTTAACCTCATCCCAACCCTTCCGCTCGGGCGGCCCCGTCCTTTCTGGAGAAGGGCTTAAAAAGTCCCCCTCTACTGAAAGGAGAGGGGGATTTAGGGGGTGAGGTTGAATAGACACAAGAAGCCCCTTTTTATTTGTTTAGATATTTCCTTTTTTGCGTTCCTTCACGGCGAAGTCAACGGCGCGGGCCGTTAGCGCCATGTAGGTAAGTGATGGGTTGACGCACGAAGCGGACACCATACAAGCACCGTCGGTAACGAAAACGTTTTTGCAAGCGTGTACTTGGTTGTTTCCGTTCAATACCGAAGTTTTAGGGTCGTGGCCCATGCGCGCAGTACCCATTTCGTGGATTGCCATTCCGAGCCATGAGCCACGGTCGTACGATTTTACGTTTTTCACGCCCGCTTTTTCAAGCATTTCGGCGGCGTCATTGGCCATATCGACGCGCATTTTCTTCTCATTCTCTTTGAGTTCGGCGTCGAATACTACCAACGGCATTCCCCACTTATCTTTCTCTTTCGGATCGAGGTACATACGGTTTTCGTGGTAAGGCAATGTTTCGCCAAAACCACCCAATCCCATGCTCCAAGGCCCTGGTTTGGTTAATTCTTCTTTGAAGTCAGCGCCAAAGCTCAATTCGGCGACGTTGCGCTGCCAACTAGCACGGCTTCCGCCACCTTGGTAACCAAATCCGCGTAAGTAATCGCGTTTGTCGTTGCCGATGTTGCGGTAACGCGGTACGTAAATACCGTTGGCGCGGCGACCGAAATAATATTTATCGGCATCGCCTTCCCACGTACCACTCGCTCCCGTGCGGAAGTGGTGATCCATGAGGTTATGACCTAATTCGCCGCTGTCATTTCCAAAACCTGTTGGGAAACGATTTGAAGTTGAGTTTAACAATACGGCCGTTGTGCCAAGCGCCGAACCGCAAACAAAAATCAAGTTGGCGTTGAAGATGCGTTCTTCGAGCGTCACGGCGTCAATCACGCGTACGCCCGTTGCTTTTTTCTTGTTTTCGTCGTAAATCAAGTTGGTGACAACCGAGTCGGGACGAAGAGTCAATTTACCCGTTTTCGCGGCCAATGGCAACGTACACGATTGGCTACTGAAATACGCGCCAAACGGACAACCCAAAGCGCATTTGTTACGGTATTGGCAAGCAGCGCGGCCGTTGTCCACCATAAATTGTGTTGGCTTTGTCAAGTTCGCTACGCGCCCGATGGTCATAGTACGGCCAGGGAAATCTTTTTCAATGCGTTTACGAACTTCTTTTTCAACGCAATACATTTCCATCGGTGGCAAAAATTCGCTGTCAGGAAGCTGCGGAAGCCCTAGTTTTTCTCCCGAAATCCCCGCGATTTTTTCCACGTAGCTATACCAAGGGGCAATGTCTTTGTAACGAATCGGCCAGTCAACGGCAATGCCATCTTTGAGGTTGGCTTCAAAGTCGATGTCACTCAAACGGTACGACTGACGACCCCACATAATGGATTTTCCACCTACGATGTTAGGACGGTACCAGTCAAAGCGTTTTACTTCTTTGTACAACGAATCAGAATCGTTCATCCAATACTTTTCCGACATCTCGTTGTAGGGATAATCGCGGCTCAATTTTGGGTGCGTTTCTTTTTGCTCTACAGTGAGGCGACCGTTGTATTTGGTTTGCCAAGGGTCTTTCATGGCATTTTCGTAGCCCGTTACGTGGTCCAATTTATGCCCTTTTTCGAGCATCAAAACGCGTAAACCTTTTTCGGTGAGTTCTTTGGCAGCCCAGCCACCGCTCACCCCCGAACCCACAACGATTGCGTCGTAGGTCATTTCTTTTTGTGCATCTATGTTTAAGTACATTGGAATCTAAATTTAAAACTACTGGATAGATAAATGAGCGTATCAATTCGGCATAGCTCGAATTAAAGCGCCCAGGCTTTTTGTCCTGGTTTCAGCGGAACACATCCTTCAAAACGCCCAGGAATTGGTAAGTACTCAAGCGCTTTTGTGGCGCCCACCTCCGAAGTGAAATATCCTGTCACGGTCAACTCTTTCATGCGCAAGAAAAACGCTTTGTCAGTGGTAGTGAGTGATTTAACCGCCTGAATTTTTTGAGCTGCGTCGAGTTCAACAAAGCTTTTTCCAAAAGAAGAACGGCTATCGGTGTTCAATTTGGTAAGCCCTGCATAGAATTTCTCTTGGTCTTCTTTAGGGAAACAATCGCGCATTACACGCACGATAAATTTCTCAACACCAGCGGCTTTGGCACCTGGGGTAGAAGTGGTTGGGATGATGACATCGGCTAATTCAGAAAGAAAAGCTTCTTGTTCTGCACTCACGGGAACGCTTTCGCCGAAATTCGTTTTTTCTCCGAGCACTCCAGCCATTGCGGGTGCGGAGATCATGCCCCCTAAAAGGAGAGCAACCTGCTGTATAGCATCTCTACGGTTCATGTTTGTATCGGGTGGTTTTGTATTTATAAAGTAAAAGGTAGGAATATCTTACTATTGGTCTGTGCGAAAACAATCACCAAGGGTTATTTTTTTGTAAAGTAATTCCAGGTCGCTTTTCCAATATCGGCAATGATTTTTTCGTTGGTTGCTTCGTTTTCGGTGGAATTGGTGACAAATACACTGATGAAGACAGGGCTGCACGAAGGCAAAATCAGGACTCCTATATCATTAACAGCGGCCGTGAGCCCTTCTTTGTTTGTTCCCGAAGAACCCGTTTTGTGCGCAAGTACCGTTTCAGGAGGAAGTTGGGCTCTAAGGCGGTTTTTACCCGTCTTGGTTCCTTTCATTACTTTCCACAAAAATTCATGGCTTTTGGCAGAGAGCAATTTCTTGGTATTGAAGTAATAGGCCGTCAAAAGTTCATTGGCGGCTTTGGGGGTTGTCCAGTTTTGGTACTGCAATTCCCAGTTTTTTTGCATCACTTGCTCGTTGATTTTGATGGATACGTTCTTAAAACCACGACTCAGCAGGTATTGTTCGACGGCCTGTGGGCCACCGAGTAATTTTAGAAGCAATTCGCAGCCGACATTGTCGCTTTCAGCTACGGTATATTCAATGATTTTTGATAACTCAATGTCGCCGCCGTTGGGGTGAGCATCGCGAAGGGGACTGTACAAATCAGGGATAAGGTCGGCTTTTTCGACCTTGATGGCTTGGTTTAATTTAAACTTACCCTTATCCACTTCCGACAACATCGCTAGTCCAATGTGTAATTTAAAAACGCTTTGCATCGGAAAACGGCCGTTACCGTAAAAGGACAACGTATCAGTGGGCGTAGGCCCTAAGATGGCGACTCCGACTTTTGCTTTTTTACCCGCGACGATTTGGCTGATTTTTTTCTTTAAATCGGGAAGCTGGGCCGAGGCAGTGAGTGAAAAAGTAACAAAAAGAAGAAATGAAAGGCGTAAAAAGGAGGACTGCATAGTTTATGAGTGGGTCAATGTAAACAACACCACGAAACTAGGCAGGAAAATGGAAAATCAAAATTAAAGGAAATTTAGTAATCTGAAGAGCGAGCAATAATTGTGTGATAGCTACCAAGGGCACTCTTTTGTCACCTCGTAGAGGTCTAAAGCGGTTTAATTGGGAAACTACTATTTGTCGGCTGTAAGTTTTTGCTTTACACTTTTGACAAAATCAACTGATACACCTGTGATGTCAGCAATTTGTTCGACACTAAGACTCAACTTTTCAAGTAAGTTGGTAACAAACTTAGTTTGTTCCTGTTCTCGGGCTTTATCTTGTCCAATCAAATAGGCTACATCTCTTTTTTCATCTATATATTTCGCAATGCTATCCATGACAATGTCTTTTAATTTTGATTCCAATTTACGAAGTTGTGCTAACACTCGCAATTGATTGAAATATTTTTTAAACGAGAAGTCTCCATTTGTAGTTTCGTCAAGGCGTTGGATTATATTTTTTAAAGCATTTTCGGGTATTTCTCCATCAAAATTGGCCAAAATAGCCAACACAATTTCCTCGGGTTTGTTCGATTTGAGAAACAAATTGTAGTCTATGGCTTTGATTTCAAGCAAGTTATATTTGAAAGTTAGATTGATACTTTGTAGCTCAGTAGCCATTCTCAGTTTGCTTGTACCTAGATAGATTGCATATTGATGAACGGGTAATTCGTATTTGCGACTTAACATGACGTAATATTCCAACATACGATAAACCATAGTAGGTTCATTAGCCACCTGGAACTCTATTTGAAGTACAAAAGTATTCCCTTGATTATCCGTTACTTTTTTGAGTACATCAGGTTTTCGTTCTTTGGTGTGCTGTACGTCATCGGGAAGCTCTTCCATAAAAATAGCCGTGATACCCAGCACATTTTGCATGAGACTCGGTATTACGGCTTCTATGTTCTCCTTGAAGATTTTGTCGTACTGATTTGCCTGATTTTTGGTCTGCTTCATGCGGCAAAACTAAGAAGAAGCATTTGTTTTTGAAAGATTGGAATAAAGGGGTTTGTAAGGCAATAAGGTAGTTGGTTTGGCACTTGCCGTGTTACTAACACGCTATACAACGGGGGGAAAAAACTCACTTCTGTTGCCCCGAACGCTTTTGGGGTCTAACATCGCCTATTTGGCAACCGAAAAAGCAGTAGAGTTGGCATTTACCGTGTTACAAACACGCTGTAAGATATAAATACGCTTTTTATTGGCCTGTGGAACACCCCGAACAACGAGGGTTAATACCTAACTTAACAGCATTTGTGGAGACACAGACCATGGATTGGGGCGAAGACCTACTTCTGTATGATACGCAACACCACAGGAATACAAAGCGTATTAGAACAAGCAGCAGGCGGTAATGTGCCATAAAATACCTTGCCTCGTAAAAGAAGATCAAGGTTAGGTGTTCCAATCATAAAAACTTGATTGTTAACAGCTAATGGAGAGAAAAATAGATTGGCTTGGTTCGGTATATCGAGTATGTATTTTTTGGTGAAAATCCAGTTATTGCTTACTTTTTGAAATAAAAATATTTGATTGGGACTGACTGTAACCAAGACGTTATTACCTGATATTATAGGATAAATAGGATTCCCGCTATTTGGAGGCAAAGTTATTGTTTCCTTAAGTGCCCATTGATTTGCATCTGTTTCCTCAAAAATATTAAGATTATTCTGCTCATTGATAGTTATGATTGCTTTTGAATTAGGGTCAAAGTTTAAGCCCCTATAATATGATGGCGAGATAGCTGTTTGCTTTTGCCAAATCCCTGACTTATTGTTAAAAACATGTATTTTTGAATTAAAGGGATCGCTTACTACAATATAATTTTTTTCCAAAAATAAAGGTTCGCCAAAGCCATACGGCCCTTTAAAAACAGTATCTTTTACCCAAGTTTCATTGGATAATTTGTAGATGTGAATACTTCCCTGTTGGGTAATATCTGTACTATTTGAGGAAGGTATGCCAATTACCAAAAAGTTGTCATTCATAGCAAAGTCACCACGGCTGTAAGTCATATTGGATGGTAGCTCAATACTTTGGTGTGGGAGTGGATTAGTATCATTTTTTTTGAAAATATCAACCAATGTTGTACCTGTACCACTTGTCCCATCATTGGGCGTTGATTGAAGGAAATTAATTGCAAAGTAGTTATTTGTAATAGTAACGCTCCCAAATCTTGACCCTAAAAAAGGATTGTATTTAGATGGGGTTAAAGTTCTCTGATATATCCACTGACCATTTTGTTTTTTAAACGTATATGCTTTGCCAGAGGGAATATCTAAAGCAGAAGCTACTATGGCATCATCACCATAAATATCCATAGCAGATCCAAATCCATCATATGAGAAATTAGGGTTTACTTCTGGATTTGTGATACTCGCCTTGAGTGTATCAGTAGGGACTTGTGCAAAGGCAGTATAGCCAATACTTATCGTCCAAAAAACGAATAAAAAAAGACCTAAGCGCATAAGAATAACAGGGGGTAAAAGATTGTTAAAATCTATCAAAAATCGTGCTAAATATAGAAAATTGATGGATTTAGTTATTCAAATAACCAGAAATCTACCATCTATGGAGTGGTTTGCGTAAAAAAAGAGAGGGTACAATACCCATCAAAAATTATGCCAAGTTATTGAAGGCAAAACCTAGCTTTCTCACCGAAATCCATTGCAGGAACGCTTGAATTTGGCAGATTTATAATGGTAGGAAATCCCTACCGTTACAATGGTAAAAAAAACAAACAAAACAGCCCCACCTCGCGGCAGGGCTGTTTTGCATTTATAATCATCGATAGCTGCGGTGGTCTGACTATCGTCTGACCGTGTCCCCAAAACTATTTTACTTCTTCAAAGTTGACAAACTCACCTTCTTGGCCGTTGCCAGCGTTGGCATTTGTTTGTTGGCCTCCTGGGTTTGGATTCTGAGGAGCACCCGCGTCAGCACCTGCTGCGTAGATTTCCTGCGAAGCGGCGTTCCAAGCTTCCGTGATTTTGGTCATGGCAGCGTCGATAGCGGCAGCGTTGCGGCTGCTGTGTGCGGTACGAAGCTCTTCCAATGCACCTTCGATGGCCGATTTGTTTCCTGCCGAAAGTTTGTCGCCGTATTCTTTCAATTGTTTTTCAGTGCTGAAAATCATTGAGTCAGCTTGGTTTACTTTCTCAATTTCTTCACGGGCGGCTTTGTCCGCAGCCTCGTTGGCTTTGGCTTCTTCACGCATACGTTGGATTTCGGCGTCTGAAAGACCGCTTGATGCCTCGATACGGATTTTTTGCTCTTTACCCGTTCCTTTGTCTTTCGCCGTTACGTTCAAGATACCGTTGGCGTCCACGTCGAACGTTACTTCGATTTGTGGCACACCGCGTGGGGCTGGTGGAATACCGTCGAGGTGGAAACGGCCGAGGGTACGGTTTTGTGAGGCCATTGGGCGCTCTCCTTGCAACACGTGCAATTCTACCGAAGGCTGGTTGTCAGAGGCCGTCGAGAACGTTTCTGATTTTTTGCTTGGGATGGTCGTGTTTGCTTCAATCAATTTGGTGAACACACCACCCAACGTTTCGATACCCAATGACAATGGAATAACGTCAAGCAAGAGTACATCTTTTACTTCACCCGTCAATACCCCCCCTTGTACCGCAGCACCGATGGCTACTGCTTCGTCAGGGTTTACGTTTTTAGAAGGTTTCTTTCCGAAGAACTTCTCAACTTCTTCCTGAACACGTGGAATACGGGTTGAACCACCTACTAAGATTACTTCGTCAATATCTGACATACGAAGACCTGAGTTGTTCATGGCGCGCTTGCAAGGTTCCATCATGCGTTGGAACAAGCTATCGGCCAATTGCTCAAACTTCGCTTTTGTCAACGAACGTACCAAGTGTTTTGGAATGCCGTTTACTGGAAATATATAAGGTAAGTTGATTTCTGACTGCGTTGAGCTTGACAACTCAATTTTTGCTTTTTCTGCCGCTTCTTTCAAACGTTGAAGCGCCATCGCATCTTGACGGAGGTCGATGCCCTCGTCTTTCTTAAATTCGTCGGCCAACCAGTCGATAATCACTTGGTCAAAGTCATCTCCACCAAGGTGTGTATCACCATCGGTTGATTTTACCTCAAATACGCCATCGCCTAATTCAAGGATAGATACGTCGAAAGTACCACCACCTAAGTCAAAAACGGCGATTTTGATGTCTTTTCCTTGTTTGTCCAATCCGTAGGCCAAAGCCGCTGCGGTAGGCTCGTTGATGATACGTTTTACATCTAAGCCAGCGATGATACCCGCCTCTTTGGTTGCTTGGCGTTCGGCGTCGTTGAAGTAAGCAGGTACCGTAATCACGGCTTCGGTCACTGTTTGTCCGAGGTAATCTTCGGCGGTTTGCTTCATTTTTGTCAAAATGTGCGCCGAAATTTGTTGAGGTGTAAACAGATGCTCACCAATACGCACGCGAGGTGTGTTGTTAGCGCCTTGTTCGACAGTATATGCAACGGTCTTGAGTTCGC
This sequence comes from Runella sp. R0.1_18, assembly GCF_057652155.1. Taxonomy (NCBI): domain Bacteria; kingdom Pseudomonadati; phylum Bacteroidota; class Cytophagia; order Cytophagales; family Spirosomataceae; genus Runella; species Runella sp. R0.1_18. The sequence continues at coordinate 429,196 of NZ_JBYFCK010000003.1, forward strand.
TTCCTACTTCTGTGAAGCGCTTACCCATGAAACGCTTGATAGAAGAGATGGTATTGTGAGGATTGGTAATGGCTTGACGTTTTGCAGGAGCACCTACTTTGCGTTCGCCGTTTCCGTTGTCCATAAACGCTACCACCGAAGGGGTGGTACGTGCACCTTCGCTGTTGGCAATTACGACGGGTTCGTTCCCTTCCATTACGGCCACACACGAGTTAGTAGTGCCTAAGTCAATTCCAATTATTTTTCCCATTTGTTGTAAATTTTAAGTGAGCTTTTTAAGCCCGTTTAACAGATTTAGAGAGGGAGGGCTTTTGGCTGTTGCACCCCTCTTACGGGGCTAATATGTACAACGAGTGTGCCAGTGGAAATTTTAAAAGCTAAAAATGACAATTTGGCAGAAAATGCGTCGCTTTGCGTCAAATCGCGGAAAAAGGCATAACGTAAGGATTAGGCTGCCCGTCACATCGTCTTGTTTTGTCAAGCTGTGTTGGGAAAAATAGGCAGTTTTGACAGCCGTTATTCGGGCAAGGATGGTGGATTTACCCAAAACTTTCTCGAAATTTGTGGCACAATTATCCGAACCGAAGATTTTGAAAGGGATTCTGTCAATTATTTGCCTGTGTGTAGCAGTAGTGAGTGTAATAGGGTGCTCAAGCGATACCCGCCAAAGTACCCGTATCCCACCACTGCCGACCGATGATGCCACGCACCGCATCAAAGTTGGAATAGATTACTTAACCACGGTCATCCGAAGAAGTCCCCGTTCGGCTGCTAATTATCACAAACGCGCCGAGCTTTACGTGGCGTTGCGCGATTATGACCGTGCACTCGAAGACATTGAAGAAGCCCTTGACATCAGCCCCAGCAACGGTCTGTTTTTGTTGACCCGCGCTAGGGTATTACGCCAATTAAAAAGATATGACGAAGCTTTGGCCTCTGCCCGACGGGCGGAAGTTTTGCAACAAGATACGCCTGAATTATACGTGTTGTTGGGAGATTTGACCCAACAAAAACGCCAGTTTCGACAAGCAAAATTGTATTTAGCAAAGGCGCTCCAAATGGCTCCCTACGACGGAGAAGCGTATTTTTATACGGGACTCCTCGATGCCCGACAGGGCGACACACTTTCGGGAGTTGCGTTGATGCAGCGGGCTTTGGATTTAAAGCCGCGCTTTCTTCCTGCTTACGTGGAGCTTACGACCATTCATACCCGCTTGAGAGAATACGATCAGGCGAAGGAAATCAACAGAATTGGATTAAAGTACTTCCCCAAAGAATCACAGTTGCACTACGCCCGAGGTGAGATGTATTTCACCCAAAAACGGCTGGACAGTGCTTTGATTAGTTATCGAAAAGCCATTCATTTCGATTCTACCAATTACATGGCTGATTTTTACGCAGGTATTATCTATTTAAAATGGAATAGCATCCCGCAAGCCATCAAGAGTTTTCAAAAGGTGCAGCGTTTCAATCCAAAATATCCGCAAATACATTTCTTATTAGGTACCGCGTATGACCGCGTTGGTAATTTGGACGGTTCTATCGAACAATACAGCCTTGCCGCCGAGCAAGACCCAACCGACTGGCGCTCCAAGGGACGGTTATACCGCGCCCAACAACGTAAAATGTACTTAGAAACCTACGGGACGTTGCCGCCTGTTGCCCCCGAAGCTGTGGCGGAGGCCGAGGATGAAACAACCGCTCCCGAAAAGGCATTAGACCCGTCGCGGGTGCAAATCGAGGTGTTGACCCCGAACCTTCAATTGAAAACAAAGGCAGATACCAGTCGAAACTTCAAAATCAAACCGTAGAGAGGTTGGCAAAATTCAGAAAAAAGCCCAATTTTGCGCCCAAGCAATCCGCGTAGTACAAGTAGTAGATGGTTGTCGTTTAATCGTTCGCCACTGAGGACGTGGATTGTATCTCCAAACAATTTAACAAAATGTCTGAACAAATTAACATTACCTTGCCTGACGGTAGCATTCGTAAGTATGCCGCAGGTGTGTCCAGCATGGACATTGCGCTGAGTATCAGCGAAGGGCTCGCACGTAATGTGCTGGCTGCCAAAGTCAATGGACAAGTTTGGGACGCAACGCGCCCCATTACGTCGGATGCCAACGTCCAATTGTTGACCTGGAACGATACCGAAGGGAAAGCTACTTTCTGGCACTCGTCGGCGCACTTGTTGGCCGAAGCCATCGAAGCGTTGTATCCTGGAACCAAATTCGGAATTGGGCCAGCCATTGAAACTGGTTTCTACTATGACATCGACTTGGGAGGAAAAACGTTTTCTCAAGATGATTTCAAAAAAGTGGAAGACAAAATGCTGGAGTTGGCGCGTCAGAAAAATGACTATAAGCGCAGCGAAGTTAGCAAAGCCGACGCCATTACGTATTTCACCGAAAAGAACGACGAATATAAGCTGGAATTGATTGACGGATTGGAGGATGGTCAAATCACGTTTTACGAACAAGGTAGCTTTACCGACTTGTGCCGTGGACCGCACATCCCTAATACGGGTTTTATCAAGGCCGCCAAAATCATGAACGTGGCAGGTGCCTACTGGCGCGGCGACGAAAAACGTCCGATGCTGACGCGGGTATATGCGGTTACTTTTCCAAAACAAAAAGAACTAGACGAGTACATCCACTTACTTGAAGAAGCAAAAAAACGCGACCACCGTAAGTTGGGAAAAGAACTGGAGCTTTTTACGTTCTCCGAAAAAGTAGGACAAGGTTTGCCGTTGTGGTTGCCTAAAGGGGCGTTGTTGCGTGAGCGTTTGGAAAGCTTCTTGCGTCGGGCGCAAGTACGGGCGGGTTATTCGCCAGTTGTTACGCCGCACATTGGGGGAAAACAATTGTATATTACCTCGGGTCACTGGGAAAAGTATGGGAAGGATTCGTTCCAGCCCATTCATACGCCCGAAGAAGGTGAGGAGTTTATGCTAAAGCCAATGAACTGCCCACACCACTGCGAAATTTATAAATCTCGTCCGCGCTCGTACCGCGAATTGCCGTTGCGTTTGGCGGAATTTGGAACGGTTTATCGTTACGAACAAAGTGGTGAGTTGCACGGACTTACGCGCGTTCGCGGTTTTACGCAAGACGATGCCCACATTTTCTGTCGGGCTGACCAAGTGAAGGATGAATTTAAGCGGGTGATTGATTTGGTTCAATACGTTTTCCGTTCGCTAGGTTTTGAAAATTACAGTGCCCAAATTTCGTTGCGTGATCCCGAAAAACCAGAAAAATATTTTGGAAGCGACGACGATTGGAACAAAGCGGAAAGTGCCATCATCGAAGCCGCAGCCGAGAAGGGATTGAATACCGTGACCGAATTGGGCGAGGCTGCCTTCTACGGCCCTAAGCTCGACTTCATGGTGAAAGACGCTTTGGGACGCAAATGGCAGCTGGGGACTATCCAAGTGGATTATCAGTTGCCACAACGTTTTGATCTCGAATACATGGGTTCAGACGGAGGAAAACACCGCCCTGTAATGATTCACCGCGCGCCGTTTGGTTCGTTGGAGCGTTTTATCGCGATTTTGATTGAAAACACAGCGGGGAACTTCCCACTTTGGTTGTCGCCTGATCAAATTGCGGTATTGCCCATTTCGGAGAAATACCAAGATTTTGCCAACGATGTGTTTTTGCAATTGCAGGAAGCCGATATTCGTGGCTACGTCGATCACCGCGATGAAAAAATTGGTCGCAAAATCCGCGACGCGGAAGTAAACAAATTGCCATACATGTTGATTGTCGGAGAAAAAGAGCAAGAAGAGCGCAAAGTGTCGGTACGTCGCAAAGGCCAAGGCGATTTGGGACAAATGCCTTTGGAAGAATTTATCGCTCATTTTAAGTCAGAAGTGCAAGGAACAATCGCCACATTTGGGTCGTAAAATAACAGTTTGTAAAAATACTTTTTAAAAGGGGCTGTCTCAAAAGTAATAGGTCACAAAATATTCTTTGGTTTTAACCTCATCCCAACCCTTCTCCTTCCATGAGAAGGGCTTTAAAAGTCCTCCTCTCCAGAAAGGAGAGGGGGATTTAGGGGGTGAGGTTGAACAGAGGCCGAAGATAATTTGTTGACACTAGATTTTTGAGACAGCTCTTTTTTTTGATGAATGAAGTTGATGTTTGCGAAAAACTAATAAAAATCTAATGACATTTGTTTCTTAAGATGAGTACCTTAGCACTGAAATGAAGGGTTCTTGCGTTACTTATAAAATGTTCTAAATCGTTCCTCAATATTGAAGTAGCCATGCAAAAAATAATCTACCTAATTTTACTTTTCATCGCCAGTATAGGATGCTCCTATGCGCAACCACAACAAACGCTTGATGCGAATGAGTTGTTTCTAAAACAAAACCCCCAATACCGTTCTACTTTTACCAAAGATGGTGGAAGGTACTTAGTGTTGGATGTGTACCGAATGGGCAAAATTCGTCGCCACCGTTTTTTTGTAGGAGACGAACTGACATTTTCAACCAAAAGTAAACGGAAAAAAAGCAAACAAACCATCGTGGCGGTTTCGGATAGCTCTTTTACCTACTCTACTTACAACGACATCTTGGGAGAATATGAACACACGGAAGTCATGATTTCTGATGTTCATAAAATAAGGCTTAGTCGAAACATTCCTTTTGTAACCCAAGGCGCTGTCATGTTGCCTTTGGCAGGAGGCGTTTTGTTATTGACAGATACTTTTATTACGAAGGGTGGGGTCGATTTTTTGGTTCAGTTTGATCCCAAAACTGCCCTGATTGCGGGGGGGATAGCTTCGTTAGGAATTTTATGCGCCAAGGCCAGTTTTCCTAAGTATCGGGTGGGAGGGAAGCACCAGCTGAAGGTGCTGAAAGTATATTAAAAGTTGTGCCTTCTTCGGCAATGTGCGAATTGGGAAAAACGGCTTGTGCTTCGGTCAAAAACGAATCCACTTCCTTGTAACGCGACGAAAAATGTCCAATCAGCAATTTGCCGACGTTGGCTTTTTTGGCGATGGTCGCGGCTTCACTTGCGGTCGCGTGAAAACGTGCAGAGGCTTGGTGTGCTAAATCATTTTGAAAAGTAGCTTCGTGGTATAAAAGCGAAGCCCCACGAATGATGGGAATAATTGCCTCGTCGTAGCGGGTGTCCGAACAATAGGCATAGCTGCGGGGTGGCGGAGCTGGCAAGGTATATTCAGCCACACTGTAAAGAAGGTTCCCTCCTTCGTCGTAAATGTCTTCTCCGTTTTTGAGTTGCCGTAAATAGTCAAACGGAATCCCGTCCGAAATTTTCTCTTTAATGAGTTTGCGTTTGTGGGGTTTTTCTTGAAACAAAAATCCAGCACAAGGAATGCGGTGACTCAACGGAATGGTAAAGACGGTAAAACAAGGATGTTCGTAAAGTAGCGTAGAGGTAATTGTGTTGGTCTGGGTAAAAATAATCCGAAACTGCAACGGCGTCTGAGAGTATTTAAACTGGAGCGTGAGTACTTCGTCCAGCCCTTGGGGGCCAAACAACAACAAATCGTCGGTGCGCCCACCGAGGTTGAGACTCGACAACAAACCAATCAGCCCGAAGTAATGGTCTCCGTGCAAATGACTAATAAAAATTCCCTTGAGTCGGCCAGGACGTACTTTGTAGTCGAGCAGGCGAAACTGCGTACCTTCTCCGCAGTCAATCAGAAAGTAATCACTTTCGTAGGTGAGTAACTGCGAAGAAGGGTGGCGGTTGAGGGTAGGGGTAGCCGAGCCAGCCCCTAAGATAAGTACAGAGAATGGCATTACGGTTTTTCGCTCTGGGTATAACCGTCCTCGTCCATGTCGTCGTCGTTGAAATCGTCACTTTCGGCGCTGAACTCATTTTCCAAGTCATTCATAAATACGGCGTCGATGCCTTCTTCTACGCTTGGGAGAATGGTGACGTCGCGTATTTTGCCGTCGATGAGCAAATCTACAAAGTCGTCGTTGTCAGAAACCAAGACCATCAACCCAAGTTCACGTGAGCAAAGCATGTTGATTTTTTTGAGAATGCTGATTCCCGCCGAGGTAATACTCGTTGCCGTAGCAAAATTGAGAATCAAGTTATGGAACCCTTCACGGAATAGTCCACGAGCGAGGTTTTCTAACTCAGCCGCCATGTCATCGTCAAAGGCAGACTCGTGAATATTAACTAGGGCGTATTGTTCGTGTTTTTGAATGGTATGTGTCATAAGTCTATAACGAAAAAAACTAAAAATAGGTAAGCTCGTTGAGTGAACGATTAAGACAAAGTTAGCGAACGTGTAACATTTTCTTCAATCCGTGCCAAAATATCTTGCGATTCTGATTTAATAAAAGGCTTTCCCGTTACTTTTTCATAAAGTTCAACGTAACGGGCCGAAATTTGAAGAATCCATTCGTCTGACATTTCGGGGACTACTTGGCCCTCTTTTCCCTGAAAACCGTTGGCAATCAGCCATTCCCGCACAAACTCTTTGGAAAGTTGCTTTTGCTGAATCCCTTTTTGCTGATTTTCTTCATAAACGTCAGCGTAGAAATAACGAGAGGAATCGGGCGTATGTACCTCGTCGATGAGGTAAATAGTGCCGTTGTTAGACCCAAACTCGTATTTGGTATCCACCAGAATCAGCCCTTGTTGGGCGGCCATTTCGGTGCCACGGGCAAAGAGCGCCAAGGCGTATTTTTCTAGTTGTGTATATTCTGCTTCCGACACAATGCCTTTGGCAAGAATATCTTCGCGCGAAATGTCTTCGTCGTGGCCTTCGTGGGCTTTGGTAGTGGGCGTTATGATGGGCGTTGGAAGTTTGTCGTTTTCTTTCAATCCTTCAGGAAGCGTTACTCCGCACAACGTACGTTTTCCTGCTTTGTACTCCCGTGCGGCATGACCCGCTAAGTAACCGCGAACGACCATTTCTACGGGGTAAGTGTCGCATCTTTTGCCGAGGCTGGCGTTGGGGTCTGGAACTTCAAGAAGCCAGTTAGGCACGATGTCGGCCGTTGCGCGCAAAAAATGCTCTGCAATTTGATTCAACACTTGACCTTTGTAAGGAATGGCCCGTGGTAAAATGACGTCAAAAGCCGAAATTCGGTCGCTGGCAATCATGACCACGCAGTTTTCAAAACTATATACATCACGGACTTTGCCGCGGTAAAATCCCGTTTGGTTGGGAAACTGAAAATTGGTTTGAGTGAGAGTTTGCACGCTATGCGTAGTTTTTGGTGGATTTTTCTACCTTATATATTATATACATTACCACTTTCCTTTGGTATCGTCGTTGGCGGTCGTTCGGTGGCGTTGTTGTTGTAAGTACTGAATTTCGGATGCTTTGAGAGATTCCAGAATAATCATGGCTTGTTCTTCACTCATTTTTAAATTTTTGAGCTGTTTCAATAGATTTTTCTTTTCCTCCGTTTGTTTAGCCACTTGCTCTGTTTGGGGCTGGGGCTCATTTTTTTTAGGCGCTACGTTGGGAGGCGTCTGTGTAAGTGCTTTGGTTGCTTTTTCTTTGCCATGATAGCGTTTTTTCAGTAGTTCATAGTTGAACTGTGCTTTATCATTGTCGGGATTAAGTCGTAAACTTTGTCGAAAATAAAACAACGCCTGCGCCGTATCCTTCTGCATGGTCTCGATGACTCCCAGTTGGTTTAAGGCCCTGGATGCCAAAAATGGATTAGACACCATGGAGAGTTTAGCGTAGTATTTTTGGGCATTGCGAAGCTGTTTCAACTGAAAATAAGTATGTGCTAAATTGAGCCGAGATTCTGGTTCGGCAAAAAGCGAAGCCGTCGAAACATTCTGATAGGCTTCCAGCGCATGTTGATAGTCTTTTTCGTTGTAGGCTTGTTGTCCCTCAATTTTTGCGCGGTTACTCCGTGAAATCGTGTCAAACGAACGATTGTCCCAAATCCAAAGCAGTAATGAAAAAAGCAACGACTCAATCATCGGTGGTTGGTCTAGTAAGGCGGTGCAAAGATAACGTTTTTTAATTTTTGGCACAGTTTTGGAGATATTGGGCATATCGCCTTACATTTGATTAGTTTTCCAATTTGAGCGGTTATGTCAAAATCTAAAAAAGGAGTACCTCAACCCATAAAAACACCTCAGAAACAGCAAGTTGAATCAGATTCTTCTTCCGTTTTATCGTCTGAAAGCTTCACTGGAGTAGAAGCAAAAACGCCCATAAATCCCCCAATTAAGGACGAACTTTTTCGTAAAATTTTTTGGGGATTGGCCTTAGTTTTACTCATTGGTATGCCAATTCTTAGTACACAGTACGGAATAACGGCCGATGAATGGGGAAACAAAGCCTATGGCGAACTGTGTTTGGATTATTTTACCAGTTTTGGTGATAAAAAAGAAGCACTTTCTTATGCGCCTCGCGGAGGAGAGGTAATGTATTGTTATGGCCCCACGCTTGACCTAATCTCGGCGGCGATTTACCGCACCACTGGCGCCGATCCGTACCTGATTCGTCACATGTTACTTTCGCTCATGGGCGTCCTTATTTTTGTGGCAACGGGCTTGACGGGGCGGTTACTCGGTGGAAATTGGCGCGCAGGTCTGTTGGCCTTGATTTTTGCGCTTTTCTCTCCGCGTTTGTTTGGCGATTCGATGAACAACCCCAAGGACATTACTTTTGCGGCTGGATATATCCTGACCATTTATGCTTTGATTAAATTTATTCAAGAACTTCCCCAACCTTCATGGAAAACAACCCTGTTGGCCATTGCGGGTATTGGTATCGGTTTGGGAAGTCGCGCGCCAGGTTTGGCGCTGGTGGCTTACGTTCCGTTTTTTGTCGGGGTCGAGGTACTTTTTCGCAAACAAGTGCGTCAAGCTGTGTTTGGGGACAGTGCAGTTTTAAAAAATGTCGCCCTCAAAACGGGAGTAGCTACTTTTGGTGGCTATTTGCTCGGTATTTTATTCTGGCCGTTTGCTTTGGCCAATCCGTTGAAAAACCCGTTGACGGCTTTGCAAACCTTAACCAATTTTCCCATTAGTATAAAAACCTTATTTGAAGGAACAAAAATATACTCAACATCGCTTCCTTGGTATTACGTTCCCAAATACATGATGGTATCTACACCTTTGTATTTCTTACTGGGCGTGTTGGTATTTTTGGTTGCTTTTCCGTTGGCGCGGCGGTATTTCAACCAGCGGTATTTGTTTTTGGTGTTGTTTGTGGCGCTTTTCCCGTGGTTGTACGGGGTATCAAAACACTCGGCTTTTTACAACGGCTGGCGCCATACCACCTTTATTTACCCACCTTTGTTGGCGCTAACGGCGGTAGGCTTTGAATATTTCTTCCGTCGATTGGGCGGCGTAGGACAAAAAGCGCTCGCGGGGGTATTGGCCGTGTTGGTGGCCTTGCCTTTGTGGTTTATGATTAAAAACCATCCCTACCAATATACTTATTACAACGAACTAACGGGCGGTACCAAAGGAGCATTTGCCAATTACGAAACGGATTATTTTGGGGTAAGTACCCGAGAAATCGCCGATTGGATGAAGACCAATATTCCGAACATACAAAAAGATACGGTGGTCATTGCCAGCGATTATTTTGTGCCTTTGAAAGATTATTTTACCGACTATCCCAAGTTGAAAATGGCCTATCGCCGTTATTATCAGCGCTCAGAGTTTGACTGGGATTATGGCGTGTTTTTAACGGGACACCTCAATCCAAGTCACTTCCGAAATGCTGGGGTATTTCCTCCCGCAGGGACCATTCACAAAATTGAAGTCAACGGTGCTACAATTGGGTTGGTAATAAAACGCATCAGTAAAGATGATTTTAAGGGTATTCAGTTGATTAAAGAAGGAAAAATAGCGGAGTCAATTCCGTATTTGGAAAAAGCCCGTCAACTTGACCCCAACAATGAGGTGGTTCGTTTGTACTTGGCCAATGCGTACGTGAACGTGGGTAAGTTCAATGAATCGTTGCAGGAATGTCAAAAAGCCTTGGAAATTTTCCCTGAATATTTGGGGGCGATGACCACCATGGCCATTGCGTACATCAACCTCAATCAAAATGACAATGCGGTATTTATGTTGAACGAAGTGCTAAGTCAAGACCCTACAAACCGTGATGCGGCGCAGTACTTGGCCATCGCCTACGAACGACAGGGCAATACTGCCGCGGCCAACCAAATCAGGGCGCAGTTGCAACAACAACAGTGATGAAGTAATCGTTATTATAATGAAATAAGCCAATCCCCGCTCAGTCATGGGCGGGGATTTTTAATTAGAAATTAAGTATTGAAAATAGGCTTTGTTGCCTCGAAAGGAGTAACTATGTAGGGTCAATTTAATCAATATACACCAATCATTAGTAAACAGCCTAATTGTCAGTCATTTATGAATCGAAAACTTTTTTGTTCTTTCTTTCTTTGTATGCCTTTTTGCGGCCTAGTTGCCCAAAACCTTCAAATTCGCTTACAAGATGGTGCGAAAGCAGCGGTCATCGGGGCAACCCTCCGCTTGGCCGATCGTGCCGATTCTACAAAAAAAATGTACGCCGTGGCCGACACGGCAGGTACGGCCCAATTTAAGGTGACTTTTGGCAAACAGTACTTGTTGGAAGCGACTTCCATTGGTTTTAAGCCTTTTCGGAAATTACTTTCTCCTACTGAGAACCAATCCTCTTTTACATTTTTGATGGAGGCCGACAAAACTACCCTCAATGAAGTAGTGGTCACGGCGCCGAAACCGCTGATTCAACAAGAAGATGATAAAACAATTGTTGATCCCGAACCTTTGGCCAACAGCAGCACGAGTGCGATGGAAGTCATGGAAAAAATTCCTGGCGTTTTTATTGACCCCGACGGAAATATTTATTTAAGCAGTACGACGCCCGCTACGGTCTATATCAATGGCCGTGAGCAAAAACTGAGTACAGCCGATATTGCCTCCTTGCTAAAAAATCTCCCTCCAAACAGCATTGCCAAAATCGAAATTTTACGGACTCCCTCGGCAAGGTTTGACGCCAGTGGCAGCGGAGGGGTGGTCAACGTGATTTTGAAAAAAGGGGTTAAGATTGGGGTCACGGGTAGTGTGAACGCAGGGATGAACCAAGGCCGCTACGGAAATCAGCTACTGGGTGTGACAGTGAATAATAACGACGGCAAAAAAACATCGTACGTTGTGGTAAACTACAACCGCCGTAATTCTTACGACCAAGTGGAAACCGATCGTCCTTTTACCTTAGATTCGCTCTTGAGTCAGCGTTCCTATACCACCACCCCGAGTCAGACCTTTTATACAGGTTTTGGAATGGGCTTTACACCTTCCAAAAAATGGGAGTTTAACTTTGACGACCGCATCTCGTGGAACCAATACCGTTCGTCTGCCGAAAATCACAATGAGATTTCGCGATTAAGTGTCGATAAATTGGTGGTAGAAAACGTCAATCAGTTAGCAAGTAAAACCAAAGCGTTGCTATTTAACCAAGATGTATCGGCCAAGTACAAAATAGATACGCTTGGGTCGGAAGTGACGGCGGAGGCATCGTATAGCTTTTCAACGAATCAAAGTAACCAACTTTTTTCAACTGATTATTTGTTGCCTGCGCGTTTCAGTACGAGTGGTGATGGAGACATTGGCAACGATCGACACGCTTTTAGTGCCCGTACAGATTTTAAATACCTTTTCCCGCAAAAGCTGGTGGTGGAAGCTGGGTTGAAAACAGCTTTTCAGTGGTTTGAGAATGATACCAAGTATTTTAATGTCATTTCAGCAATTCGCCGTGCGGATGTGGTTCGTACGCGTCAATTCGATTATCACGAAAACATCAACGCTGCCTACGTCCAAGGCTCAAAAACGTTTAGTGCTTTTACGTTGAAAGCAGGCGTGAGGCTTGAAACCACTTCTATGGACGGACGCCAACGGATTCCAACGGATACATCTTTCCGACTAAAAAGGGCGGACGTGTTTCCGTACGTGTATTTAAGTCGGCGATTAGCCAAAATTGCAGGTTATGAAATGCGCGGTTACTTGGTTTATCGGCGCTCGATTACGCGCCCCGTCTATGAATACCTCAACCCATCGCAGCGGTATTTGGATCAGTATTTGTTTGAAACGGGCAATCCGACCCTGCGCCCGCAGTTTACCCAAAACATCGAAGCCAACATTAGTGTCGAAGAGCGCCCTATTTTTGCCATTGGAAAAAATTATACCAGCGATATTTTCACGAATGTGGTGTACCAAGACCCTACTAACCCAAGCGTAGCCTTTCGGACGTACGATAATTTAGGTAAGAACGAAGAAACTTATTTTCGGTTGATGGGCGCCATTCCGCCAGGGGGTAAGTACTTTTTTGTCGTAGGAACTCAGTACAATCATAATAAATATGAAGGTTTGTATGAGGGGAAACCACTGACTTTTCAGCGTGGTTCGTGGTCAATTTTTACTTTTCACCAACTCAAACTGGACAATCGCTCAACCCTAAGTCTCAACGGCTTTGTTCGCCTCAATGGGCAATTGCAGTTTTATGAGTTGAGCAACTTTGGTGGGTTGAATATGAACATTAACCGACGGTTTTTTAACCGAAAAATGACCGTAACGATGTCGATGAATGATATTTTCTACACCTTACGAAATGAATTTACGTTGAAGCAAGGAAGTGTAACGGCTTCGGGAATGCGCCAGGGAGATACGCGTCGTTTCGGGCTCAACTTGGTGTATAATTTTGGGATTCGTAAAAAAGAAGAGCGTACGAATATGATGAACTTTGAGTCTTTGGAAAAAAGTGTGAATTAAGTTTAAAACGCTTTTTTTCAAAGAAAGCACTGAATCTTCTAATTTTTTACCCGCAGAAAGGCGCTGAATTAAAAGCGCTGATTTTCGCTGACAAAGGGCTTTATATGGCCATAAATCAGCGTCATCTGCGACTTTCAATCGGCGTAAATCGGCGGGTAATCGTTAAAGAATCCTACTTAACAATATATTCTTAGCAATTTTGCTTAGTTACTTATTGGAGCAATTCTTTAATAATCAATGTCATAAGCGGCTCTGCTTGGTAAGCGGCCGCTAAAATTTTGCTCAATTCGGCCTTTTCAAGGGTTTCGGGAATACACATATCAGTGATGACCGAAATGCCAAAAACGGGGAGATTCATGTGGCGGGCTACAATCACTTCGGGAACGGTACTCATGCCTACGGCATCTGCGCCAAGTTGGCGAAGCAGTCGGTATTCCGAACGGGTTTCGAGTTGCGGACCCGTTACGCTTACATATACCCCTTTGTGCGCCCGAATGTGGTGTAATTCGGCAATTTTGGCCGCTTTTTCGAGCATAGAGGTGTCATAGACTTCGCTCATATCGGGGAAGCGGTCGCCTAATTCGTGGAGGTTGGTACCACGGAGTGGGTTTTCGGGTAAAAACAAACTGATGTGGTCTTGAATCAACATCAAATCGCTGGTTTGGTAGGCAGGATTTAGTCCTCCTGCGGCATTGGAAACAATCAGTTGCTCAATTCCTAACAGTTTCATTACCCGAACTGGAAACGACACTTGTTGCATCGAGTATCCTTCGTAATAATGAAAACGACCTTGCATACACACTACCTTTTTGCCCGAAAGGGTTCCAAACAATAGTTTTCCTTTGTGAGACTCAACGGTAGATACGGGGAAGTGAGGGATGGTCTCGTACGAAATACTTGCTTGAATTGTAATGTCATCGACGAGGCTACCAAGGCCAGTTCCTAAAATAATACCCACTTGAGGTTGAAAATCCTGCGTTTGGTTTTTAAGAAAGTCAACGGCCTCTTGAATGTGTGAAAATTCCATGCGTAAAATGAAAAATAAGTGATGGATGAAGGTCGATAAAATTTCTGTGATTACAAAAAAAGCCGATACCTTCTCAGGCATCGGCTTTTTCGTCAAATGATTATTTTAAGGAATCAATTTCACGGTATGGCAACCTTTAGGGGCGCTAATTTTTGCCATTTGTTTGGTTAACGAGGGCGTACCACCTTTGTTAACTTTAAAAAACTCGACACCGCCACTACGCTGGCCGTAATCGAAATATTCATAAACCGATACGGCTACATTTTCGCCTGTTTTATCAAAAATGATACTTTCTGGGGCAATTCCATCAAGGTCATAATCAGCTACTTTGGTTGCTTTTCCATCTTTAGCTAAAGTTAAAAGCGAGACACTTGCTTTTCCGATGCTACCTGACCAAGGTTGGGCAGAGTTGCCTTTATTGGCAGTAACGAGCATTGTACCATCAGCACTGATGGCAAAGCTTTCAACCCCTGAACCAACGGCTGTTTGAGCAACAATTTTATGCTCTGCTGTCTTAGGATCCGTTGCTGTTGTATTAAACTGAATCGCTACCAACTCGCCCGTGGCTCCGTCTTTCAAATCAGAAACGATAAATAAGCTACCATCTGCGGTAAATGAGCCAGGTCCTGGTTTTCCACTTATTTTTACTGGAGAACCAAATGGTTCAAAGGTTGCGATTTTACTTTGGGCATTGAGTTTTGCTTTGTAGAGCCAAATCTCCTTCGTTTCCTCCACGGTGATTGCAATAAATTCGCCATCAGGATGCCAAGTGACGTCAGTAGCACGCGCATTTTGAAGGTTTAATGGAATCGGCAAGTTACGGGTAGGTAATCCACCAGGGCCAATCTCAAACATCCGTAATTCTTTGGCGGGTTCCTCCGATGTAATGAGTAAATTGCTACCAAGCATATCTACGGCGAGTGGATTTTTGCCAACAGGAGCTTTACGCGCAGAGGGCTTGCCCATGTTTGAAATATCCACAATGTACATGGTACTTCCTGCAGGGAAATCAGTGGCAATGTCTTTCATTACCTTGGCGCTATCGGCGGTTTGTCCTCGGGTTTCGATTACAAAAGCAAACCGACCATCTGAAGTAACTGCGGCCGTGCGTGACCAACCAATGGCAGAGTTAGGGACGGGTGAGCTGCCAATTTCTTGGCCTAATTTTAGTGGTAGTGGATAAACTGTTAAAGCGTCTTTTACGCCAATTTCTTTCAACAGCTTTCCGTCCACTACAGCCGAAGCGGCCATATCTCCGTCAGAGAGGGCCAAAATTCCACGAGCGTTGAAGTTAATGGTGGGTGTTTGGGCAATGGCAGTGGAGGCACTTAATAGCGCTACGCCCAATGTTAAACGCATTTTATTCATGAGTTTTAAGTAATGGTTAACGAGTTATACAATTATTTAAACTAAAAATGAATGCGCATAATACGAAAAAAACCTTTAAAGCACGGAGCTTTAAAGGTTTTTCTTTGCAAAAAAGTGCAATTTATGCAGTTGCTACCGCAAGACGATTAACGTGTTTCGCCAATTTAGACTTGAGGTTACCCGCTTTGTTTTTGTGAATGACATTCTTTTTTGCCAATCTGTCAAGCATAGAAGATACAGTTTTGTACAATTCTGATGCAACAACTTGGTCTTTTGTGTCACGCAACTTGCGTACCATTGTACGTGTAGTTTTGTGTTGGTAGCGATTTCTAAGGCGTTTTGTTTCGTTGGCCCGGATTCTTTTTAATGCTGACTTATGATTTGCCATTGGTTTTATAAAAAAATAATGTATTTCTGTTCTATAAAAGGAGTGCAAAAATAGTCGTTATTTACTAGAGATGCAATTTTTTTGAAGGAAAATTATAGCAAATATTTGACAACGTTAGAAACGACATTAATTCGTGTTTTGTAAGAAGGAAGAACAATTTATGGGCAATGAACCAAGGAATTTATACGTTTTAAAGTTTGTTTTTCGTTCTTTCGCAAAAATAAATCTTGTACGGAAATTTTATCGTACTTTTCGATTTTTACATCCTTATTTACCACATGTTTCTCAAACGCAGCCTTCTATCCCTGTCCCTTTGTGCCCTTTCGTGGGAGGCGATTCACGCCCAAAACACCCTCGGTTATACTGAGGCCGATGTTCACTACCGAAATGGGGTCGAACTTTTTGAAAAATCAAACTATTCGGCGGCCAAACAGGAGTTTCGCTATTATTTGGAAAAACGCCCAGCGTTGCTCAACACCAACGATTACACCGCCGTGACCGCCGAGTACTACACCACCCTGTGTGCGTTGTATGCCGATGCGCCCGAAGCAGAGCTGGCCGTCGATCGGTTTGTGCGCAATCACCCCGAACACCCCAAAGCAGCCCTTATCTACAGTGATTTAGGGAAGTATTATTTTGATCGTGGTGATTACTCCAACGCCATTACATACCTGACAAAGGCATTGGATCGAAGTTCAAACTATTATGCTGCCACCGAAACCCGCTACAAATTAGGGTTGTCGTATTACAGCACGAAGCAGTTTGCACCCGCACTCCGTTATTTTGCGGAAGTCCAACAAGACGCCACCAGCGATTATTTTGCGCCAGCGGCTTATTACGCGGGGGTCATCAATTATCAAAACGGCAAATACGATGATGCTTACCGTAATTTCAAAAACATCGAATCGCATCCGCAGTACAAAATGGATGCTCCCAACTGGATTGTGTCTTCGTTGTACCAGGCCGAGCGATATGATGACTTGATTGCGTATGCCGAGCCGTTGTTGCGCCGCTCACAAGGGGGGGGAGTCAAACTCAATGATGTAGCATTGTACGCCGCAGAAGTATTTTATAACCGTGGAAATTATGCCGATGCCGCTAAGTACTACGCGCAGTATGTACAATTGAAGGGGCGTGAAACCCCCATGCCAGCACCCATTCAGTTTCGATATGGGCATTCATTGTTCAAAACGGGTAATTACCCTGGGGCAGTCGATCAATTAAAAGGCGTAGCCACCCGCAAGGATACCACGGGGCAGTTTGGGTCGTATATTTTGGCCATCAGCCACCTTCAGACCAAGAACCCCCAAGCGGCGTTGACGGGCTTTGACAATGCAGCCAAGTTGAAGTTTAACAAAGTGATTCAAGAAGAAGCGTCTTTCAATCACGCCAAAGTGCAGTTAGAGCTCAACAACCAATCGGCGGCTTTTACGGAATTTCAGGAGTTTATCAAAAACTTCCCGAACAGTGAATACGAAGAGGAGGCTACCAAGCTATCAATCTTAGCTTTGACCAAATCCAACAATAGCGCAGCTGCCGTGGCCTACATCGAAAAATTGAAGAAAATTGACGAGGCGACCAAAGCGGCCTATCAGCGCCAAACCATGAACTTGGGAATTGCTGACTTTAACGCCGAACGCTACGCCCAAGCAATCGTAAACTTTGACAAGTCGCTCAAATATACGCCCGATTCAGAAATTGCGTTGGCGGCTACCTACCAAAAAGGAGAAGCGTTCTCGGCCTTAAACCGCTACGGAGAAGCCATTCCGATGTATCAGCAGTTGATACGGAGCAACCCCACGTCATCCTTTGGCATTCGTAGTTTGTATTCAATGGGGTACGCCTATTACAATACCAAAGACTACAAAGCGGCTGTGACGAATTTCCAACAATATATTACAAAAGGAAAAGGCGTAGGAGAGCCCCAAACGATTGAGGATGCCACCATCCGCATCGCAGATTGTTATTTGACCGATAAAAACTACGCGCAAGCTACCGCCATGTACGACAAAGCCATCAACGATGGCCGTTTAGACCGTGACTATGCTTTGTATCAAAAAGGGTTGATTTTAACCTACCAAGAGAAAGACACGGAGGCAAAAGCGCAGTTTGATAAGGTGATTGCCCAATTCCCTACTTCGCGCTATGCCGATGACGCCTTGTTTCAGTCGGCCAACATTGATTTAGAAAAAGGAAATTACCAAGCGGCCATTCGTGCTTACACACGTTTGGTGAAAGACAAACCACGTAGTTATTTGATTCCGCCTGCGTTGTTGAAGCGCGCCTTGGCTTATAACAACATTCAGGTATATGAAGAAGCCATTCGCGACTATAAGCAGATATTGTCGGAGTATTCAGATGCCCCAGCGGCCAAAGAAGCCCTACTAGGATTACAAGCGACGTTGGAAAACGCAGGCAGAACGGAAGAAATGTCGAATGTATTGGCCGATTACAAGAAGAAAAATCCGCAAAGTACCGAAACGGAAAAATTGGAATTTGAAACGGCCAAAGGTTTGTACGGCGATGGCAAGTACCCTCAAGCCATCAAGGCACTTCAAAGCTTTATCCGCGATTATCCCAACAGCAAATTGGCGACGGAAGCACGCTATTTGGGGGGAGAAAGCTATTACCGCAACAACGATAATGCCAATGCCCTCAAACTTTTTAGCTTGGTTATTTCGGAAGGAGATCAGCGGTTTTCTCCCAAAGCAGCCTTGCGGGCAGGAGACATTGAAGTGCAAAACCAGAACTACCCGCAAGCGGTTCGCAACTTTAATTTGCTCTATGCCCAATCAGATAGCAAAACAGACCGCGTGACGGGCTTAATGCGTTTGATGGATACGTATTTTTCGATGAAAAAATACGATTCAACGGCCTATTACGCACGTGAAGTGATGAATGCAGGAGATGTTATCCCTGGTTCAACCAAAAAAGCGCAGATGCAAATGGCCAAGGTCTATATTGAAAAAGCAGATTACAAAACGGCGGATGCAGAATTGAAAAAAATAGTGGCTGCCAACAAAGACGAATTTGGGGCTGAGGCAAAATACTGGGCGTCAGAATCGTTGTTTCGTCAAGGCAAATTGAAAGAAGCACAGGCGTCGGTGATGGAACTCAACAAACAATACGCCGATTATGAGCGTTGGCGGGTTCGCGCCTTTATTTTATTGGCCGATGTCTATGTAGGGCTAAAAGACCCCGACCAAGCCAAAGCCACTTTGCAATCGGTCATTGAAAACGCCGAAGACAAAGACGCCATTGAGTTGGCCAAATCAAAACTAGCCGCTTTACAATAACCTTAGCACTTAAAAAGAATGAAGAAAGTCCCATCGATAAAACCTCTCCGCTTGCTGGTTGTGGCAAGTTGTTTTTCGCTGCCTGTGTTGGCACAAAAACAATCGGGAGAAATTGACAGCCAAACCTTTGAGATTGAGAAAAAGAAAAAGATTGAGTTGCCCCCCGCCAACCGCCTTTACAACAAACTGCAACCTTTTACCAGTGAGGAGGACAACCGAAAGTTGAATTATGAGTTTCGTACGCCCAAATTAACGCTCGGAACGCCCAAAATCACACCTACGGTATTGTCAGTCAACGGGGAAAACAAAGAAGACGAAGGCGGCAACCTCAATAATTACGTGAAAGTAGGGGGAGGTAATTACGGTAAAATTTACGGAGAAACATTTATTGGTAACAACACCGAAGATTTAGCCTACGACATTCATTTCAAACACTTGTCCAACCAAACGGGCCCCGTTGACGCTCAAAACTCGGCCAACAGCGAAAATCGCCTCAAACTCAACGGGCAGTACATTGGTAATTCGTTTAAATTGGGCGGAACGGCCTTTTACGACCGCGACAACTATTATTTTTACGCCAATCGTTCGGCACCCAACGCCGAAATCTTGAAGGGAAATATCCGTCAAACAATCAACACCTTTGGCGTACAAGTGGGGTTGGATAACATTGACAACAACAAGTTTATTGATTATTCTATCAAGACATCACTGTACCGACTCAGCGACCGTTACAGTGCGGCTGAGACCGATTGGGGTACTAATTTTTCGGGTTCAGTACCCATTACCGAAAACATTTTTGCGTTGTTGAATGCCGATGCTTACGTTTCTCAACGCACCGATGCTGAAACTTTCAAGCGAAATTTGTTCAGTGTCAAGCCAGCTTTTAAATTTTCGTACGATGCCTTTACGGTAACGGCCGCTTTCAAAGCCGTCAACGAAACTGACGACCGCCTCAAAATCAACCGTACCGTTGGCTTCCCGCAAGTAGAAGTGGATGCCGTTCCATTGGCAGGGGTTCACGTATTTGCGGGGTACGGTGGCGATCTCAATCGTAATACCTTGCGCTCGTTGTTGGGCGAAAATCGTTGGTTAGGCCCCAATGTTACCATCGCCAATACCGAACGTAGCCGAG
This sequence comes from Runella sp. R0.1_18, assembly GCF_057652155.1. NCBI lineage: Bacteria > Pseudomonadati > Bacteroidota > Cytophagia > Cytophagales > Spirosomataceae > Runella > Runella sp. R0.1_18. Next base: position 449,150 of record NZ_JBYFCK010000003.1, read on the forward strand.
ATATTTACGGAGGATTTAAAGGGGAGTTGGGCCCTAGTTTTCAGTTTGAAGGCAAGGTTTCTTACGCAACTTTCAAAAACTTCTACGGCTTCAACAACGATTGGTTGGATAGCACCAAATTTGCGGTTGTATATGATGCCGACTACATCAAAGTGTTAACCGTGTCGGCCCAAGTGGGTTACCAATACCAAAACATCGTTCGCTCAACGCTTCGGGGTGATTTTTATGATTACAACGTCAAACGCCTAGAAGCACCTTGGGGCCGTCCACGTTCGACAGTGACTTGGAATAACTCTTTTGTATTCAGCAAGAAAATGTTTGCCACTATCGACGCCTATTACATTGGTGGGTTAAAAAACAAAAACTTTCAAACAGGCACAACGCACAACCTCAAGTCTATCGTCGATTTAAACCTAAAAATAGATTATTTATTGACGCGTAATTTTTCAGCATTCGCTTCCATCAATAACCTATTAGGTAAGAACTACGAACGCTACTTGTATTATCCGCAACAGGGTCTTAACTTCTTAGCGGGATTGTCGTTTCAGTTTTAGATTATTTTTTTTTGGACGCCATACAGTTCTAATCTAAGCAATTAACGCACTTTATTCGACCTAATTCAAAGCAATAGCCGCACGGGCTATTGCTTTTTTTTTATCTTCTCTGTACCTTAGTACCCAAATCCCCATAAACAGGTTACATAACAAACATGATTTCTGTCCTAGATTACACCCGTAAACTATTGTATGAACATGACTGCGTCGTGCTCCCCGATTTGGGTGGTTTTTTGGCGTATTTTAGTCATGCGTTTTACAGCGAGCAAAACGCCCTTTACCATGCACCGCAGAAGCGAGTAGCGTTCAATGAGGCGTTGAAACTAGACGACGGATTGCTGACTCACTACATGACTATCAACGAACAAATTACGCGGGAGGAAGCCCAAACGCGCATTCGTCAGTTTGTGGAGGAGATCAAAAATACCATCAAAGAAAAAGGCAACTATACGTTGGACGGAATCGGTATCCTTGATACCAACGACGAAGGTAAACTTCAATTTGAACCAACAGTTGATACTAATTTTTACGCAGAAGGCTTTGGCTTAAAGTCAGTTTCGCTGGCACCCGCTGCATCAATTAATGTATCTGGAAAATCCAATGAGGATTGGACTTCTGATGACCGTCCTGCGGAAGAACTAGAACAAGAAATGCCTCGCCGCCGTCGTACTCGAATTGTGATGTACATTGGTGGGGTACTATTGATTGGTACGGTGCTTTTTGCCAGCATCACCCAGCTTCCATCCGAAAGTTTAAAGTCAAGCCTCAATCCTTTTGAATTGGTAACGACAGTGAAAGGGTGGTTAGCAACTGATAAAAAAACTAACACTGTTAAAAAAGAAGAGGTTATAGCGACTGAAAATGCGGTTGTGCCGAAGGAAGAGACTGTTAGTGAGGTAGTTGCTAAAGAAGAACCTCCTGTGGTTATTAAGAAAGAAGAGGCACCAGTAGCAGCAACAAAAGAAACGGCGAAAGTTGAGGAAAAACAAGTTGCTCCTGCTAGAAACCAAGAAACGGTGGTAACACCCGCACCTAGTTCGGATGTAAACGGGGAGTTTTTGGTGATTGCAGGTGGATTTTCTAAAATTGAAAATGCCCGTAACTTGACCGCTAAGCTCCAGAGCCATGGCTACAGCGATGCCACAATTTTGAATCCAGAGCCAAACGATGGTAAACTGATCATTGTATCGGCCATTGCCTGCGAATCATCGGTCAAAGCCAAATCACAAGTAGCGCAAATCAGTCGCTTGGCAGGAGCAAAAGCGTACGTGATTCATAAATAATTTAAGTAGTACATAATAAAAAAAGGGGCTTTTGCCCCTTTTTTTTGTGCTCATATATATTTTACCCTTATTTTGCGTTAATTCAAAAATTACACACATTCACCCATGTCGATACTTGTCAATACGAAAGAAGACAGAGAGCACCAAATGATAGGATTAGCGGGTGCGACTATCATTACCTCTGCGCTTATTACTATTACACTTTTTGTGAAAATTTATCATGCGCTTCCCAAAACGGAAGCAATTGAGTACGTGGAAGTGAATTTTGGAACGGACGATGCGGGTTACGGAAAAATCCAGACCTATAACAAAGCGAGTGATTCGCCTCGGGCTGAAAACGTAAAAAAATCGGATGATACGCCCAAGGTAAAAGCCACGCCTACACCTAAGGTCACACCGCCACCCACGCCTAAAGTAGAAACGCCTAAACCTGTAAAAACGGCACCCGTAAAACCGCCAATTACGAGTAAATTGGAAAGTCCCGTCGAAACAAAGGCAGAAACCAAACCTACCAAAACGGAGTCAAAATCAACGACGCCCGCGCCACCTGCTCCTACAAAACCTGCCCCTGAGCCTAAAAAAGTGGATGAAAGCGCTTTGTTTAAAAAATCATCGGGGAGCTCAAAAGGAAGCAATGGAACCAACGGAACTGCTTCGGGAACAGGAGGAAATAACAATGGTGACAAACCTGGAACGGTAGGAGACCAAGGAAACCCCAAAGGAAGTATCGATGCTGGAAGTCTCTATGGTAAGCCTGGCGGTGCTAAAACAGGCTTGGCCCTCAACGTATCTGGTTGGGGAATGGGTGCTCGTCCGCAAGTAAATGACGACTCTGATGAATCGGGACGGATTGTTTTTGAAATTACGGTGGACGATACAGGCGACATCATCGGCGTGCGGGTAAAAGAATCAACGGTTAGCCAGTCGGTGGTAGAGGTTTATAAACGTGCAGTCAGCCGCATGAAATTGGTACCAAAGTCAGAAAATGTGCCATCCACTTCTAAAGGAACCATTACTTTCAATATCAAGAGTAGATAATTCTTTCCATAAAAAAATCCCTAAAAAGGGAATAAGGGGGCTAAATTGCCCCTTTATTTTTGTTATCCAATGAACTACGAACAAACCATCTCCTATTTGTACAGCCGCTTGCCCGCTTTTCATCGCGTAGGAGCAGCGGCGATGAAAGCAGGATTAACCAACATTACGGCCCTGTGCGAAGCTTTGGGAAACCCACATACCCAATTTAAAAGCATTCACGTGGCAGGCACAAATGGCAAGGGAAGTACTTCACATTTGCTTTCGGCGGTGTTACAATCCGCGGGCTATACCGTCGGATTACACACATCACCGCATTTAAAGTCGTTTACCGAACGCTTTAAAATCAATGGTCAACCGTGTCCGACGCAAACGATTGTGGACTTTGTAGCCAACCACCAAGACCTTATTGAGCGCATACAACCCTCATTTTTTGAAATAAGTGTGGCGTTGGCGTTTGATTATTTTGCCCAACAACGGGTGGACATTGCCATCATAGAAGTGGGTTTGGGTGGACGGCTGGATTCTACAAATATCATCACGCCCATTTTGTCGGTCATTACAAACATCAGTTTCGACCATACTGATTTGTTGGGAGATACCTTAGAAAAAATTGCGGGAGAAAAGGCGGGAATTATTAAACCTCAGGTGCCTGTAGTGATTTCAGAAACTCAGCCTGAGACGGAACCCGTCTTTCGGACCAAAGCCCAAGAATGCCATGCGCCCATTGTTTTTGCTGATCAACAGTACCAAATTGTGGACACCTCGCTATCAGCGGGGTATCGAGAAGTTACTATTAAGTCTATAAATTCAATCATGAAAACCTACAAAATAGATTTACTTGGTATTTATCAGGCTAAAAATCTCTTGGGTGTTTTGCAGGCCGTAGAAGAATTAAGAATGCAAGGGTGGGAGATAAGCGACGCACAGCTAGAAGCAGGTTTGTCTCAAGCTACACTACTCAGCCAATTGAAAGGACGTTGGCAAGTTTTACAACAATCGCCAATGGTGGTGGCTGATGTCGCTCACAATGATGGAGGCCTCAAAGAGACCCTGAACCAACTCCATTACTACGATTACACAGGATTACGTTTTGTACTTGGTTTTGTCAAAGACAAAGACGTAGCTGGCGTACTTGGGTTATTTCCCAAAGATGCTACTTACTATTTTTGTGCTGCTGATTTACCAAGGTCCTTGCCTGCAATCGAACTACAAACCTTTGCGGCCACTTTAGGTTTATTGGGGCAGACGTATCCCTCCGTAAGGGAAGCTTTAAACGCAGCTCTTAGTGAATCTGTATCTACCGATATTATTTATATTGGCGGTAGCACATTCGTCGTCGCTGAGGTTTAACATTAGTCTATATAACCTATTTATAAAATCATAAATACCATATAGGTAGGTTTAAAAGTTTTTATTCAAAATGTGGTTTTTTGTACTTTTGCCATTCGATGAGAATTGATTATACAGTACCACATTACAGTTAACTTTTAAATATTAAAATCTTGAGCCGTCAGAAACTTATACGTTTTGCTGCAAATGCACTGGCTACCAATGTATTAGAGGTAGGAAAACCCTTGTATGAAACCATTAAAGGAAAATGGAACGAAACCTACTTTTTGAATAATAATCCCATCGTGCTTGAATTAGCGTGTGGAAAAGGGGAATATACGGTCGGATTGGCCCAAGTTTTTCCAGATAAGAATTTTATTGGCATTGATGTCAAAGGAGATCGTCTGGCGATAGGCAGTCAGCAAGCTGTTGACCTTGGTTTAAAAAATGTAGCCTTCTTAAGAACGAATGTCGAGTTTCTCCAAAACTTTTTTGAAGCAGGGGAGGTCGCAGAAATTTGGATAACTTTTCCCGACCCGTTCAATATTAAAAAGAGCCTGAGGCGTCGATTAACGCATCCTCACTTTTTGGAAAAATATGTAGCTGTTATCAAAAAAGACGGGCTGTTGCACTTAAAAACGGATAATAGAGAGCTTTTTGACTTTACATTAGAGGAGCTTGCGCAGTTTGGATTTTATGATTTGGTCGCAACTTTTGACCTTTATCAGTCAGAATTACACGCCGAACACTTCGGAATAAAGACGCGTTTTGAGAAAATTTTTACTGAAAAAGGCTTCCCTGTTCACTATTTGAGGGGTCGTTTTTTGAGAAATTAAATGAATCTAAAGGTGCTATCAAACAAGATGCACCCTTTTTATTGTCCATAAATGAATAAATATTCAAATGTGAATAAATTTTCATTTTTAAAAATAAATAATTGATTATCAGTAAGTTATATTTATGTGTTTTTGAGAGAAGGAGTAGGAGAGAGGAATAAAAAAAGGGTCTTTCTCAATGACGAGAGAGACCCTTTAAATGAGAAAATTTCATTACAGTAGAAATCAAAAGCTGATTTTTCTCAATGTAACGAGTGGATTTTGCGAATTATTGAGAAATCAATTGTGCAAAAAACTTAACTGTACGAACTAGCTGGCTTACGTAGCTCATTTCGTTATCGTACCAGCTTACTGTTTTCACTAATTGTTTGTCGCCAACAGTAACAACTTTTGTTTGCGTTGCATCAAACAAGCTACCGAATGAAGTACCGATGATATCGCTGCTTACTATTTCATCTTCATTGTATCCGAAACTTTCGTTGCTAGCGGCTTTCATGGCAGCATTAACTTCCTCAAGCGTTACTTTTTTATTCAAAATAACTGTCAATTCTGTTAAGCTACCAGTGATTGTTGGCACACGTTGTGCACCGCCGTCCAATTTGCCCTTTAGTTCAGGTAATACTAAGCCGATTGCTTTAGCGGCGCCAGTACTATTAGGAACGATATTAGAGGCAGCAGCTCTAGCACGTCTCAAATCGCCTTTAGGGTGAGGAGCATCAAGGGTATTTTGATCGTTTGTGTAAGCGTGAACAGTGGTCATGCTACCAATTTCGATGCCAAAGTTATCGTTTAATGCTTTTGCCATAGGAGCAAGGCAGTTGGTAGTACAGCTTGCGCAGCTAATAATTGTTTCAGAACCATCCAAAATAGAGTGGTTTACGTTGAAAACAATTGTTTTAAGGTCACCAGTAGCAGGGGCACTGATAACAACACGCTTTGCACCTGCAGTAATGTGTGCTTCTGCTTTGGCTTTATCAGTAAAGAAACCAGTACATTCTAATACTACATCTACGTCGTGTGCTCCCCAAGGAATTTCTGCGGGGTTTCTTTGTGCATAGATAGTAACTTCTTCACCATTAACGATAATACTATTATCTGTAGATGTAACAGTTTCGTTGAATTTACCTTGAGCTGTGTCGTATTTTAGCAAATGGGCTAGTACAGAAGGGCTAGTAAGGTCATTAATAGCTACTACGTCAATACCTGGCATGTTGTAAATTTGGCGGTATGCTAATCTTCCGATACGTCCAAAGCCGTTGATTGCTACTTTTACTTTTGTCATTTTGCTTTTTGGTGGTTTAATGGGACATCTTTATTTACTTTCATGGGCAAAGATACTTATTTCTTTTTTATTTGTGTAAGGATTATTTTTTAGTAAAATGACAGATAGTCGGCTTGAGATTTAGTATTAATTAGTAAAAATGTGCTAATATTTAGATGTTTTTTAGTATTTAAACTAATAATTTGCTAAATATTTAGTATATTGGTTAGTAAATTACTAATAATACTACTAAAATAATGATTGTTATACTAAACACAATACTAATTGTACATTTTAGCTAAAAAGGAATATAATACCTGTTAGTAAAAATAGACCGAAACGAATATATACAAATGGGAAATAGAGTAGGAGAGTAAAACAGGCGTAAAATTGGAAAAGAGCGCATTTATGAGTAAATTACAGTATAAACCCAAAAGAAGGTAATAGCATATCCAATCAATAACAATACAATAAACACTGAACAAGGCAAACAAGAACGGCAATACACATAGATGAGCAACAAAATAATATAATCCTATAGAAAAGTACATTTTTATATATTCAAGAAATAAAGTGTCTTATAACCTTAAATAAACCTATATCAAAGGGTTAGATTAATTTAATTGAAGTACAACTTTAATAAGTAATGAAAGAAAAAGTACAAATTGAAGCTGCGTGGGAGAATAGAGAACTCACCAAAGATCCAGAAATCATCAAGGCAGTAGAAACAGTTATTACAGCCTTAAACGATGGAAACATCAGAGTTGCACAACCAACAACAGAAGGATGGCAAGTTAACGATTGGGTAAAGAAAGCAATCCTCCTTTATTTCCCCATCCGTCAAATGGAACTAAAGGAAGCTGGTATATTCGAGTACCACGACAAAATGAAACTAAAAACTGGCTACGACGCTTTAGCCGTACGGGTCGTACCACCAGCTGTAGCACGCTTTGGAGCGTATTTAGCAAAGGGAGTTATTCTCATGCCTTCTTATGTTAATATCGGCGCCTACGTTGACGAAGGCACGATGGTCGATACTTGGGCAACTGTTGGTAGTTGTGCCCAAATTGGGAAGCACGTACACCTAAGTGGGGGCGTAGGAATAGGCGGCGTTTTGGAACCGCCGCAAGCAGCTCCTGTTATTATAGAAGATGGCGCTTTTATTGGTTCACGCTGTATCGTAGTAGAAGGCGCTCACATTGGAAAGCGTGCTGTTTTAGGAGCGGGAGTAACCATTACTGGTAGCTCAAAAATCCTGGATGTGACTGGCGACACAGTCGTCGAATACAAAGGATACGTTCCTGACGATTGCGTGGTTATTCCAGGAAGTTATCCAAAAACCTTTCCAGCTGGCACTTATCATGTACCATGTGCCTTAATTATCGGTAAAAGAAAAGCTAGTACCGACTTAAAAACATCGCTTAATGAAGCTCTCAGAGAAAATAACGTTGCTGTTTAAGCAGGCGAGGAGAGAAGCCGTTAGGCATTATAAAAAAAGAGACACTATAAGTGTCTCTTTTTTTGTGCTATTACCCCATAAAAATTACTGTCGTGTCAGCAAACTCTTTCAATAGAGAGTATTACCTCTGCTATCTTCAGCAATTGTTGACACAAACATAGATGTAATTTACAATGTTTACAAATATATTGTCGTAATTTTTTTGTGAGCACCCGAAAAATAAGTTTTAGAGTATTTACGCTTGATATTGCCATTAATAGCCAGACAATCACCTAAAAACAAGGCAGTTACGCGTATTTACAAGTGTTCACAGAAGTGCACAAAGTTTCGTATGTAAACATATTGTAACCAAAGTCATGTCAACTTCGGTAAACAATATATTACTTTTGTAAACAATATATTTGTTTATTGTTTACGTTTTATTACATTTGTGTAAACAATAAACGTTTACAATTATATGGCAATCTATTCCGATTTTACCGACAATCGCTATTTAAAAAACAATAAAATACGGGTAATACTTGATGAAAATCATTTGAACGCTTCTCAGTTTGCTGACGCGATTGATGTGCAACGTTCTACCATTTCCCACATCTTAGCTTACCGAAATCGCCCAAGTCAGGACATTTTGGAGAAAATAGTGGCTTGGAACCCAAAATACAGCTTCGATTGGTTTAAAACACAGACTCCTGAAGAGGATAAAATAATAGCCAAACTCATTGAAAATCAAGGATATGGAGGCGCAAAACTGCATTCCCAAACCGCGCCAGAATTGCGTGAAAAAGAGAAGCCGAACAAGATTACGGCTACAGTAGATTCTCGTTCCTCACAAATCAAGCAAGAACCTATCGTATCTTCATTTTCCACTGAAGTTTCAAAACCCCGCAAAGCTGTACTTATAACCATTGTTTATGACGATGGAAGTTCGCAAGTCATTCCTGTCGATCCTAACTTCAAGATAAATAATTTACTAAGTCAATAGTTTCAACTTCAATTTCACCCTTTTTATCACGCAAGCGCTTTTGATTTTAACCTTCCCAATAGCTACCAAAAGCGCTTGCGAATCTTGATTTAAAATCTGTTTTATTTGACTTTTAACGCCTATTAAACGCTTAAAAATAGACAGAGATAAATAGAGACACCTTGTACGATTAAATGGCTTAGGAGACACTTTATTGATTATTTGAAAGTCGTCAAACCGAATTGCTTTGCTAAAAAATATTGTTGGTTTTCTCCACGGTGGGAGAACGTCTGGCTGTTTATTATTAAAAAATATTAATATACAGACCAAATAGACTTTAAATTCATAAAACAGTCCAAACTTATCGCAATGCGCTAATTATCAGTACGTTACAAATATTAGTTCCACACATGTTTCACGAACGTTCCACGTGAATACATAACTATCTCATTATCAATAGTTTATTTTTTTTACTTCAAAAGGGTAGAAGAGAGGAGTTTAAGGCCAAGTAACACGCCCCTGAGAACGCAATTGTCGCGCTTGTAGAATTTTGAAGAGATGCGGGTATTTAAAGTTCAATTTATAAAAACCTTGCGAATCAAGTTTGATGTGCTCTGGTAACAATCCAAAAGTATCGGCAGGTAGCAAAACCTCCATTCGTGCAATAGGAACGTTATGCCCATCAATGGTCGAACAAATGGTATAAAGGCACTCCAGGAATCATTCCCTTATTCATAGGATGATGCAATTAGGTTTAGGACGTTAGAGAAGCAGAAATCACAAATCATACCAAATATAAGTTTTTACACCATTATCTCTATTCTATTGTACCTATATAATACTGTTTTATTCTTTATAGAAAAAAATAAATGTATTATAATTTACATTATGTTAAATAAAACAATCGCAATTCTGATATACACCTTAAATACACTGTATTTACAACCTTTTTCTACCAAAACACGTCTTTCATTTACTTTGTAGAAACTAATTTTGAACAATTACATATCCCCATGAAAACCATCATAATCTCCTTATTTTTAGGCATTTTGATAACAGCTTGTAAATCTGATGTAAATCCAAACCGTGTGTTGACAAAAGCAAAACTTGTCAATGCGCTCGCAGTTGATGGTTGTGGCTGGCACTTTGAAGTAAATTTGATAGATGAAATCGGCTCCTATGTCGCCAGCGATGCTTCAAATGAGAAAGTAAACGCCTTAATCTCACAAGCAAGAGATCAATATGGCATTTATGTTTTAGAAGTAGAAATGAGCTTTGAACTGACTGGAAAGAAGAAAAAAGTTATGTGTGGCTGGGGAAAAACTCCTGAATTTGACGAAATTAACATCCAAGAAATCAAGGTTTTACGTTAAACCTCCTCCCCTCCCACACACAAAAAAAGCAGCATCATTACGATGCTGCTTTTTTTATTTTATATGAAGTAAGTGTTGTTTATTTTGCTTCTTCGCAAGCTACTTTCTTTTCTTCAAATTGCTTCAAAATGGTATCCAATTGCTTCATAATCTCTACCACCTGATCTTCTTCCTTGATGGCTTTTGCCTTTACGAAATATGGTTGAGATTGTTTGAATTTACCACATACTTTGGCTTCAATTTCTTTACCTTTCGTGTTGTAGTCTTTCATATCCATCGCATCCACAACTGCCTTCATCTCAACTGCTTCATTGAAATAAAATACGCCCAAATTGAAGAGTGCATCGTAGTTGTTGCCATCAATGGCCAATGCTTTGTCATAAGCTTCTTTAGCAGCTACACGCGCTACATTTTGCTTCGCTGTCAAGTCGGCTAGTTTTGCTGTAACATCACCCAAAGCCGCTACTTCTTCTTTAGCTTTAGCTAGTTCTGCTTTAGCTTCTTCCCAAGCCGCTTTATTTTCTTTTTGCTTGGTTTCTGCTTCAGTTTTTTGACGTTTTAAATCAGCGTTTTTAGGTTGTTTTGCAATCAAACCAGCAATACGCTTAATTTCATCGGCAAACACTTTATCCGTTTCTTCAGCATCTTTGATTTTGCGCTCTACCCCTGCCGTCTTTTTTGAGCTATCTTTCAATTTACGAATTTCAGCTGATGCTACATTCGCTTCGTTGTCATTAATGATACCCAAGTTCAACGGATACTGTGCATTTTTAGGGTCAAGCTCAATCAATTCTTTCAAACCTGCCTTAGCTTCCGTCATTTTGTTCATGTCCAAGTACACATTTACTTGTTCTGATTTAAAAGCGGCTTTACTCGCTGGTAGCGCTATCATTCCTTTTTCGAGGATTTGGAGCGCCTTGTCATTTTTCTTTTCTACCCGATATAGCTGTGCCAATAACGAATAATTGCTGGCATCTTTACCACCTTTGTCAATGTAGCTTTCCATCATTGTGGCCGCTACATCATTTTTTTGGCTCTGCATTGCGCTATATGCTCCATATAGTGGTGCCAATGTATCTTTTGGATTCACTTCTTGGGCTACTGTAAAAAATTTGATAGCACCTGCATAATTCTTCACCTGAAACTTCTCAGCTCCTTGTTTAACAAGCGCTTGTCCCAAGTTCACACCAGAGTCATCTGTACCACCTGTCAAAAACTTTTGGGCTTCTTTGGTTACTTTCCCAGGTTTTGCCGCATCTACCTCTACTGCTTTTTTGAAAGAATCATAGGCTACCATGGCAGCACTTGAGTCCATTTCTGTGTATAAGCGAGCGATTTCATCATAGAGTTTACCGCGATCTAACCAGGTTGAAGATTTCGCAGCCGCCTTTGGATCTGCAATTGCTTTATCACTTTTCTCTTTGTCCTTTTTCTTTTGCTCTAACAAAAGTTTGTCCACCTGTGCCGAGGCAGAAACGGTAAACAATCCGAAAGCAGACATTAAAAACAGCTTCTTCATTTTTGGATTCGTTGTGTTAAGTGTTAAGTTGAAAATTTGTGCAAAAAACGGATACTCGTTAGGTTTATTGTTATTCGGTCGTTTCCGTTGACTCAGAAGTCTCGGTAGTATTGTCAATTATTAATCCTTCTTCTTCCTCCAGTTCTTCTTTTTCAATTCGAGTAACCGATGAAATTTCGTCACTGTCGCTGAGTTTGATAAGGCGAACTCCTTGGGTATTGCGCCCTGCCACCCGAATTTCTTGAACCGACATCCGAATGGCAATGCCAGAACGGTTGATAATCATCAAATCATCGGTTTCACTTACTTCTTTGATGGCGACAAGGTTTCCTACTTTGTCCGTAATGTTGAGGGTAGTTACGCCCTTGGCTCCACGGTTGGTAACCCGATAATCTTCGATAGGCGAACGTTTTCCGTAACCATTTTCTGAAACTACCAAAAGTTGCTTATCGGTGCCGCTTACGCAAAGCATACCAATCGCTTTATTGTTTCCTTCTTCACCCAATTCAATACCTTTTACTCCAGCTGCGGTACGACCCATCGGACGAACGCGGCTTTCGTGGAACCGAACGGCTTTACCTTCTTTTGAGGCAATGACAATTTCATTATCACCATTGGTTAGGGCTACATCCAACAAGCGATCTCCTTCATTGATTGAGATAGCGATGATTCCATTAACCCGTGGTCGTGAATATGCCTCTAGGAGGGTTTTCTTGATGGTACCTGATTCGGTACACATAATCAAGTAATTGTTATTGATGTAATCTGCATCACTCAGCGTACGCACATTGATTACAGCCCGTACTTTATCACCCGATTCAATATTGATAAGATTTTGAATGGGTCGGCCTTTTGATACTTTTGAACCTTCGGGGATTTCATACACTTTTAGCCAATACAGGCGGCCAAACTCAGTAAAAATCAAAAGGTAGTTCAACATAGTTGCTGAAAACAAATGTTCAGTAAAGTCATCGTCTTTGGTAGTAACACCACGAGACCCCACTCCTCCCCTGCCTTGGGTACGGTACTCACTCAAAGGGGTACGCTTCACGTAACCTTGGTGCGAAATGGTAATCAACATTTCTTCATCCGCAATCATGTCCTCATCGGCAAACTCTTCGGCAGCATACTCAATTTTTGAGCGTCTTTCGTCGCCATAACGTGCCCGAAGCTCGGCAAGTTCGTCCTTGATAACTTGGAATTTACGAGGTTCATTCGCCAAAATATCCAGTAAATCAGCAATTAACTTCATCAACTCATCGTACTCAAGAATAATTTTATCACGCTCCATACCCGTCAAACGTTGAAGACGCATATCAAGAATGGCTCTGGCTTGGGCTTCGCTTAAACTGAATTGCTCAATCAAACCATTACGGGCAGTTTCTGGGTCACGGGCACTACGGATAAGGCTGATAACCGCATCTAAATTGTCTAAGGCAATCAACAAACCTTGTAAGATGTGTGCTCGTTTCTCCGCCTCTTTGAGTTCAAATTGCGTACGACGCGTCACGACCTCCAAACGGTGTTCAACGTAGTATTTGATAAGGTCTTTGAGATTGAGCAGTGCAGGACGTCCTTTTACAAGCGCAACGTTATTGATGCTGAACGAAGACTGTAACGGGGTATATTTGTACAAGTGGTTTAAAACAATATTTGGAATACTGTCTTTTTTCAACTCAAATACGATACGAACACCTTCACGGTCTGATTCATCGCGAATGGCTGAAATTCCCTCTAATTTTTTCTCATTAACCAAATCAGCGATACGCTTAATCATATCCGCTTTATTGACCATGTACGGAATTTCAGTCACTACGATTTGCTCGCGTCCCGTTTTGGTTTGTTCAAAAGTTGCCACTGCACGCATCACCACACGACCACGCCCTGTTTCGTAAGCAGAACGAACCCCTTGGTACCCGTAAATAATCGCACCTGTTGGAAAATCTGGTGCTTTGACGTACTGAATCAATTCAGAAACGGTAATATCGTTGTTATCGATGTAGGCGATGGTTCCATCAAGAACCTCGGTGAGGTTGTGAGGTGCCATATTAGTCGCCATACCTACTGCAATCCCTGATGAACCATTGAGGAGTAAGTTGGGTAGTTTGGCGGGAAGAACACTTGGTTCTTCGTCCGAATCGTCGTAATTTGGTTGAAAATTGACGGTATCTTTGTTGATATCCACCAGCATTTCTTCTGCAATGCGCTTGAGACGTGACTCTGTATAACGCATCGCTGCGGGTGAATCTCCATCTAACGAACCAAAGTTTCCTTGACCATCAATCAATGGATAGCGTAACGACCAAGGTTGCGCCATACGAACCATGGTATCGTAAATGGACGAATCCCCGTGTGGGTGATACTTCGCCATTACGTCCCCGACCGTGCGTGCCGACTTTTTGTAGGGGCGATTGTGCAGGAAGCCCGATTCAAACATAGCATAAAGCACCCGTCGGTGGACGGGCTTGAGTCCGTCGCGGGCATCGGGAAGGGCACGCGAGATAATTACCGACATTGAATAGTCAATGTAGGCCGTCCGCATCTCCTCCTCGATGTTAATAGGGATAATGTTGCTGGTGTTTTCTGACATAAATTAAAATTAAATGCTTATATGTACAAAAATACACCAAATACTTTAGATAGGCAAAATTAGCGACGTTTACCCCGTTTTTCGGAGGCTTGGCTACGCTTTTCAGCTTTTGTTCTGGGCATACCAAACAAGTATGGTTTAGGGAAAGTGCCTCTACCGCGCACCACCCGCTTTCCATGACTGTGGTTGTATTTCACTTTGCATCCTTTGATAGGGCACTGACGGTACCAACACCCTTCAAATGTGAGTGCTACAGCAAACATTAAGATAACTAAAGCGGCACTTTTCATGTAATCTTCTTCATCAAAAAGACCAAGATAGTGAGGAGACGTACAAAAACCAAAAAGTTCAGTTGCTCTTTCAGCTCTGAGCTATGGAGGCATTTATTTTAGCAAATCACTTTGTAAGTAGTAAAGCAAAAGTTCTAGCGGAATTCAAAGTAGCCTCGGAAGAGGCGCAACATTTATAGTAGCTGCAGGAGTTTTTTAATTTTTGCCTCGGAGACACATAGCCTGTTGTTTTGTCAGGTTTTCAAACGGAGGCGTTTATTTCAACAATTTTTAAACAAAAAAGGCTACGAAAATTCGTAGCCTTTGCGAGCCCCCAGCTGAGGCGACCCCGCAGCGACCTTCTGATTACAAGCGGCAGGCGTTCCTGGCAGTTGCTCTATCAGCTGAGCTATCCAGGCGTTTATTTCAATAATTTTTAAACAAAAAAGGCTACGAAAATTCGTAGCCTTTGCGAGCCCCCAGCCGGGATCAAACCAGCGACCTACTGATTACAAGTCAGTTGCTCTATCAGCTGAGCTATGGAGGCGTTCCATTATCAAATTTTGGTGTTACCCAAGAGAGATTATCTCGTCGAAAATCTCTTTAGAGCCCCCAGCCGGGATCAAACCAGCGACCTACTGATTACAAGTCAGTTGCTCTATCAGCTGAGCTATGGAGGCATTACATTAGAAATTTTGGTGTTACCCAAAGGAGATTATCTCGTCGAAAATCTCTTTAGAGCCCCCAGCCGGGATCAAATCGCAGGGGCGACCCCGCAGCGACCTTCTGATTACAAGCGGCAGGCGTTCCTGGCAGTTGCTCTATCAGCTGAGCTATGGAGGCGTTCCATTATCAAATTTTGGTGTTACCCAAGAGAGATTATCTCGTCGATATTCTCTTTAGAGCCCCCAGCCGGGATCAAATCGCAGGGGCGACCCCGCAGCGACCTTCTGATTACAAGCGGCAGGCGTTCCTAGCAGTTGCTCTATCAGCTGAGCTATGGAGGCATTACATTAGAAATTTTGGTGTTACCCAAAGGAGATTATCTCGTCGAAAATCTCTTTAGAGCCCCCAGCCGGGATCAAACCAGCGACCTACTGATTACAAGTCAGTTGCTCTATCAGCTGAGCTATGGAGGCGTTCCATTTTTTTCGTGGTGCAAAAGTAGCGTTTTAAATAATACAACGCTACTTTTTTCTAAAAAATTTTAGAGTGCTTCACGAACAATTTTTAGTTGTTGCTTTAAATCAGCGAGTTGCTTTTGGGCAATAATGATTTTTTTCTCGAATTCTGCGCGAACTTTTTCGCCGTTTTTAGAGCGGCCGAAAAATTCAATATTATTTTGCCAAATGGTCAAATCATTTTCAATTTGGGTCATGCGGCGGCGAATATCAGATTCTTTACGCTGGAGGCTACGAGAGTCTCCTTCGTTTGAGTTTGAAGAATCATTATCCATCATCACTTGATCACGCTCTTTTGGCGAAAGTTTACCAATAGCGCTTACATACGAATTAACAGCGTCGATGTAACGTTTGTTAATCGCTTGCATGTCTTTCTTAGGCACAAATCCGATGCTTGACCATTCTGATTTGAATGCATTCAATTCTTTCAAATTAGCGCCTTCGTTTTTAGCACCTGCCTCTATCTTTTCGCACAATGCCTGCTTCAAGCTCAAGTTTTCGGTAAACTCACGCTCAATCTCAGAGTTTTTGGCGCGCTTACGGTCAAAATACGCATCACATGCTTTTTTGAAACGTTCAAAGATTGAATCTTTGAACTTCTCAGGAACTTGCCCAATTTGCTTCCATTGTTTTTGTAACGCAATTACTTTATCCGTATTTGCCGACGAATCTTCGGAAGTTTCTATGATAGCCTCAACCGCCTCGCACAACTCGGTTTTTAATTTCAAGTTTTGCTCCCGCTTAGCTTCTAACTGACGGAAAAACTCGCCTTTGTTGTGGAAAAAAGTTTTAAGTGTTGCCCAGAATTTTTTGCTCAACTCGCGACCTTCTTCACGAAGCATTTGCCCTTTTGTATTCACCCACTGTTCTTGCAAGGCCACCACTTCTTTGGTTTTTTCATTCCATTCGTTGATGCTGCTTGATGTGAATGAAGTATAAGGAACGAGCGTTTCGTATATTTTCGATTTTACTTCATAATTCTGAGCCAACACGTGTTTCTGCGCATCAGCTTGGGCACGACGAGCATCGTGAATAGCATCCAAAGCCAACTTTAAACGTTGCCATAACACTTCTTGCTCCGCCTTTGGGCCTGGACCAATGTGCTTGTATTCGTCAAAGTGCGCATTTGCCTCTTCCAAGACGGCTTTAGACAAGGTCGTGTTTTCGAGCGACTTCGCCAAAGATTCTACTTTTTCTACGAGTTCGGTTTTTTGTTGTAAGTTTTTCTTACGGTCAAGCTCCTTCAACTCATAGTAAATATTACGATTACTGTAGTATCGGTCAATTAACGCGTGGAATGTTGCCCAAAGCGTGCTGTTGTGTGGCGACGCAATGTTTCCCGCAGCTTTCCATTCGTCCTGAATTTTTTTAAACTCTTGCCAGCTTGACCCAGGATTTGTTGTATTGCTCTCATCGTTTTCTACCAATTCGCGCAAGCGTTGGAGCAACTGAGTTTTTGAGGCAAAATTTTTATCCTTCGATTTTTCGAGGTCCTGGAAGTAATGATTTTTTACGTCCTTAATTTGGCGATACAGCGCATCAAATTGCAACGTCAGTTCGTCAGGTTTGAATTCGAAGCCGTCTTCAGACTCGTTTTCAGCCAAATATTTTTTTAAGGCTTCCTCACGCTCTGTTTTTTTACTTTGGTCAAAATGGACCTTCGCTTCTTTCAATACCTCATCGGTACGTTTAAAATCAGCAGGTTTTGCATTTTCGCCTTTGGCCAATGCAAGCTGACTTTCCAACAAACTAACAAAGTCTTTTCTGCTTAGTTGACCATAGTCAACTACCTGTTCATCAGCCACTTCTAACGCTTCCATGGCCTCTACACTCGCTTGAGTGAGTTGTTCGCTTTCGCTAAGTTCTGCTCCGTCGTTAATCATCGTAAATTTGGTCGTAATCGCTTAGATTTGCAAAAATAATAATTATAGCCGTTTTTCGGTGTTTTAAAGCCTGTTTTTCATTTATAGTTATTTTTCTTCCAAATGGATAGTTCAACAATTGCTCATCTTCGCAAAGATTATACGCTAAACGGGTTGCGTAAGGAAGATGTTTTAGAAAACCCAATTGATCAATTTAAGCGTTGGTTTGCCGAAGCATTGGCCTCTCAAGTCGTTGAGCCAAATGGAATGGTTTTAAGTACCATTGGTCGGGATGGGTATCCCCACGGTCGTGTTGTCTTATTAAAAGATGTGGACACGCGCGGTTTTAGTTTTTATACCAATTATCTTAGCCATAAAGGCGACGATTTGGCCCAGCACCCTGTCGCTTCTCTTACTTTTTGGTGGCCCGAACTAGAACGACAAGTTCGTATTATTGGGAAGGTTGAAAAAGTAGATTCGGCAGAGTCTGATGCTTATTTTGCTATTCGACCACGTGGGAGTCAGATTGGGGCTTGGGTTTCGGAACAAAGCCAAACAATCGCCAACCGAGAGGTGTTAGAAGAAAAATTGGCGGCGTTAGAAGCACAATTTTCCGACCAAACCATCCCTCGTCCGCCGCATTGGGGTGGATACCGAGTGCTTCCTCATCAAATTGAATTTTGGCAAGGACGCCCTAGTCGTCTTCACGACCGTTTATGCTATACTTATGAATCAAATGAATGGAAACTAGAAAGACTTTCTCCTTAGCAAAAAATGTATCAATTATACCTATTTAATCACTAAAAAGTATGCCTTACAAAACTCCTAAAGACCTCACTAGAATCGGAGTCTTTTATGACGGAAATTATTTTTTACACGTAAGTAATTATTATAACTACACGCACGAACGCCGCAGTCGTATTAGTATTAATGGCTTACACGATTTTATTCGACAAAAAGTAGCAGATTTAGAAGGAAGCACCCCCAGGCTCTGCCAGATTGTTGATGCCCACTATTTTAGGGGTCGTCTGACAGCAGGAGAGGCCAGCCAACGGGGTGATTTGCTGTATTATGAGCGGGTTTTTGACGATATTCTTATGTCTGAAGGAGTTACGACCCATTACTTGCCCGTCAGAAGTGTGCTTGGCAAAAAATACGAAAAAGGAATTGATGTTTGGTTGGCACTCGAAGCGTTTGAGATGGCTTTTTACAAACGTTTTGACATTTTAGTCCTTATTGCGGCCGATGGCGATTACGTTCCTTTGGTACGTAAATTAAATACGCTTGGCACGCGCGTTTTGGTATTGGGTTGGGATTTTGAATATACCGATGAAGAAGGTAATCGCTTTTTTACGCGTACCTCCCAAGACCTCCTCTCGGAAGTTACCTATCCTATTGCCATGCACGACATTATCAATGGCCGCAACGAAGCCCTCACCAATCAGCTGTTTGTACCTCGAAACAAAATCAAGTTTTTCCCTAAACAAGAAGAAAATTCAGCTGTAGATGGCGAGCAGGCTAATGAACACGATGGCTCACCCGAAGAAGGAATCAGAGATTCTTCCGAAGCGCTAGAATTTGACCCTGAGCAACGTCAAGAGAGCACTATCTTGTCATTAAAGGATGGTTTTGGGTTTATCAAATACCCTCCTAACAATGTATTTTTTCATTATACGAGTCTTCGCGAATTTGATTTTAATGACCTCACTGTCGGCGACCGCGTACAGTTTACCCTTGAAGAAAAAGAAGGTGGGCGTGCTGTGGGTTATGACGTTTTTGTCTTAGAAGCATTCAAACATCTTCATCCATTGAGTAGCTAATTTTACTTTCCAAGCGCCCGAGACTTTCTGTATTTTCGGGCGCTTTTTTTAGGCTATTTTTCACTCAGTCTTCTTACCATTTCATAACAAGCCCGACTGTTATGATAGGGACATTTCCAGAAATTTATTTTGTCGCCTTTGATTGTTGTCAATTCGGGCGTCACCGACCCATACCATTCTCCACGCTGGCTATCAATGAAGTATTTTTTTATAAACGCCCAGCTTTTTTCCGCCTTCTCTTTAAAATGAGTTTCTTTGGTTAGCTGGTACGCATTATAAAAACCCACCATTTGTTCTGCCAATACCCACCAACTGCGTTCTTGATTGAGGTGATTGGTCGCAGGGTCAAATTCGTAATGCAAAGCACCATCCTCTCCCAGTCCAGTACAGGCTGCTGTGGCTACTTTGATACATTTTTGTTTTACCCGTTCCGTGCGAGAGGGGTCATGCAATATTTCGGCAGTTTCCCACAACAACCATGATGCTTCAATGTCGTGGCCGTATGAAATCGTTTGCGCTTGGGGTGACCACCTTTGGTCAAAAAAAAGCCGCAGCCGATGGGTGTCTGAATCTATGAGCTTTTCGAGAAACATATCGAGCAAGTGTCCCACACGTTGTTTTAATACTGCATCTGGCCAAATCCTATACAAGTTGGTAAAGGCTTCGATTAGGTGCAAATGTGTATTTTGAGATTTATTCCAAGGCATTTTGCTGAGTATCAAATCATCAACGGCTTCCCATTTTGTGCCATATGATTCAAAATACCCGCCAAATTCTGCATCATACCCGTGCTTATCGACCACCTGAAAAAGCCCTTTGGCAAAATCTAGTGCAGGCTGAAATTTTGAGGCAGCATAATATTCACTGATGCCATAAATGGCAAAAGCTTGGGCATAAAGTTGTTTACGGGTATCGAGGGGAGCCCCTGTTGCAGTAACTGACCAATAAACACCGCCGTTTTGCACATCCCGAAAATGATTGTATAGATAATGGTATGCCCTGTCAGCCAAAACCAAATACTTTCGACGATGAAAATAACGGTACGCCGACGAGAACGTCCACAAAATACGGCTAGTAAGTATGACTGAGCGGGCGGCGTCCAACACAGGTTTGTTATCATAATTGACCCTGCCATGAAACCCACCACGTTCGTAATCGGGGGCATATTTTTCCCAATAGGCAAGAATTCGTTTCCATTCGGTCAATGCTTCACGGGCCAGTGGTTCCATTTGTATCAAGTAATAAAAAATGAGCGTTTAGGTACAAAGAAGATTCATAGCCAAATCTCATTTACCTTTGCTTCCGTCATTTTAATCATTTGTAGTATGCAGCAAGCCTTTGAACAATTTATCCAGGACAAAGCACTTTTTACCCACCATAATCGGCTATTGCTGACAGTGAGCGGTGGCATAGACTCCGTCGTACTTTCCCAGCTTTGCCACGATGCAGGTTATTCATTCGGCATTGCCCATTGCAATTTTCAGTTACGCGGAGAAGAATCAGAGCAAGACGAGCATTTTGTCAAATCCCTTGCCCAAACCTATCAAGTGCCTTTTTATACTACACGCTTTCAAACCAAAAAATACGCCGATGACAAAGGAATTTCGACCCAAATGGCCGCCCGTCATTTGCGTTATAATTGGTTTGAAAGTATAAGAGCCCAATACCAATATGACTTTATTCTGACCGCACACCACCAAGACGATGTGCTAGAAACAATTTTACTCAACCTTACCCGTGGAACGGGATTGGCGGGGCTTCATGGTATTCTTCCCAAAAATGGCCTCATTGTCCGGCCTTTATTGTTTGCGACAAGAAAAGAAATTAACGCTTTTCTAACTGAGAAACAACTTACTTGGCGAGAAGACAGCTCCAATACTTCGGTCGATTATGTGCGAAATCGGCTACGACATGATGTGATTCCAGTTCTTCGTGACATTAATCCACAAATAGCGGCGACCGCTTTTCAAATGGCTGAACGAGTACAAGAGGTAGAAAAAATAGTGGCACAAAGTATTGACGCTACCACTCGCCTGTTTGTATCAACAAAAAACGACGCCGTGTGGCTGAACAAAGCGGTTCTTGAAAATGTAAGTAGCCCGACAGAACATTTGATGTACCATTTGGCAGAATATGGCTTTTCTTACACGCAAGCTGTTCTCATTTGGCAGCAAAGAAACCAGTCGGTTGGAAAACAATTTTTATCTGCTTCGCATCAATTGGTCAATGATCGCCTCCATTGGCTCATTACCCCACTGCCTACTGCTGTCCCCTCTCCTATTTTGCTTACCGCTGATTCGGGTGAAGTAACATTTCAAAAGGCAAAACTACAATGGCATAAATTGAACTCGCTCGAAAAAATCCCTCTTGGTTCTGCACAAATGGCCCACCTTGACTTTGACAAACTAACCTTCCCTTTACGGCTCAGACCGTGGGGAAACGGCGATTGGTTTTGCCCGTCGGGAATGAAAGGAAAACGAAAGAAAGTGAGTGACTTTTTAATAGATTCTAAAATTCCCCGTAGCCTAAAATCAAAGGTATGGGTACTGGAATCTGCCAATGACATTGTTTGGCTGGTGGGCTATCGCGTTGATGAGCGGTACAAAGCACAGGAAAACAGTTCAACAATTTGTGTATTTCAATTTAACGCAAACACCTAACAAACAAATATTTACACATATCATTAAAAAATATTTTTTTTATTTTTCTGTAAATTAGCCTCTTTGCAAACTTCTTTTGGCACAGTATTTGGAGTACCCTTTGCGAAATCCTGTTTTCCTGCTACTGTAACACTAATAACACACAATGAAAACCGTAGTTAAAATGGCGTTGGGATTTGCTCTAACCCTGCTAACGCTCAATTTATTCGCCCAAAGTGCCCGACTACGCTCGGCCAATAGAGCATTCGACGACTACAGTTATGCCGACGCAGTGCGTGGGTATGAAGAGTTTATTCGAAATGACAAAAAAGCTGACCCCGTCGAGCGAAAAGAAGCGCTCGAAAAATTAGCTTACAGCTATCGGCGTCTTCAAGACACCCGAAATGCTGAACGTATTTATGCGGAATTGGTAGAAAAATTCCCTGACGCCGACAGCCGCAATTATCTCTACTACGCACAGGCACTCGCCAGCAACAGCAAATACCGCGAGTCGCAGCGTATGTACAGCAAATACGCAGAGGCACAATCGGCCGACTTACGAGGACGCAAGTTTACGGTCACGTACATGGACATGAATCGTTTTTACAAAGATTCGGCCATGTATCGGGTAGAATACCTCCCCGTAAACTCACGTCAGGCTGATTTTAGCCCCATGTATTACAAAGGTGGTTTGGTATTTGTTTCCGCCCGTGCCGAATCAGGCGTTATCAAGCGCGTTTTCAACTGGAACCAGACACCATTTTTAGATTTGTATTTTGCGCCTGATACTTCGGCCTTAAAAGGTGTTCGTGAGGTATATCGCAACACAACGGCCTCCTTGAGTGGTGCTTCAAAAGATGGCAATTCGGGCACCTTAGCAGAAACTTCGGCAAGTGAAGATTTACCTTTGCCAACCACCAAAGCTGAGAAATTTAGCCGTACGCTCAATACAAAATACCACGAAGGGCCTGCTTCTTTTTTCAAAGATTATACCAAAGTGGTCTTTACCCGCAACAACTATAATAGCGGCAAAGCAAAGAAGAGTAGCGACGGCGTAAATAAATTGAAACTTTACATCGCTGACCAAAAGAACAAAGACTGGGGAAATGTGAAAGAACTGCCTTTCAACAACAACGACTTTTCATGCGGTCACCCTGCACTTTCTCCCGACGATACTAAATTATATTTCGTTTCTGACATGCCAGGTGGTTACGGCGGCACCGATATTTACGTGGTTGAATACAACGGTGGCCAGTGGAGTACACCTGTCAACCTTGGAAAAGAAGTAAACACCGAAGGCAACGAAATGTTCCCGTTCATTGATAGCGGTGGCAATCTTTATTTTGCCTCTGATGGCCACGAAGGCTTGGGTGGACTTGATATTTTTTACGCCGAATTGAAGGACGGAATTGCCTACAAAGGCGTTCAAAACCTAGGTGCTCCTATCAATTCTGAGAAAGACGACTTTGGTCTGATCACCGACAAAGACCGTGGTACAGGTTATTTTAGTTCGAACCGTGCCAAAGGTGTTTCTGATGACAACCTTTACAGTTTCCGTCGAACTTGCCGCCCACTCGACATCCTAGTATATGATGCCAAAACGGGTGCTCCCATTGAAGGCGCTGACGTACGAATCGTAAAAAATGGCTCGAACCAAGACATTCAACAAACGGGAATTGATGGCTCAACTAAAATCTGCCTAGAAGCCCAAACGGATTATGACTTCAAGGCAATTAAAGAAGGATATGCCACCAACAACGTATTGTTTTCAACGATGACCCAGTCGTCGAAACCGCAAATGAGTGTATCGATTTATCTCAACAAAAGCGAAAACACCATTCTCCGTGGAACAGTAAAACGTGAGGTAAATCAAGCTCCTCAGGAGGGAGTAAAAGTGACGCTAAAAGATGAAAAAACAGGCAAGGAAAAAACCGTCGTAACAGGGCCAGATGGTGGCTATGAATTTGAGGTTGATCCTAACCGAAACTATGCCTTGCGCGCTGAAGGTGATGAGTTGGCTACCAACGAACAGCCCATCAACAAAAACAAGAAAAACAAACGCAAAGTAGTAGAAAGCGACTTGAGTATGTATGGAACGGGTGACGTTTTTACGCTTGATAACATCTACTACGACCTTGATAAATTCTTCATCCGCCCCGAAGCTGCCCGCGAACTTGACAAGGTAGTTGCGCTAATGAAAAAGTACCCAACGATGATGATTGAGTTGCGCTCGTTTACCGATAGCCGCGCAAGCGACACCTACAACCTACGCTTGTCAGAGCGCCGCGCCAGAGCTGCTTTTGATTACTTGGTTCGCAAAGGAATTACACCTTCTCGCTTGGAAGCACGCGGCTACGGAGAGTCTGAACTTGTCAATGATTGTAGCAACGGAATAGATTGTAATGAGTCTGATCACCGCCTCAACCGCCGTACTGAATTTAAGATTTTGTCAGTGAAAGGAACAGGCGAAGAAGCCATTGGCAAATAAGCGTTCGATTGAGACACAAAGATAAAAAAGTGTTAGTTAAGTACAGGAAGCAAGCGGCGGGGCAACATTTTGCCTCGCCGTTTTGTTTATATATAAAAATAAAGCACCATTCGTTTTATTATCAGCTTATTACATTACTTTACTTTACAAGTACTCTATTTTTGAACACTGTTAGTTTTTACACTTTACTGCGTTTTACCAAACGATTTTAAACCCATTTTCGATGCGAATTTCACTCATTGCCGCCATGTCAGAAAACCGTGCTATCGGATTAAAAGGCCGACTTCCTTGGCCTCATTTACCCAATGACTGGGCTAATTTTTTTAAGGTTACGGAAGGTTGTCGAATGATTATGGGCAGAAAAAGTTATGATACACCCGACCGACTTTGGTCCAAAGCAGGAAATTTTGTCATTACCCGCCAAGCAGATTTCCCCCTTGACGAAGGTTTTGAAAGGGTCAGTAGTTTGGAAGAAGCACTAGAACATTGTAAAGACGATAAGGAAGTTTTTGTCATTGGTGGTGAAGAAATTTTTCGCCAAGCACTTCCACTGGCCGACTGCATTCACCTCACTTTGGTGCACGGCGTTTTTGAAGGAGATGCGTTTTTTCCTGCGTTCAATGAAACCGATTTCCATATAAAAAGTCGGCAAGAATTTCCTGCCGACTCGTCACATTTGTATTCGTACGCGTTCTTAGTTTACGAAAGAAAGCATTAAGATTTTACCCGAATTAAATACCTCGGGCGAGTCTCCGTAGCGCGCATTGCTGGGTTTAAAAAAGGCAAAGTTAAGCCCGTCACGTGAAAATTTTGGTACTGGTTCACCACTTCAAAAGCGCTGCCAGAAGCCTTAATGGACGTGTATCCTTGCTCATCTGTATAGACCAGTTTAGGCTGTTTTGAGCTTTCGTTTTTCAAGGCAGATTCCGTACGAATCACGGGGGTAATTCGGCTTGTGTAGTAGTCCAAAGCACTGTGAAAAATGTTATATTCCCCCTCGGGTGCTAAGTCATAAATGACAAAATTTGGGAGTTCGGCTTTGTGTATTTTTGCCACTTCCTGCCCAACGACCGAACCTGTTTGATAACGTAAAAGGGATGGATAAAAATGACCATTCATCACCAAGTTTGCGGCGATAGCGGTGAGTAATGGCGCAAAAACGAGCTGCGAAAATGCAGGGCGTTTTTTATTATACAGCTGAACAATCAGTACTGCCAACAGCCCAAAAACGATGATCAAAAAAATATTTTCGAGCGGGAAAGCCCACGTTGACAAAATCAGAATGGCCAATCCCATAACACAAGTTGTTACAATCAAAGCAATTTTTACCCAACGAAATGCGCCAATTGAAGGATGTTCAATAAGCTTGCTCAAGTACCGCGCTGTGATAACGGCTCCCAGCGGAAAAACCACAAATGTATAATGCGGAAGTTGGTACTGTGCGGTGGAAAGCGCCATAAAAGGCAACACAAAACCACCCAAAGAAATGGCTTCCTGTGAGGCGTCTAGGCGGAATTTATTGCGGATAATTTCTCGAATAAAATCAACCAATCCTGGAGTAAAAGCCAAAACCCAAGGCAAAAAGCTCCAAAGGAAATTGTGCGATTGGAAAAACAAACCTGGGCTATTGTTCCATTCGTTCTCGCCCGTAATCCGCCCAAAGCTTTGTTCCCAAAAGAAAAAGTACAAACCGTGTGAACCGTATTGACGTTGTAACCCAATGCAATACGGCACCAAAACGATTCCGACGATTAAGATTCCGATAAGCCAGCGAGGGTCAAAAATGTTTTTCCATTGACGTTTTAGCGCAAAATCAACAAAAAAACCAGCCCCAACGACAATGACGCTGATGGGTCCTTTGGCCAACATTCCTAATCCTACAAACACAAATGCTCCTATAAAATGAGACCATTTTCGGTGTTTTAGGTATTCAGCCAATTGCCAGATGGCTACTGTGACGCAGTTGGTCAACAATGTATCGCAACGAACGTCGTGGTTCATCAAAAAAAATGCCTGACAGCTCCCCATTACCAAGGCGGCAATGTAGGCCGTTTGCTCTGAATAATATAATTTGGCAAAACGATAAATGGCGTAAATTCCCAATAAGGTAGAAAGAATAGGCACTAGACGATACGCAAAATTGGTCGCCCCAAAGATTTTGAGAATCATCGCTGTCACCCAAAAAAGCAACGGGGGTTTATCGAGGTAATAGTCTTTTTCTCGGAATTGTACTTCTAAAAATTCGTTATTATCGGCCATTTCGCGACCAATGGAGGCATATTGAGCGGCATCAATATCCATAATATCAACACCAAATGCTCCTACTAAATACACCACCAGCAATGCCGCAAATGGCAATAAACGATTGTAATTCATAATTTAGATTTGTGGGTTATTTTTGAACCATATAAGACATATAAGGGATTATAAGTGCTCGCGCGCAGTTAAATCATACATTTTTCTTATATGTCTTATATGGTTTTTGAAATTGTTACTTAAATGCCTGTATTCCAGTTATTTCATTTCCTAGAATCAACAAATGAATGTCATGCGTACCTTCGTAGGTAATGACTGACTCTAGGTTCATCATGTGGCGCATCATCGGAAAATCGCCCGTGATACCCATGCCTCCAAGCATTTGTCGAGACTCGCGTGCAATATTTAAAGCCATTTCCACATTGTTACGTTTGGCCATCGAAATTTGGGCTGTCGTTGCTTTTCCTTGATTTTTCAATGTTCCCAATCGCCACGCCACCAATTGCGCTTTGGTGATTTCGGTAAGCATTTCGGCCAATTTTTTCTGCTGTAATTGAAACCCTCCAATGGGCTTCCCAAACTGAACCCGCTCAAGCGCGTAGCGACGCGCAGTTTCGTAACAATCCATGGCTGCCCCAATCGCCCCCCACGCAATTCCGTAGCGGGCATTGTCCAAACAGCCCAACGGCCCACGTAGCCCATCGACGTTTGGTAAAATATTTTCTTTCGGAACTTTTACATTGTCAAACACCAACTCGCCCGTTGCACTCGCTCTCAACGACCATTTATTATGAATCTCGGGTGTAGTAAACCCTTCCATACCGCGTTCCACAATCAACCCTTGAATACGACCTTGTTCATTTTTAGCCCAAACCACCGCAATATCTGCTACGGGAGAATTGGTAATCCACATTTTTGACCCGTTAAGAATCACGTGATCGCCCGCCTCCGTAATACGAGTTAGCATTCCTCCAGGATTAGAACCATGGTTGGGCTCGGTCAAACCAAAACAGCCAATCATTTCACCCGAGGCTAATTTTGGCAGGTATTTTATTCGCTGTTCTTCTGAGCCATAGGCATAAATAGGCCACATCACCAACGAACTTTGTACCGAAACCGTCGAGCGCATACCCGAATCACAGCGTTCAATTTCTTGGGTAATCAATCCATACGAAATATAGTCTAATCCTCCTCCGCCGTATTCAACAGGGATGGTTGGACCAAACGCGCCAATTTCTGCAAAATTCTTAATCAAATGGGCGGGGAAAGCTCCTTTTTGGGCATACTCTTCGATGATAGGTTGCACGTCGCGCGCCATCATTTGGCGAACCGCATCACGGACAAGAATATGTTCTTCGGTCAGTAAATCATCAATTTGATAAAAATCTGTGTAGCTTGTCGATGTTGAGGAAGTAGTACTCATGATTTTTGGACAGGTGTTTAGCGTGACAAAATTAAGTTGCTTTGTTAATGAAGAATTGGCATCAAAAATACCACAAAATCAACCCAAAACCACAATGCGTCAAGGATAATCAAACAACAAACGTCATTTATAGGTACATAGTTTATAAGTTTTGGTGGAATTTTTCTGCATTCCTTAAACCCAAATTCTAAAATCCGCGTTAATAAATTGTAAATTTGATACATACTTGACACCTTGATTCCGTATGGAAACCTTACTACTTATCT
This sequence comes from Runella sp. R0.1_18, assembly GCF_057652155.1. Classification (NCBI taxonomy): domain Bacteria; kingdom Pseudomonadati; phylum Bacteroidota; class Cytophagia; order Cytophagales; family Spirosomataceae; genus Runella; species Runella sp. R0.1_18. Next base: position 477,557 of record NZ_JBYFCK010000003.1, read on the forward strand.
TACTTTTTATCCCGTATTTGGTGATGCGGTATCACCTCACCGATCACGACACACCCAGCGAAAAGGACAAAAAGCGGTTTTCCGAAGGTATCGAACTCTTTCAACGTCAAGAGTATAGCAAAGCATTTGATTTTTTTAACGAAGCGTTAAAGACCCACCGAAAATCGGCAGTAGCTTATGCCTACCGTGGCAAGTGCAATTTAAAGGAAGACAATTTGTACTCGGCCTTGTACGATTTTTCGGAGGCCATTAGTTTTGACAACACCCTCCCAGATGTTCACCTTGACCGAGGTATAACGCAGTTTCGACTGGGAGATTTTGACAATGCGTTTTTGTCTTTTGACAAAGCCGTCTGGTTCTCCAGAGGGGAAGAACCCGAGTCGTTGCGTTGGCGAGCCTTGGCTAGACTCAAATTACACCAACATTCACAAGCGGAGAAAGACCTCCAAAAAGCCGTCAAACTTGGGGATGAAGATGCCGCATTTGTGCTCAGTAAACCACCCTTTCGACGAAGTATTAAAATATAACAACTTATTATAAATCGACCTATGCTCGAAATCACCTCCGATAACAAATTAAAACGCCTCATCGTCGTGGGCGACCGCGTGTTGATTCGTCCTAAAAATCCAGTAGATCAGACCCCGACAGGTTTGTATTTACCTCCAACCGTTACCGAAAAAGAACAAGTTCAAAGTGGCTATGTAATCAAAGTTGGGCCTGGCTACCCCATCCCAACCCCCACCGATGATGAGCCATGGAAAGAAACTGAAGAAAAAGTAAAATATATGCCGCTTCAAGCCCAGGAGGGTGATGTTGCCATTTACCTTCAGAGAAATGCAATTGAGGTAGTTTTTAACAATGAGAAATACGTCATTGTCCCACAGGCATCAATTTTGATGCTCGAACGCATCGAAGATTTATTTACTTAAAACTGCGACTGCCTGCTTTTCAATGTTTTTGAGAAGTAGGCAGTTACCCTTCCTCTTCTCCCTGCATCCATTTCATTTTATCGTAGGGAATTTCTTGCTCAATTTCCTTGCGGATACGCTCAACCATCTCCTCTACCGACATTGATTGATCAAACTCAATTGGCGCTTTGAAACGAACGGTCAAAGTCGTGTTACGCTTTTTAAAACGCAATCCTTTTTTATCAAAAGCACGACGGAAACCATTGATAACCACTGGAATGACAATCGGGTTGTTTTCTAGAATTAAGTGCGCCGTTCCTTTTCGGATAGGTGCATACGGGCTGGTAGTCCCCTGCGGAAAACTAACCACCCAACCATGCCCCAATGCTTGATACACTTTATCACCTGCTTTTGAGTCACGTTCTCTTTTTACGTTTTTTCCCTCTGCTCTCCATGAGCGCTCCACTGTCAGCGCTCCACCTAAGCCAAATAATTTGGGAACTATACCCGCCTTCATGGTTTCACTAGCCGCCACATAATAACTTCTGGCCCGAGGTGCCATCAGGTATAATGGCGGAACAATGGTACTTTTAAAACCCCACTTTACGCTCGAAAAAATATGGTAAAATGAAATAACATCCGCGAAATACGTCTGGTGATTCGACAGAAAAAGGACATTATTGTCGGGAAGGTTTTCAAGGTGCTCAATGCCTTCAATCACCGTTTTGTTGACTACCGTAAATCGCCAATAAGTAAACCAGCCAATTCCTGAAATCAGTAATCGTTTAATGAACAACGAATTACCAAAAGGGTCTTTTTCAAGAAACCCTAAAAAATCGAGCCACGAAAGCCATTTAGGCAAATAACTATACCGAGAAATAGGTCGTTCGGAAGCCATATTGAATAAAAGTAAAATGTCGCCAACAGCTATTACCCCATTGACGACTTTGTATTGTGCTAACTTAGAAAAAATTAGGCTAACTCAGCCACGGGATTCTCCACTAAGAATTGATCCAGCAATACGTTAAAACGTTCTGGATGTTCCATCATGGGGGCATGGCAACATTTATCGATGAAGTGTAATTCAGATTTTGAAATGAGTCGATTAAACTCGTGTGCTACGTGCGGCGGCGTGATAGTATCATTCAATCCCCAAACAAGTAAAGTTGGCACTTGAATTTTGTGTAAATCTTTGGCGACATTGTTTCGCTGTGCTGATTTGGCAATTCCGACAATGCTCATGCACTTAGGAATGCTTGATGTCGTTTCAAACACTTCATCAATCAATTCTTTCGTCGCTACCTTCGGGTCATAAAAAGTATAGGCCACGCGCTCCGAAATGTATTCGTAACTTCCCCGCTTAGGATACGACCCTCCCATCCCATTCTCAAACAATCCCGAACTACCAGTCAACACCAAACGCTTTACTTGGTCTTGGTGAGTAAGCGTATATAGAATAGCAATATGACCACCGAGTGAATTTCCAATCAGTGTCATGTCCGTCAATTTTTGAGAAGCCACAAATCCTTCCGTAAAAGTTACCAGTGCTTCCAAACCTGCTTCGCGCGGGCTCATTTCATAAATAGGGAGCATCGGAATGATAATACGGTAGTTTTTGCTAAAATGAGTGATTACCCCATCCCAGTTACTCAATGCGCCAAAAAGACCGTGCAACAGCAATAGCACATCTCCCTGGCCTTCATCAATGTAGCGATAACCGTCGGATTCTTTAATCAAGTAGCTCATAATCAAAGGATAAGATTCGTTTTTATGGGATAAATCAAAGGAAAAATAAAAAAATTTGGCTGACTTTTGCACGTCTATAACGCAAATATAGAATAATTCTTTTCAATGTTTTTATACTATTTTCAGAAACAAGGAATAGTACCACACTTTCTATCCGAAAGTCAAAATAGCCAACTGTTTGTAAATAAAGCCTTTACTACAATTTATCTTACGGTATGCAAACATAACAAAATTGCACTTTTTTGATTCTTCTTTTGCATTTTAATTTTTCATTTTTTAAAACAAAAAAAGTGACTGAGGAAATTCAGTCACTTTTTTTGTTCGATGTCAACAACCTTTATTTAGTTTCTGTCAACAAATTCTTTTGTTTCAAAATACGCTCAAACAATTTCAAGTCGTGTTCAGAATTGAAGGCTGACGTTGGGAAATGCAAAAACTGCCCGCGAGACATAACCAAGATATACGCTTCTTTGTCTTTATACGCACTCTGAATTTGGTCCCATTGCATCACACCACCTTCTTTGGTGTTAATTTTTACTAAAATTTGGCGACTATCAATTTCGTAGAAATACTTTTCAAACAATTGTTTATATTGTTCTAACTGAGTAACCCCTGTAAATTGAACCCACCAAAAACCTACGTAAAGTGCTGCTCCAAGAACAATAACGATGTACACCCAAATGTTAGGATACACACCCGTGATTCCCAAAATGGCATTCACTAACAAAAGACCCAACGGAAGAAGTACCCACATCTTTTGTTGTTCCCACGTTTGGCGCAATGCGATACGTACATACTCTTTTTTGTCCAGTGCAAACTTTTTGGTCTTCACCGATAATGGTGAAGTAGGCATTTGATACATTGGCTGGTGCTTATTAACCGGAACTTTTGCCATATTTGAAGAATAATTCGATTGATATTTTAAAGACTCGCAAAATTAGAAAATAAAATGAAACGGCTAACTTTTTTGCTCTGCCTAAATGTACTGTTTGTATCGGCACAAACCACCAAAGATTCATTAGCACTTGCTAATGCTCCCTGGAAAACGGAGACACTCGCCAAAGGTGTCATTTGGAAATACGCTCATTTTCAGCAAAAAGAGTTGTTTGAAGCCAACCAAAGTATCAATATTGTCGAAGTTTCTCGAAAGTCTCGGAAATTTGTTTGGGAGATTATCACCGCTGATTCGTTGAACAAACGAGATAAAAAAAGAGGACAATTACGAAAAACAAGTCAACTTGCCCAAGAAAATGACGCTTTTGTGGCCATCAACGGGGGATTTTTTGACGTTAAAAACGGTGGTTCGGTCGATTTTATCAAAATAAATGGCCTAACTCCTGATACAACCCGCGCTTTGAAAGGGTCAAAAGCTGCTTTTCATGGTCAGGCAGGAATTGCAGTCGATAAAAAAAAAATTCAAATTTTACGGGGAAAACCTTTGGTGGGGTGGGAATATCTTCTACCTTATAATAATATAATGCTGTCAGGTCCCTTGTTGCGCTGGGAAAACAAAGACGAAGTTTTACCGAAAAATGCTTTCAACGACAACCGCCACCCTCGTTCGTGTGTATGTACAACCAAATCGGGTAAAACACTCTTGATTACAGTCGATGGTCGAACAGCCGAATCCTATGGCATGAATTTGTCGGAACTTACTTTCTTGGCTCGCCAGCTTGGCTGTTCATCCGCCCTCAATCTCGACGGCGGTGGTTCAACCACTTTATGGCTCAAAGAAAAAGGGGTAGTAAACTACCCCAGCGATAATAAAAAATTTGACCATGAAGGTGAGCGTTCTGTAAGCAACGCCCTTATTTTGAAATTATTGACGCGCAAAAACAAATAAATCAGCAAAAACCCATTTACCTCCTTCTTGTTTTCCCCTTTGAATGACCAATTGATTAGGGGTTCTAAGTTCATAAATAATCCGAACGGCTCCATCCGACTTTTCAAACAATGCTTGGTTCTTTTTAGCCTCAATAAAACGGTAGCGATCCGAAATCTCTTTTTCTTCCATTGCTACCAAACCTGGTTTAAAATGTTTCACCAAAACGATAGGCCCTTGTTCCGTCTGCTCAAAAACCAACATTTCGTACATGGTTACTTTGTTGTCTTTCATCATCCGCATGAAGCCCGTTAGGTTGTCGCCCGCAGGTGCTGCCCAAAATGCTTCAATTGGACCTCCGTTAAACGTACCCAACCAATGACCTTTCATAAAAGCAACATCCGACAAAGCGCCTGATTGGGCCTGAGCACCAAAACTCAAAAGTCCCAAAAATAAAACGTACAAAACGGCGCGTAAAGAAGTAAAAAATCGCATAAAATGTTATTTAGAATGTATGTGTATTGCCCTTATAAGGCGGCAGGTCAAAAAAAATACTTTCAGAACATCATTTGAAAATGAAAACATACTTTTTTCTATTTCTTACCTTATGGGCACACGGGCTTTGGGCACAAACGCAGAAAGCTACAGAAGTGATTCGTTTTCAGGTCAAAGAAGCCAAGCAGGGAGTCGCGGTTGATGCTGCTTTTTTTTACGTCATCAACAATACCTCCATTTCAAAACATACAAAAACCGACGGAAAATTAGTAAAAACGTGGAGCGACTCAACGGGTATTCTCAAACACCTCAACAGTGGGTTGATTATTGGTAATCGTCTGTATTGTGCACACTCCAATTACCCCAACAAACCCATGAGTAGTTCTATTGAGGTATTTGACAAAAATACGCTGACGCACATCGACTCTCACAGTTTTGGACTTTTCCCTGGCTCGGCTACTTGGATTGATTTTCACGAAGGGCATTGGTGGGTGGCTTTTGCCAACTATTCTGACAAAAATTCAGACGGAGGCCGCGACAATCGCTGGACGACTCTCGTTAAGTTCACTCCCCAATGGCAACAAGTTGCATCATGGGGGTTCCCCGAATTTCTCTTACAATCTTTTGCGCCCAAAAGTACATCGGGAGGGACATGGGGGCCTGACGGAAAATTGTATTGCACAGGCCATGACAAGCCCGAGCTTTATATACTCCAACTTCCTGAAAGAGGCTCGACGCTAGTTTATCTTCAAACGATTTCAACTCCCAGCGAAGGGCAGGGCTTCGCTATTGACCGAACCCAAAAAAAAGAAGTTGTCGTTTGGGGAATTACCCGAAACGACAACTTTGTCATTCAATCTCGTATCAAGTAGCTCCCCTCCTGCGTGTGTCTTCTGGTTTTGAGAAACCAGAAGCACGGAGAATTGCATTTGCTCAGGTTTTGAGAAACCTGAGCCACACTACGGCAATAGCAATGAAGAATCGCCATAGCTTAAAAAGCGATAGTCGGTCGCAAGGGCTTCGTTGTAAATTGTACGCCAGTTTGGCCCGACAAAAGCGGCAACGAGCAACATCAACGTTGACTTAGGCTGATGGTAGTTTGTAATCAACCCTTTGCATAGTTTGAAGGTATAACTTGGGAAAATCATAATTTCGGTTTCACCAATTACCTCATTTAATTTATGGTCTTCCATGTACGCCAAAATGGTTCGCAAAGACTCTTCCGCCGAAGGTAAGGAAGTATAGTCCAGATAAGGCGTCAATTTTTCAATAAAAAACCCATTTTGAACTTCGGCCTTGTTTTCCCAAAGTTTTACCCCAAACCAATACAGGCTTTCAAGTGAACGCATGGAGGTAGTCCCAACTGCGACGATTCCGTCCAGATGGACAAGAAGATTTTCAATAAACGCTCGTCGGTAAACTACCTGCTCGGCGTGCATGGCATGCTCGATGGCATTGGCCACTTTCACGGGTTGAAAAGTACCCGCGCCCACGTGCAGTGTCACAAAATCATGGGTTATTCCTGCATTGGCTAAGTTTTCAAAAACCTGCTCAGTAAAATGTAATCCTGCCGTGGGTGCAGCTACTGCACCTTCAATTTTTGAATAAACCGTTTGATATGTTTCGAGGTCTTGTGCTTCCGTTTTTCGGTTCAAATACGGTGGCAGTGGAATTTCTCCCAATGCACGAATTATTTCAACAAAAGTAAGCGCTATTGGTTCGGGCTGTGAATCGGCAACTTCCCAACGAAAATTCACCCAGTTTTTTTCAATGTCTGCCCAATCGGCAAAGACTGTGACGGTAAGCTGATTAATCAACAAATCACACTGAAGCGTCTCATGGGCTTTCCATCTTTTTTTATTTCCCACCATGCAACTCCAAACCGCGTGGGTGGTTTGCTGCATGGCATCATTGATGACCCTAGTGGGGGCTTCGGGATGTAATAAAAATACTTCAATCAGCGCCCCTGTTGGTTTGGTAAAAAATACCCGAGCAGGAATCACCTTCGTATTATTAAAGACCAAAAAGCTTTGCGGCGGCAAATAGTTGACCACATCCGTAAATTGTCGGTGTAAGATTTCACCTTTTCGATACACCATTAGTTTTGACGTATCTCGTTGCTCAACGGGATACCGCGCAATTTTTTCGTCGGGCAAATCGTACTCGTAGTCGGCAAGAAGAATTTCGGGCAAGGTCATTAATCATTCGAGCTTGGTTTCATCAAAAGGCGAATCGGTAAGGCCACTACAATCGCAAGAAGGAATCCAACGATTAGGTATAACAATCCATTAAAATCGCCGATTTTAAATTTGAATTCATTATTCACAGTCGCCAACGCAAAAATCGTCAGTGCAATCGACGTATTTATCATGGCCACCAAACTATATATCCAATTCTGAATATGCTCGTTCAACTCTTCGCGATGTTCAGCCCACAGTGTTTGATTTGGAATCGGCAACACGTTTGAAGGCAATTTCAGCAACGCCCGACCAACCGACAGAAGCAACACATTGTTGGTTAAAATCAAACCTACCAAAATATAAAATATATCAGATTTGAGCATGAACTCATCGGCTTGTCCAAGGGCATTAAAATGCACCCCCACCTCTTGTCCAAACAGGCTATAACTGTACATCGAAGCCCCAAAAACCGTTATCATTGAAAATACCCGCCAAACGCGAATAGCAAAAGTTGTAATTTTCATATTTCACTCAGTGAGACACCATTTAAACTATCAAGGGTCAAAAGTTATTAGTTTTGGTTCGTTTACCTAAACTAATAACTCTTAACCCTTTAAACATGTTTTTAAAAGAATCAAGTGGTGGCGATTTCAATTTCCTCGCCATCTTTATCATAAAACTTAAACTCAGTAATCGGCAGCGAGCTATCTTTTAAGAGTTTAACCCATGATTTATATTTAAAGAACCATTTGAGTCGGGGCGACGGGAATCCCGCCGTAAAGTACGCGTGCAAGTACGGGTGAAGGGCTACCGACACCTTTCTTTCGTTTTGTTTGGTCAACAAATATTCGAGGTTGTTTTCGATAATATCCGAAATCAAAATACTAGGCTGAATAGTTCCTGCGCCATTACAAGTTGGACAAACCTCCCGCGTGACGATGTTCAATTCTGGGCGAACCCGTTGACGCGTGATTTGCATTAAACCAAATTTCGTAAGTGGCAAGAGCGTGAACTTAGAACGGTCAGCCTTCATTTCGGCTTTCATTACGTCGTACAGTTCTTTTTTATGCTCTGGCTTACGCATATCAATAAAATCCACCACAATAATACCGCCCATATCGCGAAGGCGAAGCTGACGGGCTATTTCTTTGGCGGCTTCGGTATTGGTATGAAGCGCAGTATCTTCCTGACTTTCCTCGTTGTTGGACTTGTTACCGCTGTTGACATCAATTACATGGAGCGCTTCTGTGTGTTCTACAATCAGATAGCCTCCACCAGGAAGGCTCACTGAGCGTCCAAACAATGACTTAATCTGCTTTTCAAGACCTACTTGTTCAAATAATTTGCTTTTGCCCGAATAAAGTTTTACAATTTTTTCTTTATCGGGAGCAATCGTATGAATAAAGTCCCTGATGTCGTCGTACATCTCTTTGGTATCAACCGTGATGCTATCAAACGTATCGTTGAGCATATCACGCATGATAGAAGACGCACGGTTCATTTCGCCAATGATACGGTCGCGTGGTTTGGCCTCACTCAAGGCTTTCATTCCTTGCTCCCACTTTCTAATGGAGTTTTGAATGTCTTTATCCAACTCCTCCACGTCTTTATTGGCGGCCACAGTTCGGACAATAATGCCGAAATTGGCTGGTTTGACCGAAGTCATTAACTTATGAAGACGTGTTCGTTCGGTCTTATCCGTAATTTTTTTGGAAATATTGACCGAATTAGAAAAGGGAACTAGCACTGCGTACCGTCCTGCGATAGAAATATCGCACGAAAGTCGGGGTCCTTTGGTAGAAATAGGCTCTTTGACAACCTGCACCAAAATGGGCTGGTTTTTTCCGAGTACTTTATCGATTTTGCCGAGCTTATCAATCTCTGGCTCCATCTTAAAGTTATTCAACTTCCCCGATGTGAGGCGTTTAGCAATCACATCTTTGGTCAGTTTATTTAAAGATTGGACGTTAGGGCCTAAGTCGTGGTAATGCAGAAAGGCATCTTTTTCGTATCCAATGTCAACAAAAGCAGCGTTCAAGCCAGTCACGAGTTTTCGGACGGTACCTAAATAAATGTCACCAACCGTAAAACTACTTTCCGACTCCTCTACTTGGTACTCAACGAGTCGCTTCTCCTGCAAGAGAGCGATGCGGGTACCTTTTTGCGAGGCACTAATGACTAATTCGCTACTCAATGTTATGTAAGGATAGAGGGTGAAAACCAAAAACCAAGGCACATTTTTACCTTGGTTTTGGAGTTAGAAATTATTTCTTCTTGTGACGATTCTTTCTTAGGCGCTTTTTGCGTTTGTGCGTAGCGATCTTATGTCTCTTTCTTTTTTTTCCGCAAGGCATAATCGTAAATGTTTTAAATGTTATTAAAAAATTGAATGATTCTGTTGTAAGGCTTTTATCGTAAATAGCTAACAACCACTACTTTAGCTCTTTTTCCAGTTCAGCAATTGCAGCCTGAATGGTCGGGTCTTTTTCTTTTTCCTTTACGATTAAAAGTTCTTCTAACGCTTCTTTGTTTTTGCCTGTCTGTGCCAACGAGACTCCCATGTAGAAACGTGCCTTCATATTTTCAGGACGCACTTTTAACAGTTGGCGAAAACGCTCTACTGCTTTTTCATACTGGTTTGAACGCATTGACAACAATCCCAAATTAAACAACGCTACTTCGTTGGTAGGGTCGGCGGCCAAAACTTCTCTGAGCATCATGATTCCTTGCATCGGCGTTTCGGTCGATACATAAGTCATGGCTAGGTTCGCTTTGACATTTAGCAGATTTGGATTTTTATCGAGGGCTTTTTGGTACCACTCGCGGGCTTTCTCCCCCAATTTTGCTAACTTTTGATTGTCAACAGCAAACCCAAACGCATCGTAATAACGGTCACCTGCGCGCAACAAATTGGCTTCTGTGGGCACTAAAAGTGCCACATTTTCGGCGTATTTGGCTGCACTATCAAATTTTCTAATCTGAGAATAAAAATCTGACAATTGAAGTGCCGCAGTCGATTTTGCTTTTGAATCTGCTGTTGAGGTATATTGTTGAAGTAACTTATTGACAGTGCTTTGTTGCTCAGATGTCAAAGGTGCACTATGTTCTGTCGGGCTCGAAGCACGCTCTTTAGGAGCTTCGGTCTCGTTTGTCTTAGTGCTTTCTTTCCCCTCAACCAACTTACGCTCCTTGGTATTTACCACAACTTTTGGAAGGCTATAAAGCCCACCAGTGAGCACAGTCGCAAACACAATTACTAATAAGATGGAGCGATTCATTGCACGTTACCTTTAAATCTTTCAACAATACTTTACTTCTTAGATTACAAATCAGAGCCTTTTACTTGCTCTACAAATACTTTAGCTGGCTTGAAGCTTGGTACATAATGCTCATCAATAACAATAGCCGTATTTTTAGAAATGTTACGAGCTACTTTCTTTGCACGTTTTTTGTTTACAAAGCTACCGAACCCACGGACATAAATATTTTCGCCTTTTGCTAATGAATCTTTTACTACTGAGAAAAACGCTTCAACTGTTTCAGAAACGTTTGCTTTTTCGATGCCGGTTTGGTCGGCAACTGCTGCGATTAAATCTGCTTTCGTCACTTTTATTAAACTTTAAGGTTATAAAATTGTTATTCTTTGGAAATTAGTTTCAAAATTCTACCAAGCCGATGTGTTGATAAGCGAACGGCCTAATTTGAGCGCACAAAAGTAGTACATTTTCGACTAATTTTGAAAATCTTTTCTGTCTTAATTTGAAAAAAAAACTCCCGAATTCATTGAATAACAAGTTTTTTGCTGAAACCCTCATCCGTTGGTACACCCACCAACACCGTGATTTGCCCTGGCGACAAACACGAAATCCGTATTATATATGGTTGTCTGAAATCATTCTACAGCAGACCCGCGTCGCTCAAGGATTACCCTATTATGACCGATTTGTTAGCACATATCCGACAATCACTGACCTTGCCAACGCACCCGAACAAGAGGTAATACGCCTATGGCAGGGCTTAGGGTATTATTCACGAGCAAGAAACCTCCACCAAACAGCCAAACACATTGCATATCAACTCAATGGGGTATTTCCGAACACCTACAATGAGCTGTTAAAACTCAAAGGAATTGGCCCTTACACTGCCGCTGCCATTGCTTCTTTTGCCTTCGACGAAGCCGTCGCCGTGGTGGACGGAAATGTATATCGAGTGCTTGCGAGGGTATTTGGCGTTGACCTTGACATTGCCAGTTCTCAAGGGCAAAAAAGGTTTGCCCAACTTGCCGCTGAACTCATCTCTACTCAACAACCCGCCTTGTACAATCAGGCCATTATGGAATTTGGGGCTGTTCACTGTACGCCTACCTCGCCCGATTGTCTGTTGTGCCCGTTTCAGGGCGTTTGTGAAGCTAATCTCACGGGTAGAGTTACCCAACTGCCCGTAAAACTCAAAAAAACGAAGGTACGGGTGCGGCATTTTCATTATTTTATTTTGATGAAAGATGGACAATTGGCCATGAACCTGCGTACAGAACGGGACATCTGGCAGCAACTCTATGATTTTTATTTGGTTGAAACCGAACATTCGGACGAAACCCTTGATTCGCTTCCTCTGCCTTCATTTTTACAAAAAGCACTTTCTCAGTCGGTTGTCTCCCAACCCAGCGAAACAATTACGCATATTCTCACCCATCAGCGCATACAAGCGAGGTTTTGGCAAGTAGCACTCCCAACGGATTTTGATTTGGAACTTCCTCCCTCGCTTCGATTTTTTACAGCGTCAGAAATCGACGAACTTCCTAAGCCCGTCTTGGTTTCGACCTATTGGAAAGCGCAGTTTTTTGAGTAAATTTGTCATCTGCATGGCTTCAAACCTTGCAGTTTTGGCTTGTAACTTACAATTCTTTTTATAACAATGGCTGGAGTAAACAAAGTAATTTTATTGGGCAATTTGGGAAGTGACCCAGAGGTTCGTCATCTCGAAAATGGCTCAGCAGTAGCACGTTTTAACATCGCAACCTCTGAGAGTTATACCAATCGCAGCGGCGAACGTGTAGAACAAACAGAGTGGCATCGGATTGAGCTTTGGGATAACTTGGCGAAAATCGCCGAGCAGTATTTACGCAAAGGAAATACTGTTTATATTGAAGGAAAACTTCGTACAGAAACGTGGGTGGACAAAGAAGGAAAGCAACGCGAAGGAAAAACTGTTCGTGGAACTACATTGACGCTCGTTGGAGGTCGTAATTCAAACAATAACGACGATAATTCGTCTGGCTACAGCGCGCCACAACAATCAGCACCTGCGCCTCGCCCTGCTCCTCAGCCTAAACCTACGACGCCTATTGCGTCAGATTTAGGAGGCGGAGATGATGACTTGCCTTTTTAAGGTTTCGCCATAACACAACCTCCCGAAAGTTTTGAACTTTCGGGAGGTTTAGATTCCCAAAAACTACTTTTTCAGCACTTGCATTTGAAGCTGATATTGATCATTTGGTACTTTCTCAGTCCTAGACTCTGGCGTAACCTGCCTTAGAATAAGTAAATACTTCTGCTGGTTGACCGTCACCTCTAATGAATCCTGCGTAACAGACGTCTTACGACCTACCACCTGACAGTCACCTAAGCACATTTTTACGTTTTGTTGGGCATTTAGCGCCAAATCAACAACCACTTCCCCCGCTCGAACACACTGTACATTTTTCGGACAACGACTATCTTGAACGCCAGTTAGTGCCAATTGGACATCACTTACCTGAACTGATTGTTTTGTCGTAAGAGGAAAATCACTTCCTAGCGTCAACGAATCTACGCTTTCCGACTTACAACCTACCATCAGACCCAAGCACAAAATCAGTGCATTTCTCATAACTTTATTCGATTTTTGCCAACGCAAGCACCTTACTTGCTACTGTAACGAAGACGAGAAACGACCAAAAAACGTTGGAATAGATATCCATGAATTTACGTATTAAAGAGATCAATCACGTAGCATTGTACGTCGCTGACGTTGCTCAAAGCTGCCAATTTTATTCAAATACCCTACAAATGACCCAATTAGAACGCCCCGCTTTCGATTTTCCTGGGGCTTGGTTTCAAATTGGTTCACACCAAGAATTGCACTTAATCGGAATTCGCACTGAGCAAGTTGTCTCAGGCTCCCGTAGCAATCACTTTGCGCTCGAGGTTGAAGACCTCAAGGCTTGGGAAAATCATTTACAAAGTATGAAAGCAACTTTTCGCCCACCCAAACCTCGTCCCGACGGCATTCAACAAATTTTTGTTGTTGACCCCGACGGGTATTGGATTGAATTATTTTCGCGGGCTTAGGTTATTTTTTATCAAACGACAACGCCGCCCCGTTCATACAATAACGAAGTCCTGTTGGTCGAGGGCCATCGTCGAAAACGTGCCCGAGGTGCGCATCACAAACGGCACATATTACCTCGTCACGTTCCATCCCAAAGCTTTTGTCCTTTTCATCTTTGAGCACTTTTTTGCTAATTGGGGCATAAAAACTTGGCCATCCCGTTCCAGAATCAAATTTGGTATCGGAGGCAAATAACGGCGTTCCACAACAAACACACTTATAGACGCCCTTTTCTTTGTTGTTCCAATAAGGCCCTGTAAAAGCGCGTTCTGTCCCTTTTTGGCGGGTTACGTAAAACTGAATAGGCGTTAGGATTTTTTTCCACTCCGCATCCGTTTTGACCACCCGTTTGAGGTCTTGGGATTGTTGTTGCGAAAAAGCCAGTGGACTCACTAACGATGTACCAATAAGTGTGTGAATGAATGAGCGACGGTTCATAGGTGATAGGCGATTTGGTTGTTTTCTATGTGTATATTAACGTACCAATTTAATCGAAAGTTTTACATAATATCAAAAATGCTTAACGACTGGCAATTAGGTGGAAAACGCGCCCTCGTAACGGGCGGAACCAAGGGCATAGGACGCGCCACGGTCCAGCTTCTTCTTAAAATGGGTGCTGAGGTTTTGCTCGTAGCCCGAAACGCAGAGGAAGTATCCCGACAAGTTAGTGATTATCAAGAGCAAGGTTTTCCTGTAACGGGCCTTGCTCTTGATTTGGGAAACACGGAGGCCATCGAATCACTCGGCCAATTTATTCAAACCCATTGGAAAAAACTTGATATTTTAATCAATAATGTGGGGACAAACATCCGTAAACCCACTGATTCATATTCCTACGATGAATATGACCTAATTCTTAACACCAACCTCCGCTCGGCCTTTGTATTAACCAAAACCCTATATCCAACCTTGCAATTGGCCAAAGGCTGTGTCGTCAATGTAACTTCGGTGGCGGGATTAACCTCCTTACGCAGCGGTTCTATTTACGGAATGACCAAAGGTGCGTTGAACCAACTTACCAGAAATTTGGCCTGTGAATGGGCCAAAGACCATATTCGGGTCAACGCCGTAGCGCCTTGGTACATTGCTACCCCACTGACGGAGTCGGTTTTATCTAATCCAGAGGCATTAAGCGACATTTTACGCCGAACGCCCATGCAGCGAGTAGGCCAACCCGAAGAGGTAGCCAATGCCATCGTTTTTTTATGTCTTCCTGCCGCTAGTTATATTAGTGGACAGATAATAGCCGTTGACGGTGGTTTTACAGTATATGGTTTTTAGCAGCATTCTAGTTTTATCATTTTTTAAAATAATTTAAAAATAACTTAACATAAATTTTTAATCCCGCGTTTTTTTTCATTTTTTCGGGGCTGAATTTACCTTCTAAACCTCCTATTTCTCATGTCAAAACAAAATCAAAGCTACGTAGGGCCGTTGATTATCATTGGTTTATTGTTTTTTGTGTTCGGGTTTGTTACTTGGGTAAACGGTACACTCATCACCTTCTTCAAGAAAGCCTTTAGCTTGGACAACACCAGCTCTTACCTTGTTACCTTCGCCTTTTTCATTTCTTACACGTTGATGGCGATTCCTTCGTCGGAAGTGTTGAAACGTACAGGTTTCAAAAATGGAATGTCATTGGGATTGGCCATCATGGCCGTTGGTACCGCTATTTTTATTCCAGCAGCCCAAATCGCCTCGTACCCACTATTTTTGGTTGGTTTATTTACCATTGGTATAGGTTTGACGTTACTCCAAACGGCTTCAAACCCTTATGCAACGATTCTCGGCCCGCGTGAAAGTGCCGCCCAACGCATCAGTTTCTTAGGAATTGCCAACAAACTTGCGGGTATCATTAGCCAATGGACCTTTGGCGGGTTGCTTTTAGCAGGTGGCGCAGCAGCCGCACCAACCGATGAACTCCAAAAAGTAGAAGTGCCGTACATGATTCTTACGGCCGTGCTTGTGGTGTTGGCGGTTGTCATCAAAATGTCAAAAGGTCTTCCAGAAGTGAGCGAAGAACAAGAAGACGAAGGAGGAAAAACGGCGACCGCCAAGCACAACAGTGTTTTTGCATTTCCTAACCTAGTTTTGGGGGTCATTGCCTTATTTTGCTACGTAGGTGCCGAAGTAATTGCGGGTGATACCATCATTAGTTACGGGGTTTCGCTTGGTTTTCCCGAAAGCGAAGCAAGTACCTTTGGAACTTATACCCTCTGGCTCATGCTTGCGGCCTACGGTCTTGGCATTGTGCTGATTCCTAAATACGTTTCTCAGGGTACTTGTTTGAAAGTATCGGCCATTTTAGGGCTCATCGTAACGGTATTGGCCATTATGACCACAGGATTTACGTCAGTTATTTGCATCGCCATTTTAGGTTTTGCAAACGCTCTTGTTTGGCCTGCCATGTGGCCACTTGCGCTGGATGGCCTTGGCAAATTTACCAAAATCGGTTCAGCCTTATTGATTATGGGTATCTCAGGAGGTGCCATCTTACCGCTCGTTTACGGAAAATTAGCCGATTCGATTCACAGCACACAGCAAGCTTACTGGATGCTTTTACCCCTCTACGCTTTCCTTTTGTATTATTCATTGATTGGTTACAAAAAACGTAGCTGGTAATTCTTAAAACATTTACGATTTTGAAAATATCAACACCAGGCCGAATTTGCTTATTTGGGGAACACCAAGATTACCTTGGGTTGCCCGTTGTGGCAGCGGCGATTTCAAGACGAATAAGCATTGAGGGGGGCAAAAGCAGCGACGATATGGTTCGCCTGCACCTCCCTGATTTGAAAGAAGAAGAGGCTTTTTTATTGGAAGAGCCTCTTCCTTACGTAAAAGAACGTGATTATTTTAGAAGTACCATCAACGTACTTCGTCGCCGTGGTTTTGTCTTTGGACAAGGTTTTGAAGTGAATATTCACGGCAATATTCCCATCAATTCGGGCACTTCAAGTTCGTCGGCTTTGATTGTGACATGGGCCAACTTTTTGACCCGATTAGCCGATAATTCCAAAGAATTAAGCTCAAAAGAACTGGGCGAAATCGCCAACGAAGCCGAAGTGCTCGAATTTGGCGAACCTGGTGGAATGATGGATCATTATTCGACCGCAATCGGAAATGTAATTTATTTAGAATCTGTTCCAAAAATCCACGTTGAAGGTCTCCAACCCAAATTAGGTGCTTTTGTGCTCGGGGATTCACTCCAACCCAAAGATACCCTTGGGATTTTGGCGCGTTGTCGTTATGGCATGGAAGCCATCATTGCCAAAGTAAAGCAGGTTGACCCATCGTTTTCCATCTTTACCACTCCCCTTGCCCAAGCCGATGATTATAAGGCTCATTTGAGTTTGGATGAATTTGGATTGTTGAAGGCAAACCTCGAAGACCGTGATATTTTAATTGAAGGAAAACGATTGATGTTGGCTTCCCAAAACGGTACGGCTCCCCAGTTCGACCAACAATTTGGACAGTTATTGTACCGCCACTTTGCCAATTTACGCGACCACAAGCGCACCTCTACCGACAAAATAAACCGCATGGTAGAAGCTTCCATGAATGCGGGAGCATTGGGTGGTAAAATCAACGGTTCTGGCGGCGGTGGCTGCATGTTTATGTACGCCCCCGAAAATCCTGAAGCTGTTGCCGAAGCCATTAAAAGCGAGGGCGGTATCCCTTACATTATCTACATCGACGAAGGCACAAGAATAGAAAAGCAATAAATGAGTAATTTTGAGGGAACGGTTGTTTTTTATATTATTTTTAGAAAAGATAAAACAAAACCTAACTGTTCCCTTTCCTCATGTACGCCTCACGCCTCTTGATATTTATTTACTGCGCATTCATTTGCCTTTCACTTCCTAGTTTTTCTCAAGATTCCGAAAAAATCGACCGTGAATTTACCCTCGAAGCAACCATGCTCGGGTACTTTGCACCCAATGGAGCCAAAAACCCAACGCTTCGTGCTAAAAAAGGCGAACGGATTCGCCTCAAAATTGTCAATGGCGAGTTAATGACCCACGACATTGCCCTTGAGAAATTGACACTTAAAAGTAAAACCATTCTCGAAAAAGGAGCCAGTGCCACGCTGGTTTTCACCGCCCAAGAAAACGATATTTACTACTGCTCCGTCCCAGGGCACCGCGCGGCTGGCATGGTGGGAAAATTGGAAGTATCGGAAAATGACGTAACGGCCAAGGTTATTACGGGACAACTTGCCCAGAAAAACGGCCAGCCCCTCAACTTAAACTTTGAAACGGGCACCCTCCAAGACTGGACTGCCACGGGCGACGCCTTCACCAACGGACTTATTTCAGCCGATCCTTCTCCCCTGCACGAAAAAGAAATGCACATTGGTTTCGATGGTAAGTTTTTCGTTTCTAGCGGTGGGATTACCAATGCTAAGCAAATCGGCACTCTTACTTCCGTTCCATTTACGGTTACTCAGCCCTATGCTTCCTTTAAAGTTTCGGGCGGCGCTTTGCAGGATACCCGCGTAGAGATTCGTCAAACAGGGAGCGATGTGGTTATTTTCTCCATCACAGGACAAGGACGGGCTACGTTGCAACCCGTGGTGGTGGATTTGCAGGCGTACCTCAACAAAGATATTTACATCAAACTTATTGATAACGAGACGGGTATCTCACAAATTCCGTACATCCCCCACGACAAATGGGCACACATCAACTTCGATGAATTTTTATTCCACAGCACCCGCCCCGAGTTTCCCAATGAATTGAAACAAAGCGACATAGTAATTTTACCTCCACTTGACCCCGTTGTCAACGCGGGCTTGTCGGGGATAAAAGCGGCCGCTGCCATGACGCCCCCCCAAGGTTTTAAAGTTTCTTTGGCCGCCGCCGAGCCCGACGTAGTTCGTCCGATTTGTTTTACGATTGATTACCGTGGCCGTTTGTGGGTAGTGGAAGGACACACCTATCCCGTTCCTGCCCCCGAAGGACAAGGCCGCGACCGAATCCTCATTTTAGAAGACACCAACGGCGACGGGACGCTCGATAGCCGCAAAGTGTTTATGGAAGGACTCAACCTCGTCAGCGGCATTGAAGTAGGCATGGGTGGTGTTTGGCTAGGTGCTGCTCCTTATTTGTTGTTTATACCCGCTGATTTTAAAAATGACAAACCAGCGGGTCCTATTCAGAAATTACTAGACGGCTGGGGAATGCAGGATACCCACGAAACCCTCAATAGCCTCCGCTGGGGACCCGATGGCTGGCTGTACGGAACACACGGGGTTTTTACGCATTCAAACGTAGGAAAACCAGGCGCTCCCGACTCAGAACGTACCAAAATCAACGCGGGCGTGTGGCGGTATCACCCCACAGCGCACACGTTTGAGGTGTTTGCCGAAGGCACAAGCAACCCGTGGGGCATCGACTTCAACGATTATGGCCACGCCTTCATCACGGCTTGCGTCATTCCGCACATGTACCACATCATTCACAATGCCCGCTATCAGCGCCAAGCGGGAAAACATTTTAACCCTTACACCTACGACGACATCAAAACAGCGGGCGACCACGTACACTGGATTGGAGAACGCGGCCCGCACGCGGGTAATTTTCGCTCGGGGCCAAAGGGAGGCGGGCACGCCCACGCGGGAGCCATGGTTTATTTAGGACATACGTGGCCTGCTGAGTACCGCAACGATATTTTTATGAATAACATCAACGGTGCGCGCTTCAACCGCGACCACCCCGAACGCGCAGGTTCGGGTTACGTAGTGCGGCACCGCGATGATTTTATGGCCATGAACGATACGTGGTCGCAGTGGTTGAACTTCAAATACGACGCCAGCGGTTCGGTCTTTGCCATTGACTGGTACGACAAAAACCAATGTCACAGTTCTAACCCCGACGTTCACGATAAAACAATGGGGCGAATTTTCAAAATTACCCACGAAAACGACAAATGGGTAAAAGTAGATTTATCAAAAGCTTCGGACAAAGAACTGGTGAATTATCAATTACACCCCAACGAATGGTACGTACGACAGGCAAGAACATTGTTACAAGAACGCGGGCCTAACAAAAAAGTCCACAAAGCATTGAAAGAAATCCTTGCTAACAACCCTGACGTCACCCGCAAACTTCGGGCGTTGTGGGCACTGCATGTGACCAAAGGTTTAACTCAACCAGAAATGAATGCCTTACTCAGCCACGAAAGCGAGTACTTACGCAGCTGGGCTTTACAATTGATGACGGAAGGCAAAACCATTTCGGACGAAACGCTAAAACAGTTTGTAACCCTGGCCCAAAACGACAATTCGCCCTTGGTTCGGTTGTACTTGACCTCAGCTTTGTTACGAATTGCTCCCACTCAGCGCTGGGAAGCAGTGGAAGCCCTTGTTCAAAAAACCAGCGACAAAGGCGACCATAATATACCCCTTATGCTCTGGTATGCGGCCGAGCCGTTGGCCGCTCTTGACGCCAAACGCGCTTTAGCACTCGCCGAAAAATCAGTGATGGACAAGCACTTAGAGTTTATGGTACGTCGAGTTTCGGCCTTGAATACCGACGAAAGCCGTTCGTTACTAACCAACTTGAAGAGCCGCCTCGAAAAAGAGCACAACCACCAATCCCACGAAGTCATTATGGCGATTGATGAAAGCATGAAGAGCACAAAAAAATAGGTTCTCCTTCTTCCTGAATTCCCCTTAAAAGGGCTAAAACGTAGAGGCTGTCTCAAAAGTCTAGTATCACCAAATTATCTTCGGTCTCTGTTCAACCTCACCCCCTAAATCCCCCTCTCCTTTCAGTAGAGGGGGACTTTTTGAGCCCTTCTCCAGAAAGGACAGGGCCGCCTGAGCGGAAGGGTTGGGATGAGGTTGAATCCAAAGAATATTTTGTAACCTGTTACTTTTGAGACAGCCTCTACGTTTTTTTGTTTTACACAATTTATTCGGCTGAATTTCGTGCTTTGAATAGAGATAGGGGAACCGATTAATAAAATTTTTCCGATAGATTATCTATTTTTATTTTACATAAACCTAATTTTTCGTTAATTGCGTTTCCTAAAAAATCAGGTTTTCTATGAATTTTCTAAACGAGGACCAAGTAAGCCAACTTGCGCCCGACGCTTCATCGCTTAAAGCGGGAAAAGACTTAGCCAATGAGCGCAAATGGTTGAATTACCAATCCAACGAACGGGTATTGTGGGGAGAAGTGCAAGGAAGTGGAAAAGACCCGTACCGAACCCAAATCGACCTCCAAAATACAGCCTTTAAATGCTCTTGCCCCAGCCGAAAATTTCCGTGCAAACACGGGTTAGGGCTTTTATTTTTAGTAGCACGCCGAAACGGTGACATTCCTCAGCTCACTAATGAGCCTAGTTGGGTCAGCGAATGGATTAACAAACGTTCCGAAAAAGCAGAAGCCAAAATCCAAACGCCCGTTAGTGAGGACGAAGATTCAGAAAAAGCAGCTAAACAAGCCAAGGACAAAGAAAAACGCCAAAACGACCGACTACTTAAAGTAGAAGCAGGCATGGCCGAGCTTGACCTTTGGCTTCGAGACATGGTGAGGGGAGGATTGTTGGCCTTGCCCGAAAAAGGTGGTGCTTACTTTGAAAAAATGGCTGCCCGCCTGGTAGATGCCCAAGCGACGGGTTTTGCCTCGTTGGTCAAAGAGTTTACCAAAATCAATTACCACAATGGCGATTCGTGGCAACCTCAAGCCCTCGAAATTGCGGCAAAAATACACTTACAAATCGAGGCGTTTAGAAACCTTGACCAGCTCCCTCCGCTTGTACAAGAGGAGGTAAAAAGTCGGGTGGGGTGGAATGTTCAGCAAAAAGAACTCCTTGAAAGCAAAGAAGCAGAAACCATTGATGATGACTGGGTTGTGATTGGGAGACGTACCACCCAAGAAGAAGATATTGTCCTCCAACGAAATTGGTTATACGGGTCTCATTCCAAGCGCTTTGCGTTGGTGCTCAATTTTGCCTACAAAACCGCTGCCATTGAAACCCCGCTTGTACCAGGCAATACCTCCAAAGCTCGTTTGGTATTTTATCCAAGCCACAGTCCCTTTCGTGCGTTAATAAAAAATCACTTAGAGAGTAAATCATTTCTTCCTACCTCGCTGGAGGGCGTTGAGAATTGGCAACTTTCCCAAGTGGAATACACACGAATCGTTGCACAAAACCCTTGGGCCGATGATATCCCTCAACTGGTCGAACATCTTCAAATTACCAAACACCAAACACAGTGGTACCTTCAAGACGCCACAGGGGCAGTGATGCGCCTCCACGACTCGTTTGAAGAAGCCATTATTTGGAAACTATTGGCTTTTACCGCTGGCCATCCTACCACTCTTTTTCTATTGCGACAATCCACGTCGGTATGGCCCTTGGGCATCGTTCAGAATTTTTCGTATCAACTACTATAAGCATTAACAGCCTTTTCCATTCATTATCAGATGTTTCATTGGGAATTATTAAAAAAGACCGCCCTCTTGGGTACCGAAAGGCACCCCTTAGCGACCGAAGCACTCCCCGCCTCTATTCAAGAAATTTTATCAAAAAGCAATAAAAATGATGCTGAAGGTTATTTCCTAAAAGCGGCGGCGGTTCTTTACAATTACAGTCGGGCGGGGCAAAATCCTGCCAAAATTACCCTCCCCAATTTGGCTTTGGAGGACGCAGAAACTTCGCCATTCTGTCCACCCAACACAGTTGCACTTTGGAAGAAAGTATTGGATTTATCGCCTGCTAACCCCTATTTGCTGGAATTGCTCCTTCAAAACTGCCACCAAAAACAGTGGGTTTTGACCGATGACTTGCTCGTAAATGCCTTGAACAATACACCCAAGCAACTGCTTCCTCAGCTCTACCTTCTCCTTGGTGTGAGGGGAAAATGGCTGACACAATTTAATGAATCTTGGCAAATAACAGACGCTTCGTTGAACATCACGCAGTGGGAGGAAGGAAAAATCACTGACCGAAAGGCATATTTGAGCGAAATTCGACATCAAAACCCTGCCCAGGCGTTGTCACTTTTGGCTCAGGCTTGGCCTAGCGAATCGGCCAAAGACCGAAAAAGTCTATTGTCCTCCTTGAAAATTTGTTTGTCGGTCAACGATGAACCCTTTTTAGAACAAATTCACGGTGAATTGACCAAAAACCAGACTTCGCCCAAACCCGTTACCCTTGAGACCATTCACCTCATCAACGAATTACGGCTTTCCATTCAAGGGAGTCGATTTGGCAAAGAGGTAGCTGAGCAAATTACCAAGTGTTTCACCAAAAAGAAGGGTTTATTGTCCGCAATTGGGTTTTCATCAGCCAATTATCAACTTCAATTACCCGAATCTGAGACTTCGTTTTGGAACGGTGATGAAATGAATCGACGATTTGGATTCGACAAATTAAGTTCCCAAAAAGGCGTTTCGGACTCCGAATACTGGCTACAATCACTGCTTCGATGGCTACATCCGAGTCATTTAATCACGTTTTTTGAAGGAAACCTTTCACGGTTGGTCGAGTTCTTTGTCAATACTCAAAGCAAAAATGCAACGGCGTATTTGTACGCCTTCAGTGAGGCTATGGCCTTTGCGTCAGCCGATGAAATCAAAACTTTTTTGAAAGTAACCGCCCACCTAGAAGTACAAAAAACAAGCCTCCTTCAACAGCTGCCTTGGCCCGACCAAGAAGAGCTTTTGTTGCATCATTTCCAACTTTCGTTTGCGTTGGTAAAAGCCACCACAACGGAAGGCCCGTCTCAAAATTGGTCGTCCCAATTTTCAAAAAAGGCGTTGTTTTCGTTGGTGAAAGAGCTTAATGGTTCAAACTATTACTACGTTTTTTCCGACCGAAATTTTTTGAATCAGTTGGGGCGGAAATTGCACGTCAGTTCCAAAGACCTCCTTTACTCGTTTCAAAATGAACTATCCCAAGAATGGCAACGAAATTATTGGAACACCCACGTTGCCGACATTCTCTTTAAACAATTAGAAATAAAAGAAGAAATCGAACAAATAACAGCACAATGAACGTACTAAGACAACATGCCGAACAGCAATTTGCGCAAGAATTAGAGGAAATCAGCAAACAAGATACCCTCAAACGCCCTACTAACTGGAAGCTTTCGCCCCAAGCGGTAGTTCAGTACTTGATGGGTGGAAAATTGAAAAACGGGTTTGAGGTTTCTCCCAAATACATTGGAAGCCGACGACTCATGGAAATCGCCGTAGCCACTCTCACCACCGACCGCGCACTTTTACTCTATGGCCTCCCTGGCACGGCCAAATCGTGGGTGGCCGAACACCTAGCGGCGGCTATTTCGGGCAATTCGACTTTACTTATTCAAGGGACAGCAGGGACGAGCGAAGAAGCGATTCGCTACGGCTGGAATTACGCCCGCTTATTGGCCGAAGGCCCCACCGAAAACGCGCTCGTAACAACGCCCATGATGTATGCGATGCGGACGGGGCAAATTGCCCGCATCGAAGAATTGACGCGTATCACTGCCGACGTCCAAGACACGCTCATCACGATTTTATCCGAAAAAACCTTACCCATTCCTGAACTTAACATGGAGGTGCAGGCCGTTGGCGGTTTCAACGTGATTGCGACGGCCAACAACCGTGACAAGGGAGTAAATGAACTTTCGGGGGCGCTGAAACGGCGATTTAATACCGTCATTTTGCCCGTACCAGAATCAATGGAAGAGGAAATTTCGATAGTTCAGCACCGCGTTTCTAGTTTGCAAAAAGCCCTTGAGCTTCCCGCCGAAGCCCCTGCTTTGAAAGAAATTCAACGCATCGTCACGATTTTCCGTGAATTACGGGCTGGAGTTACCGCCGACGGGAAAACAAAAATCAAAGTCCCCACGAGCACCATGAGTACAGCCGAAGCCATTTCGGTGGTCAACAGTGGACTTGCCCTTGCTGCTCATTTTGGCGACGGTCGCTTAAATGCCCAAGACGTTGCCGCAGGTTTGGTAGGTGCGGTTGTCAAAGACCCAGTTCAGGACAAAGTCGTCTGGAACGAATACCTCGAAACCGTCGTCAAACCCCGCGCCGAATGGAAAGACGTCTATCGAGCTTGTAAGGAAATCACTTTGTAACGACCAACAATCAACTAGTGTTTTGTTTACCATAGAAATTAACAAAACACTAGTATTAAAACACAAAAACCTTAATAAAGACATGGATTCAAGAACAAATATTTTAATTAATGCTGCTCAAGGGCGAATTGAAAAAGTAGAAAAACATGAACCAAATTACGCCCTTAGGTATAGCCAGCAAATCAACTTAGTCCTAAATTTTTTATTACAAAAAAATGACATTTCTATTCTTGAATCAGTCGAAAATCGAGGTATAGATTTTTTAGACTGGGCCATTAACAAAAAAAATGAACTTTGGACAATAGAGGATATCCCGATTCAAGAACTCATCAGGCCTGTATCTGAAAATTCTATTTATAAATGGATTATAGGGAATTTTATAAAGTCTAAATTGACAAGTTACAGTGAACTAATTGAAGAAGATTTCAATAAATACCTTAACTTTTTCAAGAAACAGGGGTTTAAAGATACTGATATATGTCGAATTTTATTTTCTAGCGGTAATACCTCAGTTTTATTTCATTTTCAAGATAAAATAAAACAACTTTCTTTATACGGTAAATACCTTCTTGAAAAATTAAAAACAACAAAAACAGAAGAATCACAACAGATTTTAGAGATTGTCTTTCAAAACGCTTTTGGAGAATACCGTGATATAAAATCTCATATTTTAGATTTCCTGTTCACTTACCATCAAGAAGCACTTGAAAATCATTACGTTAAATTTATGTATAGAATGGATAGTGTATATGACAATTCAATTTCGGCTTATCGACCCGTAAAAAAAATAGAAATTGAAAATATCTTGTATCTCATTGACAAAAATGCAACTAGATTTGAGCAAGATATAATAGAGATTATGAAAGATACATACCCAGAGTCATATAACCAATTTAGTGTGTATATTAAAATGGATGAATATATACCTAATAAATACAATGATGAAATTGAACAGTTTATAAATGAATACTATACCCAACAGTGCATTGCAGAAGGACAAGTTTATTACAGTTATTTGAGCGAATCCTATACAAATGGACAACCATCCAGTGTGGCTATCGCTAAGTGGCTATTAAAAAAAGATGAAAATACAGCTAAAGAACGGATACGAAAGTACCTCGAAGTTAGTGACTTTTTTTATCCTGAATTCCCTCGATTTTTAAGTGACCATTTTGGAAGTGATTCGCTTGAATTTCTTGTTATTGCTCTAAATAAAAACCCAAAATACCTACAAAAAAACTTCCACGACGTCGTTTTTTCATTAATTGAGCAATATAATTTTTCGTCAATTGCCCCCCAAATTTGGGAATATGCCATTCACAATGCAAGTAAAAATACCCGAAATTTGGCCGCCAATACCCTTGCAAAACTGGGAAATGAATCATTAGAAACTGCAAAAAATCTTTTACAAGCAAAAACCGCCGATGCAAGGATAGTGGCAGCACTTGTGCTGTCAAAATTAAAAACAGAAGATGCTGAGCGAGTTTTAAATGCGGTATTAGAAATTGAAAAAAATGATGATACTCGTGATGTTATCCTTGAAGCATTAGAAGAAACACTTTTCACAAACCCAATTTCTCTAACTCAAGCAAAAAACATCATTCAAAATGCTTCAAAACGGGGCAAACTTTCCAAATTTTCTGAAAAATGGATTGATGAGACTCAACTCCCGCCTATCTATTGGACAAACAATCAAGGGGCATTTTCCAAAGAAGAAGTAAGGTTTTTATTCTATCGAATGCCCCGAGGGAAGGGGTTAAATTCGGACATCGAGCTTCGTCAATTATTACCTTTAATCGACCGAAATCTATCAGGAGGGTTTGCCAAAGCACTACTCAAAGCTTTTGCTGACTCTGGTTCTAATTCAAAATTCAAGTACTACTTAACAACTGGAGGAATGTTGGGCGGTGATGAAGCCTTGACAACCTTAAAAGGTATTTTTAAATATAACATGGATGAAAAAAGGTATAAAATGGCAGAATACGCCATTGATGCCATGATGCAAGTCGGAACCAATAAGGCTCTTAGGAGTATTGAGGTAATTTCAAGAAAATATGTAAGTAAAAGGCCCACCGTAAGTGACCGTGCCATTAAAGCCTTAGACGCTGCTGCACTTGAATTAAACATAACAACCGACGAACTAGCTGACCGAATCATTCCAAATTTTGAATTTGAAGGATTGTTTAAATCATTTAAGGCTGATGGAGAAGAATACAGAGCTTTTGTCAATTCAGACTTTACACTCTGCTACTTTGATGAAGATAATAAAATGCGAAAATCTCTTCCAAAATCAACCCCATCTGACCTTAAAAAGGAATTTAAAGAAATTGAGAAAGAGATTAGAGACGTAATAAAAACTCAAAGTGGACGTCTCGAAAAATACATGATTGAAGAACGTCGATGGCCAGTGGGCCAATGGCAAACTGCTTTTTTGGAAAGTCCCATTATGTTTGTTTATGCGATGAAGCTACTTTGGGGCATTTTTAACAAAGAGAATGCATTTAAAGGGGTGTTTTACTGCCAAGAAGATACTTCATTATTAAACCTTGATGACGACGAAATAGAGTTTGAAGAGGGTGATTATATTTCTATTTTACACCCAATCTATCTAACTCAAGAACAAATCAAAGCTTGGCAGAGTAAAGTTTATGAACTCAGTGTTTTGCCAGTTTTTAGTCAATTAGAAAGAAAAACTTTCACTCCATCTACAGACGAACTCGGATTGAGCTACACGCGTATTTTCCTCAATCAAGATATTCCCAAAGGAGCTGATTATGCAAGCAGTACCATTGAAAAATATGGATGGATTAAACGTACGGGTGATGGTGGATATCTTGAACTCATTAAAAAACATCAAATCGCTTCAATTCAGGCAAATGTCGAAATAGAAGGTGTCTATGCTTGGTACCAAGGTGGGAATGCCAAAGCTACTGTGAATACAATCTCATTTAGAGGAAAATCGGGGAATGACACTTTATTATTGAAAGACATCCCCCCTGTTTTCTTTTCTGAAGTATTATTTGACATATACCGGTTGATAAACGCCGTTTAAAGCTTATATTTTAACTACCCAAAACGGATAATTAATTAACTTTCGAGATGCCTCTTCATATCTTAGGAATACGTCACCATGGTGTGGGTTCGGCCAAGAATGTCGTTGAACGACTGGCCCAACTACAGCCTGATATTATTTTGGTTGAAGGCCCACCCGAACTCGATTCCATCGTTCAGTGGGTAGGTAAAAGTGGTCTAAAACCACCCGTGGCTGTGCTGGGGTACAACCTCGACGACCCTCAGCAAGCTACGTTTTATCCTTTTGCCGAATTTTCTCCCGAATGGCAAGCAATTTCATACGCCCATGCCAAGCAGCTTCCCGTTCGCATGACAGACTTGCCTTTGGCCATCTCTTTTCAAGAACAAATCAACCAACGAGAAGCCAAAAAAGAGCAAACAATTGAGGTGAATGAGGAAGAACACAAATTTTTGTTGCCTTACAAAGACCCCATTTCTTACTTTTCGGACGTCGCAGGCTACGACGACGCCGAACTTTGGTGGGAACATCACTTTGAGCAAAAATACATTCCAAACAACGCGCAAGAACATTTTGAGGCGGTGTTGCTGATGATGAGTGAACTACGTGCCGCTCAGGTAAAATCAGCGCTAGACCAAGAAAACGTCGCCCGCGAAGCGTACATGCGGGAGCTGATTCGGAAAGCACAAAACGAACTCTATACCAACATCGTCGTGGTTTGCGGCGCTTGGCACGCTCCCGCCCTCCTCGATGTCGAATCGACTGCGAAGCAGGACGCCAAACTGTTGAAAGCGTTGCCCAAAACAAAAATTAAGGTGGGCTGTACGTGGATTCCTTGGACCAACGACCGCCTTTCGATGTTTTCTGGCTACGGAGCGGGTATTACCTCGCCAGGATGGTACGAACACCTCTGGAAATACGGCCAAAAAGACGATGGCTCGCGCTGGCTCACCAAAGTAGCGCGGTTGCTCCGTCAAAAAAAAATGGACATTTCCACGGCGCACGTCATCGAAGCCTTTCGATTAGCAGAGACCTTGGCAAGCCTGCGGGCCTTGTCGCGCGTGGGACTTCACGAACTCAATGAAGCCACGCAGACGGTCATGTGCATGGGTGATGGAATCTTACTCGAATTGGTCAAAAAAGAGTTGATTGTTGCCCAACGAATTGGAAAAGTCCCCGACGAACTTCCCAAATTACCGCTTCAAGACAATTTTGAAAAATTAGCCAAAAGCTACCGATTGCCCATTACAGCCGAAAAAAAGGATTACGAACTTGACCTCCGCAAAGACACCGACCTCCAACGAAGTAAACTAATTTACCGACTGGGAATTTTAGACATCCCATGGGGTACTCGCCTGTACGCTCGAAACAAAGGGACGTTTAAAGAAGCTTGGACGCTTCGCTGGCAGCCCGAAATGTTTATCAATCTCATCGAAAAAGGCATTTGGGGTAATTCCGTTGAAGCTGCTTGTACCCAATTTTTGATTGATAAAAGCAAAAAAAACAATACCATCAAAGACCTTGCGGACATGATTCAGCAAGCGATTCCCGCCGAATTGTTTGGGGCAATTGAACAGCTTCTTCACAAAATAAGCGAAGTTGCTACAGTTTCTGCTGACATTTTGGAGTTGATGACAGCCTTGCCTCCCCTGGTGGAAGTAAGTCGCTACGGTAACGTCCGCAAAACTGACCTTTCGGCCATCAATCAATTGGTCGAAGGATTGCTTACGCGCATCTGTATTGGTTTGCCCAACGCTTGTTACGGCTTAGATGACGAAAACTCACGAAAGGTTTTTGATTATATCAAACAAGTCAACGAAGCCACCCGACTCATTGAGAACGAAGCTCTTACCCAAAACTGGCATTCCACGTTACGTACCTTACTCGACAAAGAAGGAGTTAATGCCATCATTCTGGGCTGCACCTGTCGATTACTGTTTGACGCCCAAGTGCTTGATGAATTTCAAACTGCCCAAAGATTTGAATTAGCTCTGTCGAAAGGAAACGAACCCTTGTACTCGGCAGGCTGGGTCGAAGGCTTTCTCAAAGGAAGTGGCATGATTCTGCTGTACGATAATGTACTCTGGAATTTGCTCTACCGTTGGGTCTTTGAACTCTCAGAAGAGTATTTCATTGAATTGCTTCCTATTCTTCGTCGAACATTTTCAAAATTTGAACCCTCCGAACGCAAACAACTCGGAGAAAAAGCTAAAAAGGGTGCCAATGTAGAACAAACCCTCATCCTTGCCACCACTGAAACCGTCGATTTTAATCACCAACGCGCTGAGGAAGTTCTGCCAATGTTGCAGTTGCTCTTGGGGCTAAAATAAGAAAAAGCCAATGTCACACACTGATTCAGAAAATTTACGCCGCTGGCGACTTATTTTAGGCGGTGACGAAGCCGACGGAACCGACTGTCAGCTACACGGGCTTGATGCACAAATGGATGCATCTCTGTCGGCCCTCTATGAATTTGAACGAAAACAACGATTCGATTATAAATCCCCCCAAGATGGAGGAAGTCGCAAGGGAGGCTCAGAGGGTTCAAACCCTTCTGTAGCTCGCTGGCTAGGCGATATTCGCAATTATTTCCCGCAATCGGTCGTGCAAGTCATACAGGGAGATGCCCTCAAGCAACCCGTGCTTCAGAAAAAACTCATGCTCGAACCCGACATTTTAGAACAAGCCACCCCAAATGTAGCTTTGGTTGCGAACCTGATGGAATTGGGCAAACTGATTCCCTCTAAAACCAAAGAGACCGCCCGACGGGTGGTTCAGAAAGTCGTGGAGGAACTTATTCAAAAGTTGGAACAAAAAACGGTTCAGGCCATCACGGGAGCGTTGAATCGAAGCAGCCGTAACAAAAGGCCACGTTACAATGAAATCGACTGGAACACCACCATTCGCAAAAATCTAAAGCATTATCTCCCTGAATACAAAACGATTATACCCGAAACAAGAATTGGCTACGGGCGTAAAAGCAAACGCTCGCTCAAAGATGTGGTTCTTTGCCTCGATCAAAGCGGATCGATGGGTGCTTCGGTCGTCTATTCTGGGATTTTTGGGGCGGTCATGGCTTCCTTACCTCAAATCAAAACCCAAATGGTTGTATTTGACACCGAAGTGGTGGATCTAACCGAAGACTTAAAAGACCCCGTCGAACTACTTTTCGGGGTGCAATTGGGGGGAGGAACCGACATCAATAAGGCACTAGCCTATTGCAAAAAAATCATCTCACAGCCCGATGACACCATCTTAGTACTGATCACTGACCTGTGCGAGGGCGGCGATGAAAGCCAAATGCGAAAACGCGTGGAAGAACTGGTTACTGACGGGGTTCAAGTCATTTGTTTACTTGCATTAGACGATTCGGGAGCTCCGTATTTTGACACCCACAACGCCAAGTTCTTATCTGCCTTGGGTGTCCCAGTCTTTGCCTGTACACCCGACCTGTTCCCCGATATGATGGCCGCAGCTATTAACAAACACGACATGGCACAGTGGGCGGGCGACAATGGCATTGTACTCAAAGGAAGCAAATCATAGCACAAAAGTAAAAGCTCAGTAAAGCATTCTTTTATGAGAAAATGTCAGAACCTACCCCTAAACCTCTCTAAAAACATGATTTACAGAGCCTTTACACTTTTCCTTATCGTCCGCTGTTTTGGTAGCATAGCCCAGCCCGTCACTACGATGCTGCCCTCGGGCTTTAAAAAGACCACCCTTACGCGGGAGTTTATCTCGGAAGGTGCGACCGTTGCCGACTTGAACCGCGACGGAAAAATGGACATCGTGGCGGGGTATTATTGGTTTGAAGCTCCCACTTGGAAAGTTCACCAAATGCACCCCGCCGACGCGACAAAAGCCCAGTCGTCTGCCGTGGGTTTTGGGATGTTTTCCAACGTTTTTAACCCCCGAAAAGAATACAGCAACTCGTTTCTGAACTTAGGAATGGACGTTAATCTCGACGGCTGGGACGATGTGGTCATCATTGATTTTCCAGGAAAACCCGCTTTTTGGTTTGAAAATCCCAAAAATAAGGCAGTAAAAGCTTGGACAAAACACATTATCGCCGATTCGATGGGAGTTTCCAACGAATCTCCCGCGTTTGTGGACATTGATAAAGACGGACGGCTCGATATTTTGTGCGGCGACCCCGCCAAAAAACAAATTGTTTGGCTCAAAGCTCCCACCAAAAAGGGAGAAACACGCTGGCAACGTTTTCCTCTAACGGGTGAAAAAGTAGCAGGTACCGAAAATTTTTCGCACGGAATTGGCTACGGCGACCTCAACAAAGACGGATTGAATGACATTGTAGTGCGAGAAGGGTGGTTTGAAGGAACCAAAGACCTTGGTTCGGCCAATTGGAAGTTTCACCCTGCCAACCTCGGCGACCCCTGCTCGCACATGCAGATTTTGGACGTGGATGGTGACGGTAAAAATGACGTGGTAAGTGCCTCCGCCCACGCGCTGGGGGTATGGTGGCACCAGCAAATCAAGGATGCGCAGGGTAATCTCAATTTTAAAACCCACCTCATCAGTACCACTACCGCCCAAACGCACTCTTCTATCATGGCCGACTTAGACGGCGACGGCAAAAAAGAATACATCACTGGCAAACGCTTTTTGGCCCACCACGGCCGCGACCCAGGCGACGCCGACGCCTCTATTTTGTTTTGGCTAGAGTTTACCCCAGGTAAAGCCCCTTACTGGAACGAACACCTGATTGACAACGACTCGGGGTCGGGATTGAACGTTACGGTAAAGGACATGAACAACGACAAGACCTCGGACATCGTCATTGCCAATAAAAACGGGGTGTATTTGTTTGAGAATTACCTTACGAAAAGCAAAAAATAAGGCGTAACCTTTGTTGAATCACAAAACAAAAAAGCGAGCCTAGGCTCGCTTTTTTTATGGAAAATGTTTGTCTTGGCTGCTAAAAGCTAGAAAAATAGCCCTTTGCTAATCATTGGGTACAAGTAGTGAAATACGATGTAACCAAAAATCAAGAGAGTTAAGCCAGCTAACCAAATCGTTTGGTCTAGTACCAACGGGGTTCGTTTATCTTCAATGATGCGGTAACTTTTTACTGGTTTCATAATGCGGTAAAGTTTAAGAGTTTTCAGGCGACAAAATTGCGTACTTTTCTTTGAATGCTTTAGCGTAAAAATACCTGTTTTTCAAAGAAATTATTTTTCGGTTGCCTTAAGTACCCAGATGATACCATTTAATGACTGTAGAAAAACGACTCAAATAAATAGCCCATTTTTTGGTTTGAAAGTAGTACTAGCAAAGCGCTAAACTCTTATGAACTCCTCTTCGACCTATCCTCAGGTACTTATCAAAAGTAGCCTGCTCACAGCCTTATTTTTAGGACTTTGCCTCACTTTCAATCGTCAACTCTCGGCCGCAGAACTTGCCCTCGACAGCCCCTTTTTTGTCGTACTTTTCTTTCTTCTTTTTACCGTTGGGCATCCTGCGGTGGTGGCACGGTGGCAACCTCGGCTTACCGCTTCGGGACAACGGGCGCTGCTTTTTCCTGCGTTGCTGATTGGCATTTTGTATGCTTACCTCATCGTCCACGGCCACAGTCCCTTTCAAGGGTCGGCGGGGTTGTTTATCTTTTTCTTGGTATTCCCAACGCTCGGCTTTATTGCCTTACAACGCGTTGATGCCCCCGTGGCTTGGTCGGATGTCATTTTTTTGCTGATGATTGTGATTCCCGCCACCAGTATTTCGTTTGGCGTTGGGACGTCGTTGCCTTTCAAAGGCTCAGGATTCAGCAACGCCATGCGATTGGTGATTATGATTTCGGCCGTATATAGTTTTTCGTACGTTCGCCGCCTGCCCAGCGTCGGTTTTTACCTCATTTTTCGGTGGAAATACCTATTCATAGCCTTGGGCGCTTGGCTAGCGTTTTTGTCGTTGGTGGCCGTGCTTGGCTATTTTGGAAAATTCTTAAACCTAACGGGGCACGACATTCTTTCCCCCAATTTTGCCTACGAATACCTCAAGGATTTTGTGAGAATCTTTTGCGGAACGGCGCTTTTTGAAGAATTATTTTTACGGGGTATTTTACAAAACTTAATCACCCGCAAAGTCACCGACAGCCCCCGCTGGAATGGCTATTTGAAATGGGGCTTTATCGTATTTTTTGTACTATCGTTTGTCACGGGCTATTTGGTCGAGCCCAAACTCACTTGGTTTCCTATGCTCACTACGGCCTTGCTCTTTGGAGCGGCTTACTTCATTGAAAAACAGCAATTTGAAAAATTAGGCACCTACACGGCTCTTGCCATCACCAGTGTATTTTTTGGACTTGTGCATTTTCATGCGGGCTCCATGCTCTTCGTGGGTCTTGCCAGCGTAGCAGGTTGGGCGTATGGTTATACTTACCTCAAAACCCAAAATGTGTTTTACGCGGCGCTTGTTCATGCGCTTGTCAATTCGTCGGAGTTTTTGTTTCACATTTAGGTCATGAGCCATACCACCATCATCATTAGGAAGTTTCTTGTAACTTGCATCCTTGTGTTCCATTTAACCTATTGATGATGAAAGTCGCACCGTATTTTCTACTTGCGCTGTTGGCCATCCAATGCAAAACAGCGTCAACACCTTCCCAAAATTTGCAGGAAGCTCTTACCGATGTCGAAAAAATCAAAGGCCGTACCGAGTACATTGAGTCGCCCTACGTAACGGCAGGCGACCGTGTCTATATGGTAGGCCACCAAGACGGCTCTTTTCCCGACTTGGGGTGGCACATTACGGGAGAAATGGGGGGAATTTGGGACCATCCCATCAAATTAATGGATGGATTTTCGGCCCAATTAACCCTCAACAATTCTACCCTTTGCCTTAGTAAAGCTGACACTTTCTACAACTATCCCTTTGCAAATCAGCATGTTTATCTTCTCCCCAAAGAAGGAATGCGGGTAGAACGTTTGCAGTTTGTACCCGATGGCAAAGAGGCCGTGGTAGTTCAGTATGCGTTTCATAACTCCGATGCCCAAGAGAAAAAAATCACGTTTCAATTCAACGGAAAATCGGATTTGCGGCCTACTTGGCTTTCGGAACGCACCAATACCCAAGACGGAAACGACCAAGCGACGTTTGATGCGGGTACTAACGCTTGGGTCGTGAAAGATAGCCTTAATGAATGGTTTGTTACATTTGGGTCAACGCTCGCGCCCGTCAAATACGCGACGGAAGCCAACAATTGTACCTTAAAATCAGTAGGCAAAGGCACCAATGCTTCGCTGACCTATGAGCTCACGCTACCTGCCAATGGGTCAGTCGTTCTGCCGCTGACGATTGCAGGTTCGTACGAGTCGAAGACCAAAGCGCAAGAAACCTTGGCGGAAGTTCAGGAAAAAACGGCGGAATTATTCAGTACCAAAAAGAAAAGATATGCCGAATTAGCGTCACAAACCCAAGTTTCGATTCCTGACAAAGACGTCCAACAAGCCTTTAACTGGCTCAAATACAGCACCGACTGGCTAGTGCGCGATGTGCCTGCGGTGGGTCGTGGGCTTGCCGCAGGTCTGCCCGACTATCCGTGGTGGTTTGGGGTGGACAACGAGTATTCATTGCAAGGTGCTTTGCTCATTGGTCGCTTTGATATTGTGTATAAAACCATTGAGTTGCTTGTTAAAGAGTCGAATCGGGTCAATAAAAACAGCGGGCGGATTCTCCACGAAATGTCCACCAACGGCCAAGTGTTTAACGAAGGAAACATCAACGAAACGCCCCAATTTGCGACCCTTATTTGGACCGTTTATCAGTGGACTGGCGATAAGGAGTTTTTAGCCAAATATTACCCAACCGTCGTCAAAGGCTTGGATTGGTTGATGAAAGAAAACGACAAAGACGGAAATCTGCTTCCTGACGGCTTTGGAATGATGGAAATTCACGGGCTGAACAGCGAAATGATTGACGTGGCGGCTTACAGTCAGAAAGCCTTTGCGGACGCGGCCCAAATGGCCAAAGAAATGGGTGACGTGACGTTGGTGACTAAGTACCAAACCATTGCACAAAAAATTAAGGACAAAATCAATACGGAATTTTGGGTACCTGAGAGTCAGTCGTATGCCGATTTTATTGGGACGAAAGAACAGACCCTCCATCTCATTGACGACGCCATCGTGAGGGCTGATACGCTCAAAAAACCGTGGGCAGTCGCCGAAATGAAAGCCTTGAAGGAAAAGGTCAAGTCGTTGCCTGCGGGTACGAAAAAGGGCTTCGTTTTACACCACAATTGGGTCGTAAATACGCCGATGGAAATGGGCATTGCCGATGCTGAGAAGGCTTTAAAAGCCCTCAAAACGGGGCAAAAGTTTGTCAATCCGTTTGGCATGTTCGTGACGGGTATCGACCGCGACGAGTCGGCGGGCAAAGACGTGAGTTCGGCAGCAAAAGGAAAGAAAACGTTTACCTATACGGGCGCGGTCATGACCCTTCCAACGGGTGTACAGGCCATTTCTGAAAACAACTATGGCCGCCCCGACCACGCCCTCGACTACCTCAAGCGCATGACGCGGGCCTTTAGCTTTGCACTTCCAGGGTCGATGTACGAAGTCTCTCCCGACTTTGGCATGTTTGCCCAAGCGTGGACACTCTACAGTTTTGGCGTCCCCATCGTCCGTCAGTTCTTTGGTATTCAACCCAATGCTGCGCATAAAATCATTCGGATTCAGCCGCAACTTCCTTCGACGTGGGACAAAGCAAGCGTGGAAAAATTAACCATTGGCGACAATCAGCTAACGGTTCATTTTGAAAAAAGTGGCAACCAACAAACCATTCGCCTATCCCAAACCAAACCAGAGTGGAAAATTGTTTTTGCTTTGCCAAAAGGGAAATACAAGACGTGGAAAATAAACGGGAAAAGCGTAACGGCGACGCCAGAAGGAGCGTTGGAAGTAACGGGAGGCAACGGGGAGAAAATCGAACTCGAAGCCTTACAATGACATGAGTTTACTTTCCCGAAAGTTTTGAACTTTCGGGAGGGTCTTAAATGACATAAAATCTACCCTCCTGAAACTTTTTAACTTTCGGTAGGATACTCTAAACCCATGAATCTAAAGATTTTAACTCGCCTTCTTCCCTTTATCTTAGCATTGGGTCTGTTGGGTTTCTTATCCGATTCCCAACAAGTGTTCAACCTAGAAAACGCCTTCCCTCACCTCACATTTGAACGTCCCGTTGAGTTAACTCACGCGGGCGATGGTTGCAATCGTTTGTATGTGATTGAGCAAGAAGGGCGGATTCGGGTGTTTGAAAATAGCCCATCAATAAAGTCAGCCGACGTTTTTTTAGATCTCAAAAACAAGGTTTCTTCCGAAGGCGAAATGGGACTTTTAGGGCTGGCGTTCCACCCAAACTTCAAACAGAATGGGTACTTTTATGTGTATTATACCAAACGTAAACCGTTGGAATCCATCATTGCCCGCTACCAAGTGGTTTCCAATAAAGTGGACGTTTCGACGGAAGCTATTTTACTGCGGTTTGACCAGCCATACGACAACCACAACGGCGGCAAAATCGCATTTGGACCCGATGGATACCTCTACATTGGAACAGGAGACGGCGGTGCATGGGGTGACCAGCATAATTATGCCCAAAATCGAAGTTCGTTGCTGGGGAAAATCTTACGAATTGACGTCAACCAAACAACCCGAGGCGCTTACGGCATTCCAACTGACAACCCCTATGTGGGCTCAAAAGAAGGATTTCGGGAAGAAATCTACGCTTATGGACTGCGAAATCCGTGGCGGTTTAGCTTTGATACTCACACAAAACAGCTTTGGGTGGGCGATGTGGGTCAAAATGAATTTGAAGAAATAAATATCG
The DNA here is from genome assembly GCF_057652155.1 of Runella sp. R0.1_18. Lineage (NCBI taxonomy): Bacteria > Pseudomonadati > Bacteroidota > Cytophagia > Cytophagales > Spirosomataceae > Runella > Runella sp. R0.1_18. The sequence goes on from NZ_JBYFCK010000003.1 coordinate 515,043, forward strand.
TGACCAAAGGAGGTAATTACGGCTGGCGACTCAAAGAAGCCGTTCGTTGTTACAACCCTCGAAAAGATTGTGACCCTACCCAACAACTCATCGACCCAATTCACCATTACCCTCGCACTGACGGAGTTTCGGTGACAGGAGGGTTTGTGTATCGTGGTTCGCGTGTGCCTTCCCTGCGGGGAAAATACCTTTTTGCCGATTATAGCAACGGCCACATTTGGGCACTTTCGTTTGAAGGAAATACAAAAACGGGACTGGAATTGGTCAATAAAGAAGGAGGTTCTGTTTCGGCTTTCGGCGAAGATGCCAAGGGAGAACTTTACATTTTAGACCACAATAGTGGTAAAATAAAACGGCTTTAACAGCTACCTTCCCGAAAGTTTTAAACCTTCGGGAAGATAAACTAGACTAAATACCTTTCGCGATTTTATCCAAACGCACAATCGACTGCACCATCGAACGAACGTCATGGTAGTTGATTTTCCACGAATGGCTCATGTGTTTCCAAATCGGCACCCCTTGGCGCGTCATCAGCGGCCACCACTCTCCTAGTTCGTGGTTAATCATTTTATCAAAAACAAAACGGTGAATATTCTCATACGCCTCTAAGTACTTTTCGTCTTTGAGGTAACGATACGCATCCAACATCCCAATCAACATTTCGGCTTGCTGCCAAAATTCTTTTTCGCGGTCATACACCTCTCCTGCGTGCGAACCTTCAACATACACTCCACCAAACTCCCAATCAACGCCGTATTGTAATGAATGACTGTATGATTTTTTGATTTGGTCGCCATAGGTATCGTAAGGTAAACCTAACACGTCGAGGGCGTGCATCAACAACCACGCAAACTCCGAGTTGTGCCCATAACTTGTATTGTCTTCGGCGGCGGCTTTCAGGCCATCTTCAGTGAAACGATCCCAACCCCACACAATATCAAACTTGATTTGTGGCGCTACCGACCAGTCTGCCCAAAACTGAGGAATACCCGTCCCGTATTCAGGGTGCATAATTTTAGTCACCAACAATTCAATGATTTCTAACAACTTACGACGGTGTACCTCCAATCCTGTACATTCGTACAAGGTCGTGAAGGCTTCCATTAAGTGCATGTGCGCGTCGAGCGTTTTACGATCCCCACCTGCTGCGCCTGGCCCTTTGAGGGTCCAATCGCGGTGGAACATTTCAAAATAGCCACCAAAGTGCGTATCTGCGCCGTATTTTTGGAGAAGGTCAAAGCATTTTTCAGCGTACTCGCGGCCTCGTGGATCGCCCGTTGCCAACGTATATTCACTCAACGAATAAATGCAAAAGCTCAGCCCGTAGATAATTTTCTGGTCGTTGGTCACTTCACCCTTGCGGTTGGTCATCCAGTAAAACCCACCAAACTCCTCGTCCCACATGTTGTTGATGAGGTAATCTACTCCGTGGCGGGCCATTTCGGCAAACTCTCCATTCCCGTACCCCGCACGGTGTACCGATGAATACGTAAATACCGACCGAGATTGGGCAATCAGCGATTTTTCATCTTCGCCCGAGTCGTTTCCAAACTGGTCAAAATGTGTAATAAACCCTCCATTTTCTTTATCGACAGTACGCTTTACCCAAAAAGGCAATAATACATTGTTAAGGTACGTCTCAATTTCCTGACGCAAGGAGGCGATTTTTTCAGAAGTCATAGTTAAGAGCTTTTTTTCTTAAAATACAAACATGTGTTATAACTACTGAAAGTGCGTCTATTTAGGCTATGACTTGCCAAGTTTATATTCCTCCATACCCAAAACTTGGCAAGTCAAACCATCTACAAACCAAAGACTTGCCAAGTTTATATCCTCCATTCCCAAAACTTGGCAAGTCAAACCATCTACAAACCAAAGGCTTGCCAAGTTTATACTACTCCGCATTCAAACTTAGCAAGTCTGTATCCTGAGTATGATATTCAAAAACAATCATTTTTTGTCTTAATTTCCCTAAATTGCATCCTAGATTAAAACCATTATTTAACATGGAAACAATCAAAGTAATACTCCGCTCGAGTATTTTTTAAATCCATAAAATCCGTGTCTAAACCGTAACGTCCGTGTGCTCAAATCGTCGATAATAGCACACGGGTAACACGGATAGAACAGGTTCACACGGATAAAAGGGAGATAAAATAAAAATCTTCGGCTACAGTATCAAAGTAATTCATGACTTAAAACATTTTCAAAAAATGGCATCCCCAAAAAAAATAAAATTTCCTGAAGCAAAAAATGATTTTTCACCAGTCAATCAATTTAATCTAAGAGTATTCTGGGATTATTGGGCTGATGCAAACAAAGATTTCTATTTTCTTCTTTACGACGAAAATATAGTTTTAGAGTCTCTAAACTTAGACAACGATCACTATAGCGATGACATTATTGGCATAATTATAAAAGGCGATTTATTTGTTAATAATATTTACAATTTCGAGACTGACTATGGAATCCATTTAATTGTATTAGGCAATGTAATTGCAAAAAATATAATAGTAGGAGGACAAGATATAAACATTAGCGGCAACTTGACTATATCTGAAGTGTTTCTAGGATTTTACAATCATGGAAGTATGTTTGTAGAGGGAAACGTAAGTTGTCCTACTATTATTATTGAGGATTATAGCTTTGTGACAAATGGAGAAGTTGATGGTGCTGTATTTGGAAACGAATGTATTCATTTTTTAAATGAACCAAATGAAAAATCAATATGTCCTAGTCCTGACTTATATTTAGAAAGCATATTTGATGAGTCTGCATTTGAAGTGTATGACATAAATTTTGCAGCTCTTGCTCGTAAGGCAGAGTTAAATCAGCCAGTTTTATCAAAATATATTTATAACGAGCAAACAGACAATATTAGTATAGATGAAATTTTATATTGGATAAAATACCCTAATAAACATGCCTCTAAAAATAAAATTGTCATAAAAAAGTGGAACACATTAATTACCATAATTAAACATCCTATCCAAGAATTAGAAATTCAAGAATATAAAAAAATATACAAATTTCTTATTGTTGAAGCAAGAGTAGAATTACATTTTAAACAAAGAGAGTGTGAAAAATTTAAATGCATTGATAAAGGAAACAGAACCTATCGAAGAGCTAAAAGACTTCTTATAGACAAATCTAAAAATATAGATTTATATTTTCAAGATTAACTTTTGTCTTTATTTAAAAAACCGTATTTCTAATTTCAAAAAAACAGTAAACTTGGCAAGTCAAACCATCTACAAACCAAAGACTTGCCAAGTTTATACTACTCCATACCCAAAACTTGGCAAGTCAAACCATCTACAAATCAAAGACTTGCCAAGTTTATAATAGTCATAGCAAGTCTAAAGGGCAACGGTTGTTGGCTTTCCTTTTTGCACCGTGATTGTTTTGGTGTTTTTGCCGTATTTTACGCTGACCGTTCCGCCTAGTTTCGATGATACTTGCGCGTGGGTCAACTGCCCATTTTTCCATTTCATATCCACCACATAACCGCCTCTGGCACAGAGCCCTTTAACCTCACCATCTTTCCAAGCCGAGGGTAAGGCGGGCAAAAATTCAATGTTTCCATCGTGGCTTTGAAGAAGCATTTCGGCCAAACCTGCCGTTGCCCCAAAATTTCCGTCTATTTGAAAAGGTGGGTGAAGATTAAAGAAATTGGGCGCTGATTTTTGTTTCAAAATAATATTGAAGTTTTTCAGCCCTTCATCACCGTTTCTTAGCCTTGCCCAAAAATTAGTCACCCAAGCCGCACTCCAACCCGTTTGGCTCGCTCCGCCTCCGTTGGCCAAACGATATTCCAGCGATTTTTTGGCCGCTTCTACCAATTGTGGCGTTTGGCTGTAATTAAACGCATTGCCTGGATAAAGCGCGTACAAATGTGACATGTGACGGTGCCCTGGCTCCACTTCTTTGTACTCTTTAGCCCACTCCATCACGCGCCCGTCAGAACCAATTTTTACGGGTTGTAGCTTTTTGCGGGCGGCTTTCAACTCCCCAATAAAAGCGTCTTTGTCGTTAAGAATCTCAGCGGCACTGATGACGTTGCCAAAAAGCTCGTCAATAATTTCTTGGTCGTGCGCGGGGCCCATACTGATAGAGCCTCGGCTACCATCGGGGGCAACAAAAGCGTTTTCGGGCGAAGACGCAGGCCCCGACACCAGCAGCCCCGACTCACGGTCAACGACCAACCAAGCTTTGTAAAAACGAGCAGCGTTTTTGAGTGTATTATACACCGACTGCAAATAGTTTTTATCCTTCGTAAACGCATAATGCTCCCATAAATGTTGGCAAATCCAGCCACTCGCCCCCGACGTCAATCCCCACGAAGGGTGCTCGCCAGGCGAGGTAAAACCCCAGACGTTCACAATCGGATTTACACTCCAGCCTGGTAGCCCAAACTGTACAGAAGCCGATTTGGTGGCGGGTTTTTCAATATCCTTGATGAACTGCGTCATCGACAAATGCAACTCGCTAAGATTGGTAACTTCCGCAGGCCAATAATTCATTTGAATGTTGATATTGGTGTGGTAATCGCCATTCCAAGGTGTCTGGATTTTGTTGGCCCAAATTCCCTGAAGGTTGGCAGGGAGGGTATTTTCGCGGGTTGATGAAATCAACAAATAGCGACCAAATTGGAAATACAGTTGCGACAAATGATTGTCATTTTCGGTGGTTTTAAGACCCGAAAGTCGCTCATCTGTTGGAACATTATCGGCCGTTTCGCTCAACGTCAACGCTACCCGATTGAAGTACTTTTGGTAGTCGGCAAGATGCTCTTTTTTGGTTTGAACGTAAGGCTGCGCAAACGCCTTTTTCAAATTGGCCGCCGTAATTCCTTGATAATCTCGCCCTTTGTAAATGGGATAATTGGGCAGGTAATCGGTTGAAGCTGTGAGGTATAAAATCACTTCGTTGGCATTTTTAACCACCAATTTATTATCCAAAAACGACTGCGTTCCTCCGTTTAACTTAGCTTTAAGCCGCGTCATATACTGCATTCCGTCTGCGCCTTGGCCGTTGTGCAGCGCACCAAACATCCGTAATTCGCCGTCGGTGGCTTCGGTTGTAAACCGCTCAGGACGATTAAGGGAAGCAGTAAAACTAATAGCTCCCGTTTTGTTAGCCGTCAGGCGAACCACCAGCGCATTCAAAGGCCCACTGACAAAATACTCGCGTTTATACGTCACGCCATCTTGGGTATAGCTGACATTGGCAACGGCCTCGTTTAAGTTCAAATCTCGGTAATACGACTGATAATCACCCTGTTTTCCAAAATCCAACCACAAATCACCCAAGGTTTGAAAGCAGCCAAAAGGCACATTGGCTCCGTTTCCTTGTCCTGAACCTTTGCCTTTACAAATCTGCGTTTTGTTGGTCAACGCCGTTGCTTCTTTAAATTTTCCTTCAAAAAGTAAGTTGCGAATTTCATCCAAATACTTGGGTGCTTCAGGATTATCGTTGTCAAACGGGCTACCGCTCCAAAGCGTTTTTTCGTTGAGCTGAATGCGCTCTTTGTTGACATCTCCAAACACCATCGCACCAATATTTCCGTTCCCAATCGGCAAAGCTTTGAGCCATTCTTGATCATCTTTCCAGCCTTCTTTGCTGTCGGGTGTGGTGGCAGAAGCGGGTTGCTTGTACCAAAGTTTCAACGGTTGCTTTTGGCCATAAACTGTCCCCACAACTGCGAGACATAAACCGATTTTAATAAGTGTTTTTAACATAAAAAAAGGGATGTTTAGGGTTTTATTCTAACCGATGTTTTGTACTGAGGAATTACCTCTATGGCGTTGAAAGAAGGCCCTATTTTCTTGATATTATTGGCTAACTCCACCGAAATGCCTGTTATATTATTATTCCAATCTGCTAAACGCACACTCAGCGGCCCGAATGGAAGGTAATTTTTTAAGCCCAACAACCACGGAATTCCATTAAAAAGGTGGTCGGTTTTAAGCTTTTCGCCTTGCCACATTTCTGCTTGCCCGCCTCGATAATCTACCTTTACAAACACATCATTGATATAAGCAGGAAAGGCTTCCGCACTACCGATTTCGATGGTATTTGTTGCCAATTTTTTTATGCTTAATGCTGGTTGCTTTTGAGGAACACTTACGGTATAATTGTCCCACACTGTCGATTCAGTCTTCTTCTTAAGTGTTTCGAACGCTAATGTATTCGCAGGATAAATCTTAAAAACGAAAGTGGGTAGCTTCAACTGCAACAACGCTATTTCATTGTTTTTCACTACCATATCAGCTTCCGAAAGCACCAATGCTTGCTTTCCATGTAGGTTTACACGCCACGCGTTTTCCGCTTCGGCACGCGTCAAAAATACCAACGTAACCCGCTTTCTTACCCCATTTTTAAGTTCAATGACACTTGATTGGGAAGAAGAAACAACATCCAAACCACCTTCTTTACGAAGTGACCAACCCGCCGACTTCATCTCTTTTATGGTAGTTCTATCTAACGCCAGTTGCGGCTCAACGCCATTGAGTTTTTGAAAAAATACCATCAAATTCCCCTCGTTTTCGACCTTGGCGAAAGGTTGAGCAAGGGCATATTTTACCAAAACACCGTTGAGATTGAGGTTAAAGGGCAAAATCGGGGAAGTTTGTCCTTTCAGCGTAAACTTCGGAAAGTTAATGGTCTCATGGGGAAGTTTTACCTGCAAAGCCACCTGTTTATCAAGCATCGGAACCCGCACTTGGGCATTACAGAAGAATACAAATCCCTGATTGTCTTTGACCCTGCCAATGTACCTCACTTGCTCCGTATTCAATTCATCATGCAGGGGATTTTGAGCCTCTACGACCTTCATTTGCACCAATTCTTTGCCGAAATCATTGGCAAAATGGTGTAAAATCTTTAGGTATTTATAGGAAGGCCGCAAATAGCCAAATTCACTGATAGGCGCTTGAAAATCGTAATTTTCGGGGCAACCTGGTTCTTTCAACCCTGGCGATTGAGTACCACCCTGAAACATATAATACCCCATCATGTTCATCCCTCGACCGATTTGGTTTTGGAGGTGCGCTTCCACGATGTGGGGTTCTACCACAAAACGGTTGGCGTACGTCACCTGACTCCCACAGCCCTGTTCGCACATGCCTTTTGGAAAACGTTTGATATCGTAATACACTTTGCCCAATGCGTCGGTCATAATCCATTGGTCGTTGCCATAGAGAAAATCTTTCGTGGCCTTTCCCCCGCCTTTTTCCCAGCCACGGTAGGGATAGCCACCTTGGAGCGGAATCACCTCTTCTTTGGTGTCATCAAAAACCGTATTGGCCGTCACTGACCAATAAACAGGCTCAATTTTGCTGGAAAGCGCCATTTTCTTCAAGGTGGAGATGTGCTCCGCCTGTCCAGACGCATATTCATTTTCAAGCTGTACTCCAATGATAGGGCCGCCATTTTTAAAGTAAAGACCGTTTGTTTGTTCCCCAATTTGTTGGAAAAACCGAGTAGCCTCCGCTAAATAAGTTGGGTCATTAGAACGCTTACCTTTCATTGAATTTATCCAATCGGGGTGACCGCCGTGCAGTTGTTCCCCGTGAGACCACGGGCCAATTCTCAGCCAAACATACAGTCCGTGTTTACTGCACAGTTCCACAAACCGCCGCAGGTTACGCCCTTTTTCCCAATCCCATTTACCCTTTGGGGTTTCATGTTCGTTCCAAAAAACATAAGTCGCCACAATCCCCAAACCGCCACTTTTCATTTTCAAAAGTGCTGATTCCCAATCTTGGGGATTGACCCGATTGTAGTGAATTTCACCCATCAGTGGATACCACGGCTCGCCATTTTTGACAAAGTACTGATTGTTAACCGCCAACGTATTTCCTGAAGGATTTATGCCTTGCATTGGCAACACCCTTGGGGTTGTTTGTTCAACCTTTGTCATGTCCAATACGGCTAACTCTTGGGCATGGGTTGACGTCAATCCTGCCAAAAAAGTTAACCCCAAACCCATTTTTTTTAAAATATTCATGCTCGAAATCTGCTTCATTTTTTATTCAACAATCAATAAAAAGCCCTTCGTCGGGGCGATTTCCAAAAAGTCATCTTTGGAGAATGACTGTCCCTGTTGAAAATTTTTAATGGTAAGAATCCTAAATTTTACCTTTGCGGGATCCATTCCAATGGCTTTCCAGTCGATATTCAGCTTTACTTTTACGGTTTCGGGTGCCCACGATGCCACCGAAATAAGAGTTTTACCTCGCAATAAAGGGATAATTAATGTACGGATTAATCGGGTTGGCGTGGTGAACGTTGGTAATCTTGATGCCCGAAGCCAAATCTTTCAACGAAGGCGCAGGCTTATTCCCATCGTGATAATAACGATTGGTAAATTGGTCATAGGTATCTTGTTTTTTGACGGGAGTGAGCAAGAGACGAAACCCAAAGTCAAGGCTTTCTCCTGCGTTCATCGTCCGTTCTCCCGAATAAGTGGTCGCAATTGTTTGGTTTCCAGTGCTTGACAAACGAAAACCTCCTTTGTTGCTATTGTACCATGACGACGGAGGCGCTGGATGATAGAGATTCAATAGAGGCCCCGTATAATTGGCTCCCAACATCTCACACTGTAACCCCGCCTTCACAGAACCAATCCAATACGAGTCCTGTGGGCCTTTCCATTTCCATTGGTAATCAGCGGGGCAAAAGCCACCAGGCAGTCCCATGCCCATAAAATAAGTCGCATTGGTTTTCTCGACAGGAATCTCTAACCGAACGTCTTTTATGTTCAGCGATGTTTCTGTTTTTAAGCGAATATTATAAAGCAATGTTCCATCAAACTCCATTCTTCCGTCGCACAGAAGATTGAATCCGCGACCTTTACCTTCGGCCACCCACGAGACCACACCCTTATTGTTTTTGGTAAATCGAAGGGAGGAAGGAGTAATTTTTTCCACTCCCGCCTCCGTTTCGACCACAAACACTAAGGGGTTACGTAGCAAGTGTTGTTGATTGACCCTCATCGACTCAGGAAAGCCCGATTCATTGAGCGACACTTCGCCCATGAGGTATGAAATCTTTTTCCCGACTCTTTTTAATGCCGTGTAAGGGGCAACGGGTTGGTCATCAATGCCTAAAGTTGAGTTTAACCAACGCAGTCGAGAATGCCGCCAAGGCTCGCTATCCCCTCGGTCGGGCAGCTGTTGGTTGATTACGTCTATGATGACTTTTATCGTTTGCAGTGCTTCATTTTCGGCCGAGATTGTCACGTCAAATGACTGTTTTCCCAGTTTTTCGGTAGGTGAAATATCCACCCCAAACCAAAGCGGCTGGATTTTTCCTTGGGCTACGTCCACCTTTTTAGAGAACGGATGCCCGTCGGCGTCGATGCCTCCCGTGTTGAAACAGGTTACTTTATTGCTCCCTGAAAACGTCACTTTGAGGTTTTTTAGCTCCTTTTTAGCCGCAAAAACGGCAATCTGAAACGCGTAGTATTCGTTGCGGAATGCCTTGCCATTAAACACATTGGAAGATTTTTGCGCCACCCAACGATAGGGTATATTTTCGGTCATTCGAACGGGAAACTTCCTATCTTCGGGAAAAAGTAGGAAATTTTTATTCTCATGCTCAATCAGCGCCGTTCGCTCCGCTTGGGTCGCGCCCACTTCCATCGGATAAAAACTGTCAAAAGCTGTCCGTGATTCTATTTTCAACACGGGGGCTTGCGGAAGCGACTTTGCCTCAAAATCATTGGTCAAAAGTCGATGTTTTTCGACCCACGCTTGGTTGGGTTTGTTTTCAGGGATTAAATACTTTCCATCCCACCAACCCACGTTCTTTTTTCCCGCAAAAGGCATGTAATACACGTAAAAAACACCTGCGTGGGTCGGTTCAAATACAAACTCACCAACTTCGTTATCTATTCTAATCCGATGAATGTTTATGACTTCTTTTCCATTTTCATCGGTGATTAAAAGCCGTTTTTCTTGCGGGTTCGCATCTCTTCGACGCCATTGGATTTTTGTATAAACGGCCTCCGTAGGCTGGGTTACGCTAATGACCACGCGGTGATTTCCATAGTCTTCCTGCCAAGGCGTGGTGGCTACAGCATACGGGTGAATTTGGGCTTGCAGTGTTCCAAAAGCGAAACACAAAAAAGTAAAAAAGGGTATGATTGATTTCATGAAGGCGTGGGGTTAAATGAATCCTTCCAAGGTTCGGTTGAGTCAACCCTGCCAAGGTTCAAAACCTTGGCAGGGTTATCGTCAGACCTTCTAAGTTTTTAAAACTTGGAAGGTCTATTAAGGCTATTACCAATCCATTTTTACAGACGATTTATCCATGTGCGAAGTAGCTAATACAGGCTTCCAGTCGGCGGGAAAAGAATTGTCAGTGAGGGTGACATCTTTGCATGCTTCAATTTTGAATGTAGTTTTATCGGCCGTAAAATCTACCGTTTTTGACGAAATGATTTTGTTGTGGCGAAACACCAAACCATCCACGCTTTTAGCTGAAAGCAACGGAGCTACTGAAGTTTTGAAAGTATTATTTTCGATTCGAATGTTCCGATGAACATAAAAACCATTGACTAAATCGTGGTTTTCGGGGGCAATTGCAATCACATAACTGCCTGGTGTTGAATTATATCCACATTCTTCAAACACATTATTACGAATCACTACATCTTGCACGGGACCAGACTCAAACCAACTCGCGGCATCGTCAGCAATGAGAATGGCGTGCATTCCTGTTTTGTAAAATTGATTATTTTCAATCACCACTTTACGGCGCGTGGTCATCAAAATCCCGCGCGTATTTGTCCGTTCAAAGCGACAATTACGTATCGTCACTTCGGGCGTCCAAGTGAGGTTTTCGATGCACCGCCCCACCGCCACGTCAGCAGCAAAAGGCTTGTCGGTTTCTATTTCCATCTCCCGTTTGTTTTTCAAGACAGCGTTTTTAAGTTTGGCATAAGCGATGGGTTGCAGCGTTTTTGGGTTCACAATCGCAATGCTATCTCCTTTAAAAAATGCCTCAAAACCGTACGTTTGGTGGTGCATAAACCGCACCGTGAGTTTGTTAGAACCCGTTTTGGCTACAATCTGCAAATGCGTTCCGTGAACATTGATGGGGTCATCGTGCGCACCTGAAGTGAAACAACTGTCAACCAATATTTTACCCTTACATCCCGAAAAATGAAAACAGTCGGCAAAGGCACTGACAATCCGCCCCGATTCGACACGAGGCGCCACGCTGACTTTTCGGATGGTGATATTTTCGGAGAACTGCGATACTACGCCCAATCCGTGCATGTAGTGCAAATTGATGTTGTGCAACAACACATGCTGACTAAGCGTGATAAATCCACCGCAATTGTCGCGGTAGGTATCACGAATCGACAGCCTCTCCCCTGCTTTTAATTTCATTTTGGAAAAGTCACCCGTAAATACTACCTCACCCCGTTGTTTTTCTTCCGCTTTGCTCTCCAAAAACGCCCTAAACGAGTTATATTTCATGGTTTGGTCAGTTTCATTGAAAACAATGGTGTGGTGATTATTGCTTTTCCAACCTTCTCCGAAAAAGCCTAATTTCCCATTTTTGATAAAATAACGCGTGTCAGGGTGCAGCTTGGCTTCTACTTTGGTGGGCGATACCGACGTCAGTACCAACTCACTCATGGTGGGCCGCTCGTAGTCAAAAGAGAGGTTACGAATTGTAACAGTTGAACATTTAAAAAGGGCAAAAGCTACCATTTTTCCATGCAAGTAAATCTGCGTTCCGTTGCCTTCAATCGTCAGGTTTTTGAATTCTCTCAGCAAAAAAGCGACGTTTTTCACCTTCGGTAAGGTATCCTTTTCCGTGCTGTTTGAAATATAAATTTCCTGTTTATAAGCACCGTCGGGCCACAAATCCAAACGCCCACCTGGCAATACAAGCGTAGCGTTGGGGAGTTTTCGGCACTGTTCAATGGCTCTGACAAGTGCGGGGCTTGCGTTTTCGTAGCTGTCAGACTTGGCTCCAAAGTTGCTTAAAAGTACCCGTTGTTGGGCAAAAGTCATTTGGCAGAAGAACAGCATTAAACACAAGCCGAGACACTTTAATTTATGGTTATTCATGGGTTTTCAGATGGGATTTTTGTTGTTCTACCGAACCGTCGGTATCCATTTCGAGGGAGTTAATCCCCTCAAAATGAACACCTCGGCTGTACGGATAATACCGTCGGGCAGTGCGCCAAATTTCGTCACTGAAACTTGGCTAAATGAAAGAAAAGTGTGAATAAAGAAAACTGTAATTAGTATAACGCTTCGTCGGAAAGCCATAGAAAATAAAATTGAACACATGAAAATAATAACAATCAGGTCTGAAACTGCCCATAAGCACTCAATCAATCAAAACGGCTTCGCCAGCGCCAAGTGTCAGCATGACCGAATTTGCCTCCACCTTTACCTTTTTTGATAATTGTAGTCCCTCTGTTGTTATCAAAGACACCGAAAGTTGCTTTTTTCCCCGAAAAGAGGGGGGAAGTTTCCATGCGCGATTTTGGTAGCCACTTTTACTGTAAGCAACCACCGAGGGCTTTTTCAACCACAAGGCAGGCACAAAAACATCATCGTTTTCGGCCAAAACAGCCTCTCCTGCTGCCAGCGTATAGGCGTTTTGTTTGAGCGTTGCGATGGTATTCTGAGAAAAATGAACCGATTTTTGGGAGGCATTATTGACGACAAACTTTCGTTCGAGGCGGTTCAAATAATACCAAATCAGGGTTTTTGTGCAAAATTGTGGTAAAAACCCCATCAACTGTTTTGGGTCTTTCACCACCACATCCTCCCCGTGCATACTTGTCCCAAACAGTTTCCCCCATTCGGAATTATCTTGTCCACCGCAGTAATAATTTGCGGGCCACTTGAGGTATTTATCTAGCCCCGTAAACCACCAAGCCATTGGCTGATAGCCCTCAAACGACGATTCGCGTAGAAAATCGACACCCTCGCAGGTAACATCAATTCCTTTGGAAGCCCAGTAAAGAAAAATCTTGCGCTGTGCCGCCGTTTCGTCTTGTACTGTATTACCCAAAAATGGACTAATTGGCCCCTTATCAAGCGTTACTTTATATTTTCCATCAACCAGCTGAGGCACAGGCGGCCACGTATGAAAGGCGTCAATGTGGATGGTTTTGGCATTTTGAATCGGCAACATTTGGCACAGTTGATCGATTCGTTTTTGGGCAAAACCCATCTCCCATTCACGCGCCAAACTAATCGGATAGCCCCATTCGCAGGCCCGCAGGGTTCCGTCGGCGTTACGCGCAATGATGTTATTTTTTACGTAGGTCTCCCACAAAGGACTGTCTTCGTAGGCATCAAACATATTGATGTGGAGGCTCACCACCGTATGGTACTTGGTAGCTTCTTTCATCAACCATTTCAAACTTTCCAAGGCTGTTTTGTCTTCAGGGCGTTTTAGGCGCTCATTCACTTCAAACCACGCGGGGTATTTGGAATCATGCCCGTTGTATTGCCAACCCACGAGATAGACAATTTTAGGAATCCCAAGGGTCAACTTATCCATTTTTTTGATGACCTCCAGGGCTTGTGCGAAAGTCAGTGCCACGTCAGATGCGCCGTTGTCTTTCCGTTTAAATTTACCATCATACAAGGCTTGCGACAAAAACAATTTCATTGTCAAAGTTTGGTCGTAACGATGTTTTGGTTGAATTACGGCTTTCAAATCCGTCGGATAACTGATATGAATCGTGTCTTTTTGCTGGGCAAAACCCGCCGCAACCGCCAGTTGAAGCGTTAAAATGAGGGTCAAAACCTTCGATTTGGTAAAGGGTAACACTGGTTAAAATAACGTTTTGGGTGAAAAATAAGGGAGAAGGAAAGCTCCCTCTCCCCCTTCAGTTGAATCAAATCTACTGAATCTATGGAAACTTAATTGTTAAAATTGCCAATCTTCACTACCCAAACGCGGCTATCGCCATTAGCTGCTGTGATTTTGTACTTACGTGGTTGGGAAAAATCACCTGGCAAACCTGGCTGCGGGGCGCCTTCCAAAGGCTCCATGGTAGCAGCGGGCGAAATATTGGTCATCAGTACCAACCGATTTTTGGACACTTTGGCTTTTTCTTCGGCCGTAAATGACCCCGATGCCGCAGGTACAGTTACGTTAAAAATCAAGGAATCAAGCGACGCCCCAGCCGTACTTTCTTTCCGCTTAAATTGCTTTTGAGTCAGCGTAAGCGTCACATTCCGCACCACAGGGCTTCCCCCCGACATTGCTTTGGAATCTTCAAAGCGATACTCCATAAAAACCTCCGTGATAAGGGCATCCTTAAATTTGGGCAAATTATCTTCCAGTCCATATTTGAGGCAGGAAGACAAGCTCAATGCCATTCCAAGAATCAGCAAATACTTCATTTTATGTATTGTTTGCATTGTCTTTCTCATTTATTTGTGAACGTTTACCAGTTAGGGTTTTGCGTCATCGCCCCGTGGCGTACAATTTGCGAATTTTGAATCGGCAACAAGTAACGGCGCGTTTCGTCAAACAAACGCTGGTCATTGAGTTGGAAATTAATCACTTCGATGCGGTAGCCTTTGCGCGTTGCGTTGATTTCCATGTACGTCGGTTTTTCCAAAAATTCGGCAATTTTAGCCCCAGGAGCTGCGCCTCCGTTGGCACTTCCACCGTATTTACCCCAGCGCAATAAGCTCCAGTAATAGTCTTTTTCTTTGAAAAGCTCTACCCTGCGCTCGCGCTTATAGTCTTTCCAAGCATCTTCGGCGGTAGTAGCCGTCGAGGGTGGCAAGCCTCCGTGGCCTTGACGAGTGATGTTAAGCGTCGTCACAGCCTCCGCAATTTTGTTTTGCATCAGCAACGCCTCCGCTTTGTTCAAATACACGCGCCCCATTCGGAAAATCACCCAGTGATAATCCACCGGCGTGTTGAAAAAAGGCCGTGGAGACACGTTATAAATTCCTTTGCGGAAATAAGCATTGGTGATTTGGGTACAACAGCCCGAGTTCAGGCTTCCTTTAATCATTCGGTTCAGGTTTCCGTTGCGGTTGGTTGTCACCAGTTCACCGTACCAAGCCGTTGAGTCATAGACAATAGACGCCGCCAAACGCTTATCGCGGTTGTTATAAATGATTGCATTGATACTTCCCGAACCCGTCACTACGGCACTGTCGAGGAATGACGATTGTTTTTTGGTTACATTTTTCAAAAACTGCGACGATTGATCCCATTTCACCGCTTTGGAAGGGTCGGCGGCATCAATGACCAAGTATTCGTCAATGATGTTTTGGGTTGGAGAATATTTACCCCAATCCTCAAACACTTTGTCCAATTTAAACAGTGGCGTGGCGTTCCGCAATTTGAGGTCGTCGTTGTTCACATTGGGGATGGCCTCTTGCATATCTGCAATGTTTGATACGACGGTATTGGACTTGTCGCGGTAAGTAGCGAGCAAGATTTCGGGTGAAAACCGCGCTTTTTCGTTAAACATTCCTTCGTAATCGGCCTCCAACGGCTTGCCCGTTGCAATGACAGCATTGGCCGCGTCAATGGCTTTTTGGTAATAGGTATTATCCCCCGTGTAAGCCGCCGCTTGCAAAGCTGCTTCAGATTTTAAGGCATACGCCGAAGCCTTAGACGCAAGCCCCGCTGGCGACGAAGCAGGCAGGCCAGCAATCGCATCGTCTATATCTTTCATAATCAAGTTATAGGTTTCGGCGATGTTGGCCGTTTGAGGCAACGCGTAATTCGTTTCGTTTTCGGTCAATACTTTTTCCACCCATATTACCCTTCCAAAACGACGCGCTAGCCAGTAGTAGGTCATGGCCCGCAAAAATTTACCATGCGCTACCAATTCTGCCTTATCTCCGTCGCCCAAGGCAGTTGAAGCCGTTGCTTTTTCAATGATGAGATTACAACTACGAATTTTGCTAAATTGGTTAAAACCGTAATCGTCGTCTCGCGTAATTGACTCTCTTGTAAAGGCGTTTCCATCACTTTGGATGACATTACTGGTTCGAACTTCGTCTTCAACGGTGTTGGTATATAAACCTAACACTGATGAATATACGCCGTTGACAAAAAGCATGGCGTTGCCCTTCGAACTCCACACCGCTGTCTCATCAAATTTGTCAAACGGTCGGGTGTCGTCCAATTGCTTACAAGAGTAAATACCAACACAAAGGACTGTTAGTATCAATACTATTTTTGTGATATATCGTTTCATTGCTTTCAGTTGCTTTGAGTTAAAAACCTAGATTTACTGATAAGGCATACACACGTTGCGACGGGTAGTCGTAGTTGTTGTTACTTCCCGTTTCGGGGTCAAGGCCGTATTGCTTTATCTTCGAAAACGTGAGTAAGTTGGTTGCACTCAACGTCACTCTCAGGTCTGAAATGAATTTTAGGTCTTTGGAAAGATAATTTTTAAAGTTGTAACCTACCTGCAAGGCTTTCAAGCGCAAATAGCCCGTGTTTATCACCCAAAAATCGGACGTCACGGCATTGTGCCCACCGTTGACGGCTGCACCCGAAATCAAGCGCGGGAATTGCGAATTGCCCGCTCCTGGCTCCCAGTGGTTTTTGGTTTGAAACTCGTAGCGGATATTGGTTGAATAATTACTCTGGATGACATCGCCCAAATAAATACTACGTTTACCGCTGCCTTGCCAAAGCATGTTCATAAACCAACCTCCGTACGTTAAATCGGCCGTGAAACCGTACGTTACCCGTGGAAATGCTGACTTCCCTACTCTTCTAAAATCATCGCCATCAATTTTTCCATCGCCATTTACGTCTCGATAAATAATATCACCAGGCGCAACGATTGATGCCATTCGGCGCGGGCTGTTCATGATGTCGGTAGAGTTTTGGTACAAGCCTGCCGACAAATAAGCCGTTTGTAAGAACCCAATTTGATGATATGAAGTCGTATTGGGGTTTTTGAGCGTTGTGCTGTCCTCGTTGGGGTTTACTTCCCAGAGTTGGTCAAATTTTACAAAATTTGAGCCCAACGTATATTTCAACTTCCCAATGTTATTGTTGTATTTGACCGTAAAGTCAAAACCTGCTCTTCTAAACGCACCGTTTGATTTGCGGGTCGGTAAGGCCGTTCCAAGCGGGTCGGTGTACCCCACACCCGAAGGAGAAGCCAAGTAGCCCGTGGTACGCAAGTAAAAATAGTCCAAACTTCCGCTGAGTTTATTGCCCAACGTTGCAAAATCAAAACCTGTGTTGAACGATTGTTGGTCATACCAACTGATGTCGGGGCTTGGAATGCTCGGGGCATTGAGGCTTGGTTGAAGTACGCCACCTACCACGTAACCACTGCCTGTGGAGTAACCTGGTACGTAGGCAAAGCTACTCACGCCTGAGTTTTGTCCTACTGAGCCGTACGATATTCTGGCTTTCAAGAGGTTAATGATGTTTTTTTCCATCAAACTTCCCATAAAGTTTTCGTGGGAAATGAGCCAACCCAAGGCCGCACCAGGAAAAAATCCTTTTCTTTTTCCTGCGGGAAACAAGTCGCTTCCGTCGTATCGAAAACTTCCTTCAAACAAATATTTCTCTTTGAAATCGTAACGAACGCGTCCTAACCAACCATTTCTAACGTTTTCAAAACTAGAACCGTTGTTGATAGCCGTTGACTGCGGCCCCGCAAAAATCTGGTCAATCCCAAACACGTATGAGTTACGCCCCGTGCTGAAATTTTCGTTGTAGCCGTAGGCTTCTTCGTAGCCAAACATGGCCGAAACGTTATGGCTGCCAAACTTTCGTTCGTAGTTTCCAAACCCTTGCAATACATAATTATAACCCGTTGTTGTCGAAACCGAAAGGTTGGGCTGGTTCGAGCTGGCGGGTGTCGAACTACCAATGCCATATTGGGGCGCAGTGATGTTCCATGATTTGCCAAAAGCCTGCACCTGACTCAAGTTTCCGTTGGCACGAAACGACAAGCCTTCTACGCCTGGCACTTTCCAGTCAAGGTTCAACAAGGCATTCAGATTGCGGTCTTGGTTGCGAACATAGCCACTGCGGGGGTCGATTTCGACAATGGGGTGATCCCCTTTGTTGGCGTATTTTGTACGTTCCAAATCGGCATAAGCTTTGTCGGTAGGTGGTGCATTTTGGATGTGGCTCCACACCGCAAAATAACCACTCCCATAGCCGCTCGCATTGTCGCGGCGGGTTTCGTCCACCCCGTAAATGGTCATGCTGGTTTTCAAGCCAATTTTGGCAAAATCGCCCGTTAAGCTCAAGCGATAGTTATATCTTTTCAACCAGTTGGTATTAAATTGATACAACGTTCCTTGGTTCAAATAGCCCAATGAAGCGTAGTATTTGATTTGTTCATTGCCTCCGTTGAGCGACAAATTGTGGTGTTGCTGCGGAGCAAACTCTTTCAACACAAGCTTTTGCCAATCGTTGTTTGGAAAATTGAGGGGGTCGGTTTGATCGCGGTATTTTTGAACATCACTTTCGGCATATCGCCCCTGATTGCCTTCTTTTACATCCACTTGATTGACCAACGACACCAATTCGTACGAGCTGATTTTGCGAGGCAAATACGTAGGTTGCGACAAATCTTGTCCAAAGTTGTAGTTGATCGAAAGTTTTTTGTTGTTTCCTCTTTTGGTCGTTACCAATACCAAGCCATTCCCCGCCGCTACCCCATAAATCGCCGTGGCGGGGCCGTCTTTAAGGAAAGATATGTTTTCAATATCGTTGACCCCGAGGGTTTGAAATTGAAATTCAGTAGAAATAATGTCGTCGATGACATAAACGGGTGTGCCGCCTCCCCTGAGCGAAATCGAAGGTTTTTTCCCAGGACCGCCACCGCTGTTGGTGACAATAATACCTGGAATACGCCCCCCTAAGGTTTCTCCTACCGAAGAAGCCCCAAGGTTGGTGATTTTTTCGGCTTCTAAGGTTGAAACAGACGTAATATTTTTTTCCTTTTTAATCGTCCCATAGCCAACCACTATCACCTCCTCAAGGGCCTTGGTGTCGGTTACCAGCGCTACCTTGATAGTGGTACGATTATCAATCAAGACTTCTTGGGGTTTGTAACCAATGTATGAAAAGACCAAAATACCTTTCCCATCGGCAACGCTAATTTCGTAATCGCCATTGGCGTTGGTGGTTGTCCCACGGGTAGTTCCTTTAATTGTAATGCTTACCCCTGGCAATTTTTCGCCTTTTTCGTCGGTGACGGTTCCTTTTACGCCCCAGTCCACATTAGCAAGCACTTGTGGTTTGGACGACTCTTCATTTTCGTATAAAAAACCCGTTTTCGGGCCGATTTCTTTGCGTAGCACAATTTTCTTGCTCACTACTACATACTTAATACTCAGTGGTTTGAGCATTTTATTGAGTATTGTAGAAAGCGATTCGTTTTTTTCGCTCACACTTACTTTCTGATTAAGATTTAGCGTGCGCGAATTGTACGAAAACTTGACGTGGGCTGTTTTTTCAATTTCAGACAACGCATTTTCAAGGCTCACGTTGTTGAGAACAAGCGTTACTTTTGAGTCAAGCATTTCTTGCCCTTTCGCGGGCATGGCCATTGCGATTCCCACAAAAACAACAGCAAGTATCATTTGAAACACCGATATTTTCACGATCTGAAAAAGGAGCCGTTGGTGAATAAAACTTTTTTCCATACTTTTGATTGTTAATTTTAATACTATTAGACTGGTATTGACATGACATTCCCGCCCTTTGCAGAGGGTTGAGGAAAACTAGAAGCGTTGGAATGTTGCAGCATTTCGACGCTTTTTTTTTGCTACTTTTTTAGTGCATAGACAAGGGTTTAGGGGTGGTTAGTTACATCCAGATGAAATAATTGTTACCTGATTTCCATTCATTTCGTAGCGTGTATCACTTCCTAAGCTTTCACAGATAATTTTTAGCTTTTCGGGAAGTGGTTCATCACTGAGGGATGTTGTCATGTAGCAATCTTTCAATTTTTCTTTGGGGTATTCAATTTTGACCAAATACGCTTGTTCGATGGTCGTAAAAATCTGCTCTACTGGTATATCACGAAACTCAAAACTCAACTGTTCGATGGTATTGGTTGAGGCGATAAGCGGTTTGTCTTGGGTAATGTCCAAGATTTTCTCAAACGAAAGGTTGTTCCGCACAAAACGGGCCGCTTGGTTGGGCAAAAGCATGATTCCTTCTTTGGTAGCCGTTTGTATTTCCTCGTTGGGCATCACTTTTACTTTTCCCGTACGTACTACCACTTCTACGTTGGGCTGAGAAGGATAAGCGATTACCCGAAAACTCGTCCCGTAAACTTTGGTCACGACTTCGTTGGCATATACATAAAAAGGCTTGCTGGGGTTTTTGCTAATTTCAAAAAAAGCCTCTCCCGAAAGGTAAACTTTTCGTTCGTTGCCACTAAATTCTTTGGGGTAGCTAAGTTTACTTTTAGGCTGTAATAGGACCGAACTGGCGTCGGCAAGGGTAATAAGTTGCGGCTTATTTGAATTATTGGTTTGTTCTATCAATCCTTCGGTATCTTTCTCCACCAAGTCTTTATAGGTAATGACCGCCTGTGCTGGATTTTTTTGTACCAAAAAATAAGTCATTGCTGCTGTTCCAACAAGCAACACCGCCGCCGCTACCCGAAACCAACTCATTTTCCAAATTGGCTTCTGGACTTGTTGCGTCTGCGTCTGTATTGCTTCCCAAGTATCCTGTAAGCTTTGTTGTATTTCTTGGGCCGAAAGCTCAGTTTCTTCTATTTTCATTGACAAAACCCATACCCTAGCTTCGGCGACTAACTTCGCCCTTTCTGGACTCTCCAAGGTCCATTCTTCCCAATGCGTATGGTTTTCCTTGAACCTGACCCAGCGCTGGAAAGATTCGTCGGAAAGAAAGTCTTCAACTTTGGTGTATAAATCGCGTGGTTGCATCTAAAAATTAATTTCAAATGCAGAGAGGACAGCAGGTTTAAAGAGTACTCACTTGTTTAGATTTTTTTTTGAAAAAATTTCACAGAGCAAGGTAACCACCGATTATGAGAAGCGAAATCGTGCCTTTCCACTCCTTACGAAGGTGTAAAATAGCGCGGTGAAGCAGATTTTTAACCGACTGATGATTGATTTCTAATACCTCAGCGATTTGCTCCAGCGATAAGCCTTGGTGGTATCGAAGGTATAAAGTTTCTTTTTGGCGAGGTGGTAAGGTATTGAGAAGTTGATTGAGCTGGCGAACTTCCAACTCCAACGTTTCATCGTTTATCATGGAATGCTCAATCGAAAACTTGAGCGAAAATTCAAGGTCTTCCAATGGAGTCGTTTGCCGAAAAATGCGGTCTCGTTCATACAACCGCGCGATGCGTTTGCGCACACTCGAAAATAAATAGGCTTTTACCACCACTTCATCACTGAGTGAATGCCGATACAGCCAAATATCCACAAACACATCTTGAACACAATCTTTGACTTTCTCGTGCGATGGCATTAAAGTCTTACCATAATTTACCAAAGGGTTCAAATACTTCTCAAACAGCGCAGAAAAGGCGGCTTTGTCATCAGCAATCAACTGATTCCAAAGCTTCAAATCGCTTATGATTTCGCTATTTTTTTGAGGAAGAGGCACCTAAAACTGCTTTTTTGGTATTTTTATGAGCAAATGTAGAATATTTTCAATACAAAAAAGCAATCCAATGTGATTTTATTTAATATATTTTATTAAACAAAGCTTATATATTATTAAATTTTAATTTTTTTATCAGGTTGAACGCATTAAAATCTGGAGTGGCTATTGATTGCTCCAGAGGCGCTACATCTTAGTAGAAAAATTAATCAAATCCTCCTCAAAGTCCATCGGGGCTTTTGGATGGCCTTTACCTCTTTTTTCTACTAAGATTTAGCCTCGCTGAGGCTACTTTTTTTATGCGCTTAATCTGATAGTTTCCATTTCAACCTTGGAAAGGCTATTTGGGCCGAAACACCTTTATCACGGCTTCGTTGGTTTCCAAAAACGGCCCACCAATCAAATCAATGCAATACGGAATGGCGGGAAAAACGGCATCCAAGCACTGACGTATCGCCGATGGTTTTCCTGGCAAATTGACAATCAGCGTTTTGCCCCGAATCCCTGCCGTTTGTCGGGATAATATGGCCGTGGGCACGTACTGCAAACTCACCTGCCGCATCAGTTCTCCAAACCCAGGCATCATTTTATGGCAAACGGCCTCGGTAGCTTCGGGAGTGACATCGCGGGGTGCGGGGCCCGTTCCGCCGCACGTCACGACCAAACAGCAATCTTCTTTGTCGGCCATTTCGACAAGGGCTTGACTAATCAAATGTTGCTCGTCTGGAATGACCCGATACACAGGTTCCCAAGAACTGGTCAGGTATTCGTTGAGCGTTGACACAATCGCCTTCCCTGGAATGTCTTCATAAACGCCCGCACTGGCGCGGTCTGAAACGTTAATAATGCCTATTTTAATCATCATGGAACAGTTTATTTATAGCAACCGTTTAAAAAGAAAGCCCATTCAGTTCGGTAAATCCGAAGGTAACTTGATAAATTTGGGCAAAAATAACAAGGTCATGAATACATTCGCCAAAGATACCCTGCGATTACACGAATTACGCCATACAAGCTGCCGTGAAGATATTTTAGAAATTTTACAAAACCGAGCTTCTGCGCTTTCGCACGGGGATTTAGAAAATGGCTTAAAAGACCGCTACGACCGCGTTACCATTTACCGTACTCTAAAAACCTTTGTTGATAAAGGCATTATTCATAAGGTTTTGGACGAAGATGGCCTTCGCTATGCCTTGTGTAAAGATGCTTGCCAAGAACATAATCACCACCACGACCACGTTCATTTTAAATGCCAAATGTGCGGCAAAACCACTTGTTTGGAAGATATTCACGTTCCGTCTCTGGCCTTACCCGCAGGTTTCAAATCCAAAGAAGTAAATTTATTGATTCAAGGTACTTGTTCGATTTGTAATAAGTAACTTTTACCGTTAACTAAAACAAATTGATTTTCTGAGCATTAGCAGCAACTTTTGTCGTAAAGAATACCCTCACTTTAAATTTCTATACGACAATGAAACAGTTATCCATGCTAACCGCAGCACTTCTTTTTTTGAATGTGCTTTCTCTGAATGCTCAGTCCATAACCCTTACGCCCAATACAAATGGCAATCCCCAAGAAGGCCGATTGTATTATGATAATTCGGCTAAAGATCTTCGGTTCTGGAATGGGTCGGTATATGTACCAGTTGGTAACTCGGGTAGCCCAACGCCAGGTTGGGTCAATTCGGGGGCAAACCTCTACAATGCCAATACGGGCAACTTGGGCGTAGGCACCGAATCGCCTACCTCAAAACTTACGATACGTCATAATTTCTCCAACATCCTCTCACTTCAAAACCTCAACACGTTAAGCACGGGTTTAACCAACTCTATTTTGTTTGGAGGCAGTAACTACACCACTGGAATTATCTCTACCATTGGCACCTCTAGTTCGGCAGCTCGCATGACTTTTTCAACGGGCTATTCGTTTTCGGGGGGCGTTTTCAACATGCAAGAACGACTGAGCATTGCCAATGATGGAAAAGTAGGGGTCAATCAACCTTTGCCCCAAGCAACGTTGGATGTGGGTGGAAGCATTCGTTTTTCGGGGAGCAATCCTGCGGCCTTTGTAGTAACGGCAACCTCAGGAGTCAACACCTATTCCTCACTTCCGTTTTCGGGTTCACCTACCTTGATAACTTCCGCAGGAGGCAAATGTTACGCCATCAGAATTGACCACCCGATGTGTAACAATAACGCCAATGCCATATTGATGGTAACTGCCCAGGTGTCAACCTTCGGCGGGGTGCAATACAATAACGGCTATTGGTACTTGATACCAAGCAGCAACGAACGCTACACAGTAGGTCGGTTCAGCGCGCGACTTGGTTGTACCGACACAGCGGCTTGCGTTGATGCACTTTTTATTGGCGACCGAGAGTCGGAGTATTTTTTTAATGGCAATAAATTCAATGTGCTGATAATTCAGAATTGACCAACAACGGGGATTTCGGTTTTGAGAAACCTCTTCCGCCAGATTTGAGAATCTGGCGACACATTGTGTGCAGTCGGTTACTCCTAACCGACAAAAAGGTTTCTCAAAACCTTGGCTTTATTCGGTTTTGAGAAACCTCTTCCGCCAGATTTGAGAATCTGGCAGCACATCGCACGGATTAATGACGACCGCCGCGTCCGCCACCGCCTCCAAATCCACCTCGGAATCCTCCGCCGCCATAACTTCTTGGCGATGAATACGATTGGTACGACTGTCGAGGTTGCATTTGATATGTTCTCGCCGATTCGTTACGGTACGTTTGTCGTCCCGAATATCCATTTGCCACCCGAGGACTCGCCGAACGTGGCATGTTTAAGATACGGTTTTCGGGAGAGAAACCAGACCGATGAGCGTAATAACCAGCGGGGTAACGACGCACGTAAAAAGAGTTATTTAACCAAGGACGTCGGATGCCTTGATTAAGCATGACGATATAGGCCGAATTAAGGTTTATCCCAGCATACATACTTGGCAAAAAGGCCGATGAAGCCCAAATACCCGCATTGTTGTACCAAAATAGTTGAGACGACAAGTCGTAATACATGCCGTAATCGGGCAAATAATAGTACTGAACACCCGCGACCGCAGCGCCTTGAGGAGCCCAAGTGGGAGGTACATAACTTTGGTAAGTAGTACCCGAAGCGATGGTGTATGTATTAGGCGAACAAGAATCGAGGGTAAAAAGGGTAGCGAAAGCGACTACCCCTATGCCGATAAATCGGCGTACTCCTTCAAACGGAGCGTGCTTTAGCGTTTTCATGACAATGTTTGTTTTAAAGGATAATACTTACTGAACATTTTACGAACACTCGAATTAATTTGGTTTTGAATGCGGTTGATTTTGCCGCTCAAAGTGCCCTGAGCCACCCCTTCCCAAAGTACTTCTTTGGTTTTTGCATCCAAAATGTCAATGACCAATGTTCCTTCGGTGTATTGGGTTTGGTAAGGGTAGCCCCCGCCCCATCCCATCATTCCATACGGATAAAAACCGCCCCAACGTCCCCATCCACCGAAGTAGGGATAAAAACCACCTGAGTAATTGGTGCGGCGTTGTTGCTGGGTGTAAGTATGAAACTGAATGAGTGCATCAGGAGCCTCTTCGTCTTCCTTCATCCCACGGGCGAGCAACTCCGCCCCCACGGACTGCTTGACGGTGGCCGAAAGCAAATCGCTATTATACATCGGATTAGGCCCCGCTTTGACGTCAGGACGTAACCAAGCAAAGGTTTTGTACTTACCCAAATCGGCAGTGGGGTTGATTCCTGCACTTACTTGGGCGAAAGCAGCTGAAACGGTCAGGGCAATCATCCCGAAAACCACTGACCCCATTTTTACGAACGTTTTCATTGTTTTCTAGCTATTAATTGGGTTATTTTCATGACCAAAAGAATACTACGATTCTGTAGAAAATCTGTAGAAAACTGCATTTAACCGTATTTTTTCAACTTTTAACAGGTTGAACGCATTAAAAAAGTAGCCTCAGCGAGGCTAAATCTTAGTAGAAAAAGGTGCAAAGGCCATCCAAAAGCCCCATCGGGGGGATTTCATTCATTTTTCTACTAAGATGTAGCTCCTTTGGAGCAATCAATAACAAGGACTTCTTGACCGCATTCATCTGCGCTAATCAGCGGGTAAAATTTTAATATTTCAACTTTAGAGAAGGGTTGACACAACACATTGGCCTCAAAACACGTATTTGTGTTTATAAGAATATTTCGTAGAACCGATGAACCCATCACTACCCAACTAACCAACTTTCTAAGTTCATCTCCTGTAAGCCCCCAACCAACCCAATACGTTTGTTGAAGGGCATTTACACCACCAAATCCTATGAAAATCTTAATCATCGAAGACGAAACCTCCTTGGCCCAACCCTTACGCGAATACCTCACGGGTGAAGGCCACGTATGTGAATGGGTAGCTACGTTCCAAGCAGCAGAAGAAAAAATTGGGGTCTATGAGTACGATTGCGTACTGGTTGACATCATGCTCCCTGGTGGCTCGGGGCTCGATTTAGTTGACTCCCTCAAAAAAATGCAGCCCCACGCTGGCGTCATTATTATTTCGGCCAAAAATGCCCTCGACGACAAAATTTTAGGGCTTGAACTTGGCGCCGACGACTATTTAACAAAGCCGTTTCACTTATCGGAATTGAATGCACGTATCAAATCCATTCAACGGCGGCGGCAGTTTGCGGGAAACCGCGAGATTAAATTTGGCGACATTCGGATTGTACCTGACTCCAAAGAAGTGTGGGTAAATGATTCGGAAATCGTGCTTACCCGTAAAGAATACGATTTGTTGATGTACTTGGTCGCCAACGCCAACCGAGTATTGAGTAAAGGCTCAATTTCCGAACATTTGTACGGCGATGAAATCGACCAAGCCAACAGCTTCGATTTTCTTTATTCACACATGAAAAATCTACGAAAAAAATTATCCGAACAAGGCTGCCCCGACTACATTCAAACGGTGTATGGGGTAGGTTATAAATTTGCCGCATGACGCTCATCACCAAAGCCACTCGCTCCTTCTTACTAGCTTGCCTTGCCGCCTTGGCCGTGGGGGGAGTGAGTTGCTTTTGGTTTTTGCACAAAATCATGGACAACGAAGCCTCAGAGCAGTTGCTCCACGAAAAAGAACAAGTGGAAGACTATGTCAATGAAATTGGAGTTTTACCCAAACGCTGGTTTTCTATTTCCGATAGCCTTTGGGCTATTCGCACCCATCCTCCCGTTCCGATGCTGATGGGTGACACCGTTTTGTTTAGTACCGTCCAAAAAGAATACCTAGCTTATCGTCAACTTAGTTTTGGGATTGCGACGCTCAACGGCTATTATCAAGTTAATATCCGAAAAGCGCTGTACGAAACCCAAGGTCTCAAACAAGCCCTTTTGCTCGCTTTTTCGGGCTTGAGTATTGTCTTAGTAGGATTATTATTCTTTATCAATTACCGCCTTTCCAAAAGCCTATGGAAGCCTTTTTATCGCACCCTTGATACCCTCAAAACGTTCCAATTGGCGCAAAAAGAGCCTCTGATGTTTCGGAGAACGAGCATCACCGAATTTCAAACGCTCCAGTCCAATCTGACGAAATTGACCAATCAACTTCGGCAAGATTACCAAAGCCTCAAAACTTTTACCGAAAACGCCTCGCACGAATTGCAAACGCCGCTGGCCGTCATTGCGTCCAATTTAGACTTACTCATTCAAGCCCCCAACCTTACCGAAGAACAACTCGAACGCATCGGTAATCTGATTGAAACGGTGGGCAATTTGTCTAAAATGAACCACAGTTTATTGCTGTTAACAAAAATAGAAAACGGTCAATTTGCCGACTCCGTGGAGCTTGATTTGAGTTCGTTGCTTTCAGAAAAAATCGACCTTTGGGAGCCACTCATTCAAGACAAAGGCTTAACCCTTCACCAGCAGATTGCGCCTAATGTTCGCCTCAACATCAATAAATTGTTGGTGGATGTATTGCTGAACAACCTACTTGGCAATGCCCTCAAACACAACCAACCCAATGGCAGCATTCGGGTTGAACTCAGCAAGAGCACCCTTATTTTATCCAATACAGGCCCCCAACCTACCCTTCCCGTTGACCAACTTTGGGAAAGATTCAGCAAAGGCTCTTCCCGTACCGATTCCGTTGGGTTAGGGCTCGCACTTGTCAAACAGATTGCCGACACCTATCATTTCCCTATTTCTTACCACTTCCAAGACGGTTGGCACCGCATCCAAATCTCATTTAACATTTCTTAACACTCAGGGCAAAGTTTCTACAGAATCTCTACAAAATCTCGCCGTAATCTTGTTGCATCAATCAGCCACAAAGGCGTTGACAAACGATTCTTACAACCTATAAACAACGAAAAAGCCATGAGTCAACATTGGAAACAGCTCGCCTTGGTAGGGTTAATCTCAGGGGGAGTTTCAGTCGGAGCCTTAGAATTGCTCCACCAAACAAATCAAAATGTTATATTGAAAGAAGCGCCGTTAGCTTCGTTGGCCAAGCTCACTTCCGCAGGAGGCCCCGCTGGCGTGCCAGGTGATTTTACCTACGCCGCTGATGTTTCAATGCCTGCCGTCGTACACATTACCTCGACTATCAAAACGAGGGGAGAAAGTGCCCAACAACTTCAGATTCCAGAAGCGTTCCGTGAGTTTTTTGGCGACCGCGCCCCCAACATGCCACAAGGCGGCCCGCAAAAACAACAAGCGTCGGGATCGGGGGTAATTATTAGTCCTGACGGGTACATTGTCACCAACAACCACGTCGTTGAAGGAGCCGAAGAATTGGAAGTTGTTCTAAACAATAAACACACGTACAAAGCCAAAGTCATTGGTACTGACCCTTCTACGGACTTAGCAGTGATTCAAATTTCGGCTAAAGACCTTCCTGCCTTGTCGTTTGGAAACTCGGACGCGGCCAAAATTGGCGAATGGGTTGTGGCCGTTGGTAATCCATTTAACTTGGAATCGACTGTTACGACGGGGATTATTAGTGCCAAAGGTCGTGGATTGGGTATCATTGGTCAAAAACAACAAAACGAATTTAGCGGTCCTGCGCGTAAAAGCGACTCTCCGCTTGAGTCTTTCATCCAAACAGATGCCGTCGTGAACCCTGGTAATTCTGGAGGTGCGTTGGTCAACCTCAAAGGTGAATTGATAGGCATCAACACCGCAATCGCTAGTCCAACAGGAAGTTACGCAGGCTATTCGTTTGCCGTACCGTCTAATTTGGTCAAAAAAGTAGCAGGCGATTTGATTAAGTACGGTAACGTACAACGTGGTTATTTGGGCATTATGCTCGACGAATTGGACAGCAAAAAAGCCGATGAGTACGGTGTCAAAGAAACTGAAGGGGTTTACGTAAAATCGTTTTCGCCCAACAGTGCCGCCAAAGAAGCAGGTCTAAAACCTGGGGACGTTATTTTGAAAGTCGATGGCAACAACGTAAATACTGTACCTCAATTGCAAGAATTGATTGGTCGTAAACAACCTGGGGAATCGGCAAAACTCACCATCAGCCGCGACGGCAGTGTCAAAGACGTGGCCGTGACGCTTCGTAACCGCGACGGTGGAAATCAATTATTGAAACCCGATGCCGCCGAAATTGTCTTGAATGATCTTGGGGTTCAGCTCCAGGACTTGTCGCCCCGCGAAAAAACAGTTTTGAAAGAAAACGGCATTGAAGGAGGCGCCAAAGTAGGCAACATTGAAGCAGGAAAACTTTCAAGAGCAGGCGTACAAGAGGGATTCATCATCACCAAGTTGAACGGTAAGCCGATTCACTCCGTGCAAGAATTCAAAAGCGCTATTGAAGGCAAGAAAGGAACAAGGGTTCAAATCGAAGGGATTTATTCCGACGAGCCTACCGACAGTTTTACGTTTGGATTTAGCGTTTAAACGTAAATTCATGGCTGTGTTAAGAGAAGTAAACGCACTCGGCAGATTGTCGAGTGCGTTTCTTTTATGACTATCGAGGGCCTTTTTTGCCCTCGTTGCGTTTAGCATACCAAGGACGTTGTCCACTCTTTGCCTTGGCGGCAGCTCCTTGTTCAGGGGCATTGCCCGACGGCTTAGGTCTAGCTCTTTGGAAGTTGTTTGATTTTTGAGCTGCTGGCTGTTGACTAGACTTAGCAGCCTCATTTCCAGGCTTCTGACTCTGTGGATACGGGTGTTCTTCGACCACAGGAATCACCTTGTCAATCAGTTTTTGAATATCTTTCAACGACTTACGCTCTTCGGTTTCGCAAAAAGAGTAGGCCGTTCCCGAAGCGCCCGCCCGCCCTGTCCGACCGATACGGTGAACGTAAGTTTCGGGAATGTTTGGAATTTCGTAATTGAATACGTGCGCCAATTCATCCACGTCGATACCACGCGCGGCAATGTCTGTCGCTACCAAAACACGGGTTGTTTTTGCTTTAAAGTTGCTCAACGCATTTTGGCGTGCATTTTGAGATTTGTTTCCGTGGATTGACTCCGCCTTGATGTTATGACGCATCAGTACTTTCATCACCTTATCTGCCCCAAATTTAGTACGCGTAAAGACCAGTGCATTCTCAATTTTTGGGTCTTCCAACAAGTGAATCAACAAATTTGCTTTGTTTTCTTTGTCCACAAAATACACCCGTTGTTGAATCAAATCCACCGTAGAAGACACAGGAGTCACCTCTACTTTTTCGGGTTCGTGCAAAATGGTATCGGCCAATTTGACAATCTCAGGGGGCATTGTGGCCGAGAAAAACAGCGATTGTCGGCGCGGAGGCAATACCGCAATCACTTTCCGAACGTCATGCACAAAACCCATGTCCAGCATTCGGTCGGCTTCGTCCAACACAAAGATTTCGAGATGTTTAAGGCTTACAAAGCGTTGGGCCATCAAGTCCAACAAACGCCCAGGCGTTGCCACTAAAATATCCACACCGTTGTGAAGGGCATCCGTCTGACGTGCTTGTTTTACCCCTCCAAAAATAACGGTATGTTTCAAACCCGTATAACGGCCATAAGAGGCCAAACTTTCCCCGATTTGAATCGCTAGCTCGCGGGTTGGCGTCAGAATTAGGGCTTTTATGGCGCGTTGTTTCGCATTTCGGTGCAATTGCCGCTCCGACAAAAGTTGAAGTATAGGAATGGCAAAAGCGGCGGTTTTTCCCGTTCCCGTTTGGGCACATCCGAGCAAATCTTTTCCGTTTAAAACAATCGGAATGGCTTCGGCCTGAATCGGGGTTGGAGTTTTGTATCCCTCAGCCGTTAGTGCGCGGCGAATAGGGTCAATTAATTGAAGTGAGTCAAATGTCATGTAATCTTGTATAAATAAAAAAACGTGGAAAGTAGCTACTTCCCACGCTCATCGGGTAACTATACCGCAAAGATAGGTAAATAATTACAACGACTTAATTTTTAAATTCTTCCAGTTCACTTTGATACCTCCACCGTCGTGAATTTGAAGGGCAATTGACCCGTTTCCAGCGCCAATTTTCTCGTCGTTGATGTCCACCATTTCGTGTCCGTTCAACCACGTACGAACGCGCGGCCCCTCTGCTCTTATTTTAAGGGTATTCCATTCCCCAAACTTCAAAAAGCCTTCTTTCTCATCGGGAATCTGAATCAACCAACCACGGCCGTACGATTCGTAAATTCCGCCCGTATCGTGGTTTGGAGGCGCTACTTCTACCTGCCAGCCGCTAATTTTGGTGCTACCATCAGGAATATTTGAACGAATAAATACGCCACTGTTGCCATTAGCCCCTTGTTTGAAATCGACCGATAGTTCAAAGTTCTTGTAAGTTTTGGTCGTTGCTAAGTATCCATAACCTTTGTCAGGACCACTTTCACAGATCAATTCGCCGTCTTGAACGAACCATTTTTCGGTACCATATACCTTCCAGCCCGTGAGGTCTTTACCGTTAAATAAATTTTCTTTTTTTTGAGCCATGGCCCCCGTTGTCAACGCCAACGAGCAGGCAGCAATTAGAAATGGTTTACGTAGATTTGAGAGAAACATTACTTTAAAGGATAAACGGTTAGTGTAAATAATTGTCATTGCAAAACAAGTCTTTTTTAACGTGAAAACCTCATTTTTTCTTACCTCCGCCCTCATTATTGGTAGCTTTTTTTCAACAAAAGCGCAAGATAATGCCCCCGTAAGCCTTCAAGAGCTTTGGAAATCGGACACGCTCCTCCGCACGCCAGAGTCGGTTTTGTACGACCCCAAAGGAAAACAATTGTTTGTGGCCAACATCAATAAAATGAACGTTGATAACCCCGACGGCGACGGTTTTATTTCCATTTTGAGCACCGATGGGAAAATCAAAAACCTCAAGTGGACGACAGGGCTTAATGACCCAAAAGGCATGGGTATTGTAAAAAAATCGTTGTTTGTAGCTGATTTAAAAGACCTTGTCGAAATCGACTTAACCTCAGGAGCCATCCTGAAACGCCACGCGGCCGTTGGTTCGGTGATGCTCAATGACGTAAGTGTAAGCCCCAAAGGAGAAATTTTTGTGAGTGATTCGCGGGGGCATAAACTGTACCGGTACACCGATGGAAAATTAGAATTGTTTTTGGATGACCCTAATTTGCAAGGCCCTAATGGCGTTTTTGCCGAAAAAGAGCACCTCATTGTAGCTTCCGCAGGAACGGGCAATTTGTGGAAGTTGGATTATGACACCAAGAAATTCAGTTCATGGGCCATGACCAACAAAACCGCCGACGGGATTCTTCGTCATGGCGACAACTACCTAATCTCGTGCTGGCACGGCGAAATTTACTGCGTTAAACCAGACGGAAAAGTTTGGAAACTCATTGACAGCAAAAGTCCGCAGGTAAATACGGCAGATTTTGGGTTTATTCCGAATAAAAAAACGGTTTTAGTCCCTAACTTTTATAAAAATACGGTGACTGCTTACATGATAAAATAGTATTTTTGAACCATATAAGTCATATAAGTTCTTATAATCCCTTATATGACTTATATGGTTCAAAACATCCCCACGATGGAAATCTTCCTCAGTCTTTGCTTAGGAGTAGGATTAGCCGCTTGCTCAGGTTTTCGGGTATTTGTGCCCTTGCTCATCAGCAGCTTGGGCATTCATTTTGGCATCGTCAATGTCGATACAGGCTTTGAATGGATGGGAACGTGGACAGCCATCGCCGTCCTAGCCAGTGCCACCGTGCTCGAAATTGGCGGCTATTACATCCCTTGGGTCGATAATCTTTTAGACACCATCGCCACCCCCGCCGCTGTAGCCGCAGGCACTTTGTTAACCACTTCTTTTATCGAAATCGACAATCCATTGTTACAGTGGGGATTAGGCATCATCATGGGCGGAGGAACCGCTGGTTTCATCCAAGCAGGCACGAGCCTTGTCCGACTGGCTTCCACCAAATTCAGCGGGGGGCTGGCCAACCCCGTCGTCTCCACCGTCGAAAATGTCACCGCCATCGGCTTTTCACTTTTCACCTTTTGGTTGCCCGTGGTCGCTTTTGTATTGGTCGTTTTATTTATCGTTTGGTTACTACAAAAGTTATTAGCTCGAAAAAGTAAAACCACTTAAATCTAGGCTTTTAGCCATATACGCGTCTCTGCCTGCAAAAAAAGAAACATGAAAACCAACCGTCGCGACTTTGTCAAACAACTTGGAATTGTATCGGCTTCTACGGCTGCTGTTCCTCACTTCAATATCATTAAAAGCCTAAACGACAACAAAATCCGAATTGCTACCATTGGAATGGGAATTCAGGGTTTTCAGGACACCAAAGCCGCTTTACGTACCGATATGTGTGAGCTGGTTGCGGCGGCAGACTTGTACGACGGGCGGCTTGCTCACGTAAAAGAAACGTTTGGTAATCACGTATTTACCACCCGCGACTACCGCGAAGTACTTGAACGAAAAGACGTGGATGCGGTTCTCATCGTTACGCCCGACCACTGGCACGACCGCATTTCGATTGCCGCCCTCAAAAAAGGCAAACACGTTTACTGCGAAAAACCAATGGTGCAAAACATCGAAGAGGGAGCAGCCGTCATTGCCGCCGCAAAAGCCGCAGGAAAGGTAATGCAAGTAGGTAGTCAACGCATTAGCGGGGCGGCTTTTCAGGAAGCAAAACGATTGGTGGAAGCTGGTGATATTGGAAACATTAATTTTATCGAATCCACCAACGACCGTTTTAATGCCATTGGCGCGTGGCAATATTCTATCCCGACCGATGCCTCTCCCAAAACCATCGACTGGGAAACATTTCTAGGCGACGCCCCCAAACGTGCATTCGACCCCGTTCGCTTTTTTCGCTGGCGCAACTACCGCGACTACGGCACGGGTGTAGCGGGCGATTTGTTTGTCCACCTCATTACGGGCGTTCACTTTGTGACAGGTTCGCTGGGGCCTAGTCGAATTTATTCCTCAGGGCAGCTTTCGTATTGGAAAGATGGCCGCGACGTACCCGATGTCATGGTAGCAAGCATGGAATACCCCGCCCAAGGCAAATTTGACGCGTTTCAAATGGTACTAAGGGTTAATTTTGCCAACGCAGGTTCCATCAAAAACGTTACCCGCATCGTTGGTAACGAAGGTGAAATTACCTTTGGTGGTGATTCTCTCACGCTTACCAAGCGTAAATTGCCAGCTGCGCCAGGCTATGGCAACGGCGAAAGCTTCGGTACATTTTCGGACGCCCAACAAAAAGAATATTTAGCGGCCTACGACGCCAAATACCCCGCCGATTCGCGCACACCTGAGCCCGTCAAAGAAGTAAAATTTGACGCTCCCCAGGGCGATGACGCCCATAAAAATCACTTTGCTAACTTTTTTGAAGGCATCAAAGACAACAAACCCGTTATCGAAGGACCGTTGTTTGGTTTCCGTGCCGCAGCGCCCGTTTTGGCCTGTAACAAAAGCTATTTTGAGAAGAAAGTAGTAAAATGGGATGCCAAAAATCTCAAACTTTTACCGTAGCGAATGCTATTACTCATTCTAACTACAACGACTTTGGCGATTGGGATTAGGATTTTGGTAAACCCTTTATCCAACGTTTTCCAAAAATACCTAACCCAGCGCCAAGCCAATCCTCTGTTTATTGTCACTTGTACCTACGGGTTTCTCAGTTTGGGTTGCCTAGGTTACTTATTGGCAGTTTCCCCTTCCAGCCTACCCAGCTCTTTTTGGCAAAACTCCCTTATTTTTAACATTTTAGCGGTAGGAGGCAACTATTTTTTGGTCAAATCTCTCCAACACGGCGACTTGTCCGTTTTAGGACCAGTCAATGCCTATAAATCGTTAGTCAGCCTAGTTTTTGGATTATTTTTATTGAGAGAAATTCCCAATCGTTGGGGTGTCATGGGAATGTTGTTGATTGTGGCGGGAAGTTATTTTGTCTTGAGTCAATCAGGTTCTAAAAATGTACTGAGCTGGAAATTATTCCAACAACCTGAAGTACGATACCGTTTTTTCGCCCTGTTTCTTTCTGCCACCGATGCCTTATTTTTGAAGAAAATCATCATCGCTACAACCCCTACGTTGGCGTATGTTTCGTGGTGTATGGGGGGCTTTTTTTTCTCGCTAATTGGGCTACTTTTTCTACAGAAAAATGAACCACTTTTACCTCAATTCCAAGCACTTAAAGCTTACAAATGGCATTTCTTAGCCCTTGCTATTTCAACGGGATTGATGCAACTTTCGACCAACTTTGCCTTTGAAGGCATTCAGGTTAGTTATGCGTTGGCTTTATTTCAAATTTCGGCGCTGGTAAGTGTATTTTTTGGAGTACACTTTTTTCAAGAAACTCAATTTTGGAAAAAACTAGCAGGAGCTTCGGTAATGGTCGTTGGGGCTGTTCTGATTATTTTGTTCAAATAATTCGGTCAGACGGTAGTCAGACCGTACAAGCAGGCCAATGGTCTGACTATCGTCTGACCTGTGTGGATAATCCTAAACCTGCTTTGTCAGTAAGGCTCAAAAAGCCATCTTCTAACACAAAACCACCCGAAACCACGTCTTCGGCAAGGTCAAAACTTCCGTCTAAATCTAAATAACGGGTAGTTGGGCAGGCAAAAGCAGCGTGCAAAGCCGCAGTAATGCTAACGATACTTTCATCGTTACAGCCCCAAAAGAGGTCAATAGCTGCATTTTTGGCAATAGTAGCAATCTCAAAAGCATTGAGAACGCCCCCACATTTCATAAGTTTAATGTTAAAAACCCCAAACGGCTGAGGGTGTTGGGCAAGCGTTAACGCGGCATTGGCATTTTTGAGCGATTCGTCCGCGACGAGGTTCTTTCTTAGTTCAGCCTCAAGCGATAGCAGGGAAGCCTCCTCTCCTACCAACAGCGGTTGTTCGATGACCTCAATCCCCACATTTTCAGTGGCTTTTGCAAATTTTTTTAACTCGCCCAACCGATACCCTTGGTTGGCGTCCACCCGAATTTTGAACGTAGAACCGTAACATTCGTGCAGTTTCAAGACCCGCTCAATGTCTTCTTCTACCACCTCTCCCGTCTTTATTTTTAACACCTTAAATCCTAGCTTTCGGTATTCTTCGGCCTCTTTCAATGTTTCTTCCACCGACATAATCCCGATGGTAACGGAGGTAGGAAGTGAAGTTATTTTTTTTCCGTAGAGCTCCACAATGGGGATTCCAAGGTACTGGCCAAACGCATCGTGCAGCGCAATGTCCACCACGGCCTGCGTACCAGGGAGCATTGGAAAGGCTTGGCAAGTTTCAAATATTAGTTGCCTAAAATGACGAATATCTCGTCCAACAAACCTTTGAAAAAAATCTGACTGCAATTGAAGAAAAGTCTGCGTACCCGTTTCACCCACTACTTCTTCCGCTGGGCTGGCCGCTCCGAGCCCAACGATGCCATTTTCAAGTTCAATTTCCAAGAAAACATTTTCCGCGTCCGTAAACGTATAACCTGCAATGGCATAAGGCTTACTCAAGGCCAGTTTTTTGAGAAAAGGTCGAACGCAGGTAATTTTCATAAAGTGTTGATTTTATACCAAAAGTAGTTGAAGCCGCTCCACAATTTCCTGAACCCCTTGTTCCAAAGGCAACACCACAGGAATTGACAATCTTGAACGATATTCTTGCTGAAAATCAAGGGCTTCTTGATGGGTACAACCTTCGGTATTTAGGGCAAGAGCCATTACTTTTGACCCAAATTTTTCAATGATTTCGATTTCAGACTCCACCGACGGGATTTTACCCCAATGCGCCTCATTGTCAAAATAGGTACGTTTTGGGGCGTGTACCAATACCACATACTTGGCTTGACCCGAAATCAAAAACTCCAAACCACACGGGCCACTGGGGTTTCGGAGCGACGATTGTCCCTCTACCAAAATCAGGTCGGCATTGGTTTCTTTCCAACACGCAACAATGGCGTGTTCGACCTCGCCCGACACAAAATCATTGAGCGTTGAATCAAAAATAAAACCGTATTTTCCGCCTTGTAACCAGCCCGTTTGCCCCGTATAAATCATTTGGGCATTTATCTCTTTTTGTTCACAAGCCTGACGAATCAACCTTGCCGTGGTGCGTTTTCCTAGGGCACAATCCATCCCAATCACCGCCACAATCGGACAGCTTACGTCGTAAATCTCCCCCGTCCAAAAATGCAAATCTTTGCGGGCTTTGGGTTTACGAACGTCAATGAGCTGGACATTATGTTGGGCAGCAAGCGACGCAATTTCAGGTTTTTCCGACAAATATTCGTGCAAGCCATTCACAATGCAAAGTCCATTTTTAATAGCCTCCTCCACAATCGTGAGCATATCGGGTGGCAAAACCCCTCCCACCGTTGCGACCCCAATGATTAGATAATCAACTGACAACAAATACTTTAAGCTTTCTGACAAGGTACTAAAAATGGGAATATTTCGATTTTTGCCATCCAATACCTCACCTGCATCTTGCCCAGCGGTGGGTGCATCAATCACTCCCACGATGGTATATCGCTCCGTGCCACGAATCAGGCCGTGAGCCGTTTTGGCGTCGTTAGTACTTAAAAGGCCATTGGTTAAAATGAGCGCATTGTTACTTTTCATTTTAATTTTATTGCGCAGATTTGATAAATGATTGAAGTTGAGCCGTGTATTCTTCGATTTGCTGCTGTTTTTGTTCCGTCGTCCAGCCCAATTCTTGCGCCATCAAATCGGCCACAATTGGCAAGGCTTCCAACACAGCCTCCCAGTCCAGAATTTCCAAACGTGTACGGCGGGCAAACACATCACGCAAGGTCAAGGCCATTTCTTCCCGAATTTGGTAGATAACTTCTGCCTGAATGAAAGGATACTTATCCACCAAGCGTTGCGCCCAAAGGATATTTTCTTGCGTCAGACGCGCGACTTTGTGCGCCCTACTTCCGTATTTACGAATGAGGTTTTTGGCTATATCTTTGGCCAAACGATATACCGTTTGGATAATTTTCCAATCTTCAAACGCATAATCTTCTCCCCCTACCAAGACATGTTGCGCCGTCGTGCAATCGCGCTCTACTCCCAACAATTCACAGGCTTTGTCGATGGTATCTTTGGCCATGTAACGGTAGGTTGTCCATTTTCCTCCCAACAAACTTACCAAATTCGACGTAGGGTCATGTTCAACTTCGTGGTCACGAACCAGCTTTTTGGTAGAAGCCGACTCGCTCGCCGCCAATAAAGGCCGCAACCCACCAAAACCCGCTTTTACCTGCGACTTATCGGGTCGTTTGGCCAAGTACCTAGTAAGTGTATCCAACAGAAAATCAACCTCTTGGTCATCCAAAACAGGTTCTTTGTCCAAATCTTTGTAATCCGTATCAGTTGTTCCCAACAACAATTGCCCCTCAAACGGAATCGCAAAAACGACACGCCCATCGCTGGTTTTAGGAATGAGCATAGCGTCATCACTTTTCAGCACTTCATACGGCAACACCACGTGTACTCCTTTACTGGGACGAATGCGTTTGGACAACTTTGGATTAGCCATCAAGCGAACGTGATCGGCCAATGCCCCTGTACAATTGATAAATAATTTTGCTTTTATCCCAAACGTAGCCTCCCCTTCGGTTGGCCTTACTTGGGCCTCGGCAAGTTTACCATTGGTATCTTTTTTTACCCCAACCAATTCCGTATAATTTGCCACGGCCACACCTGCTTCTTCGGCTGCGTGGGCCAAAGCCAAACAATAACGAGCGTCGTCGAGCTGACCATCGAAGTACAAAACTGCGCTGTGCAATTTTTTTGCATCCAAAGAAGGCATCCTCAAAAGCGTCTCTTTTTTACTTAACCAACGGCTCTTAGGCAAGGCATCGCCTTTGGCAAAAAAGTCGTACATCCGCAAGCCAATGGTAAAGTAAAGCCCTTCAAACCAACTAAAAACAGGCGTTAATAAGGGCAATGGTCGGGCCAAATGGGGAGCATTTTGGAGTACAATTTGGCGTTCTTCCAAGCCGTGTCGTACCTGTTTTAATTGAGCAAAATCAAGGTTTTTAAAGGCTTGTTCAAGGTATCGAACTCCCCCATGAATCAGCTTTGTCGATTTCGATGAAGTTTCAGAGGCAAAGTCCTTTTTTTCAATCAATGCCACTTTGAAGCCACGCAAAGCCGCGTCGAGCGCACAACCTGCCCCGCTGGCTCCGCCTCCAATGATACAAATGTCAAACGTTTCATTTTGAAGACGTTGCAAATTTTTTGAGCGATTCATGGGAATGAGTTTTGAGTGTAACGTTATAACTTTTCTAGTCGAGCCACCCCATCCGTGATACCCACGACGTGACAAACCAGTTTTTTGTTGAATCGACTGAGGTAAGCGACGTTCATCTTTTCGATAAAAGAAGCTACCTGCGGTGTCTCAACGACATTGATGGTACACCCCCCAAAACCACCGCCCATCATGCGCGAGCCTAGGACTTCGTTGAGCGAAACCGTTTGTTCTACCAAAAAATCAAGTTCTTCACAACTTACCGCATAATCTTCACTCAACCCTTTGTGGGTTTCGTACATCTTTTGGCCAAACGCGGCCAAATCATCCCGTTGCAAATCTTCGCACGCGCTTACCACTCGTTCAATTTCTCCCACGACATACCGACAGCGTCGATAAACATTTTCAGGAAAATCGGCTTTGTGCTCCTCAACTTGAGTCAATCGAACATCACGCAAGCTTAAAACGGATGGATAAAATTGTTGTAAAATTGCCACCCCTTGTTCGCATTCTTGGCGGCGGGTATTGTAGGACGATTCAGCCAATGTATGCTTTACCCCAGAGTTACAAAGTACCAACTGGTAGTTTTCAAAATCAAACGGGAAATACTCAAAGGATAAATCGCGGCAATCGAGGCGAATAACAGAATGGGCCTTACCATGAATAGACGCAAACATATCCATGATACCACACTGAAGACCTGCGAAATTATGTTCAGCACGTTGTGCAGCGAGGGCAAGTTGTAAACGAGGGACTTGCAAACCAAACAACTCACTTAACGCCCAGCCCATTCCACTTTCTACAGCCGCCGAAGACGAAAGTCCCGCGCCGTTTGGCACATCGCCACCAAAGGCAACTTCAAAACCCGTTGGAATATCAAAACCATCCTTTATCAGTTCGCTAGTTATTCCAATGAGGTAATTAGCCCAGCTTTTAGGGGATTTAATGAGTGTATCCAAATGAAACTCAAACGCATCGTTCAAATCAGCTGCGTAAACTTTACAAAGTTGATCGGTACGAGGAGCAATCGCAAAATAAATGGCTTTATCGATAGCGGCAGGCAAGACAAACCCATTGTTATAATCGGTATGTTCGCCAATAAGATTGATACGACCAGGAGCACGTACGACGAAGGAGGGTGATTTTCCAAAAATTTGTTGAAAGTCCTCGGCAATTTTTTCTGAATACAAATACACGCTAAATAGTTGGTTTGTGGGTCTTTAGTAAGACACAAAAATAGGCAGATTCGGGAGGGATACACAATTTTTAGGGAGAATGTTGTTAAAAGTCGCAAAAACATTTATTTTTGCACCCGCGTTCGACAAGAACAGGTCCCGTAGCTCAGCTGGATAGAGCAACAGATTTCTAATCTGTCGGTCTTAGGTTCGAATCCTAACGGGGTCACCCTTTCGAGTTGTAACGACTCACCAAGCGCCTTAAACACGATTTAAGGCGCTTTTTTTATGTTTTCACCCCGTAACGAATCGCCATAAATCGAAAAATGTTATAGAAATTGTTACACAAAGTTTCAATTCCAAAATGGTACGATTTAAAGTCTTATTTGTTTAGACTTCGATAAGTTCCCAACGCGTTTCAATTCCAAAATGGTACGATTTAAAGTCCATTTCAAACATATCAGCCCCAGTTCCAGCCACGTTTCAATTCCAAAATGGTACGATTTAAAGTTTTGTTTAAGATGTATTTCAAGACTTTTCCGCCCTTGTTTCAATTCCAAAATGGTACGATTTAAAGAAAAGACGGGGAAACGCCACGACAACGTAGTTCGGTTTCAATTCCAAAATGGTACGATTTAAAGACCAAACGGATTTGATACCAGGAAAGATGGCACGTTGATTCAATTCCAAAATGGTACGATTTAAAGCTTTGTATGCCCCCTTCATTATCGCCCACCCCACGTGTTTCAATTCCAAAATGGTACGATTTAAAGTCTTATTTGTTTAGACTTCGATAAGTTCCCAACGCGTTTCAATTCCAAAATGGTACGATTTAAAGAAAGCACAACTCTCCATCGTTATGACGCCATGACTTGGTTTCAATTCCAAAATGGTACGATTTAAAGAAAACAAGAAGGCGTCTGGCAGTTTTAAATTCTTGTTTCAATTCCAAAATGGTACGATTTAAAGTTCCATCTTGACGCTTTTGCGTGAGATGAAAGTGGTGTTTCAATTCCAAAATGGTACGATTTAAAGCTAAGGTATGCTTCTGATAACAATCTTCTTGCACTGTTTCAATTCCAAAATGGTACGATTTAAAGTCACCAGCATGGTAGTTGCTCAGGATGATGGTGAGTTTCAATTCCAAAATGGTACGATTTAAAGCATGCCTAAGCCATCACAGGCCGTAGCAACCTACGGGTTTCAATTCCAAAATGGTACGATTTAAAGACCGCCGCCACCGTTATCAACGATTCCTAAGTCTGTTTCAATTCCAAAATGGTACGATTTAAAGATTCGTGTGCAGCATCGGTAGGAACGATAGGCGTGTTTCAATTCCAAAATGGTACGATTTAAAGAACGGGAGCTGTCGCCCTAAGCACAACCGACGTGCCGTTTCAATTCCAAAATGGTACGATTTAAAGCTGACGATGCGTGTACACCCGCTACGGCTTTCAAACGGGTTTCAATTCCAAAATGGTACGATTTAAAGGCCCGTGTCCAGCATATACAAGTTCAGACTTATTCGGTTTCAATTCCAAAATGGTACGATTTAAAGGGTACTGAACACCCATCAGTCACGTATCCCTCTGGGAGTTTCAATTCCAAAATGGTACGATTTAAAGTCTACCGAAAGCTGCTTACTCGAAACCAATTCGGCGAGTTTCAATTCCAAAATGGTACGATTTAAAGAAACAATCACGTAGCAGCTATATTTCTCGCTCATTTGTTTCAATTCCAAAATGGTACGATTTAAAGTGCAATTGCTCTTTGTCGGTAACCAAGAACACCTTTGTTTCAATTCCAAAATGGTACGATTTAAAGGCCAAAGATGATGTCAAGTTGATCGTGATAACTTAGGTTTCAATTCCAAAATGGTACGATTTAAAGAAAATTGGATTAAAAGGTTTAGGTTATTTTAAGCAGTTTCAATTCCAAAATGGTACGATTTAAAGGCTGTACGGAAGTCCCACTCGGCGGCTTTTACGAAGTTTCAATTCCAAAATGGTACGATTTAAAGCAAGCGTTTCCCCGTCAATGTGTCCAAGTACACGTGTTTCAATTCCAAAATGGTACGATTTAAAGGTATCATTTTTTGCATCAAAAGGCAAAGAATCACAGTTTCAATTCCAAAATGGTACGATTTAAAGTTTTGCGCCGTCTCCAATCTTCGCATCGTCGCCAAGTTTCAATTCCAAAATGGTACGATTTAAAGCGGTACGGCTACCCTGTTGATCCGAGCGGGAAAAACTGTTTCAATTCCAAAATGGTACGATTTAAAGTTGTTGAAGCACAGGCCAAAACCTCAGAAGTAAGCAGTTTCAATTCCAAAATGGTACGATTTAAAGCGATGGAATGAGCTCGGTATGAAAGCCCAAACCAAGTTTCAATTCCAAAATGGTACGATTTAAAGTCTCACAACCTGACCCGTGCCCAAGTAGATTACCATGTTTCAATTCCAAAATGGTACGATTTAAAGCAGTAAATTTTGCTAACCATCGCCGCCGTCCCGCTGTTTCAATTCCAAAATGGTACGATTTAAAGCAATCCGCTTACTATGCCAAAAGACAATACATTGGCTGTTTCAATTCCAAAATGGTACGATTTAAAGCTGAGGTTTTGGCCTGTGCTTCAACAAGGTCTTTGTGTTTCAATTCCAAAATGGTACGATTTAAAGTCATTGTAACGGTCGCCCAAAATGCACAGTTGTTTTGTTTCAATTCCAAAATGGTACGATTTAAAGCGCCAAACTGGTAAAATTGATGACCTCCCACCACAAAGTTTCAATTCCAAAATGGTACGATTTAAAGTTTCACTCAAATAGAAATCATACACTATATCCATGTTTCAATTCCAAAATGGTACGATTTAAAGAACCCCAATGGCCGTAACAATCAAGCCGATTGGATGTTTCAATTCCAAAATGGTACGATTTAAAGCACAAATGCTCTATGTCTTCGCCCAAGATTCTCAACGGTTTCAATTCCAAAATGGTACGATTTAAAGGCTGCTTTTTTGGCTACAGCCGCCTCGTATTGGCTTTGTTTCAATTCCAAAATGGTACGATTTAAAGTTTTCGGGAGCTTTGTAGGCCAAATGTTTCTTGTTGTGTTTCAATTCCAAAATGGTACGATTTAAAGCTTTTGGCTGATACGCTGCGCCGATTCCTTCTCGAGTTTCAATTCCAAAATGGTACGATTTAAAGATTTCTTGGTCGTATTCATGCTTTTCTCCGTGGGTATGTTTCAATTCCAAAATGGTACGATTTAAAGTTTATCAAATTTGGGAGACTCTTACGATCAACTTTGTTTCAATTCCAAAATGGTACGATTTAAAGTTTTAAGGGCCAATGGGCGGTAAAATCTTCGGGAAGAAGTTTCAATTCCAAAATGGTACGATTTAAAGCGTTGTCGGAGGCAGCTTTCGCCACCTGTTTGTAATGTTTCAATTCCAAAATGGTACGATTTAAAGAATGCGCTATTACACAGAGGGGCAACCGCGTCTATGTTTCAATTCCAAAATGGTACGATTTAAAGTATCATGGTCAAGTACGAGAATACGACACCGAAACTATGTTTCAATTCCAAAATGGTACGATTTAAAGATACTTACTGACCCGTCAAAGCGGGAAGCGTTCTTGTTTCAATTCCAAAATGGTACGATTTAAAGTTGCCTTGGCTAGATCCATGATGCCGCCATGATGGTTTCAATTCCAAAATGGTACGATTTAAAGTGGCCTTTGTCAGTTGGGTCTATATTCAGTGCGGGATGTTTCAATTCCAAAATGGTACGATTTAAAGATGGTACTAGATTTCAGTGGCGCAAAAGCCTCTTTCAAGTTTCAATTCCAAAATGGTACGATTTAAAGAGGTGGCCACATCTATCAGGAACACGACAATGATGTTTCAATTCCAAAATGGTACGATTTAAAGATAGCTGAACTCGGCACTTTCGGAGTTAAGCCAAAGTTTCAATTCCAAAATGGTACGATTTAAAGCCCGTATTTTCCTGACGCGTCCCCATAAATGTAAATGTTTCAATTCCAAAATGGTACGATTTAAAGACGAAGACCCTAGCACGATACTTGAAGGGTACTGCTGTTTCAATTCCAAAATGGTACGATTTAAAGTGTTCAGGATAGTCGAGCCACTTCCAAGAAAGATTCGTTTCAATTCCAAAATGGTACGATTTAAAGTGATTATTTATTTTCTTACTCTACCATTAAATGCTCTTGTTTCAATTCCAAAATGGTACGATTTAAAGTTCGCGTACCATAATGCGATGTTTCTCAACTATTTCTGTTTCAATTCCAAAATGGTACGATTTAAAGTGAAACAATGCGCACACAAATCAAAAACCTTGCCTGTTTCAATTCCAAAATGGTACGATTTAAAGAACTTATCCCTCCCCTTCTCCGTCCAAACCCAGATGTGTTTCAATTCCAAAATGGTACGATTTAAAGCTTGGT
The DNA here is from genome assembly GCF_057652155.1 of Runella sp. R0.1_18. Lineage (NCBI taxonomy): Bacteria > Pseudomonadati > Bacteroidota > Cytophagia > Cytophagales > Spirosomataceae > Runella > Runella sp. R0.1_18. The sequence goes on from NZ_JBYFCK010000003.1 coordinate 559,966, forward strand.
GAACTTAGCAAATTTCTTTTGGGCGCTGGCGTTTCAATTCCAAAATGGTACGATTTAAAGTGACTTTCTCAACTTGCACATCCTTCCATCTGACTTGGTTTCAATTCCAAAATGGTACGATTTAAAGACAACCGTTGCGAAGAGTACGACGTGTACAACATGTTTCAATTCCAAAATGGTACGATTTAAAGCTCGTATCGGTTTTTATAAACCTCCTTATTAGAAATGTTTCAATTCCAAAATGGTACGATTTAAAGAATCGCAGCGTCTGCTAACTCATCCTCTACCGTATCCTGTTTCAATTCCAAAATGGTACGATTTAAAGGTTTGCGAAAAGAGAGCAATCGTTTTGGCAGTTGCGTTTCAATTCCAAAATGGTACGATTTAAAGCATCTAATAGGCGATAGTTGTGCATATAGAAATCCTTTGTTTCAATTCCAAAATGGTACGATTTAAAGAAGCGTAACCCATATTTGGCAACCGCCCGGGATTTGAGTTTCAATTCCAAAATGGTACGATTTAAAGCCAAGGTAAAACCAAGAGCGAAGCACAAAAAATCGCGTTTCAATTCCAAAATGGTACGATTTAAAGTTCTATATATTCCTCCTCTAAAATCTGCTTTCCTTGTTTCAATTCCAAAATGGTACGATTTAAAGCCTCTCAAAGCAGCCGAAACCATCACCAAAATCACGTTTCAATTCCAAAATGGTACGATTTAAAGTTATCTCGATGCTACTGGTAGAGGCAAACCAAGCTAGTTTCAATTCCAAAATGGTACGATTTAAAGACGCTTACTTTTTCCATAGGTTGCGGTTAGGCTCTAATGTTTCAATTCCAAAATGGTACGATTTAAAGACCACTCGGACAACGTCTTGCTTGGTAGTAATTTTGTTTCAATTCCAAAATGGTACGATTTAAAGTGCTCTATGGTATCGGCTTTCTGCGAAAGAGGCAAGTTTCAATTCCAAAATGGTACGATTTAAAGTACAAGGTAGAACAGTAACGACGCAGGGCATAGAGGTGTTTCAATTCCAAAATGGTACGATTTAAAGTGAGGATGCGGTAGAAGTATATGAACTGGATTACACGTTTCAATTCCAAAATGGTACGATTTAAAGCTACCTTTTGCTCCACAGTTTCTAGCTCAACAACTGTTTCAATTCCAAAATGGTACGATTTAAAGGGCAAAGACGATGCCGCAGGAGTTGCGTATTTTGCGTTTCAATTCCAAAATGGTACGATTTAAAGTGTGCAATCTTTGAACATGAAAGTTATAGTTCTACATGTTTCAATTCCAAAATGGTACGATTTAAAGTTGCCACTACTACGAACCGCATTGAGCAAGTTGTTAATGTTTCAATTCCAAAATGGTACGATTTAAAGCCCAAACACCGCTGCGCTATCGGCGACACGGGCGAACGTTTCAATTCCAAAATGGTACGATTTAAAGAAGTAGTTTCTTTGTCGCCTAACCCGTGGGTGAGAATGTTTCAATTCCAAAATGGTACGATTTAAAGGTATCAGGAAGTTACAGCGCAAAACGGAATGACGGGTTTCAATTCCAAAATGGTACGATTTAAAGGACACGGAAACAGTGCCTTACATCGGCACAAACGGGTTTCAATTCCAAAATGGTACGATTTAAAGAACCCGTTTAATGTTGCGGGCGAATCCGTTAATATGTTTCAATTCCAAAATGGTACGATTTAAAGCCGCCTTGCTGCAACTTTTAAAATTCACGAAGCAATGTTTCAATTCCAAAATGGTACGATTTAAAGATTATCTTGAAGTAAGACATAACGGTTTGGTTTTGTGTTTCAATTCCAAAATGGTACGATTTAAAGATTCTCCGTCGCATTTGTTTTTGTGCGGGAAAACAAGTTTCAATTCCAAAATGGTACGATTTAAAGTTGAAAGCCTCAAAGAGTACCTTTCAGACCCTTTAAAGTTTCAATTCCAAAATGGTACGATTTAAAGAGGCCATTGGAATACGCGCAGACGAGGTTGATAGAAGTTTCAATTCCAAAATGGTACGATTTAAAGCTAAGGCGAAGGGGTGGTGGGACGAAGAGCGACCCATGTTTCAATTCCAAAATGGTACGATTTAAAGAAGCGGAGCAAGAGAGCTACCTACGGCGCTACTACAGTTTCAATTCCAAAATGGTACGATTTAAAGGCAAGAAGAGTTGTTGCAATCCGCCCTCAAACTAATGTTTCAATTCCAAAATGGTACGATTTAAAGAGTCAGAGCGCTCCCTATTGCGCTTTGCGCTATCTGTGTTTCAATTCCAAAATGGTACGATTTAAAGCTTACTTTTTCCATAGGTTGCGGTTAGGCTCTAATGTTTCAATTCCAAAATGGTACGATTTAAAGTAGCGGCTTCTGCTTTAGCTCTTTCGGCGGCGGCTTTGTTTCAATTCCAAAATGGTACGATTTAAAGAAGACGACGATATGCTTATGTACACCAAGCTAATCGGTTTCAATTCCAAAATGGTACGATTTAAAGCCAACCCCCCAAACGTAGCCTCGTATTTTGTACCATCGTTTCAATTCCAAAATGGTACGATTTAAAGAAGTTGACGAAACAAAGCTCCACGATGCAAGCTAGTTTCAATTCCAAAATGGTACGATTTAAAGACCTGTTTGGCCTTTAGCCAAAGCTGGTCTTCTGTTTGTTTCAATTCCAAAATGGTACGATTTAAAGTCGGTGCTGGAGTTTGCGCAGTCGAATGAACAGGCCGTGTTTCAATTCCAAAATGGTACGATTTAAAGTAGGAGGTTGTCTTTCTGTTTAGTTTTCATCAACAAAGTTTCAATTCCAAAATGGTACGATTTAAAGGGTTATTTAAAAAAATTCTTGACCGACATAAAAAAGGGTTTCAATTCCAAAATGGTACGATTTAAAGAAAACAGGCAGCTCTTACAATCAAAAAGGGACTCTGTTTCAATTCCAAAATGGTACGATTTAAAGGAGAAATTCGTTCAGCCAACTCTTCGCGCTTTTCTTTGTTTCAATTCCAAAATGGTACGATTTAAAGTAGTCGATAAGTTTACGCCAGAGACTCGCAAAATTATGTTTCAATTCCAAAATGGTACGATTTAAAGCATTGTTGTATGGTTTTTGAAGTTCAAGCTATCACTGTTTCAATTCCAAAATGGTACGATTTAAAGATTATCTTAGGGTCGGGTGGAGTATTTAATTTTGCTGTTTCAATTCCAAAATGGTACGATTTAAAGAAAAATACGCGTGGTTTGTCTCATTTGATCCGCGCAGTTTCAATTCCAAAATGGTACGATTTAAAGCCGCTTATGCCCTGCCATTGGGAAAGACCGTTTCAAACGTTTCAATTCCAAAATGGTACGATTTAAAGTCCTGAGTGATTTCGAGTTGGAATAAGCGACCGTTGTTTCAATTCCAAAATGGTACGATTTAAAGTTAAATAAACAAAGCATTTTTAAATTCCTCCGTCGGTTTCAATTCCAAAATGGTACGATTTAAAGACCAAGCCCTTTTGTTGTGGCTTTTGGAAGGTGAGTTTCAATTCCAAAATGGTACGATTTAAAGCAAAAGTTTTCCTGCCTACTTTCGGGGTCACTTTTTTGTTTCAATTCCAAAATGGTACGATTTAAAGTTAGGCGCGTCGCCTAGCGTAGTTCTACACAGCGACGTTTCAATTCCAAAATGGTACGATTTAAAGTCCCGTATTTTCCTGACGCGTCCCCATAGATGTAAATGTTTCAATTCCAAAATGGTACGATTTAAAGGAAACGCGTCTCGCTCAATCATACACGCCCCTAAAATGTTTCAATTCCAAAATGGTACGATTTAAAGGTGTTCCGCAAGTATCAGGGCAACAACGAAACCTGTTTCAATTCCAAAATGGTACGATTTAAAGTTTGCTCCGTAGGCAGCATCTAGTTCGTCCTGAGGTTTCAATTCCAAAATGGTACGATTTAAAGCCGAAATGAGTTTGAGGGATTCGGCAATGGTTTGGTTGTTTCAATTCCAAAATGGTACGATTTAAAGAAAAATCTGATTTCCCCTTGTAATCAATATACTCAAGTTTCAATTCCAAAATGGTACGATTTAAAGAATAGAAATATATCCCTGGCATGGCTTATGTGTTTCGTTTCAATTCCAAAATGGTACGATTTAAAGACTCGATGGGTAATTTGATTTTAGTTCCTATCCCTTTGTTTCAATTCCAAAATGGTACGATTTAAAGCAAAAAGCATGACACAGTGGGTTGAAGCAATTGTGTTTCAATTCCAAAATGGTACGATTTAAAGTATTTAACTTTCATTTTCTTTATCAATATCAAGCAAGTTTCAATTCCAAAATGGTACGATTTAAAGTGCCCATCTTTTCCATTTTTGTAGATTGTTTGAGGGTTTCAATTCCAAAATGGTACGATTTAAAGAATAGGCAAACTGAAAAACTAACTGCCCCGCGTTGTGTTTCAATTCCAAAATGGTACGATTTAAAGAATCCGCGCCGTATCGTGCTAATTTAGATTCAATGATAGTTTCAATTCCAAAATGGTACGATTTAAAGTGAAATTAACAAGGTTGGAAACAGCTTTGTACTAAGGTTTCAATTCCAAAATGGTACGATTTAAAGAACCTGTTACGAGACATTCAGAAGGTATTTAGACTTTGTTTCAATTCCAAAATGGTACGATTTAAAGAATAGTTGGTGTATCGGGTTTTACCTTCGTTTTTAGCGGTTTCAATTCCAAAATGGTACGATTTAAAGTCCCCAAATATTACATTCTTTGTAGTTAGTGCTGTGGTGTTTCAATTCCAAAATGGTACGATTTAAAGCCCGCAGGTACTTGTGCTTCGGTTTCATAGACTTGTTTCAATTCCAAAATGGTACGATTTAAAGGCATAGAAATCGACCAACTTTAACCAACTAAACAAAAGTTTCAATTCCAAAATGGTACGATTTAAAGCCTACTCAGGATTCATTGGAATTGATTTCGATGAGCTGTTTCAATTCCAAAATGGTACGATTTAAAGATGACATCAAGGCTGTCTTCGACGTAGGGTGGCGTGTTTCAATTCCAAAATGGTACGATTTAAAGAGCAAGTCTGAAACCGACGCTCTTTGCCACTGCGGTGTTTCAATTCCAAAATGGTACGATTTAAAGTATGAAAGTTCGTCGTAATCTGTCATGTTTTCTAGTTTCAATTCCAAAATGGTACGATTTAAAGTAATAGCCTAAAAAATATGAGTAAAAGAGCTTATTTGTTTCAATTCCAAAATGGTACGATTTAAAGATAGAGTCGAAATTAGCCCGTTACGGTGCAGAATTGTTTCAATTCCAAAATGGTACGATTTAAAGTACGCCTGTATCTATGCACCATTCAGATATATTTTGTTTCAATTCCAAAATGGTACGATTTAAAGAAAACCCCTGCCCAAAAGGTCGATACCTGAAAAAGTGTTTCAATTCCAAAATGGTACGATTTAAAGAAAAATGTGGCGTTATGCACCCAACCGACGCAATCAAGTTTCAATTCCAAAATGGTACGATTTAAAGTATCACGAATAGCAATACATCCGCAAAAACTGTACGTTTCAATTCCAAAATGGTACGATTTAAAGCTGCAAGGCTTTTAACTCCTTTGGTCTTATAAAAGCAGTTTCAATTCCAAAATGGTACGATTTAAAGCAACGGCCTTTCTATTACAGGCGTAGGGCAAACGGGTTTCAATTCCAAAATGGTACGATTTAAAGTTGGGTCGCTCATTGCCATTACAGCGGGTATTCTAAAGTTTCAATTCCAAAATGGTACGATTTAAAGAAGGCAATTTTTTACGTGGCTGCCTTTGTCGTAGCCTGTTTCAATTCCAAAATGGTACGATTTAAAGGGTGCCGACGATACCAACCCAAAGATTGTAGGGCTGTTTCAATTCCAAAATGGTACGATTTAAAGTTCATAAGTAACTTGTGTTAAAGCCCTATCTCATGTTTCAATTCCAAAATGGTACGATTTAAAGAGATACACGCTAACATCAATGAAGAAACCTTCTACGAGTTTCAATTCCAAAATGGTACGATTTAAAGAATCGGCGCGCTTGGTCGGCTTTCGCACCAAACTGGTGTTTCAATTCCAAAATGGTACGATTTAAAGACACTAGGGGAAGAGCTTACTGAAGTTCAGGCCCGTATGTTTCAATTCCAAAATGGTACGATTTAAAGGGTCGCTTCGCACCATTCGGCCAGCTTGGTGTCCAGTTTCAATTCCAAAATGGTACGATTTAAAGTTTTCATAAGTAACTTGTGTTAAAGCCCTATCTCATGTTTCAATTCCAAAATGGTACGATTTAAAGAATGACGCCGCACATTGGCTGGTTAACACTTATATAAGTTTCAATTCCAAAATGGTACGATTTAAAGAATAAACCGCGCGCCCTCCTGGATCAACGTCCCCAGTTTCAATTCCAAAATGGTACGATTTAAAGTCGCCAACCTTAAAAAGAAACTGACTAATATAGAATAGTTTCAATTCCAAAATGGTACGATTTAAAGACTTCCTTGGTACGCTCAAGACCTTCCTTGGGATGTTGTTTCAATTCCAAAATGGTACGATTTAAAGACTTAAAAGCTCCCTTAAATATGCACAATTGCAATAGTTTCAATTCCAAAATGGTACGATTTAAAGGCCGTGATGATAGAGGAAGGATGGACGACCACCCTGTTTCAATTCCAAAATGGTACGATTTAAAGTTAGAAGCATTTCAAAGAGAGATAGAGGGGCTAGAAATGTTTCAATTCCAAAATGGTACGATTTAAAGAGGAATACAACAGCTACAACAATCAGGAGTACGCCAAGTTTCAATTCCAAAATGGTACGATTTAAAGTTTACGGGAAAAATGCAGCTCTTTGTGGCATAGACTTGTTTCAATTCCAAAATGGTACGATTTAAAGATCCATTTATGGACGGTCTAAGCATGAACGTTTGCTTGTTTCAATTCCAAAATGGTACGATTTAAAGTTTGTAAATTTTGTAGAAATTCAAACCCCAAAAAAGTTTCAATTCCAAAATGGTACGATTTAAAGTCTTTTTATCAAGACCCTAAACACCGCACCCGACCCGTTTCAATTCCAAAATGGTACGATTTAAAGTCCAACGAAGTATTTAACGAAATCTTACCTTTTTTGGTTTCAATTCCAAAATGGTACGATTTAAAGCGAATCAGCGGCTGTCTCATTGGATAGTGCCTGTTGTTTCAATTCCAAAATGGTACGATTTAAAGTTTAGGGTTTCAGTTAACGACAGGATTGTCGTTGTTGTTTCAATTCCAAAATGGTACGATTTAAAGATTGTTTCTATTGCTTCGTGACTTGCGGCATTAGCGGTTTCAATTCCAAAATGGTACGATTTAAAGTGTACCACCGCTTATGATACCTAAGTCTTCGTTTGGTTTCAATTCCAAAATGGTACGATTTAAAGAAATGGGCGGAATCAAACGTCTGTATCTTGTACTTACGTTTCAATTCCAAAATGGTACGATTTAAAGTATCCCCTGCGAGTTTTAAGCCGCTTGCGTCTTTTGGTTTCAATTCCAAAATGGTACGATTTAAAGAACAAGGCGATTTTTTGGAGGCAATCATGTTTGACAGTTTCAATTCCAAAATGGTACGATTTAAAGGCGTGGCGGCGGCATGATGTTCACAAACTTTGACATGTTTCAATTCCAAAATGGTACGATTTAAAGCCAACGCCCCCCGCGCGGTCTTTTCTTTCTTTACAATGTTTCAATTCCAAAATGGTACGATTTAAAGTTTTGTAAACGAAACAACGGCAGCGAGTTTAAAGGAAGTTTCAATTCCAAAATGGTACGATTTAAAGTTTAAATTAAGGACTGATTTACCACAAGAACTTTAGTTTCAATTCCAAAATGGTACGATTTAAAGCAAAAGTACCAAAATCAAACAAACCAACTGATCAAAAGTTTCAATTCCAAAATGGTACGATTTAAAGTAGTTGAGCGAAAAACAAAACTAGACCGCTCAATTATGTTTCAATTCCAAAATGGTACGATTTAAAGAGGACGACTTCCTAAAGCAAGTTCTTTTAAACTTGTTTCAATTCCAAAATGGTACGATTTAAAGTGGAAGTAGTCTAGCTCCCACAACCGCCAATACTGCGTTTCAATTCCAAAATGGTACGATTTAAAGTGGGAGAGGGTCTTGATAAGACGCTCAAAGAAATGTTTCAATTCCAAAATGGTACGATTTAAAGTAGCTAACTGTAATTGTTCTTCTGGGGTCATTGCTCGGTTTCAATTCCAAAATGGTACGATTTAAAGCCGTGACCAAGGGCGAAGAGTCTGGAAAGTACGAAAGTTTCAATTCCAAAATGGTACGATTTAAAGATTTCCAAGAAATGGTACTTTGTAGCCCCAAAAATGTTTCAATTCCAAAATGGTACGATTTAAAGCAAACGTCTTAATCGTGCCTTTTACGTCGGTCGTAGTTTCAATTCCAAAATGGTACGATTTAAAGTTAAGCGGCCTAAAAGACCGCTTGACTAGCGGTAAAATGTTTCAATTCCAAAATGGTACGATTTAAAGAGAGGCGGTGGATGTAATGGTCACGGTAAGTGGCATGTTTCAATTCCAAAATGGTACGATTTAAAGTCTGTTTTTGTACCATTGCCAATCATTTCAACGATGTTTCAATTCCAAAATGGTACGATTTAAAGGATAAATGGAAACAAGGCGAATTTATGCTAGATGTAACGTTTCAATTCCAAAATGGTACGATTTAAAGGTTCAGGTTAATGTCAGTGAGGAGGGTGTTTTAGCTAGTTTCAATTCCAAAATGGTACGATTTAAAGACAGCTTGACAAAACCTACAAAAGTCCAGTACTCTTTGTTTCAATTCCAAAATGGTACGATTTAAAGAAAATTCCCTTGTTCGTTGGGGGCAAAGACAAAAACGTTTCAATTCCAAAATGGTACGATTTAAAGAGAAGGGTATATTGGATTGCGCGATTTCTCTGGAAGTTTCAATTCCAAAATGGTACGATTTAAAGAAATTGATCATGGTGAATCTAGCCATAAAATTATGTTTCAATTCCAAAATGGTACGATTTAAAGCAAATCTGTACCTTACGTAGTAGGCTCACCTGTACAGTTTCAATTCCAAAATGGTACGATTTAAAGGCAAAACTGATAACCGACAGGCAGAGAAAAGCTAAGTTTCAATTCCAAAATGGTACGATTTAAAGAAAATTGGATTGCTGAGAAGTCTATAAATTTTGCAAAGTTTCAATTCCAAAATGGTACGATTTAAAGTGAAAACGAAAAAGACAGTGCGTGCGAATGGTGAATGTTTCAATTCCAAAATGGTACGATTTAAAGACCATGAACATCATTACTTCGTAAGTCTGTAACGCCGTTTCAATTCCAAAATGGTACGATTTAAAGAGTTCGGTTGTCAAGGGCAATGTGTTCGTGCTAAAGTTTCAATTCCAAAATGGTACGATTTAAAGGCAAAAGAGGTATTCAAGACGCCCGACGGGAAAGCCGAGTTTCAATTCCAAAATGGTACGATTTAAAGAAAGTATTTGGATCAACTGGACAAACTAGCCATTTAGTTTCAATTCCAAAATGGTACGATTTAAAGGTGGTTAGTTACACAGGCCTCCGTCCTTTCTCAATGTTTCAATTCCAAAATGGTACGATTTAAAGGGCGATGGCCTTTGTAAACATCTACGATTATCCGTTGTTTCAATTCCAAAATGGTACGATTTAAAGTGCCCTGTTTGGTAATTGGCCTCGCCCGCACAGGCGTTTCAATTCCAAAATGGTACGATTTAAAGAGGACTTGAATTGAATCCTAGTTCATACCCCGCAAGTTTCAATTCCAAAATGGTACGATTTAAAGCAATCGTTTTCTACACCTTTACGGTGAGCTTCTTTCGTTTCAATTCCAAAATGGTACGATTTAAAGCCGTTGCAAAAACGGCTATTTTGGCTCAATTTTAAGGTTTTTTGCGGTATTTTTCAACTAAAAAATCGTCGATGGCCAATGACTCGATTATACTAGACCATCGACGACTGCTCATTATCAATCACTTACGCCAACATCAAGGGTTTTTATAGTCAATATGTCAACGAACTTTTGGGCATTTTTGCAACTTCGACGACTTTGCACTCAAAGAAAGTTATCAATTGAGCTTCGTTCTACCCCAATAATCTCTTTGTCGAGCCATCGCTCGTTCCGACTCTTAAATAGGATGACGCTGTCTTGATCTTCGTTCATAATCGCCCGCGCGCCTATCAACATTTCTTTCAACTTCGCTTCCGTGATTTCTCCTTCAAACACCGAATTTTGAATCCAATTCAGGTACTTGCGACAGTGTTTCAGCATCTTTGCCACTCGTTTTTCGCCAATATCATACACCAATATTACATACATAGCGCTTTTCCCCTCCCTACTGGGGAGGGACAGGGAGGGGTTACCATAACATTTTAAAAGGTTTATACACTTCCATACCCAGCAGATGTTTTTGCAGTTTGTAGCACTCTAGTTTTACTAAATGCTTATAACTCACGTTTCTACCCAACGAACGATGTTTAAACGTATCTTTCAATCGCTCTTCAAACGCTTGTACAAATACCTTTTTTGCCCCTTCTTTCAACACGCAGCGGTTAATATCCTGGCGAAAATCGCTGGCTTGTATCTGTTTTTTGTTCAATACCGTAAAAATTGTTCGATCCACCAACATGGGTTTGAATATCTCCGACAAATCCAACGCCAACGAATACCGCCTCGCCCCAGGTTCGTGCAAAAAACTAATGGTGGGGTTGAGTTGGGTGTGATAAATCTGATCTAAACATACGGTATAACACATCATATTGCCAAACGAAATCAACGCATTCACCTCGTTCTGAGGCGGTTGCTTACTACGATTTCCCATGTCAAAATCGTTGATTATTTCCCCAAATGCCCCGTAATAAGCTTGTCGGATATTGCCTTCGATGCCCATCAACTCCGCAATGTTTCCCGCATCGGTAATCGACGGCGAATAACTTTCGATTTGTTCTAGCTGCTTGCCAACGTCTTTGCCGCGCCCTTGGTAGTACTTCAGGTTTTTGGTCATGTTAAACGCCGCCCCTTCCACCAAGGTCTTAGCTACGACCATCCTTTTTTTGTCGGAGAGGTAATGGCGCGTTTGTTCGACTTGCATTTTGCCCGCCAACAAATACTCTTTTGCCATAAACGAGCCCGTATAATGTTCATAATAATCGAAAAAATGAACCGATACGTGGTTTTTACCCAAAAAGTTGTACATCGCGCTGTTGGCATCCAAACTTCCAAAACAATACAGGTTGTCCACTCCCTCAATGGGGATGTAACGTGGTTGGCCTTCATTGCCTTGCTCATCGACGGGCACAAAACAGAGCGTGTTGTCTTTGCGACTCAGTCGGCCAGGGTTAAAGAGATAATAGCTTTTTTTCATTTTTTGTCTTCCAATGGTTGTTATTCGTCTCCCACCCAGCAAAATTCAAAATAACTACAAGCCTTACATTTTGAAATCGGCAACTTCGGCGGACACTGTTCTTGTTCGAGTACTTCCCTGATTTTTTCGATATTGGCTTCAATTCGTTGTACGTCTTCTTCGCCAAGTGTCACCCGTTCGGTTTGGCGTAATTTGGGGTATTCGATCACACCATGGCTGACTTCCACGCCATTTTTTTGCAACAAGTACAAATAAAACTGCACCTGCGCCACGTGCGCCCATTCTTTGGCCGCCGACTTCTTAGTTTCATGAACAATCCCGCGTTTGGCGTCAAAAAAATCTATTTTAGCCGTTAGGACAACCTTTTCGTTTTCAAGAGGGAGCATTATTTCCAATTCCTCGTTTTTATCGGCCCGAAAAGGGTAACTCTCCTCCCCTATCAGCTTGCCTTCATACACCACCTCCGAGGTATGTTCCATCCGAATCGCATGGTAGTGCAGCCACATTTCTCGTTTGCAAATGTGGAAAATGTTCATGAGCGTGGCGTTGATGTTCATAGGAAGAAATTATCGGTTACGTCGATTGCTTTTTCATTTAATCCACCGCCTAAAGTGTAAACAGGCGTTTCCAAGGTCAATGCTTGTTCTGTCACTTTTTTAAATCCTAATTCTTCTTTCAAAAAGCCCTGACTTTCCAAATTTGGGATAATTTTTGAATGGGCAAACAAAGAAAAAGTGAACTTAGACAAAATACCCTGCAATGTGCGCAGTTGATTTTCTGCTTTTAAATCAAAACCTTTCCGCTCATTTTTGGCTTTAATTTGGCGAAAAACCAAATTTCGATACAGTTCCCAAACTTCTTTTCCATCTATTTCTTCCCTCGCTGTGGGTGAAATTTTGAATGAATTTAGGAAACCTAGCTCATGTTCCGAAAAAACTAGCTCCATTTTCCCGTTTTCACTACCATAAACTTTAATGGGGATTGCTAGAGGCACGAAAACTGACTCATTTTGTTGGTTAATAATTTTGAAACCGCTATCCACCTCTTCAAATCTCAATTTTTTAATCGCGGGTTCATAGCCATTTGTAAAGTTATCAGCCCAATTTCCTTCGTTAATCTTATCAATTTTAGAAAACACTTTTTCGTATAGAAACTTAAAATCTTTGTCTCTCAAAATTGTCTGTTGCTCTTCAATTGAGATTTTTTTTGTCTCTTGAAAACGATGATCGGCTTTGTAAAGGACATCTGCTTCGTCCAGATCAAACAAATAGACTTTACACCCTTCTTTGCTCGCATTGCGATTGACACGCCCTGCTAATTGTTCGTCACTATCAAGCAATGAACGGTTTTTAAAACCTAAATCCATGTCAATATCCACTCCCGCCTCTACAACCTGAGTGGTTATTAACAAAATGTTCTCCCCCCGCTTGCTGCGTTTGATTTGGTTGATAATTTGCCTACGGCGAGGCTCTAATATTGTCCCTGACAAAACCAAAATAGCATCAAAACCATTGTTGGTTCTGCCGCCAATAAGTTGCTGAAAATCAGAAGCGGACTTTTTATAAATAAACTCTACGATAGTTCGTACACTCCCTTTTTCTGTCGCATAGTCCTGTGATTTTTGAATAACAGCATTTGCGAGTTCTTCCAACTCTATTTTACCTTGAATCAATTCAAAATCGAACGTAACGCGTTCGGCGAAATTTGGGTTCAAAATATACTTTCGAGCATTAGGTAACAATTCAACAAAATCAGGTTTTTGAGATAGGCCAATGTCCAAATCACTGATTTTAGGTAAAGTCGCCGACATCAACACAAAACGAATGTTAAAAAACTCAGCATACTGACTGATAAAATATAACATCTTATCCCACAATTTTGGGTTATAAGATTGCACTTCGTCAATAATCACCACTGAATTTGCCAATCGGTGCAATAAATAATTCGTCTCTTTCCTGTTCGTTTTCAGAACTTCAAAAAATTTGACATGCGAAAGAACCGTAATTGGATAAAGCGCAAACAGATGATCAATAAAATCCTTTTTATCATCCCCATACTCGCCATCTTTTTGTTCCTCTTTTGAAAGTTTACTGTAAAAACCCGCCTTGGAGTGCATTTCAACCAATTCGTCGTCTTTCAAACCAAGCGTCTCTTTCAACGCTTGGTACGTTTGCGTGATAAGCGTTGTGAAAGGGAAAACATAAAATACTTTGTTCAGTTCTGGATTGGCTATTAAGAGTTCTGTTAGCGTTATCATCGAGAGGTTAGTTTTTCCTCCTCCTGTGGGTGCTTCTATATAAAAAAGGCGTTTATGCGTATTTTTCCGTACCGTTTGAATCAATTCAACCGCCATTTCTTGACGAAGACGATTCAAATTGTCCTTTGACTTTTCAGTTGGAAAGGTAAAGCAATACCCTTCCAAGGCTTCATAAGCTTGTTTATTATGCCCGTTTGAACGTAAATACTCAGTAAACTCAACTATTCTTTCTCGTTTCAAAACACCAAAATCATTCGTAAGTGCTTCGCCCATGTACTCATGTGTGGCTAAATAATCCGAGGCGGTTAAAAGTGAAAAGCTAAGTTTGATTAGCGCAAACAGGGGAAAAGTAGAGGAAACATTATTAAAATAATCTTCAAACTGTTCTCCAAGAAAATAGTCCGACATTTCCTCATCAAAATCTACACTGTACAACCTTAAATATTCACTTAACTCATTGTACCATTTGTGCAGCGAATAACGTCGAAAATCTTCCAAAGGGTCACTTAACATAGGCTTATGATGACAAAAAATTGGGTACGACAAGCCATACATACATAAAGCAAGTAGCCCTTCTTCTTCTTGCGATAGTTCTAATTCAACCAGTTTTTCTAAGTGGTATGCTAAAAAAATATAAGTACCCAGAAACGAATGCCCGTAAGGAGGGTTCAATGTCAAAGAAGAGTTTTCAGAAAAATGGTGCCCATTTTTCATTCTCATTACCTGAAAATTCTCATTCACTTTTCCAAAATCATGAAAGGTAACAACATTAAAAAACATCAGCTTAATGAAGTTTTTCACCTTTTCTTTCTCATTAGAGTTCACTTGAGATGCGGCTCCTTCCACCAGTTCATCTATAATATCCTCCATTTTATGCTCACTGTATAATGACTTAAAGTAGTCAAATACAAGTTCGCAATGTTCTGAGAGAGTTTCAGGGAGTAACTTAATCACATTATCATTATTGGGTGGCAAGTGCGCCCAATAATGATGATGTGATTTCAAAATCAACTGTATTTTGATTCGGCTAGACTCGTAATTTGTAATAGTTAGCATTTTACACAAACAGTTGTATTAGTTTTCCTTTTACTTCTTGACTACTTATCACGTATAAATCATGAATAGTCGACTCCTTTGAAAATAGCCAATCAGAGTAAGCAAAATCAAACAGCACATATTGAAACAGTCGCTCATCAAATTTTTGAGGCAAACGTTCAAAGTAGGTAAAACTTCCTTTTCGCTGAATTTCATTTCGAGTTCTAAATGAGGGCTTCAATACGACTCTCTGGTTTCTAAGAGGGTCTTCTCTGACAAAAACAGAACTCACCTCAAAATCGACAGAGTAATCAAAGATTTGAAACGCATACTCTCGAAACGTATTTTCTCCTTCCTCAGTTAGCCAAGAAGCTTGAAACTCATTCTTGCCTAAATAAGGAATATACTCAGCCTTTCCTTCTTTGAGGTTTCGATAAAGGTGCTCTTGCTCGCTCTGTTCTAAATTCAACAACACATAGCATCGGTATGCAGGCCGAATCAGCATAGTTTCTTCCACCAACAGGTTCCCGTCGAGGTTGGCATAACCTACAGTATTGGTGTACTTGATGGAGGTTTTTTGAAAATTACCGCGTTCATGGTACCCTTCCAATGGTTCGATACCCACAGGAACGCCCTTTAGTTTTTGGTAATATTCAGGAAATTCTCCTTTCTTCTGATAACCTGCTAACCCTATAATAGCCCCCAAAATTCCTAATAAAGCTGGTTTGTGTATCATGTTGTACGACAACAACAAACCGTCGTTATAATCAGGTTTTTTGAAAAATCCGAAATCTGCACGCAGGTCAAACGACACTAATTTTTCAGTACTCATACCTTTATTAGTTCAGTTCGAGTTGCTGCGCATTCTGGGGTGCATTAATAACCGTTGTTACTTCCTTGTTGAAATACAACTCAATGGTTTCTATTTCAGCAGCAATGTGCGGTTTTGATAGTAATGAAGCCACTTTGGCTAAATCTACTTCTCGATTTTCATTGACACTGACCAATTCCACAAAAGATGGCAACACAAGTTTAGAGCCTTCTTTCAACTGTACCCAAAGCAATAACTCATTTTCTACCCCCGCCTTAGAAGCCGAATCATAAAAGGTAGCTCCGCAACGAAGTGCTTCTTTCAATTTGGCAATGTCGTCGATGGTAACTCCGTCACTCCCTGCGGCTTTATTAAAATCTTCCAAATTACGTGGATTCACCGAGAGATGATGTACGTAATGCCCCTCTTTAAGTTTGAATTGTGTACCAAGAGTGGTCTGCATGGAATCAGTACTTTTTTCGTTCGAGTTCCGAAAAGGCGATGAAATCTGTTCTGAATAAATAATACCTTCTACAAACTTGTTAACTCCGTGCGTAAACTGAACTGGTCCATGCAATGAAAGATTAGCATCTTTACTGGCAAATGTTCCACCAAATAGTCGTATATCAATACAATTTAAGAGATTTCCTAAAATTTGTTTGCGCACTTTTACCGCCCCATCTTTCCCTTTTTCAGCTACAGGAAAAGCCCCAAAATGATTGACATAATTTTGATCAAGGTCACGGGGTTGCATCTCGTCATTGAGGCTTTTGAAATAAAATACTTTTTCATTCGCAAAATGCTTGCTAAGATAATTACGTACTGTGTATTTCAAGGCTTTATCTGTGGCATAAACAGTCCCGTCGGGAAGGGTACGCGGTTGATGGGTAAAATCCGCGTTGTAATTTGCATTAATGGCTTTTACGATAACACAGCCAAATACTCGGTTGTTGAACGCTGTACTCATGTTAATAAATGATTATGTGGTTTATTCTTCTGTTTCGTTTTGAGTTTCTTTAATTTCATTGTTCTCTTTATCGCTAAAAAGCTCATTTTCTGAGAACACCCCTGCCAAAATAGCCGGTATCAAGTCACGTATATTCGTTTTAGTTTCATAATCAAGTACTTCGGCAAATGGTGTACGAAACTTCGTCGAAAAGTTTTCGTGTTTGTACGTATCAAATAGTCGCGCAATCGCTTTATTCAATTCTTTAGACTGAACTTGCTGCATAAAAGGCTCTAAGCGTTTGTAGCTGCGGTCAGCAGTTTTACTTTTTCGTAGCAAGTAATAAATCACCTGCCCGACCGCAAAGGCATATTGTTCGTCGTTTTCAATGGAGGCTTCTCCCTTAGCCAATTGCTTCATGTAAGCCCGATGAGCCTGTAATTTGCTTGCCATAGTTTCTATAGTTAAAGTAAGTTGGTTAAAGTTTTCTGAAAGACTGAACCAGATATTTAGCTTCTGACGAATGCTAACATTCTGGCTATTAAGGTTATTTTTAAATTCATCCAAACGAATATCATCAAGAATGCTACTCAACATAATTTTATCAAATGTATGTTGGTTGACCGCTTCTCGTTTCGATTTATAGATAAAATCGTAGAAGGCTTTCCGATAAGTCATAACCATAAGAAACGTAGCATCCGACTTACAGTATTTTGCATCTATATCATCAAAATAACGGTGTTGAAAGTCTCCCGTCTTGGTCTTAACAATTAGTGCATTATTAAATACAGGTAACAGGACGGCATATTGAAAGTCAAAAACATTTTCAATGTGTCTCCGATAATTTATCTTAAATAGGTCTTTTATTTCCCAAGCAGCGCCTTTTTCATCTTTCAGTTCGTACTCAAACTTAGGGACAAAATCAAAATCTTTAATTTCTCCCGCTTGATAGAAAAGTAAATAATAATTACCAAGTTGGTCTTTATAATCTTTGTAGAGGTCTTCAATAATCTCTTTGTAACCTCGCCGTTTTCCTAACGCTGCATCTTGCTTGAACAATGAAATAGAGGCATCTCGTATATTTTTCTTACCTTCCGTTTTGAGTTCATCTTGATGAATAAAGATAGGAAGCGGACGCGGCAGAATATTACGTCCAATTAAGTCCTGAAACTCATACAAATGCTTCGCCTCCTGAGCAGAGATTCTCCCCGCAATATCAAATACAGCCGATTGGTGCGTCAAAAATGGCTTCTTAGTGGGATACCCATTAAAAAAATCGCTGGTACCAAAAGTTGTCTCTTCTACTATACGATTATATTCGTTGGTATTGAACAACTTATCTGCCAAATAGACATCGTTCGCCTTTTGGTATTTTTCAGTAGGTTCATCTAAATAAAAAATAACATATTCAGCATCTTTCATCTCAGAATAAACTGGAATATGGGCTAACCACGAGTGGAACGATTGCTCTGAATTCAATGCGTACTTAAACAACTCTACCCGCTGTTTATCCGTTTCATTTTGGAGCAAGTCCGACGCTTTACCAAAATATGCACTTATACGCTCATATACCTGTGATTTTTTGTCTTTGTGGTTTTTTACGTACTTTTCTCCGTTTACTAAGTTTTCCTTCTTAATAGCCAAACAATAGGGAGAACATGAGTGTATTGCTTTCGTCGGTAAGTCAAAACATTTATTAGTATTCACGCACCACGACAATTGAGCCAAAGAGGCGCAATGTCCAAGCAATATTTCTTCTTCTTGTGTCAGGTTTTTGCTTTTAGTATATACCCACCCCACTAAAGATGACTCATCCATAAATACGCAATCCTCTTCTTGCCGAACTTTCAGCAGAATATGCAGCCCTTCTTTAGGCTTCACTCCTAGCCCCTTAAACTCAGAATCAAGGGCTTGTACAAACGTTGATAGTTCTTTAATCATGTGCTTTATTATTTAGACTTCATATTAGTCATTAGTAATTTTTTTGTATTACTTTTAATAATTCCTTACATTTACCATAATGTGCAGAAAAATAGGATTTGAAATTTAGTTATTTTATTGAGTTACAATCAAACAATCGTACCACTTTCTGTCAAAAACTTATCAAACGGTAAACCCTTATGCCCGAAACCCATTATTTCTTTATCGACGAATGTGGCGACCCAGAGTTTTATGGGAAACGAAAAAAATTGTTGGTCGGGACGGAAGGGTTCCAGCCTTTGCTTATTTTGGGTATGGTCGAAACACCGAACCGCAAAACGCTTCAAAAAGCTATCTTGGAACTCAAAGCCGAAATCTTGTCAGATCCTCTTTACAATACAATTTATTCGGTTTCACAACCCGACTTTTCATGCTCGTACCGACCACTCCGACATTCGCCACCGTTTCTTCCAATTCCTTCGGCAATTTAATCCTTCCGAACTTCGTTTCCACGCCATTATTGGACGCAAAGATCTAGGCATTTTCAACCGTAAGCATAACAATAATCCCTCCGAATTTTATTTTGACCTCGTTTCTCATTTATTCCAAGAGAAACTAAATCCTGGGCATAGCCATTCGATATATTTAGCAGGCAGGGCCAAGTCGGGACTGCACAAACTCGTCTCTTCGATTGACCAAGCCATTGAGAACGATGCCAAGAAAAAAGGACTTGAAAAACAAAACATTCAGTATAACTGCAGTATTGAGCCCAGCTATCAAATGCCCGAATTAAGCATCGTAGATTACTTTCTGTGGTCTTTACAGCGTTATTTATTAAAGGGAGAAATCCGCTTCTGGCAAAGCATCGAGCCTTTAGCAGGTGAAATTGTCGATTTATACGGAGAAAGCCCAAAAGTATATGACGGTGAGACTCACTTACTGAGACTCGATAAATTAAAACCGCCTTTAAATTTGTGAGGACACAAAAAAACTGATACATCTCTTCGCCCCCGTACCAGTACTGGCAACCCCCATCAGGAGATGAGTTGTGTAAGCGACCAAACGCATCAGTCAACCACAAAGATACTAGATTTCTCATCGTCAAAACGTATTAGTGTCGAAACTTTTTCATTGATAAAACCTCATTCTACCACCTCCACACACCCACATCCCATCGAACAATACTTCCCAAATCCACCCAAATAGCCTACATCGATGAGTTCGGGAGGAGCTGTGAGCGCAAATGTAAAGTTGTGGTAACCAATCACTTTTGTTTGCGCCTTCTCATTGCCTTCTTTGGCCAGAAATCCTCGTTTCTTAATCCGTTCGGGGTCGCTTAGTAACTCAAACTTAACCAGTCGCTCGGCAATCGCTACGTCCATTTCCATTGAAGGTTGCACCGAACGCAGTTTATCGACCAAATTCACCGCAAAAAATCGCCCAAAATCAGCGTCCGTTGGGGTCAAGTATTGATCCAAATCATCTACTTTTTGAGCTACAACCATTGGCGACAGTGTACGAAATGTCATTGAACTCTGCAACGTGGGCAGGGGGGCTGTCTCCACGCGTTCTACCACAAAATCGGCCCTGCATTCCCGATTATAAATGCTCAGTTGCTGCTGTTGAAACAGCCCAACGATAAAATTTTCGGCTGCTTTGTCCACATAAAACGAGATATAAAGCACCAAAAAACCCGAACGCAGTACCATATACGTATCTCCTTTTTTAATGGGTTCAATGCTTGGTATTTGCAGAGCCGAAAAAGTAAAGTGCTTAAACGCCTTACGACTCTCGGGCACTTGGTAGCCTCGTTCGTGCAGAAAACCCGCATACGTAGCGTCGGCATTCGCCAACCGACCGTATATCCACGCTTGCAGGGGATATTGGTAGTTGAATACTAAACGCTGACGGTCTTGAACGGGGGTTAACGTGAGTTTGAATCGCATGAATTATGTCATTTTGAACGCTAATTTATGCCATAAGTTAGTTTAACGAGAACTTTACTTATGTTTTACTAAAAAAATAAAAAAAACAACGCCGAGACGAGTGCCTCGGCGTTGTCAATTCAATCATTGATTATTCAAACCCACCAATAATCTTTAAGTGGTATAGTCCATGGTCGATCGACGATAGTCCAGCGTTTTTACGTTACTCCTGCCCATATTATGGACTGTGGACTAAGGTCTGTCAACTATTGACCTACAACTAATTCGCTTGGAGACGCGCTAGTTTTGTGAACGCTTGCTCCTTGTATTTTCCTGTCAGTGTTAGTGATACAGTATTTCCTGATTTAGGGGCTGACAGTCCAAATTCAGCCCACGTTTTTGTAATCGTTGCGCGACCTTTGGCGTCGGTTGTCACGTCGGCAATTTTTGTTCCCGTGCGTGTCGTCAATGCCAAACTCAACCCCGTAAGAGGAATAGAGTCAATGCCTTTCTTGTAATCCAATATATTGGTTTTGTCCAATTCAAAAATCCGAACGCTTATCGTCGCCTGGGCACTTGAAGCAGAAGACCTTACGGTAGGCTCGGTTGTAAAACCTCCTCCATCACCGACAGCATTGTCAAACACTAGCAATACAGGCGAAACAACTCTGTCCACAAAGGGGTCTTCTACTTTGCAAGATGCTGCTGCCAAGGCCGTAGCCACAAATAAGAATATTTTCAAAGTTTTCATTGGTTCATCAGTTTTGTTGAAACATTCATTCTAACAAATTTTCGTTGTTCTTTTATGCTTTCGACAAGCGAACAGTTTTTCGTCCCAAAAAGGTTGGAACAAAACCCACTAGCATCAAAACAATCCCCGTAATGGCAATGGTACTGGTATGGGCAAAAAACGTTCCCGTTGACAAGATTCCTAAAATAAGTAAAGTGGAAAAAGGCAACGAAAAGGCCATGACCAACACCGCTAACTCGGCATTAAACGTGCGGCGTTCTTTGGGAATCTCTAGGGCTTCTTCGCGTGAGTTGAAAGCTGAGATGTGCGCAAATGGCCAAAAACTTGCCGAACTCAACGGAATTACGGTGGCCAACAAAATCATTGTTGGATCATGAATCCCCAGTAGCGTGATTATAGCGGCGCTAAAAAGCATCGTTAGCCCTGCACGAAATACCAACAACGAAGCAATAAGTCTTTTTTTACGTTGTTTTAGTTGAACAGCTACCCCAATAAAAATCAACACCAACGGCGTCATCATTGCGCTTGTTTTGTCAAATACCTCCTGAACAATCATCGGGAGTGCTTTAAAATTTAAGCCTAAGCTCAACAAAACCGCCGCCGAAATAATGATGATGTTGATTGGTTCTTGAATGAGGTTCATCAAAAGACTTTTGATTTTTTCACCCATTTTAGTTTCCTCCGATTTGGTGTTTTTGAGGAACATATTCATGGCAATCACGTACAAGAAAATCAACACAAAAAACTTATTTCCTACGTCGCCAAGGGCAGCCATCGCGACACTTTTTTCACCCAAAAATTCGGCAATAAACGGAAAGCACGACAAGCCTGGCGCCAAGGATGGCAACAACATCACCAACGTACGTCCCATTGAACTGTCTTTTTCGATGCCAAAAAAAGGAAAGGCCAACGGTGCCGTGAAATACATAAAAAAGTTAAACAACAACGTCAACGCAGGCACCACAATCAGCTTTGCATCCACGTCAATTTTCATCAAAGCAATAAAAATCGTAGCAGGGAGCGCCACCGAAAGCACCATTTCCTTGATTCCGTTGGTTTGTTCTTTGTTCTTAAACTTAGAACGTAGTATAAGACCTAACCCAATCAAAGCGAGCAGGGTTATGGCTTTTTGTAAAGCTTCACTCATAAGTAAATGTGGAAAAGTAGCAAATCTTGGGCGTAGGTAGGTTCACTACCTACGCCACTGACTTTGATTTAAAATTAGCTTATCGCCTCAAGCGTACTTACAAACTGCTTGATTTCGTCCATCGTACCCATACTTACGCGGCACCAAGGTTTGCCCTGAATTTCGTATCCGCGTACCATGATGCCTTTCGCCATCATTTTTTGGAGCAATTCTTTGGTCGGAATGTTGATGGGGAAAATCACGAAGTTGGTGTATGAAGGCACGTATTTGTACCCCAAACGATCCAAGTTTTTGCAAAGATACGTCTTCACTTCGTGGTTTAGCTTACGGGTTGTGTCTTGGAACTCCGCATCGTCCATACTTGCCACCGCTGCGGCAATCGACGTTTGGGTGATTCCCATTCCACCACGGGTAATTTTCTGAATTTTATCCAACGTGGCAGGGAGGGCCGCTACGTATCCTACGCGCAAACCTGCCATACCCATAATTTTTGAGAATGTACGGGCGATGATAACGTTTTTCTTTTGTGCCAACAACGACACCATACTCTGAGTATCAGCACCTACGGCCAATTCGAGGTAGGCTTCATCCACAAAAATGGGTACTTTTTCAGAAACACGTGAGCAGAAATCCATCAACTCTTTGCCCGAAGTGATGCTACCCATTGGGTTGTTAGGATTACAGATATAAACAAGTTTGGTGTCCTTGTCAATGGCCGCTTCCATTGCTTTCAAGTCGTGCGACCAGTCACCTTTACACGGAACAGCCTTCCAGGTAGCTCCCGTAGCCTCGGCTACTTTTACCAATGACATATAAGTTGGGTCAGCCGAAACTACATTTCCACCTTTTTGGAAAAGTACGATGGCCACTTTCTCTAACAAATCCGACGAGCCAGGGCCCATCATGATGTGGTCAGGTGTAACGCCTTCTTTTTTAGCAATTTTTCCAACAAGGTTTTCTAACTCTTTCCACGAATAACGGCTTCCCGTAGCAACTGCATCCGCTACTGCCTTGCGAGCACTCATCGGAGGACCGTAAGGGTTTTCGTTGGCATTGATACGCACAAGGGTTGGAGGTGTTTTAGGCGGGTTTTCCAACACCGTTTCTCTGAGTAAAGGGCTATGAAATATGTTACCGTTGGTGTCTATACGTGAAGGTACATTTGCGAAGGCACCTACTGCAGGAGCAGCGGCCATTCCTCCTAAGGTCATCAAACCTGATTTAAGTAAACTACGGCGGTTGATAATCTGTGTCATGTGTTTGTGAGTTTTTTTTGAATTGGTGGTTTAGCTTGTGGCTTTTGTTGGTATTTTGTTATGGTGACTCTAAGTTAACTATTTTATTCACAACTACATAGCAAAATTCAAATTATGTATTTCTGTGAATAAAAATTTAACAAATATGTTATTTTTCAGCCCACCAAAGCTTGGTTTTCATGTTATCGGCACCGCCATTGAGGGCAATACCTTTTTCCAAACTAGCTTTGTTGAGTGAATATTCGGTGCTTGGGTACGGCAAGCGGGTTGGCAACACACCATCGTTTTCAAAAACTGCCCGTGGGTCTTTGGGAGGTAGCACAGGAAAACCTGTTCTGCGGTATTCGGTCCAAGCCTCTACCCCTACTCCGTAAAGTGCTATCCACTTTTGATCAAGTACTTTTTCACGCGTTACGGCACCTACTTTGGTAAAATAATCGGCAGGCACTTTCAAACCATATTGTTCAAAAGAAGCAGTAATTCCGTTTTCAAAGTACGTTTTGGCATCTCCAGTAATATCCCCATCAATGGCTGCTTCGGCCAAAATCAAGTTCAATTCTGAAAGGGTCATAATCACACTTGGCGTTTCGGGGCGGGTGAAGTAATTGCCAATCGTTGAGCTCGACGATAAGTAAGTTGTCGCGATAGCATCTGGTAAGCCGTTGGGGTGTCCTACGTATTTTCCAGCTACTGGATTCGCATAAATCGTGATGCGGGTATCGCCCAAAGCGTTGAGCTTGTCGGCCAAGGTGCTACTGATATTCCAGTCAGTACGGCTACCGCGCACCATCACTTCGTGCCATTCGTTGTTGCTAGGAAGGGTTGCCGTGTTTTTAATCAAGGCATTGTCGTCGTTGCTCGTAAAAATGGGGTATTTTGTAGCATCTCCCAAAATTTCTCTCATAATCGCCCGCGATTCAGCCGACTTTTTAGCCGCCTGGCGATTGGCCAAACGCAAACGCAATGAATTGGCAAACTTCTTCCATTTCAGGATGTTACCTCCGTAAATAATATCCCCTTGAACGCCTGGGCCACCGACTACGAGTTTTTCGTTGGCAATTTTTAGGTCGTTCAACAATCCTTCATAGATTTTGTCTTGTGAATCATACGCAGGGGTGTAGCTAGGCGACTCGGCCGTCCCTTTTAAGGCTTCCGAATACGGAATTGCGCCCCAAAGATCAGTCGTCACCGAAAACAACCACGAACGCATTACCAAAGCCACGCCTTCGTAATTGGTGTTTGGCGCTTTGCCCGTTGGTGAGCTATCGACAATAATTCGTTGGAAATTCAACAAGCCATCGTTAAAGAAAGACGCCCAGTTATTGTTGTAAAATGCGGGTGAAAGTCCGTAGTTGTCACCTTCGTTTGAGTAAATATTTCGGGTAAAATACTGCATCCAAAGCATCATTCCGTCGATATTCAAGCGCTCAAAACGCGTGCTTCCTCCCCAAAACCGATCCACCGATTTTTCCATGGCGTAGGGCAGCAAATACTGCGGACCAATGGCCGTTGGGTTGTTAGGGTCGATGTTCATTTTGTCGAACTCTTTGGTACAAGAAGAACCCAAAAGAGCCGCCAATGTCAGCGAAAGTAATGTATATTTTTTCATAGAGATAAGTCGTTTAGAATCCGAGAGATACGTTAAAACCAACACTACGAGAGTTAGGCAACTCGCCGTACGCAAACCCTTGGCGGTTTCCACCGAAACGGTCCACTTCTGGGTCGATGTGTGGTGTATTCTTGAACAAAATCGCAAGGTTACGTCCAACTATTGATACCTTAGCCGAGCGAATGAAAGAGCGTTTCAAGATGGCTTCAGGAACTGAATAACCAAAAGACATCTCGCGAAGTTTGACGTAACTTCCGTCATAAATAACGGCTTCATGATAACGACGTGGATTATTGTACCCGTATAATTGATTGGCCGCCACAATGATGTCGTTTGGTGCATATACCGACGAGCCATCTGCATTGGTGCTTACCACTTTTACCCCTTTACCGATGATACCCTCTTCACGACCAATGGCCGTTTCTTCGTACTGACCTGTCCAACGTGCCGTTCCTGTTCCTTCATCGAAGAAATCACCACCAACGCGTACGTCAATCAAAGCAGCCAAAGAGAAGCTCTTGTATGTGAAGGTGTTAGAAAAACCACCCGTCCAGTCAGGCTGGATATTTCCGAGCAAACGTGGTGTGGTTGAAACCACTGGCAAACCGTCTTTGTAGATAATTTGACCGTCAGGAGCTTTTTCAAAACCAATGCCGTACAAGGCACCGTAAGGCTGTCCAACGCGTGCTTCTGAAGTCAAACCACGCTGTGTGTGTAGCGTGTAAGTAGTTAACCCTTCAGCAAGTGCAATTACTTTATTGCGGTTGCGGGCAAAGTTAAAGCTCACGTCCCAAGTAAACCCGTTTACGGCTTTCAAAGGTGTACCCGAAAGTACAACTTCAAGTCCTTTGTTGACAATTTCTCCCGCGTTTAAGATACGGCTATTGTAACCCGATGCTTTAGAGATTTCAACACCAAGAATCTGGTTTTTAGACGATTGATTGTAATACGTTACGTCCAAACCTAACTTACCACGAAGGAAACGCAAATCTAAACCTAACTCAATTCCCGTCGTGATTTCGGGTTTAAGGCTAGAATTAGAGATGGTAGTGTTTTCATAATATTCTGGTGTGCTACCATTCCAAGCACTGGCCGAGCGGAATGTTTGGGCCAATTGATACGGAGAAGCATCGTTCCCAACTTGTGCCCAGCTGGCGCGCACTTTACCAAAAGTCAAAATAGAACTTTGAAGATCCAACAAATCTGTCACTACCGCACTTGCCGAAACCGATGGATAGAAGTACGAACGTGCATTAGAAGGCAAAGTGCTAGACCAGTCGTTACGCGCAGTAAAGTCCAAGAACAAGGCGTTTTTCCAACCAACCTGTGCCGTTCCAAACACACTTTGCATTTCAGTTTTTTCGATGCGACTCGATACCGTGTTCAAACTGGTTACGGAGTTTGACAAATTATAAAGACCATCTACCACCAACTCCCCAACTTGCGTGAAGTTACGTTTAAAATAATTGGTACGTTTGATGGCTCCTGCCTGAGCACTCACCGAAATGTTGTTGGTTACGTTTCTATTGAACGACAAAATGATGTCGCTATTGGTTTCTTGGGCGCGTTGTACATCTTCCGAATATTGTCCAGGCGTACGGTTTCCGTTACGAACGCGGTCAAAGTTGATGACATTGATGCGCGTATCCGACCAATAGTCCGTTCCCGAACGAGCTAACACACTAAACGAAGGTGAGATTTTGTAGTTCAAGGCAATATTACCTACCAAACGGTCTTTCTCATTGGATGATGGCAGGTAGTCTTGCGTGTAGAATGGGTTGGTAAAAAACGTATGCTGCCAGTTAGGTGGATCATTGTCTGGAAGGCGACCAGCCACTTTACGCTGAATATGTACCGCAGTATAATCGGCATAGTTTTTCAACATCGACCAATCCGTGTGACGGTGTGCCCAAATGAACTGCTGACCTTCTTGGAAAGAACGGTTATCTGAGCCGCTTTTTACGTATTCAGCTGATACTGTTGCGCTTAACTTTGAAGTGAAGTTATAATTGGTGTTCAACTTAAAGTTATTACGCCAAAAGTCGTTGTTATACATAATCCCTTTTTGATCCATCCGACCCATCGACAAGCGAAAACTTCCTTTGTCGTTTCCTGCCGAAAGGGCTACGTTGTTGGTCGTAGTCGCCCCCGTTTCCCAGTACCCTTCCCAGTTGTTGGGCTGAGGTGTAAGCGGTGCTACATCAGCCCCCGTGTACCAATGACGAACCAAACGGCCATCCAAAGGAGCTCCCCAGCTTTCGTCCGTCCCTTCTGTTCCAGTTAAAGGTGCGTTGGGGCCGTAGGCAGCGCGGTATTGTTGGATTTCGGTGGGATCAGTAATTGTACCCGACCAACCATCGTTATACCAAGTACGGTATCCGTTTCCTCCACCGTACATATTTTGAAACTTTGGTTTGACCAATGGGCGCTCAAAAGTTGTATTGTGGTTAAACTCAATACCAATACCTTTGGTACCCGCGCCATTTTTGGTTGTAATCAAAATAACTCCGTTGGCCGCGCGTGAGCCGTACAGTGCTGCCGCGTTAGGGCCTTTTAGGATGCTAATATCTTTGATGTTATCGGGGCTAATTTCCGACAAACCACCGCCAAATTGTTTTTCGCCGCTAGTCATGCGGCTAGAAGTTGATTGGTCAATGGGTACACCGTCGATAACAACGAGCGGTTGGTTGTTTCCCGAAACCGACGAACTTCCGCGAATTTGAACGGTAGAGCCACTTCCTGGCCCTCCATTACTCGCAACCCGCACCCCTGCCACGCGCCCCGAAAGGCTGTTTACGACGTTGTTGGAGCGAGATTCAGCAATTTGATTTCCTTTGATTTCTTGTACAGTGTAACCTAGGGCTTTTTTCTCTTTCTCGATACCAAAAGCCGTTACTACTACCTCTTGAAGCGCTTTAATATCGGGTTGAAGCTCAATGTTAATGCTTGAACGCCCGCCTACGGGAATTTCCTGAATTGAATAACCAATAAAACTATAGACCAAAACCGCGTTATCGTCAGGAACGCTAATTTTGTAATTTCCTTCTGCATCCGTCACAACTCCAGCTCTCGTACTTTTTACGATTACGTTCACGCCAGGCAAAGCGCCTTCGTCTTTTGAAGTAACCGTCCCTTTGACAAACCTTTGGGCATATCCAACCCAGGCGATTGTCATTAATGCTGATAAAAGTAGATATTTTTTCATCTGGTAACAGTTTGGTTTTAGGTATTCGTGTGATTCCTTTCACGCATTGCACCGACTGAACAGTTGCTAATCTATACTGGCCGCATTAGCATAAACTAACCATCCGAGCAGTCGGGCAAGCGTGGCCAAGCAAGAGGATTTTTCCTCCTTTATCTTTCGATTGAAAACAGCAAATGGAAAGAAGCTAAACTTCCCGTTCGGATTTCAATCTGATGCCATTTTGGAATTTCAAGTAACTGCGATACTCAGCGAGCAAACGTTCATAACCTCGTTTGCTTCCTTGCAAGAAATACGGTGGTCTGCACAGAGACCTTTCAATTTTTATTGTTGAAACAACCCCTACAAGTGCGGCTCTGGAGTTATTCAACTAGAAGAAAATTGTACTATTCCTTAGTTTGTTGAGTCGAAAGTATATCATCATCTCCAAATTGCCAAATATATTTTAATAAATTTTGCAAAATATTCATTATTTACTTTTTTAATACAATTATTTATTGTTTTTACATTATTTTATTCTATATTTTCAATCATTACCAAACAATTTACAACAACAAAGTCGCATATTTTATTTGTTCACAAAAAAAGACATTTTGGCAAAATTTTTGATTTTTTACCATATTTTAGTTTAATTTTTGATGTATATACGCCAAAATATTGATTTTTTTCAAATTTTTGATTGCATATTTTTTGAAATATGTATTGACATTAAATTATATTTTTCTAATTTTGCATCATCAAAGACGCAGTCACTTGTTCATACCATTAGTATATATAGATAAGAATGAGTACTTCCGTTTTATCGCCGCCAAGCGAGAGTCCAGTTTTTCTTTTGGGAAACAAAACGAAAACCTTTTTACCGCTATCACTATGTCTTTTACTGTAAATCGTCGGGATTGGTTAAAGTCTGGGCTATTGGCCTCTTCAGGACTTGCTTTGGGATCAGCCACTGCGGCTCAAGCCTCAACGGCTTATTCATCATTAGGAATTTTTGATGTATATGCCGAACGCGAACGCGAAATTGTTCAAGAGGCCCTGTTGGCAGCAGCACCACAAGTACGGGCACGTTTGTCGTCCAATGAAAACCCTTGGGGCCCTGCTCCAACGGCGATTAAGGCCATTGCCGACAACGCACCAAAAGCCTTTTTGTACGCTGGGCCCGTAACGGCCGAACTCAAAAAGACGATTGCAGACATGCACGGCGTAACGCCCGACCAAGTGATGCTGGGGGCAGGTTCTTCCGAATTGTTGATGGCAAGCCTTTTATTGGCCGCCACCAAAGGAAAAGTGATGATGGCCGAAACTTGCTACATCTCTGGACGCGATGCCCGCGAAGACGGCGCGACCATGAAAACCGAAAAAGTGCCTTTGACCAAGGATTATCAATATGATTTGGAAGCGATGGCAACGCGCGTAAATAGCGAAACCAGCATGATTTACGTGTGTAACCCCAACAATCCAACGGGTGTGATGCTGCCTTCGGCTAAATTAAAGTCTTTTTGCGATTCGGTTTCTCCCAAAGCAACAGTTTTGGTGGACGAAGCCTACATCGACTACGCTCCCAATCCTGCCACGGATAGCATGGTAGAATGTGTTCGTAAAGGACAAAATGTGCTCATCTTGCGTACGCTTTCTAAGCTCCACGGTTTTGCGGGCTTGCGAATTGGCTACGCCTTGGGGCAACCTGCTTTGTTGAAAGATTTGCGCAAATTCTGCTCGGGTGGCTTTACCGTTTCTACGACTTCAGCAGCAGCAGCGGTGGCCTCTTTCAAAGACAAAGCATTTCAAGACATGGTTTTAAAAAACACCATCGAATCTAAGAAATTCCTCTGCGACAGTCTTACTTCAATGGGATACAGTTATTTACCTTCATCAGCAAACTTCGTTTTATTTCCCATCAAAATGAAAGGGCCGATGCTCC
This sequence comes from Runella sp. R0.1_18, assembly GCF_057652155.1. Classification (NCBI taxonomy): domain Bacteria; kingdom Pseudomonadati; phylum Bacteroidota; class Cytophagia; order Cytophagales; family Spirosomataceae; genus Runella; species Runella sp. R0.1_18. Next base: position 590,231 of record NZ_JBYFCK010000003.1, read on the forward strand.
TTCAAAAAATGATGGCTGAGGGCGTCAGTGTTAAAAGTTGGTTTTTTGACCAACAACACTGGTGCCGCGTAAGCATCGGAACCATGGACGAAATGAAAGCCTTTAAAGATGCTTTTGCAAAATCGGTCAGCTAAAGAGTCATGAAATTTATTCCCTTTGTTTTAGTCGCTGTCAGTTGGGCAACGTTTGCTCAGGAAAGGCAGCCAGGAATGACTTTGGCCGAATTTGACAAAGCAAAAGCCGTAGAGATTCGTAGTGGCTCCCCAAAACAACATTTTCGGAGCCACGGCCTCTCCTACCGTCAGTACGAAACTCCGCTATCGTTTCAGTTTAGCGATGGGGTAGAACACAAAGTGTCGTTTTATGACATCACGGAACGTTCTGACCCAAGCACACTTGGACGATTGGTGGTATATTCGTCGCAAAACCGCCTCGTAACCCTCGTTTTGCCCAACGAAACTTCGCCCAAAGCTGTTAAAGACCATTTCGTCGCTGACTTAAAAGCCAAAAGCCTCAGCAATGATGGACTTGGTATCTGCGTCGCTTTTGCATTAAGCCAAGCTCAATCGCGCACAAGTACTGTTTTAGCACATCCTCAGGAATTTTGCTTTCCTGCCGAAACTTTTGTCAACCTCATAGATGGTACCGAAAAGAAAATTTCGGGCATTAAAACTGGTGACGAAATTACGGGCATACGTGCCAATCGGGTTGAGAAAGTAGTTGTCAATGAAGGCGTTTTTTCGCTTACACGCCTGCTTGTCCGCCCCAATGGGCAAGCGTGGGTAAGTACGCGCAACGAAAGTGGCTTACTTTCTTTGGAAGTAACGCCCAATCATCCTGTGTTGACACTTGTGGGTAAAAAACGCGTGGAAGACCTCCACGAAGGTGATTGGCTTTTTGTGCGGGACGCCGTTACGGGCAGGTACCTTACTGCCGAACTGACCAGTATTGCGCCAGCTTTCCGAACCGTTGACAAGGTGTATCATTTACAAACCGAAGGCGGTACGTATGAAGCCGAAAACATTGTGGTATTGAATAAGCACTAGCATTCCGAACCCTTCTATATACAAGAACTGTCTTAAAAAGAAAAGGCGCTCTCATGCGCCCCCTTTTTAGACAGTTTCTTTTTTATTACTTCCCCTGCATTGCTTCTTTGATGCTCACGAGCTTTATACCGCGCTCGGTAATGATTTTTTTTACCTCGGCACTCGTAAAAGCACGGGTCACACCTTCGCGGTCGTAAGCCACGTCTTCGTAGCCCACGTGCCCAACACCTTTCATATCTCCCGAATCGTAACCTGGGTGTTCCACCAAAAAGTGCGTTCCTGCGGGAAGGTTTTTGAGGATTTCGACCAAGTCTTTTTCCTTTTGTTCAGGCGATTTATCAGCTCCGCCGAACCCACGAACGTACTGAACGTCTTTGGGCATTTGAATCGGCAAGTTATATTCTTTCGACAACCGCTCTACCATCGTTTTTACTTCGGAAGTAGCGTTGGTGCAACCCATGTGCGCCGATAAGTGGCTCGCCCACGGCAGGTGTTTTTTGACGAGTTCGATTTGTGCCCGAAACTCTCGTTCTACTTCGGCTACGTTGATGTTTTTTTGAAGTAAATAGGGGCTATCCTTTAATTTTTTGTTTTCCCAGATAAACTGCGGGAAATACCCGTCGGCGTCCGTAAGCGAAGGAGCTGACGTTAAGGGACGCCATTTTAGGTTTTCCCACTCGCTCGTGAGGCATAAATGTACACCGACGTCGTAATTGGGCTGGGTTTTGAGCATTTTTACAGCCTCCATAAACCACGGGGCAGTGGCGAGGATTTCTACCGAACGGCTGATTCCATCGGTATAGACTTTCATGCAGGCATCGTTGGCCGTGTGGCAAAATCCAATATCGTCCGAGCGAATAATCAAGCGAATTTCGTTGGAGGTTTGGGCCAATAGGTTTTGGGCTAGAAATAACAATGCAATGAGGGTCTTTTTCATGTCTTTATTTTCACAGATTTAATGTCGCAGATGAATACTGATTATTCGGTAATTGTGCCTTCGTTGGCAGACCAATACGTCCACGTTTGGCCTTTGGGAAGTTTCCAAGTGTTTAGGTCAAATCGTCCTTCTCCTGTGAGGGTAGCGGGGATTTTGCAGACTTTTACGGCTTTTCCTCCACGGTTCCACGTTAGCTTTTGTCCTGATTCACAGCGTTCTGGTTTCTTTTTGTTGGCCATAATAAAATAAGCCGCTTGACTCCCAAAGACACGCGCAATTCCTTTTTCATCAATGCACACCGAAGTTTTTTCATCTACCCCAATTCCCTTGGCTTTCATATCCCAATCGCGCGCCATTCTAGCCAAAAAGGCCAAGTGTCGCCCGTGCCGACTTCGGTTACTGTAGTGGGTATCAGTAATGGTATTTTTTAAGATGGGTATATCAATAAAACCGCCGTTTAAAAGTGTCATTTTGGGATGAAAAGGATTCGTTAGCGCTTCTTCCGAATTGATACCATCGTTGAGAGCCGAAAAACCAACTTCCCCTAAAATGGCACAACCCGCGCTCGTTCCTCCGATGGGGGCTTTTTTAACGTGAATCAAATAATTGATGGCTTCTTCTACGGGAGTATCTTGCCAAAATTTGACATAATTACCTTGGTCACCACCCGCAATAAAAAGGAGCTCTGCTTGCTTAATTCGTTGTCCAACAGCGGGATTCATGGCTAATTCACGGTTATTAATAAGTAAGGTTTCGACCGAATTAACCCCTCCCAAACCATATATAAAATCGTTGTAGCCAGTAGCGCCACTGGCGCGAATAATGACGACATCTCCGCCTTTGGCACGTTCAATCATCCACTGCAAGGCTTCTTTGACGTCAGTGCTTCCACCGCCTAACACAAAGCCCGTTTGGGTCGGAACGGTTACATCGGCAGTATCGCCCACTATCCCAATGGAAGCGGGTGTAGCTCCCTTCGTTTGGGCAAATAGAGTGGTAATTTTTAAAAACAGAAGTAAACAAATCAAGCGCATTGGGATAGTAAGTTTAGATGAAGTGTACAAATAAAAGAGTTATTCGTTCGTTTTTTGTGTGCCGTGAAAAAAATAAGACCTTTGGGTCGGAATTTATTGTAAAATCTTCTTTTCTGTATGAATCTTTTTCGTTCGTTGGCTGTCCTTACGCTGGTAGCCGTTGTCGTATCAAGTTGTGCTCCTGGTTATACGCCTGCTACCAACCAAAGCCCGCATTTAGCCCTTGGCAATCCAAGCAATGCCCAAACTAATCCTTCGTCTTACGACAATTATTTATTGAACAAACCCCAATTTGCACTTTCGTACAACCGTTCCAAAGGCCATGCCAACTGGGTAGCGTGGGAGTTGTCGCCCAAATGGTTGGGAACGATTGACCGCCAAAATGATTTCCGTCCCGATGAAGCTTTGCCGCAAGATTGGCCTAAAATAAAACCCAGCGATTATTCAAGCTCGGGCTTTGACCGTGGACATTTGTGCCCTTCGGCCGACCGTACCAACTCAACGAGCAGCAATTCAAGTACGTTTTTGATGACCAACATGATTCCACAAGCACCCGACCTCAACCGTGAAGCGTGGGAGCATTTGGAACAATTTAGTCGGGAATTGGTCGAAAAAGGCTACAAACTATACATAACGGCAGGCGCCTATGGCACGGGTGGCGAAGGCAGCAAAGGCGCTGCTACTAAACTCGACGATGTAGTCAATGTCCCTGCACGGGTGTATAAAATCATTGTGGTATTGCCAGGGAATGCGTCGGTGAATGAAATCAACAGCGCTACGCCCGTGATTGCTGTCGATTTCCCGAACAAAAACAGTACGGTCAAGAATACAAGTTGGATTCGCTACATCACAACCGTGAGCGAATTGGAGAGAAAAACGGGCATGGACTTTTTGAGTAACCTCCCCTCTTCTACCCAATCGGCACTCCAAAACGCACGATTTGACTACCGCAGCACGTCTATTAATGTTGACACCAAATGCAGCGTCTATAACGGCAATGCCTTGTATATTGGCAAAAGTGGAGGCTGCTATTATCTCACAGCCAGTGGCAAAAAAACGTACGTTGACCGCGATTTATGTGACTGCAAATAAACGACTTACTCTCCCCAAGCCGTTATCATTATGGTGCGAGCACCTCCTTCGTTGCGGTGTTCGCACAAATAAATCCCCTGCCAAGTTCCCAGTGCTAAACGCCCATTTCTTACGGGAATTAGCACCGAAGCGCCTAACATTGACGCTTTTAAATGGGCGGGCATATCGTCAGAACCTTCGTAATCATGCCGATAATCGGGGTCGTTTTCTGGGACGGCCTTGTTAAAGAACGTTTCAAAATCTTGACGAACCGTGGGATCAGCGTTTTCATTGATGGTTAAGGAAGCCGACGTGTGTTGGATAAAAACTTGGCACATCCCAACGGAGATTTCGCGTAGTTGGGGAAAAGCCTGCAAGACTTCGGAAGTGATTAGGTGAAAGCCTCGTCTGCGGGGCTTTAATTGGGATTGCTGTTGAAATAGTTTCATTTATTGATATTTGTGTCCATCCTAAAACCCGACGGCTTTAGCCCTGATTTTTAGCATCTTGGTATCAAAGAATCAGAACTAAAGCCCACTACTTGCATTCCCCAGCCTAAAGGCGTGGGGTTAAAGGAGGCATCTCCTCTACGCCCGAAACGCCGTAGGCGTCATTCCTGTGTGCTTTTTGAAGAAGTGATTAAAATGGGCAGGTTCTTCAAAACCCAATGAGTAACTAATTTCGGACACGTTCCGATGCGTGTGGCGCAACATCGCTTTGGCCTCCCCCATCAGTCGTTCGGCGATGTGTTCGGTGGTCGTTTTTCCCGTACTTAGTTTAATGGCCCGATTGAGGTGATTGACATGGACATTCAACTTTTCGGCAAAGTCTTTCGCGGAGCGTAATTGAAATTTTTGGGTAGTGGGTTCGACGGGAAACTGACGTTCTAGCAATTCCATAAAAACGGTGGTAATGCGCGCATTGGCATCGATGTTCCGATACAGTTTTTCGGAGGGCTGGATTTTAAGCGCATTGTGAATAATCTCCATAATGTAGTTCCGAATGAGGTCGTTTTTGAAACGATAATCGGACTGTATTTCTACCAACATTTTTTCATAAATCGCCCCAAAATTGCGAAATTGAGTTTCGTCCAACATATAGGCAGGCTTTCCGCCAGGGGCATACATGGGCAATTCTCGCAAACTATTTCGGAGGTGGTCGCTGAAATATTCGTCTCTAAAAATGCAGAAAAAACCCGTACGTTCGTTCCCCAAATGCTCCATGGTGTAGGGAACTTCGGGGTTAAAAAACAACAATGTCGCCCCGTTCACTTCCAAGCTTTTATCTGCATAGTGATAGACAAAATGCCCTTTTATCAGCGAAATCTTGTAAAACTCTCGACGCGCATACTTTAGCGGCGCTTTTTGGGTGGGCGCATGATCTTCTACCCGAAATACATTAAAATGCCCAGGGTCATTGGGATGGACTTCAGGAAGCGTCGCATATTTTTGCCGATAAAACTCTTCTAAGGTTTCGACGGTTGACATTGTTGTTTTCTTTAATTACTCATTTACAATGGTTTATCGGCGGTCAGCACCTTGGCGCTCAATCATCCACGCGGGGTATTCGGCAGGCAATTTGCTGATTAAATCCAAACGCGCCAATTCTTCGGTCGTTAGGCTCACCTCCGTCGATTTGATGTTGTCGGCCAACTGTTCTGGTTTTTTAGCGCCAATGATTACCGTCGAAACCGCAGGTTGATGCAACAACCAAGCAAGTGCAATTTGAGCTACGGTTACTCCTTTTGCAGTAGCTATTTCGCGCATCACTTCGATGATGTCGTAGGCTTTATCTTTGTTGATAGGTGGAAAGTCGAAATTAGCGCGTCGAGCGTCTTCGGGTGTTTCGTGACGGCCGTACTTGCCACTTAGCAACCCGCCCGCCAACGGACTCCAAACCATCAAGCCCACTTTTTGATCTTGGAGCAACGGTACAATTTCGCGTTCCAAATCACGACCCGCAATCGTGTAATAGGCTTGTAAGGAAATGAATTTTGACCAATGGTTACGCTCCGAAATCCCCAAGGCTTTCATAATGTGCCAAGCCGCCAAATTACTGCAACCGATGTAGCGAACTTTCCCGCTCTGAACCAGTGAATCTAGCGCCGACAAGGTTTCTTCCAAGGGCGTAATGGGGTCGAAACCGTGGATTTGATACAAATCAATATAGTCAATTTGGAGACGTTTTAGGCTTTCGTCGGCTTGTTGCAGAATGTGCTTGCGGGTCAAACCCGTTTGGTTCGGCCCCGCGCCCATGCGTCCTCGTACTTTGGTCGCAATGACCAAATCATCACGGTGTAAGCCCAGTTCACGAATGGCTTTTCCCGTCATTTCTTCACTAAGACCCTCGCTGTACACGTTGGCCGTATCAATAAAATTAATCCCCGCTTCGACCGAAGCTTTCACCAAGGCATTTACTTCATCTTGCGGCAACGTTCCAATGGCTGTCCACATTCCTTTCCCCCCAAATGTCATGGTACCTAAACACAACTCCGACACTTTTAGTCCCGTGTTTCCTAACAAATTGTACTTCATAGCTCGTTTGTTTTTAACTTTTTGATTGATATTTAACAATGCAAAAGTAGAAGTTGGGGTAACACCAAGGGTTGTTTGAATCAAACGGATGCTTGTAAAATTCAAACAATTGAGTTGAAGAAAGTAAATAGCACTCTCCTAAGTTTGGGTTCTTATAAGAGAATGCTATTGAATTTATTTGAATTTTTACCCGCAGATGGCGCAGATTGAAAGTCGCATATGAACGCGGATATAATGGCTATATTAGTCCCTTTTTCAGCGAAAATCTGCGTTTGTATTATTCTGCGGACTTCTGCGGGTAAAAAATGAAGTTATTTCCTTAACTACGTACTTATAAGGTTTTGCGTTCAAATTATTCCACTACTCGAACTCCGACGTACGAGGAGGCATTTCCCGAACAAAATACTTTATGTACTGCTTTCTGAAAGTCGCTCGCTTCGGCTTTATAAATATTCAAAAACTTCTGAGGATTACGGTCAACCAACGGGAACCAGCTACTTTGAACCTGAACCATGATTTTATGACCTTTTTTGAAACGGTGCGCCGCATCTTGCATATCAAACTTTACGTGTTCAATTTTACCAGGCTTCATCGGTTCTGGGGTGGTAAAGCTATTTCTAAACTTAGCGCGCATCACCTCACCACGCACCAACAACTGAAACCCTCCCATGGCTTTTCGGGGGTTTTCTGGGCTGTCATTTGGCGCATCGCCAGGATACACGTCGATTAATTTTACAATAAAATCGGCATCCGTTCCCGTCGTTGACACAAAAAGGTCAGCAAAAACATTGCCCGAAATCGTCACATCATCGGTTAACACGTCCGACTCATACACCAATACATCGGGGCGTTGTGAGGCAAAACGCTGGTCTTCGTACATAAAATCACTCCCTCTTATGACGCGAATCTCAGACGTGTAAGGCACAGGGCGTGCTGGGTCGCTGGTGTACTCGTTAAACGCAGGTTCTTTACCTTTTTGGGCACTTTCTGGGGTTGGGTTAAATGAAAGTTTGCCGTCGGGGTGGAAGTACAATTTCTTTTCAACCGAATTTTTGGGCGGCCATTGATCATAGGTACGCCATTGGTTAGCACCCGTTTCAAAGATGTATGCCTCAGGCAATTTAGGATCAGGCGCATCTTTCAAATGGTGATTAAAGAAAGGCAATTCAATGTTTTTTTGGTAAAACTCACTCGTAGCCGAGCCAAAACGAATGTGGCCAAGCGACTCGCCTTTTCCGCGCGCCCAGCCCCCGTGAATCCACGGCCCCATCACCAAACGATTCGATGACGAAGGGCTATTTTTTTCGATACCTTCGTAAGCTTTCAACGGCCCGTACAAATCCTCTTGGTCGAACCAGCCCCCAACAACCATCACGGCAGGTTTTACATTTTTAAGATGCGGAACAGGCGTGCGCGACTGCCAAAACTCGTTGTAGGTTTCGTTCTCCATCAACTGATTCCAAATGCGGTTTTCACCTTTAAAAATTCGCTCGTTGACATTTTTGAGTGGGCCTAATTTCATATAGAACTCATAGCCGTCGGGCGTACCATAAGCCGAAAACCCTGGACGTGCTTTGGGCGCAGGAACGGGGCGTGGAGCGCCAAAACCTGAGATAAAAGCAAACGTTCCCATCAAAAAGAAAGCGCCGTTGTGGTGGCGATCATCGCCCATAAACCAGTCAGTAACAGGAGCTTGAGGTGAGGCCGCTTTGAGGGCAGGATGGGACTCAATGGTCGTCATGGTTGAATAGTACCCTGGCGAAGAAATTCCCCACGTACCCACTTTTCCGTTGTTGCCTTCGATATTTTTCACCAACCATTCAATCGCATCGTAGGCATCGGAGCTTTCGTCGTTGTCGGTGGCGTTTTTCTTATTTGGAATAAACGGACGATACGCCTCAAAACTGCCTTCTGACATGTATTTCCCGCGTACATCTTGGTAAACAAAAATATACCCATCGCGCGCAAAGAGCATCGACGGACCCAAAGAAGTTTTATACAACGTATCTTCGTAGGGGGCTACGCTATAAGGAGTCCGATTGAGCATAATAGGGTACTTTTTTCCGCTTGTAATATCTTTGGGGACATAAATCGACGTAAACAGTTTAACACCGTCTCGCATCGGAACCATGCGTTCCATTTTGGTATAATGCTGACGAATATAGACCGAATCTTCGTTGATTTTGGGGGTTTGCGCCATCGAAAGCTGCACCAAACCAAGCATTAAGAGGGTAAACAATAGTTTCATGTAGTTATGGAATCACGTTAATTTTTTCTAACACATATTTTGTAAACCAAATTGGCACCTCATTTAACTGTAGTTCAACGTCGGCACCATTTGTTATTTCAGCAACCCAAGTCTTATCATCTCCTGAATTATCAAAAATATAGGCCCTATTAGTGTATTTAATTGCCTCAAAAAGTAGATCAAGTGAGCGATAATACCTTGCTATTACTTTATCAGTTGGTACCGAATGACCACCTATCTTCACACGGTGATTTATCCGAAGTAAATTAATGTCAGGGTCTTCTGTAGCCACGTAATACAAGTAAGTTTTATAACCCAACTGCTGCGCTTTTTTCAAAATTTCTACCTTATCGGATGAAGACATCACGGTTTCAAAGGTAAATGACTGACGCGACTCTAAATACTTAAACCTCAAAAAATCAGTCAGTATTGCGCTCATATAGGAATCAATCCCTACATTACTAAAATCAATAAACTCAGATTGGATATACTTAATTTCGTAGATAAAATCACTACATTCAGTTTTTTCAAGTAATGGATGTTCCTCGAAAAATGTTCTTATCTCCAGTTGATTAGTTTGAATATTATACCCCCTAATATCCAGATACCCCTTTTCTTTGATTTCCTTTTCTATTTCATCTGGGTTCAAATAATACCCAAGTAGTTTTGAGGACACAACGGATTTAATGGTACTTTTACCAGAGCCATTTGGTCCAGCGAACATTCTAAGTCTTGGTATCTCCATTATCGTACGATTTTGTAAAACCGCTGAGTTACCTTCATTGGTTTTTCAATTTCTCTAATAACTTTTCGGCTACCATCAGGCGATACCTCAATCAGTTTTCCGTCTTCGGCAATCATTACTTTATCACCCAAGGCAAGCGTTTGCCAATAGGCTTGCTTCGTAGCCGTTTCGGCTAAAATAGGAATTTGCTGTTCCAAATAGTCCAATTCTTGCTCGTTTAGTCTCATCATCTTTTTATAAAAATGGTTCAAGTTACTTTCCAATGCAAAATTTACTAAAAATATTGGCTAATAAATCATCCGTGGCGATTTGACCTGTAATTTCCCCTAAATGATGTAATGCCAAACGAATATCTTGCGCCAAAAAGTCTCCCGTAATTCCTATCGCTAGACCATTCAAAACGTCCGATAGGGCTTGTTGCGTTTTTACTAAGTGTTCATAATGGCGCAAGTTCGTCACCACGGTATCATCGGCGGCTTTGGCAGCCACTGCCACTGCCACCAATGCTTTTTTAAGTTCTTCGATGCCTGTACCTGTTTTGGCGGAAATGGGGATTTCAACCTCACCCCCAACCCCTCTCCTTTCTGGAGAGGGGTGTTTTAAGTCCTCTCCAGAAAGAACTGGGACTGGTGAAGGTTCGCTGCGCGATGAGGTTAACCTTATAATATCTTCTAAAACCGTATCGATTTTATCCAGCACTTGTCCATTCGTAAAACGGAGGGTTGTTATCCCGTAAATTTTATTTAACTCATCAGTTCTTAACTTATCATACTCTTTTTGTTCAGGACTCTCGTGAATCCCGCCATCCAGTTCAATAGCTAAACGATATTCTGCACAATAAAAGTCCAACACAAAGCCCTCTTGAACAGGATGCTGCCGTCTAAACTTCAGGTTATTTAACTTTCTATTTCTTAGGATTTCCCACAGGAATTGTTCTGCATCTGTTTCTCTTTGGCGCAAATTTCGTGCATTATCTAAGACTTCGGGCGGAATTTTATAGTTCATTGGCTTATATACTTCTTCGACTAGAAGTTGGGATTTTGTTTTTACCTCACCCAACCCTCTCCTTTCAGGGGAGGGCTTTACATTACTCCCCTCTCCAGTAAGGAGAGGGGCAGGGGGAGAGGTTAAATCCGCTTTATTCCTTACCCACAACACCTTTTTCCCTTCCTCTAGCCCTTCGGCCAACTGCTCAACTTCGGCATAGGTTTCTGGACTATCAAACAACAGCACCACCACGTCGGCTTGGTTCATGGCTTTCTTAGAACGTTCAATTCCAATGGACTCCACCACATCCAACGTCTCACGAATACCTGCTGTATCAATGATTCGGAATTTGATGCCCTCTAGGTACAGGAGGTCTTCGATAACGTCGCGGGTGGTACCTGCAATTGAAGTAACAATGGCTTTTTCTTCGTTCAAAAGCGCATTGAGCAACGTCGATTTACCCACGTTTGGCGCACCAATAATAGCCACGGGGATTCCCTCTTTGAGGGCATTTCCAAAATCGAAAGAATCAATCAGCGGTGCGATGGTCGTTTGAAGGTTATTTATCAACGCCCGCAAATCGTCCCGATTGGCAAATTCAACGTCTTCTTCGCCAAAATCCAACTCCAGCTCCACCATGCTGGCAAAATGAATCAGGTCTTCCCGTAGAAATGCCAATTTTTTTGAAAATCCACCCCGAAGCTGGTTCAAGGCCGTGCGGTGACTAGCAGCTGAATCGGCGGCAATCAAATCGGCTACTGCCTCCGCCTGCACCAAATCAAATTGTCCGTTGAGAAACGCACGTTGCGTAAACTCCCCTGGACGCGCCAACCGTGCGCCATTTTGAACAAGGAGCTTCAAAATTTGGCGAATGATGTAGTCTGAGCCGTGGCAAGAGATTTCGACCGTATCTTCTTTGGTAAACGAAGTTGGCGTTTTAAAGACGGCGATTAAAACCTCATCAATGATGTCATTTCCCGAGCGGATGGTTCCAAAGTGAACCGTATGAGAATCAACTTTCGTCAGGTCTTTACCCCGAAAAAGTTTATTGACGACCGAAAACGTCCCTTCTCCCGATACCCGAATTACCCCAATGGCTCCTACCCCTGACGGAGTAGCCAAGGCACAAATAGGTTCTTGCTGAAAAACCATTAGAAAGTTTTTGCCCGTTTGAAAATGAAAACAATTTTAGAAGTCATCCCTTCATAGGCATTCATATCCAGCGAATTGACCAACTCCCAGCCCTCCATAGCCATGCTATTAATCTTATTTTCAATGTCTTGTGGATCAAGTTTTGTTCCCCAGAAACCACCAGGTTTTACATCAATTACTTTGTATTCGTAGGTTTGCATTATTTTCCTATTTTATCTGTTAGCAGTATCTCTTTTTTACTAACGCAAAGGTAATGCTTTCGGGTTTCGTTGTCCTAGAAGAATTCCTAAACTAAATCCACCAGAAATAGACGGAATGGTTTCGTACCTGCCAGGCCGAAGCGTACGAAAATTAAATAACTCTCGATTCCAAAACCAGTTGTTTATAGCTCCCTCCTCGGCATCGTTGGTGACCAAGAGTTTACGAAACCCGCCCCCAAGGTACAAATCAATCACCAAACGCCTTGGCACAACCACCTGATAACCAGCCTTTATATGACTAGCCGAAACCCGACGTCGGGTTTTCACAAATCCTTCTTCAAAATAAGCACACCCTCCCGTCGCGGGGTTACAGCCTCTGCCCAATGCCCGATATTCATTGATAAATACCTCTTTTCGGTAATATTCAACGGCCAAATACCAGCTTCCGCGCTCTGAATAAGGGTCAGAAAAATAATAACGGCCTTGGGTTCGGAAACGGAAATTATTTTTACTGGCAAACTCTTTTCCATCTTCCCAAGGACTTAGAGCGGCGTTGCCCCAACCAGCCTCTTGATAGATGCTCCAACGCGTTGCAATTGGTATTTCTACCCCTAACGTGAGCGTATTATCGGGGTCTATTAGGGTTGTTGGGACTGTTTTTAAAATTACTTTGGGACGAAGTGTGTCTTGTGCCCAAAGCATTTTACCCGTTAAACTAAACAAAAAAAGCCAATACAAGCTAAGGTTTTTCATTCTGTGCGTGTTAGGGTTCAATGGCTAATTTGCTCAATACCTCCACCTTACCACCATCTTGCAGGCCGTATTGAACCAAGCCGCCGTCGCCCGTGACAATTAAACTTTTGCTCGTTGGTATCACATCGTAGGCTTTAATGTCTCCTATGACGTGTTTTAATTGAGGTTGTTTAGGATCCTTGATATCAAAAATTTTCATACCCCGATCTCCTTCGCATACAAACAATTGTTCGCCGCTTACGCCCAAACCGTAGGGTGATTCCATCGTTTGAGAATTGATTAACTTTGGGCTTTTCAAATCAGTAACGTCAACCACGTCCAGTGTACTTGCGGTTGCCATTCTTCGGCAGCCCGAGCCTCCACGAAGCGTAACGTAAGCATAATTTCCCTGAACAACGACGGGGTCGCAACTTTGAACGTGAAAATAGCTCGACAACAACACAGGAGAGTCGGGCTGCTGGTTATCAAAAATGTACATTCCAGCATTAGCACCTATAAAAAGGGCATTTTTGTAGGGAAAAATCGTTTCCAAACCTACTGTTAGAGGGATAGTTTTTGCCGACACAGGGTTAATTGGGTTAGCGATGTTATAAACCTGAAGCTTATCAGGCAATACGCAATAAAGCACATCTCCCACAATGGCAAATCGCGCCATCGAACCGCCCGTACCCGTTTGGCTGTTGGGGTTTACGTCAGCACTTTTGTCGGTTGCACAGCCAAGAGCCAATGCAAAACAGAGCGCACAAAGGGTAGCTAGTGTAAAATTTTTCATAACGATTGCTTAACGAAAACATTTAGGACGATTCATTTTTACTTTTTCCCAACCCACCACAACACCTTTTGACGCTTCTACACACTCAAAATAGGTTTCATTATAAGGAGGATAAGCAGGAGATGGAAACGCATTTTTAATTCGTTTTTCTACCTTTACTTGCGTAGGATCTGCAATGTTGAGCACCACAAAATCAGGGCCACTGTCGGCATACAAAAAGCTGCCTTTCACCGCCATATCAACATTCCCCCAAATCTTGATGAACGACATCTTTTTTGGGTTTTTTGGGTCAGCGTTGTCTATCAAATGAATCCCTTTTCCCTGTTCATTGATAAATAAATAATTTCCTCGTACGTAGATTTTACCAGGTTTTTTCAGGGGCTGCGGCGCTTCGGTTGTCACTTGGTTCACCTCATTTTCAGACGCATAAATAGGACGATAACCTTCGCCACTGAACTTGGGGGCTCCTGCTGGAGGCTCATTTACATCCACCCCCGATTGACAACCCACCAGCAACCCGATGCCAATGAGACAGATGTAGCTTAATTTTTTCATACGTTTTCCAGTTTTTAATTGATTGGTAAAAACTCAAATTTACCTTCCTCAACCCGAACTAACTCCCTGTAAACCAACACATCATTAATATCACGATACTCAATAGAAAGATCTTGTTGGTCGAAAGTTAGCCAGGCAAATCCGTTGAAACCGACGTCAATACGCCGTAAAGTAGTACGTTTTCGTTGATCATAAAAGGCAATCGCCTCTTTGTTATTTTTCGGTTCATCAATTTCCGAAGGCATTCCTCCATTCCCAATGCACCGACCATAAATAGGCAGGTGAGTGAGTTGTTTAGGATGATATACCACCATTCGGTGTTCGTGTCCCCATATCCATAGAACAGGACGCACGGCATCGCCCAAAAGTTGGGATAGTTGCTTGGCGGGCTCAGGAAACGACTTTCGAAACGAAGAAAAAGGTGGATGATGACTCAAGAACACGATGCCACGTTGGTCGGCGGGGTTTCCTAATTGCACTTGTTCTCGAAGCCACGAGAGTTGTTCTTTTCGTAGATGACAATCGGGGGGTGAAAGCACTTCTAAAAACGGACGTTCGACCGAGGTGTAGCCCGTATCGAGTCCAATAACGCGCCAATGATTATTTTCCAAACAAAAAAAGCCTGCTTTCTGAATCCGTACCGAATCCCCTTCTCGAACCCCCATCGTAGGAAGTAAATATTTAAAAAAAGCATCACCGTTGGAATACATTTCGTGGTTGCCCGACAAAGCCAAACTGCCCCATTTTCCGCGCGGCCAAGATGCCTTGGGGCTAGTAAAATTGGCGGCTACTTCGCTAGGCGTGCCGACAAAATAAATATCACCCAAGTGAATTGAATAATCAGGTGAATGCGATGCCACCACCGCCCCAACTGCATCAGATTCGGGCGTATCGGAAGCCCAATCTGATAGCAATGCGAGCTGCGTTAAGCCATTTTTCTCTTCCATTTTGAAAATGCCATTATCGCTTCCTTGGGGATAGCTCTGGTAGGGATGGCGTTTACCAAAACGGCTTTTAAGGTAATGATACGCAAAACCAAAGACATTGTACCACAAAAACTCCGTCAATGTACGGGTTGTATCGGAAGAGGGTGATTGTTGTTGAACCTGCGACTGTTGGGTTCGGAAGTGATTTTCGGCTTCGGTGTGGCCAATGGCGACGTACTCTTTTAATTCACGTTTGGGTGGCTGAGACATGAAGAACTATTACGGTTGAATGAAGTACGAATATCGTGTTTTTAAACGAAAAAAGCGTCAGAGACGCTAAACCGTGTCTGCCCCGACTGGAAGTCGGGACAAGCCAATGGCAGTGACCTACCAAGCTATTGCCTAAATTCAGTGTTTTTTAGTGGACTTCGATAAAATAGCCTATTTGTAAAAAATCACGGCCTGTTTCATCATTTATTTTGTAATCAAATTGGTGTAGATAACCCACTTGTACGGTGGTTGATTTTGACGGTTTAATATTCAGTGCCACTTGCATTCGGTTTCTCTCAAAATAGGGCTCACGGTCGGTGAAAAACAACTCGTTGTTCATGCTAATTTGGAACGGCTTGTAGCCATTCACTTCATTCCCAAACGGATACGATAGCCCTACTCTATACCTAAATCGGTTACGGTACCCATTGCTTGTGAATCGTAATTCTGCGCGGTACCGCTGTTCTACTTTTAACTTTCCTAACGACTGATTGACAACTACTTGAGGCCAAATTCTAAACTCGTCATTGTTTTTGGGCACCACAAAATCCCCTCCTTCTCCGTACGTTTGATAACTACCTGCCCCTAGGGTCAGCACAGCGTTAGGATGGACTTTATAGGAAAAACCACCTTTGTATTCATAGTAATGGAAATTGTTGTAAAATAACAACGAACGTAGCTGTGCTTCCCCAAATAGACTCCATTTAGCGCTTACGTTGTATTTGATGTTTAGGACGTTCCAGCTGCCTAGATCCAGTTTTTGGGCACTCACTTTACTGACAAAACAAACGGGAATGAGAATTAACAGTAATGGTTTCACGTTTTCTTAGAATATTCTTTTAAACAAAGAAAAGTCTAATAGTGTTTTCATAAAGAATTACAAATACACATTAGCGTCTTATAAACGAAAAAAGCGTCTGAGACGCTAAACCGTGTCCGTCCCGACTGAAAGTCGGGACAAGCAAAAGACGCTAAACCGTGTCTGCACAGACTTAAAGTCGGGACAAGCAAAACAAAATGTCGGGACAAGCAAAAATAAGTGTATTTTATTCGACAATCTACCCTCTGCACTCGACACTCTCGCTCAAACCTTCAGTATTGTAAATTCTACGCGACGGTTTTTTTTGCGGGTTTCTTCTATTTCGTTGCTGGCTACAGGTTTGGTGGAACCCCAACCTTTGATCTGGATACGCGTCTCGGCAATACCTTTCCCCATCAAATACTTTTTTACCTCTTTCACTCGATTATCCGAAAGTTCCATGTTGAGGTTAAAATCGCCTTGGTTGTCGGTATGGCCTTCCACCAAAATTTCCATATTGGTATATTTATTCATCATTTCGGCGATGCGGTCTAAATCAGGCAACGATTGTGGAACAAGCTCAAACTTGCTTTGCTCGAACACCACGGTATTGAGCGTAATCTTTTTTCCTTCTTTGATGGGGACTAATAAAATATTCCGTTTGATGTCGCGGTAGCGTTTGTCTTTGGAAAGATCAACGATTTCGTCCAACGGAAAAAAGCCATCTTTCACCGCGCTCAGTCGATACGATTCTTGCACAGGAAGTAAAATTTTATACTCCCCTGTTTCGGGGTCGTACTCCACTTTTGACACGTTAGAATTATCCTTCATTAAGTTTGTCACCACTTCCGTTGTTACGGGTTTTTTCGTATCAGCATCCAACACACTCCCCGAAATCATGGCTACAGGTTCGGGGCGAATGGCAGAATATACCTTAAAACGAAAAATATCCTCGCCCCCCATGGAATTTTGCATCGAGCTGACGTAGGCATAATCACCCGAAGCAGGGATACTCAAAAAACCGTCCCATTGAGGTGTATTGATAGCGGGGCCGAGGTTTTCGGGTTGCGACCATTTCGTCCAGCTTTCGTCTAATCGGCGCGAGATAAAAATATCACCTCCGCCGTAGCCCGCGTGGCCGTAAGACGTAAAGTAGAGGGTTTTGTTATCGGTCGCAATAAAAGGCGCACTTTCTACGTCGGCAGTGTTAATGACGCTTCCCATGTTGAGAGGCTTGCTCCACGTGCCGTCGCCTTTTAAAAAAGAAACGTACAAATCACGGTCACCGTTGGTATCCTGGCGTTTGACCGACATGACCAATACGTTGCCTTTGGGGGAAAGGGCAAACTCGGTGTTGTTGCGTTTGTCAAGGTTGTAAATATCTTCAATTTTACACTCCACAGGCACATTCCACCCTGATTTAGAACGAGTTGACTTAGACAAACCAAAAGTCATCGTTCCATCGGGACGATAGACGTTCATCAGGTATAACGTCTTTCCGTCGGGAGAAATACTTACGATCGCATTATTATCGGCATTGTTAATGGGACTTCCCATATTCTGGGCTTCCCCCCACAGTTCGCCTTGACGGGTGGAGAACCAGACATCCTGATTTTCTGCTCCGCCAATATTTTTCTCAAATTTCCCCCTTGTAAAAAATATCGTTTTCCCATCGGGCGAAATCACGGGTGCTACTTCTTGGGCCTTGGAATTGACCCCCACGCCCAAATTTTCCTTGATGATTTCCTTGGGCGCGTCTTTATAGACATTGATTTTAAGCTCAAAAGGTTTAGAAGAGGCGTTTAGGCCGATGGCATCAATTTGGTTGTAACCTTTTACCCGAATAGGATTCAAAACGACTTTAATCGAACTAACCACAAACGTAGTATCGGGCATGTTAAGCGATAACACGCGGCCTACATCCGACAGAACGGGCATCCCATTGTCTAGCACCGACACCTCTTTTCCAGCTGCATCATAAGCAAAAACTTTGGTAATACAACCCTGATTAAAATTTTCAACAATGACGATTTGGCGTGCTTTTTGTGGTGAGTCAAAACCAACTTTAATCCATTCTTCAACGTTTGAGTCGGCATTGTAAGGCGACCATGCACAGGCGGTTTCGCCAAAAGGAGGTATCGAATTGGGATACCCCAACACTTGCACAGCCCTGTATTCTTTGCCCGTTGACTCTTTGATATATTCAGAAGAAAAACCCTGTAACTTACTGGCCCACTGCACCTCTTGTGCGCGGCAAAGACCCAAAAAACCCAAAAAACAGTACAACCAACAAGTTATCTTGGTCATTACAGCGATGAAGTAAGTTCTATTTTATGTGTTTATTATTCGGTAAAAATAAGCAAAAATCGTTCCAAAAACACCTTCTGGTACAGATTTGGCAGATTTACTTTCGGCCTACATTGCCTAGCAACAGTAGCCAATCTTCATCCAAGGTAGGTGGTGTAAGTTCCCTGATTCCTTGCGGTTTAAAATAGCCACCAATGAACCTTTGGTTGGTCCGAGGATTAATCCATAAAGCACGAATATTTGTACCGTTTATTTTACCAACATTCACTTTTAATGTCCTACTTGTGGGTATATAAATGGCCGCCATGCGGTTGTTGGGCAATACCGACACCACACCATAATCATCATTTCCGTACGTGCCACGCCCTTCTACCAAAACCTCATCGGTGGTATCGGGTCGAAACAAGTACCACGGCAATCCGCTAAAAATTTTAAAATACAACTCCATATCCTGTGCGCCTCGTAGTTGGATTTTTTGCCGCCAATCGTCCCCAAAATCAGCTAGAGAGCTTCCGTAACAATGCCCACTTCCACCACTTAAAAGCGACCAATACGCCTGCCGACGAATCACTTGAGCATTTCCATCTTTTTCATCCTCATACTGTGATTCACCTAAAATAAACACCTTTCTGGGGTTTTTGTTATGTTCGCTCAACGAGGCTTCATAAACCTGGGGCATTTCCATCGTCCAAGCACCCGTCTTTCCCCGAAAATACGTATATATCATGCTAAAATCCAGCCACGCTTCTTTTCCTGCCACATCTGTACTGGAATGTGAACTTGCCGCATGGTAAGTCATCAGGTGATGCGGCGCTTCGGCTTTGATGCCCTCTGCCATTGCCCGTTGCACTACTTCCTCCTGTTGCGGGTCACGGTCACCACCCATTACCCAGACTATATTTGAAAATTTATTAAATCGCTTTCCCAAATAAGCACCATACGAGCGGCATTTGTCGGTGCCATTCTTTCGCTGCACCTCATCCCAATTCGTTTTACAACACCCTAGCCAAGCGGGTGCAAGCGCCACCACAATTTGCAAATGAGAGGCATAACGAACTACCTCCTCTACGTGTTGGAAATACTTTTCGTTTGGGTTAGAAAAGTCACCTTTGGACGCAAATGGAAACTGACCGTACGCATTTGCATCGTCGGGTTCAGTTGGGAGCAATTGGACAAAAACTGCGTTGAACTGCTGTGCATTACGGGCCGACAAATATACTTTTGCCTCTTCCATTTTAAGTTTGGAAAGAAGATTCCAGCCCGCATCTGCATTTAGCAAAAAGGGACGATTGAGTTTGTCGGTAAGATAACGGCCATTTTTACTGACTTTCAACGGAAAAATGCCTTGGCTAACTACGGTCACTGGCGCCTTCTTTTTTCGAGAAGACGATCTTCGTTTTTTCTTTTGGGCAAAGAGCGTAGTTGTCGCAAGAAGCAACAGTAAAATCACACGTAACGTTTGGGGCATAACAAAAGAGTCAAGAAGGTTAGGAAAGGGGCAAAACTAATAAAAAACGAAGAACTACCCACTTACTTCACCGTCAGTTCTTCCAAGACCTTGCGTAGCTCAGGCAAGCTCCTTACGTCGGAGCAAGTAAGAAGCAATTTGTTTTTAAGGTCTTTGAGTGCAAAACGCTTGGGATTGCGTTGGATATGACTGAGGATATGCCCAAATTTTGGAGACTGGAAAAACGAATCGTTACCAGTTGAAATAATATAGCCTTTGAGCGTATTGTTTTTGAGGGTCAACTTATCCATAAAAAGCGCTTCGGCCATCCACCTGATTCTCACCATCTCAATCAACCACGTTACTTCCTCAGGTAAAGGACCGAAGCGGTCTGCAACCTCATCACCAAAAGCGCTCAATTCTTCTTCACTCTTGAGGTTGTCCAGACGAGTATATAACGACAAACGTTCTGAAATATTTTTTACGTAATAATCTGGAATCAAAATCGACAAGTCAGTTTCAATCTGGCAATCGACCTGAATAGCCTGTACGGCTTCTCCCAAATCGAATAAATCTTTGAAGGTAGTTTGTTTTAATTCTTGCACGGCTTCGTCCAAAATCTTGTGATACATCTCATACCCAAGGTCATTGACAAAACCACTCTGTTCGGCGCCCAATAAATTTCCCGCTCCCCGAATATCAAGGTCACGCATTGACACCTTGAAGCCATCTCCTAACTCCGAAAACTCTTCCAACGTTTGAAGTCGTTTGCGGGCATCGGTGGTCAAGTGTGAAATGGGCGGCGTCAACAAATAACAAAATGCCTTTCGGTTGGAACGTCCTACCCTACCCCGCATTTGGTGAAGATCCGACATTCCAAAATAATGGGCAGAATTGATGATGATGGTATTCGCATTTGGTATATCAATCCCTGACTCAATAATGTTGGTACTTACTAAAATATCGTATTCCCCCTCGATGAAGCGCATCATCACCTTCTCTAGTTTATCGCCTTCCATTTGACCGTGTGCCACCCCAATACGGGCCTCTGGTACCAAACGTAAAATCAAGTTAGCAATAGACTCAATGTCGTTGACACGATTATGTACAAAGAAAACCTGCCCACCACGGTTAAGCTCATAACTTACCGCATCGCGGATAAATATTTCGCTAAACACCTGCACCTCAGTCGTTACGGGCTGACGATTGGGTGGTGGCGTTGCAATCACCGACAAGTCGCGGGCGCCCATGAGTGAAAAGTGAAGCGTTCGCGGAATAGGAGTTGCCGTCAGGGTCAGCACGTCGATATTGACGCGCATTTCTTTTAAACGGTCTTTGACCTTTACCCCAAACTTTTGTTCTTCATCAATAATTAACAAGCCTAAGTCTTTGAACTTGATGTCTTTATTGACAATACGGTGTGTGCCGACCAAAATATCTACCTTCCCAGCCTCTACATCTTTTAGTATCTCTTTAATTTGTTTTTCGGATTTAAAACGGTTGATGTATTCTACTCGCGCAGGAAAATCGGCCAAACGCTCACTGAACGTTTTATAATGTTGCATGGCCAAAATCGTCGTCGGCACCAACACGGCTACTTGTTTACTATCGGTTACGGCCTTAAACGCTGCCCGAATCGCAATTTCGGTTTTCCCAAAACCCACATCGCCACACACCAAACGATCCATCGGGTGCGGCTTTTCCATGTCATCTTTCACATCCGCCGTTGACTTAGCTTGGTCAGGGGTATCCTCGTACAAAAACGACGATTCCAGTTCGGCTTGTAAATACGTATCTTTGGAAAAAGCAAAACCTTGGGCATTTCGGCGTTTGGCATAAAGCCCAATCAACTCCTGCGCAATGTCCTTGAGTTGTCGTTTTACTTTTGATTTCTTGTTTTCCCACTCTGGCGAGCCCAATTTACTCATGGTCACTACGCCGCCTTCTTTTCCTGTGTATTTCGCGATTTTGTGCAAACTGTGGATGCTGACAAACAAAATGTCATTGTCGCGGTAAATCAGTCGAATTGCCTCTTGGTCTCGCCCCCCTACATCTACTTTTTCCAAGCCCGCAAAACGCCCAATGCCATAGTCCACGTGGGTTACAAAATCGCCCGTTTTCAACGACTTTAACTCCTTCAATGTCAAGGCTTTTGACTTACTAAACTTCTCCTTGACGTGGTATTTGTGAAAGCGTGAAAATATTTGGTGGTCGGTATAACAAATCACCTTGAGTTGGTCGTCGATGTACCCCTCTCGAAGCGAAATATTCATGGGTCGAAACTTGACATACGGGTCAAGCTCATTCACTATTTTCTCCAAACGTTCCAATTGTTTGGCCGATTCTGCCACAATCACGTTGGTATAACCTTGGTGCTGGCGTTCGGACAAGTCATCAATCAATCGTTTGAAATCTTTGTTGAAGGAAGGCTGCGGTTTTGCGCCCCATGTTTCTCTAAAAGAAGCATTATTTGTTTCACTTTTGGGGCTAAAAGGCCCATAAAAGCGTCTTCCAAACTCAATCGTTTTGAAGGTTTTTATTTGGTTCAAAAACCCACGACGCGTTTCAAAAATCTCGTTCGGATCAGATACCAATTGAATATCGCCACTTTTGACCCCTGTCAAAGCATTTTCGGCCTTTTCAAAACATTCTTCAATCACCTCAAGGGTCAACTCTACGTCTTTAAACCACAAAAGGGCATTGGTTGGTAGAAAACTTAAAAACGACTCACGGGTTTCAAGCGTCAATTTATTTTGAATATCAGGGATAATATTGACGTGTTTAACCGCCTCTACCGACAACTGCGAATCGGGATTAAATGAACGAATACTTTCTACTTCATCCCCAAACAATTCGATTCGATATGGGTATTCACTGGCATAAGAAAACACGTCAATAATCCCCCCTCGCACCGAAAACTGACCCGCTTCAAACACAAAATCAGTTATTTCGAAGTCGTAACCCAACAAAAATTCGCGCAAAAACTGCGCATCTAACCGCTCGCCTACTCTTACGGTAAAGGTATTGGTAAGCAACGACCGTTTGTTGATTACTTTTTCAAAAAGTGCCTCTGGGTAAGTCACCACCAAAAAATTATCAGGTACGGCCACGTTGAGTTTATTCAAAATCTCAGCGCGCATGAGCACGTTGGCATTCTCAATTTCCTCGTAGTGGTAGGGACGTTTGTACGACGTTGGGTAATACAAAACTTCTTTACCAAGTAGATTTTGCAAGTCGTTTTGTAGATAAGCGGCCTCTTCACGGTCGCTGGCTACAAACAAGCCCAATCGAGGCAAGCTGTGATGTACCGCCGCCCCAATGACAGCATCCAAGCTCCCAGCAAGCCCCTTGAGTTGGACATGCTGCTGAGCGCTTGAAATCTGGTTTACAATAACTTGAACGAGGCTGTCGTTGGCGTATAACTGAAGAAAATCGTGGGTTGAAAGCATTATCTTAATTCTAAAAAGGCACAAAGGCAGGTTGTTTTTTCAACCAATATTGGCATTATTTATACAACAAAGTTAGGAAGAAATTGATTTAATTTACCTCTCAAACCTACGCACTTCAATTAAGTCTTAGCTCTTTTACAAAATCTTCAACTGCCTTTGAGGCATCAGTTTGTTGTAGCCTTCGGATAAATGCCGAGCCAACAATCGCTCCTTGGCCGTAACGATGCGCAAATTGCACCTCTTCACGGGTTGATATATTAAACCCTATTGCCTTGGGATTTTGCAAAGGAAGTGCCTGAATCCGTTCCAAATACGCCTTACTATCTGACAACGTTGATATTGGGATACAGAACTTCGGGTACGTAGGCACCTCCATAAGGGCCATAAAATCCGTGTTGATTTACTTGATATGACATTGATATAAAAATTGGTTGGCAGAAGAAAAAAAGTGGAGAGGGCAGAAAATAAAAAAGCCACCTGCGAACAGGTGGCTCCTTATTTAAAAGTATATTTTCCCTTTTATAGGAAATGCCATGACTGCTCACACTCTCCAGAATGGATAGTGTGCCACCAGCAAATCGTATATAGGGCTGAAGAATTCATGCCGTAAATGTATAAAATTTGTAACTGTTTAGGTACGCTATTTGCATAGATGAGATTATGGAAGAGTTGATTAAAGAAATATCGGACTTGAAGGCGT